>CALJJQ010000087.1 GCA_937973965.1 uncultured Calothrix sp. | reverse complement strand
CGTTTGACCACTCCGCACCCCATCTGATTTTTTTAACCTACCACGGATTGGCAAAGTCAAAATTATTGGTAGGGCGATCACACACGTGCAGGTGCGGCTTCGCCGCACCTGCACCTTTAAATTTTAAAATTTAGATGCGTTTGCCCTGGATGGTTGTAGGGGTGCAGTAGCAAAGATTTTTTCTAGGGTGGGGGAATAGATAATTGCCAAAATTAATGTCCATTCTACGGCTATTCCGAACCAAATTAGACGATTGGGGAATCAATCGTGTTACCGCAATGGCATGGCTTTCAAGCTGGTAAATGGATGAAAGAGATTAATCTGCGCGATTTCATCCAGAAAAATTACAGTCCCTATACTGGTGATGAATCTTTCCTCGCTCCCGCAAGCGATCGCACCCAAGCTCTGTGGGAAAAAGTTAAAGATTTAATGGCAATTGAGCGGGAGAAGGGCATTTTAGATGCGGATACGGGAGTTGTTTCTAGTATTACTTCCCACCACCCTGGGCGCGAGTATATTCCCAAATCCTCTTGAAACTGAACTTCGACAAAATAAATTGGCTGTTCTTGACTTTGGGGAATAAATACACCATCAATACGGAATGCTGTTTGCTTGATTTCGACTGATGAAAATTGATATTCACTAGCGATTTTGGGAGAATAACCAATTTAGTTCAAAGAAGATGCTGGGAAATTCTTGAAAGAGACGGTAAAAGATGCTATCTGTTTTCACAAAGGTGATTATTTCAACGCAGAGTTTTGATAGCTTTTCAGGTTATCATAGGGACAATGAAATATCAAACCAGTCTCCTTACTCCCATCTACCTGCTTATAATTTATATTTTTGCATCAAGGGAATAGCCAGTTTATTCACTAATAATTTTAAAACTAGCCAAATAATTTTTCGCCACCAAGGGAGATGGGAAATATAAACCGCACTATACTCTATATTGGGAAGGAATCCTCGTAATCTTTTAAAGGATGCTGCACCAGAACTTTGATGTAGAATCATATTTTCAGTTTTGGCTGTATTTGTCAGAAGTGCTGACAGCATTCGATATAATCCGATTTCCTGGGGTAATTGGGTGTCATAACCAAGGATTGGTGTCGTCATTATGTTATTCACGTGGTAATAACCGATTACTCCATCGATGCTGTGGTCTTTTTTCAGGATTTGGAAACACCAAGCGGGATTTTGCAGGGTTAATTGAATAAATTCCTCGGTAAATTGGGGATTATGGTAGGAATATTTTTCTAAATAAAGTAAATTATATAATTCTACAATTCGGGGAATATCTTCAGCAGTAATCGCCGATTTATCTAAAACTGTATATCCGTGTTTATGGATTAATTGGGTATCCTGTTTCAGACGCGATCGCATTTTACTACGTCGTGAGGATTCATCTGCGGGATGGAAGAGGTAAATTTGCCGACTACCAATTAAATGATAATTATTGGTTTGGAATCCATACATTAGTTCGTTGTCCACAAATGTATTAATTGAACGAAACATGATGGCGTGGTTCGGGAATTTTTGGCAAAGAAATGTGGTAATGGCTTGAATTTCCTGTGTTGAGATGGGGGGATATAAATTCGTGGATAAAAGTAAGTTATTCACGATGACCACTCGATTAATTTGTGCTTGAGCGGCAAATATTCCGAGAAGGTCGAGTATGTAGGCAATGGTTGTTTCTAAAAATGGATTTTTCAAGTTTGTCAGTTCTACTTTGGTATAGGTAATATAATGGTTGTAGGGTGAGCAAACATAACAGTTTTCTAATTCTAAATTATTAACTGTAACGGGAAGGGTGAGATTTCCCGCAGTGAGTAAATATAATTGGGTGTTGACATTCTGGATAAATGGCAATGAGCCTAGTTTCATCATGGGGATAAAATAGGCTGTGATTAATTGGGAATGTTGGGAATTATCTCTATTTAATTTGTCAATGTTGTTGATATCATAAAGCTTGACAGGTAAGGTCATAGAAATTTACAGCAGAGTGAAAAAATACAGGATACAGTATTGTGTAATACCGTTTTAATATGAAGTTGCACATCACAAGTTGTCCGAAGCGAGGAGGAATGACGAAGCAATCTCATAATCTTCAATCTTAACGAGTTGCTGAAATTGCCGATTTCCAGTTGTTTCCTCACTGCAAGAGCAAAGAACAAGCTACACAACTACACGCAAAAAATTATATGCAGTTTTATCTCAATATAAGTAGGGTCTGCGGAAAAAGTTTTTTCGTGATGGTAGGGAGTAGGGAGTAGGGAATAGTTTTAACCATTCCAGTTTCACTTTTTACTGGCTGCAAAAATTACCAATGCCAGGGTTTTTGAGCCTTACATACGACTGCATAATAATTTGAACCTAGATTGTCACCAATGCCAGTTGTCCAATGTTGCGCGATCGCGGAAAAATTTTACGGTTCTTTTGTATGCAGCAGTCTATGAATTTGCTTTATTTTTCAGCCTTTTGAGGGTCATAATAACTGTAATACCATCCTAGCAATGGTTTAAGTCTGATTTATTCACCCTTTGAATACCCTAAGTAGGCAAGAATTGTAAATATATGAATACCTCCGACCTGGAACTGGCGATCGCGAACGAAGAGAAACTCCTAGAGGCGATGAAAACCAATAATATTGAACTGCTAGATCGACTACTGCACGACGAGCTTTTATTTAACACACCCGCTGGACAAACCGTAACCAAAGCAATGGATTTAGATAATTACCGTTCGGGTCATGTTAACTGGTGTACACTCACACCCAGCGATCGCATGATTCACCAAATAGGTGACAATAATGTTGTTGTTGCAGTGACAGTGGAAATGCAAGGTAATTATTTTGGACAGGAAATTAATGGTAAATTTCGTTATCTGCGGGTTTGGAAGCAGTTTCATGATGATTGGCAAGTAATTGCTGGAAGTGTGGTTGTTCTAACTAGCAATTAATAATTTTATTTCTGATTATGATCGCATCGCTAATTTGAAGTTTGGCATTTAGCTATTGCTGCTTGCAATAACTCAACATCCACATCCCACCAATCTTGCAACTTCATTAAGCTAGGATACAACCGATTATCTCCTATTGCCAATGCAGCTTCTACAGATAATCTTCCCACACAACCGCTTTCCAATTCCGCAATTAGCGGTTCAATGACCCGTTGATCTTTTCTGATGGCTAAACCCAGTAATGCTTCCCCACGGATTTCAGCAATTGTGTCATCTTGATCGTCTTCAACTTCGGAAATGATGCGTTGATATAAAGCATCTCGAATTGCTGGGGTATCGATGGTAATTTGCGAACCCAAGCCAAAAGTTGCCCAATTTCTCACCTCGTTGTCTACATTACCAGATAATTAGATCAATGCTTGAATTGCTGACTCATCTTCCTGACAACTCAAACTAAAAATAACACCCATTCTGACATCACAATTGGCATGTTTTTTTAATTTAATTAATGGTAAAATTCCCCTTGCATCTTGTAAATGTCCGAAAGCATAACCAATCGCTGCCAAAACATTTTCATCTTCCTCATAAGACAGTAGTTGTCATAAAATATCTCCCCGTTCGCAAGTACGAAAATTACCCTGTATAGCCCCTAATTGGGCAATAATATTAACACCTAAAGTTCTTTCCTGGGGATTTTTACTCTCGCATAAATGGGATGCTGCTGTAAATTCCTCATCTCCACCACGGATGCGTAAAATATGCACTAAATCCCAATAAATATCTTCATTTTCTGTTGTTAAAGCAGTTTGAATTATTTCCTGGGTGCTGCTTTTGTCTAGTTGTTTTTCTACTTGGTTTTGTTCAGACATAGGATATCCAATGGTTGAGTAGGGTTTGCAGCAAAAAGTTTGAAGCGTGAGGGTAGGGAAGAGTCCGTGATGGGAGTAGTTTCCAAATATTAGGTTTCAGTGGAGACTGTCCATGTACCAAATTAACTTACAAGTAGCAGAAACTCAATTAGGCTGATTGAAGAAGTTGCACTTGGAGAGGAAGTGTTCATCACACGTAGTGACGGTTCATCTTTTAAAATTGTACCAATTATTGCTAGCTTGACGTATTAAAAATAGCTGATGATTTTGACAACCGCTAAGTAGGTAGGTGCAATTAAACATAAAACCATAATGTAACCAATCATTCGCCGAAAAGCCTTAACCCCCTACAGACGCAATATAGCCTCTTTCAGAGGAGCTGAACGCTAACGCATCTCTCCCTGATCTGAACGATAATTTTCACCACCCACCTACTTACCAGAATTTGAGGATTACACACCATGAGAAGGTGTATATCGCTTTACAAATCTCTAGATTTTCAAATTTTGGTCAGTGTTACTCTAGTTAATGAAAATAGAAAATTTTTTAACATGACTTGGAAAAATTACTGTTAACAATGAATACTCAAAATGGAAATTATGTCCGTGCTGCCAAATTAGATGATGTCCACAAATCGGGTAGATTAGTTGTTGCCGTCGCTGGACATACACTGCTAATTGTGAGTGTGGATGATAAAATTTACGCCATAGACAATCGTTGTCCTCACATGGGTTTTCCCTTACATCGGGGAACGGTGAAAGATTGCATTCTGACTTGCGATTGGCACTATGCTCGTTTCGATTTAATGAGTGGGGGAACTTTCGATTCTTGGGCTGATGATTTACCAGCTTTCCCCGTACAAATCCGTGAAGGGGAGGTATGGGTTGATTTAGGTATCCATGCAGATGTGTTGACTCACCACCGTCAGCGTCTCCAGGATGGCTTAGAAAAAGGAATTTCTTTAATCATTGGCAAATCGGTAATCGCTTTGTTGGATAAGCAAATTAACCCCACTGAACCATTTCGCATGGGTTTGGATTTTGGGGTGCGTTACCGTCAGAGTGGTTGGGATACGGGTTTAACAATTCATACTTGCATGATGAATCTATTACCTTATCTCGATGGAGAAGACAAACCCCGTGCGATCTATCATGGTTTAGCCGCAGTTGCAGGGGATACTAGTAATCAACCACCTCGCTTCCCTATCCAACCTCTGCCCGACTCGCATAATCTAGAAAAACTGCCTATCTTACAAAATTGGTTTCGTCAGTTTATTGAGGTGAGAGATGCAGAAGGTGGAGAACGCTGTTTAGCATCGGTAATCCGTGCAGGTGCATCTCCAGAACAAATTGCCCAGATGCTATTTACTGTAGTTACCGACCAT
Organism: uncultured Calothrix sp.; assembly: GCA_937973965.1. Taxonomy (GTDB): domain Bacteria; phylum Cyanobacteriota; class Cyanobacteriia; order Cyanobacteriales; family Nostocaceae; genus NIES-3974. The sequence goes on along the minus strand of CALJJQ010000087.1, from coordinate 6,386 downwards.
CGCTATATTGATGTGGGTCATACTCTGGATTTTACCAATAAGGCTTTAGAAGCTTTAGATGCAACAGGTTGGCAAAATGCGGAAATTGTCCTAACCAGTTTAATTCCTGGCTATGCCAAAGCCTTTCGCATGGAGGAATCTAGGTCTTGGCGTTCTCCTGCGGATTTGGTGGCAATTTTACAACTAGCTTTTGCAGAATTACCGAGTGCTTTAGCTGAAGGTAAAAGTAAACGGGGAACTTGGAACCACGGGGAGGAACTCATACCAATATTACTGGGTAATAATCCCCAAGCGATCGCCGATTCCCTACTCACAGCCCTACGTCAAGGATGTTGTGAGGCAGAATTAGCAGCAATTGTCACCTATGCAGCAGCTTTGCGGATTGCCCAATTTAGCACCAACAATGATTTTAACGATTGGGATAGTGCCCATCATACCTTTACCTTTGCCAATGCCGTCCACCAAGGATTGCGACGGGTAGCTTCCCCGGAATTATTGCGAGGGGTGTTTGATGCAGCGATGAGTGTATATCTGGATCGCTTTCTGAATGTACCTGCTGCACGTCTTCCGAAACCAGATAAAACGGTGGAAAATCCGGAAGAATTATTACGGGAACTACCAGATTTACTTGATCGACAGCAGCAAGTTAACCAGGTTGGGGAATTAGTCGGTTGCTATCTTTACAGTGGAGGAAAACCAGAATCTCTCTTGGGGATGCTAGGTAAATTATTGTTGCGCGAAAATCGGCAATTTCACGTAATTCAGGAGATAGAAGCTGCTTTTCGTCAGTATTCCCTATGGGGTAATACTCCTACTGGGATTAATATTTTAGTGGCTGCATCCCGATATTTAGCCGCTCACGCACCGACAATGCGATCGCAAGGACAAACCTATCAAATAGCCTATAGATTGCATCGAGGCGATCGCTTGTTTGAGGATACTATGTAAAACGGTGTTAGGCGATCGCTGATGAATTACCAGTAGAATAATAGTACCTTTATCCCTGTTTTCCAAGGGCGATCGCAACCACCAAAAATACTATTCCCAGCATTGGTGAAAAGTAGCAAAACCATTGAGGAATGGCCAATTCTTTTTCTTTACCTAATATGGCCAGCAGTGGAAAATAGTTGACACAAGCAAGAGGTACGATATAAGTAAAAAAGCGTTGCAACCATTTACTATAAATGATTTTCCCACGGAATAAGGTTATTAATTACACATTTACCACTAGAAGGAACGAGAATACCACTTAAAATTTTGATCGTCGTCGATTTCCCCGCTCCATTTGGTCCAATATAACCAACAAGTTCCCCCTGTTGAATCGAGAAGGAAATTCCTGTCAGTGCGTGAACTTCTTTGCTCTTGCGTTGTACAAGTCCTTTGATGGAACCGAATAATCCGGAGTTTCTTTCTGATACCAAAAAGGTTTTTCAGGTTTTCAACCAGAATATGAGACATATACTAAACCCGCATATCGGTAAAATGTTCCAGTCATAAGCGGTGGATAAAACGATAGTGTCTTTCGATTTATGGAATACTACCATACAATTTTCGTAATTTCCGCGAAAGTTTAGATTTTTATCGAGTTATTTTCACAAGAGGATTCCGGAATCTGGATATTGTCGTTCTCCATATCAGAAAGCTGCGATCGCACTCAAAAAGATAGATTATCCAGATTTTGATGTCGAAAATCACAAATAAGAAACTGTATCTATCTATAGACACTGGGGGGTCAAATCTAGATATTTTATTTTTCCGAAATAGCACTTATCGAGGTTGTAGATAATCAAACTACGCTTGTAGATGTGAAACTCTGGAGGAGTCGCTGCGCGATCGCGATGTTTACTCATGATGATCAAAACCACGAATTAACCGATATAAACTTCTCCCATCAGAAACTACGGGGGCGTTCTTTCCGTGGTAAAAATTTGGCTGGTGCGAATTTTAGCCATGCAGATATCAAAGGTGCGGACTTTCGGGAGGCAAATTTAGTTAATACCAATTTTAGTTACGCTCAAGCAGGAGTACAAACCCATTGGGCGATTTTTAGTGTTGTTTGCTCCCTAATCTTGGCAATTGTCAGTGTTTTTTCTGCATGGATTGCTGCTGTCATCTTTACTGAGACAATATTTCAGTCCTCAGAACCATTATACGATGGTGTGCCTAACGTCGAAAATGGTATTCCTGGTTTGATTGTTGCAATTGTCTTGGGAGTTTTTTGTCTGAGCAGCATTCGTCAGGGTTTAGTTATGGCTTTGCTAGCAATGGCTGGAATTGGGGGGACAATTGTTGTTATTTTAGGGGCTGTATTAGGGTTAAATTTAGGTGCGTCTGGATTAAAAATGGTGGGTGCGGGAGCTTGGAGAGCAGCAGCAGCAGGAATTTGGGCTATAATTGCTACCGTTAGCGGTGCGATCGCTGTTGTCGGAGCGACTTTTGAAGTCAGACCCAAATTGATGAGTGTATTAAAAATTGCTTGTGGAGTGCTTGCAATTTCCGTAGCCATCACGGTGTTTAAAATCGCCAATTCTCAGCCAACTGCTTTGATAATGCCAGCTTTACCAATAGCTGTAGGAGTTGCGATCGCTGATTTAATTTTCTGTAATGGTGCTGATTGGGAAGCCTTAATTATTGCCATTAAGGAAGTTGCAGTCAAAAATCATACAGAAAGACTTACAATTAATAGTATTGAAAATAAAGGTGATGGTTTGATTGTTGTCAAAGTGAATGTTTCCGAAAATGCAGATAAGGAAAAAATTCACCAAGATTTACAACAAAAATATCAACAGCAACTCAAAATTCTTGAAACTAGATATCAAGCCGAATTAGAAGAGAAACAAGCTCAAATCGAAATCTACCGCCAACATTCGGCAGACATGGCAGAGATTGCCAAATTATTAGCTCAACAAGGTTTAAATTATCACCATCTTCCCAGCCGCATCAATAAATTAATTATTTTGACTATGGGAGAAGGCAACTTTAATGATGGCTTTCCCCTCACGGCTTTGGTATGTAGCGATGAACATCCTCTACCAATGACATTTACAGCGAAATTACCACCCGCACCAAATATTCTACAGCTATATCAACAATGGCGACAAATTTATCGTTCTCAAAATTGGTTTGGACGGATTACTTTTGATACAGAAGATACGATGACAAATTTTTCTCGCCAAGAACTAAATTATTATGGCAATCAATTAGAAACAAGTCTAGATAATTGGCTCAACTCCATCCAATTTCAACCAAAAGTGACAACTCTTTCTACTTCTTGAAATCCAACACTGGTATGAAACTCATAACTTTCTGTGTTTTCTAATAAAGCATCTGAAGCCAATTCGATACATCCATGTTCCAGTCCCCATTGTTGAGCAAACTCAATTAAGTATCTACCTACACCTTGTCTTCTATATTCTTCTTCGATATAAATTCCTTCTACATATGCAACAGGGTTTTGGGTAGCACCTGGGACATACTCATACCGAAGTGAAAGATTCATAAATCCAATTGCTTTCCCATCATCATTTTTAACTATAAACCCAGCTTCACGAGCAGATTGGAGAATATCAGTTAAAGTCTCTTGCATTTCCTCAATTGAGAAATTCGCCAAAAATAAGTTTTGTAAATTTTGTATCGCTAAATGTATAAAAACCCAAAGAAAGAAAGGATTAAGTACCAGAGACAAATAATTCAAGATAAATTATGGATGAAAAACTGCTGCAACTTGTCATTCAAGTCCAAACATCTCCACCCATAGGTGATGAACGTCAGCAAGCAATAGTCACCCTAAGTGATTATCTGTTACGTTCATCTAATTTATTTCGTCATCAACGTCATCAACCACTTTGTGGTGTTTATCTCGATATCTATCAAGCGCTACAGTTGGAATTAAAACAAGAAATTGTTCAAAGTCTGGATGGTGGTAAATGCACTCAATTAAACGTAACGGTATGGATTAAAGAAGTGCGATCGCGTACTTTTAGCAAAGTCTTAAATGAAGCCTGTTTGCAGCAATTAGCTTTAGTAGTAGGTCAATATCAACCCCAAACAAGTCAATGGCAATTAGGTTTTCAAGTGTTAATTAATGCAATCATCTTATCTGATAAATTGTTGCATAAAGCGCATATATATGATGATATCTATGAAGATGCCAAAAATGAACTGTGGATTTGGTTATATCGGCATATTAATACTTATAATCCTTGTAAAGGTAGATTTATCCCTTGGTTGAATTTCCGTTTTGATATGATATTACGTAACTATCAAATAAAAAAAACTGACCCATTGATTCAAAAAGTTAATGCTAAAATCATTAGAGAAAAATATCAATTGACTAATTTTATTCAATCAATTAATCAAAGAGAAATAATTTTCTGGCTGCGATTAAATGCAAAAAGTTTAATTGCGGATCTAGTTACATTCAAAATAATCGCCCTATTTATATTCCTATTTTTCATAGCTCAATTAATCAGACAAAAATCTTTATATATCAACTCACTTTTATTTGAAATTGCTCGACAATCTTTACCAACGCTACCGAAATTTACTGAAGCAGGGGAAGAATTAGAAAATATTCCTCAACCAGAATCAGAGCCGATACTTTCGGAATAACTGCGAGAATATTTACAAACTAGCTCAAATCAACTGCTACAAAAATATATAAGGGGACATCCAGAAGTTACTTTTCAAGTAATTGTACTAAACCGTTTAGATGGTAAAAGCTGGAAAGAAATATCCGAAACTTTCAAAATAGGTATTCCTGCTCTCATTAATTTCTTCCAACGTAATTTAGAAAAGATTGCACCAGAAATAAAAAAGTATATCCAAGCATAAAGCCCAGTTTACAAAGGAGGAAATTATGAATGACAGATATCAATCACAATTTACTTTTTGTGTATCTCTAACACCCCAAGCACATGAACTTGCTTCCAAGTTTTGTGAACAGTATATTGATATCGTAATAGCTGAGAAAATTTATTTTAATGCCCTTGCTATTTACGCTGTTAATCATTACTTAAGATGTCTGGATTTTGAAACTGAGTGGCAAGGATACGATAGCTATAAATTGATAATTTCAATTTTTTTAGATACAGCAGATTTAATAGTTAAAAACTATGGAAAATTAGAATGTCGATACATTTTTCCCCACGATGATTTTGTTTACTTTCCCCGTGAAACGTGGACATCAAAAGTTGGCTATGTAGTTGTACAATTTGATGAATTATTACAAACTGCGACTTTAATTGGGTTTACAAAGAGTGTCAGAACGGAAGAAGTACCACTGAGCCAATTAACTACATTATTAGAATTTCCTCAATATTTGCAGCAATGTCATCCAGTAATCGATTTAAATGAATGGTTAGAAGGATTTTTACAAGCGGGTTGGCAAACCCTAGACTCATTGTTGAATAATGAATTACTAGAAAATCTCAATCTATGTTTCAAAGATGCTGCTTCACAACAACAAGAGACAATCAAAGCAGTTAAACAAATTATGTTTAACCGTGAATCTGTAATTTTAGCAATGGTATTGTCACCAGAATCAAATCAACAACTCAATATCAAAGTTAGAGTTTATCCAGATTCTAAACAAAGTTGTTTACCAAAAAATTTAAAATTAGCTATCTTAAACGATACAGGAGAAACTTTACGGGTAGTTACATCTCGCTCCTTCGATAACTTTATTCAACTTCCCCGATTCAAGTGCAATCCTCAAGATACTTTTGTATTGCAAGTCTCCCTCGGTGATATTAGTTACACTGAACGTTTTTGTTTTACTTCATACCTATCCTAATATTCGGGTTTTTGGCAAAATCGTTTAATGTCCAAATATACTGGAATTTAATTAGGCGAAGGATTGGTTATTCTGTTTCTCGCTGGGGTCAACCAACACCCTATCCTATGGATTCCCTAATTGGACCGATGGTGATATTTTTAGCCACTGTTTTAAATTGATGAAACTAGGTAAATTAATTGGTAAGCGCACTTGGGGAGGAGTGATTGGCATTTGGCCGCGTCATGCCTTAGTTGATGGTAGCATTGTCACCCAGCCAGAATATTCATTTTGGTTTCAGGATGTTGGTTGGAAAGTGGAAAACTATGGAACCGACCCAGACATCGAGGTGGAAATCACACCGCAAGATTGGGTGGAAGGTAAAGACCCCCAATTAGAGCGGGCCATAGAATTGATTTTACAACAATTAGCTAGAACAGCAAGAAGTCTCACACCTACCCGGAGGGAGGTGTGAGATGAATTGCGAGCGAGTTGACGACAGTTCTCCGACCCGTACAGCGAGGAAGGAGAACATGGAGGAAACGAGCAAAATATTTCATTTCGGGTCAGGTAATGTATCAATTAATTCTTCAATAACCTGAGTTACCGTTTT
>CALJJQ010000086.1 GCA_937973965.1 uncultured Calothrix sp. | reverse complement strand
TCGCTAAATTTTCAATGCATGATTGATTCTGGCGCGGAAAACTCAGTGCAAAGTAGAATTTACTACTTCTCCTTCACCTCACTTTTAAGGATAATTACGAGTTGACAAAACTAATTTCACCTTAACTTGTCACGAATGATTTATGGCTGGTTTAACAGTAGAGACGCCATATATCGCGTCTCTTGCAAAAATTAGAGGGTATTTTAATCTCCGGGAATCCTACCAAAAAAAATGTTAATCCCTAATACCCAAAATCCTACCCAAGGACGAGGTGGAAGCATGGTCATTTTCGTCTCAAAGACTTATAGAAGGCGGATTACAACCCTGTAGACGATTATCATTCTCATGTATTAGGTCATAATAGCCCCTTGGAGCCCTATCTTCATCCTAACAGAAACCCCCATGATAAATCAACACTTTTTCTCCGGTTTTGGATTGGAGATTGTGGAAATTAGCAATATCTCCTGAAGAATAGTTAAGCCACAGGTAAAGTTTTTATATATCAAAGTACAAGAGAATCGATATAACCTCATAACCAACTAACCCGTAGAGCGATCGCGCAAGGGCGGGCTAACGCACCCCAACAAATGCCCCCAAGAGCAACATCTTGTTTTGGATTGAACGAACTTGACCACTGCGATCGCGGAAGACGCTGACCGATAAGCTCTGTCGCGTCCGCACCAACTCCACAAACTTCTTCGAGCTATATGAAGTCTATTGACTCTGGGCAGCTAACTAATTCCTAGTTTTGATCAAGCTTCAAGATTGGTGTAAAAACCTGCCTAAAACCGCCGCGATCGCCATCAGCTATTTCTCAATTCCCTTTGACTTTTGAGGGGATAAATCAAATCAATTCGCTAACCCGTTATGAACTAATAGTGGTTTTGTACTGGGTTCCCGTCCTCGAAAGCTGGCAAATATTTCCATGGGATGCTGACTACCACCGAGAGCAAGAATAGTATCACGGTAACGTTTTCCAGTGGTTTGGACGGCTGCTTCGTTCTCTAAACCTGCTTCCTCAAAGGCTGCAAAAGCGTCTGCACTCAAGACTTCAGCCCACTTATAACTGTAATACCCAGCTGCATAACCTCCGGCAAAAATATGTCCGAAAGCACATAAAAAGGCATCTTCTGGGAGGGGAGGGAGAACAGTGGTAGTTTGGGCAATTCGCGATCGCACATCTTGGGGTGTTTCTGGACCACCAGTTCGATAGTTGGCGTGTAGTTCCATATCCACAAGGCTAAAGTGGATTTGCCGTAACATACTGCTACCACTCATGTAATTTTTAGCAGCAAGGAGTTTTTGATAGTAATGTTCCGGTAGAGGTTCACCGGTTTCGTAATGTCTAGCCATTCCCATTAAAGTTTGGTGTTCGTAACACCAGTTTTCCATAAATTGACTCGGTAATTCCACGGCATCCCATTCGACGTTATTAATACCAGCTGCGCTGGGATAATTTACTTTGGTCAACATGTGATGTAAGCCGTGACCAAATTCGTGGAATAGGGTTTCCACTTCGTAGAAGGTCATTAAACTGGGTTTACCGTCTACGGGAGGGGTTTGGTTACACACCAGATAGGCAACAGGTAAACGGGTGGTGACGGTGCCATTTTCCCTGATTAATCCCCGATTAATGCAGGTATCCATCCAAGCTCCACCCCGTTTTTCGGCTGGACGACTGTAGGGGTCGAGGTAAAAGTAGGCGATGGGATGACCTGTTTCATCAGCGATTTGGAAATAACGCACATCTTCATGCCAAACTGGTGCTTGACCGTCTGCGGGGGTGACAGTAACACCAAATAGACGTTTAACGAGGGTAAATAATCCGTCTAAAACTTGGGGAAGGGGGAAATAGGGACGTAATTCCTCATCGGTAAAGGCAAATTTAGCTTCCCGTTGTCGTTCAGCCCAGTAACTAATATCCCAATGTTTTAAGTCATCTGCTTCAGCTGCACCTTGAGCTTTGGCATAGGCTGTTAATTCTGCTAATTCTGCCTTAGCTGCATCGTAACTATATTGGCGTAATTCTTCTAGTAACTGTTCCACTGCTTGGGTATTGGCAGCCATTTTACTAGCTAAACTGACTTCAGCATAGTTCTTATAACCTAGTAATTCAGCTAATTCTTGCCGCAATTCCAAAGTTCTAATAATAATCGGATTATTATCTAATTCCCCTTCCGATGCACGGGAAATATAAGCTTTGTAAACCTGTTCCCGTAAATCTCGCCGTTGGGAATGCTGCATAAATGGTCCGTAACTGGGTGCATCCAGAGTAATTACCCAAGGACCTGTTTCTGGGGTAGCATGTTCTTCTCCAGCAGCACGGGCTGCTTGGGCTGCTAAACTGAGTAAACTAGGGGGAAGTCCGGCTATATCTTCGGGTGTGGTTAATTTGAGTTGGAAGGCTTTAGTTGCATCTAACACGTTGTTGGAGAATTTGGTCGCGAGTTCAGCCAATTCCATTTGAATGGCGTTAAAACGTTCTCTAGCAGCACCTTCTAAACCGACACCACTTAATTCAGCATCGCGAATCGCCGACTCCACAATCCGTTTTTGAGCAGGTTCTAACTGGGCATAATTATCGCTGTCCTGCAAAGCTTTAAATCCCTTGTAGATGGCTTGGCTTTGGTTGAGACGGTTGGAAAACTGAACTACCAGAGGTTGTACCGCTTCGTAGGCTGTGCGCAGTTCTGGGCTATTTTTCACCCCCATTAAATGGTTGACTACACCCCAAGTCCAGTACAAACGCTCGGTGATTCTTTCCAAGGGTTCGACTAATCCCGACCAAGTTGGTTGGACATTGGCTTCTAATTGACTTAGTTCTGCTTCTAATTGGGGAATTAATTCCTTGAGAGCAGGTTCTACCATTTCTGGTTGAATATCGGCAAAGGGTGGTAATCCTGCTCCTTGTAAAAGTGGGTTGTTAGCGGTTGATGCTGTGAGGGTGGTGGTCATATCAAGTTTGAGATTTAGGATTTTCGTGTTTTGGAGTAGAGACGACCTAATGGGTCTTCTGTGGGGGTTTTGTTCATAAATTTTCCTATTTCCTAATGTAGCGGAATTTCTCCCAATCTCATTTTCACAGAAACCGAACTTGTTTTGTGGTTTATACTTCCCACATTCATCACCTGAGCTTTTCTTTATAGTGGGACTTAGACAAAAAATAGCCGGAAAAACCACTCAAATGTATACACAGCAAAACTTTGACATCATTTGGAGTAGTTTCTTGCTATATCTGGGTTTCAAGCATTTTTGAGCATGTAGTGTATTTTCTTTCCCCTGTATGGGTTTGATAGGGGTAAATTCCCCCAAAGTCAACAGCCTACTTCCTATCTATCCCCAAAAATCCATCACCGTATAACCTAAGTTCCCTAACATCTGTCGTAGTAGGGGTAAACTTAAACCGATGACGTTGCTGTGACAACCGTCGATTTTCTCCACAAATACGCTACCTTTCCCTTCCAAGGCAAAGGCACCGGCACATTTTAACGGTTCTCCAGTGGCAACATAATCTACGATTTCGCGATCGCTTACATGGGCGAAGTAAACTTTTGTTAGTTGACACTTGACAATTTTCCGGTTTTGCAGATTATCCACTAAAACATGACCTGTGAGTAAATCACCGGTTTTCCCTCGCATATTTTGCCATCGTGCGATCGCCTCATCTGGACTTGCGGGTTTCCCATGAATTTCCCCTTCGATCGCGAGTACAGAATCACACCCTAATACTAGAGCTTGTGGATATTTCGGTGCAACCTTTTCCGCTTTGCGCTGGGCTAATATCTGTACTAATAAAATCGGATCGCGGGAATTCACCTGGGATTCGTCAAAATCACTGGCACAAACAACGGGTTCAATTCCTATTGTTTGTAATAATCGCCGACGTGCTGGAGATGCTGATGCTAATACAAATTGTGGAACACCCATAATTTGATATGGAAAAGATAGAATATTAAGATAAAGGTGGGGAGTAAACCGTTGCCTAATACCGTTTTACTTTGAAGTTGATACCTGACGGGAAGCTTTTGGGAGCAGGGGAAGAAAATGTATCAAAATTTGAGTGAAATGGTATAAGTTATATATTCACTACTTTTTATGGATGACAGTTAACTGTCATTCATCAACAACAAATCAAGTGGATTTGTGCTTTATCTAGCAGAGATGACCCATAGACGCATCTAGTGCAACTTCTCACCGAGTCGGGTCGCCTCTACTTTTTATTCCTCTAAGAGGATGTTGGTTAAGTGTCAATCAATACTTTATTAACCACCTCTTGAAGACAGGAAATCAACTCAAACGGTATGTTTATCGTTATTCAAGTACAGACGCGACATGTCGCGTCTGTACCGACTTCCTTCTCCCTACTCCCCAAAAACCATAGATTAAGTATGAAAATCGACTTTTAAAACGTCCTCTAATAGACTTGAAATGAATTCACTGCTTCTTCAATCAAACCTTTAACTCGTGGCCAACGTCTTTCGGATACGGAGGCATTTAGTGTAAATAGTTTACCGTGACTAACGGCAACGCTGGCAAGATTATGGCGTTTAGTGTTGTTGGGTAACTTAATTATATATTCTAACTTGTAATATTTAATACCTTCTACTTCCCTTTCGGCAGCATCCACAAGTTCGGCAACTCTTCCGGAGCCTTCGGGAGCAAGGGCGTTTTTACCAAGTTTGTAGCCAATTTCCGTGGGACTACCGAGTTCTGATAATGGTTTGTTACCGGGAACTGGACTAACAACAACGGAAATATTTTCGCTGGGTTCGATGATATCGTGAAAGATGACATCGAGGGGTTTAGTGGCTTTCACTTGTACCCAACCGTTGGGGTAGGAGAATTGATAGCCATCGGTGGTATCGACATAATCATTGAGAGCAGCTGCCAGGACACCTTGGGGACGCGCTACACTAATACTTAAAATTAACAGTAAAATTAATCCAATTCGTTTCCACATTTGCTTTGTCCTTGGGGCTAGAAGCACGACGCTCTCGATATTTTATACTTTTTTGGGCGTTTATCTGTAAAAAAATCTGCCCATGAATTAAAGACGTAGCAGTGCTACGTCTTTACAAATAGGGGATAATTTTTTTAGATATCACCGCGGATTTCTTCGACAACACCGTCGCGAATTACGACTTCTACCTGCATTTTGCTTGCGAGGTTATCACCTAGTTCAATCCGGAAAAAGCCTTCTAACTGTCCTTGATTTACTTCTTGGTCAAGTTCTAGCATTTGCACTTGTTGAAGGCTTTGGAGACACTGGTTTTTTTGTTCTAGTAATTCGCTTTTACGCTGGTTGACTTGGTATTGGATATTTTCGATTTGTTGTTGGACTTGGGGTCCGGGGGGTTGGAGGGATTGTTTTTGAATCTCAACGATCGCACGTTGTCCTTGAGCGTCGATTTGTTCGAGTTGTTGGTCAATTTGGATGATTTGTGATTGCAGTTGCTGTTGTGCTTCTTGTTTCCACAGTGGTGTGACAACTGCGGTGACGTTGACGGGTCGTTTCAATAGTAATTGTTTCGAGACATCCATAATTTACGTTTCCGTTCACTCTAAAGATTGTAACTAAGGACAGAACCGATCCAGGGGGAAATAACTGAAGTTTTTAATAACCTCCGGTATTTTCGCTGGAATGGGAGTAGGGAATGGTGAATAGGCAGTAGGAAGAGCATAGAGATCATGAATAGGTAATAAATAATCACTTAATCTCCTGTCTCCTGTATTCTTCAAGCAAACATTTCCCGAATTAAATCGCCATATCTGTCCATAACGATATGACGACGCAGTTTTAATGTTTGCGTCATCAAGCCATTTTCGATGGAAAACGGTTCCGTCACGAGTCTAAATGGGACAATACGGTCGTCTGGTCGATATCCAGGACGATTTTGTACTTCCCGATTTAGCTCTTGCCGAAATAGATCCTGGATGATTTTACTTTCCAAGTCGATTACTTGACTGCCCGACAGTGTAGCATTGTTATTGCTGTCACCATTGTCATCTCCTATTCTTATCCGGAGATTTTGCTGTTTTGCCCAATTTTCTAAGGCTTCCAGATTGGGAACAATTAATGCACCTAAATAACGTTGGTCTTGTCCGACTAACATGATTTGGTCGATGTAGGGCGATCGCAAACAAGCGTCTTCGATGGGTTGGGGTTCGATGTTTTCCCCGTTACTTAATACGATGGTATCTTTTGCTCGTCCGGTAAGGATTAAATCGTTTTCTGATGTCACCCATCCTAAATCTCCACTATCAAACCAGCCTTCTGGATTAATGGCTTTGGCTGTGGCTTCGGGATTTTGGTAATATCCCTGCATGATTTGGGGACCGCGTAATAAAACTAACCCTGTTTTACCGATGGGGAGGGGTTGACGTGTTTCTGGGTCAACGATTTGGACTTCGGTTCCGGGTACTGGTAAACCTGCGGAATTGCGCATATTTCGCCAAATTCGTCGAGCATGGGTGACTGGGGAGGTTTCGGTTAATCCATAGCCGACAAGCACTTCGACACCGATAATTTCAAAGAATAAATCGATGTGTCTGGCTAAAGCTCCCCCTCCGCTAATCATTTGCTTGATTTTGCCTCCGGTGGCTTCCCGAACTTTACTGTAAACTAGTTTTTCGCCTAATTTGTGCAGGGGAAATAAAAATATACTCTGGATATTAGCTAGTAATTTTTCCCCGGTGGAGGGTTGTAAATTTTCTGTGTCTAATCCGTTGACAATTCTCCGAGCGCGGATGTATTTTTCACTGCATCCTAAAAGGGTGTAAACCAGGCGTTGTTTGGAGGGAGGTTGTTCGCGAAATTGCTTTTGTACCCCTTCATAAATGGATTCGATTAATCGCGGTACACAAACTATGTAACTGGGTTTAAATTCTTTTAAATCCCGTTTGATTGCCCGTAAATTCGTATAAACTTGTGTACAGCCTAAACTCAACAAAAAGTATTCGGCACTACGTTCATAACTGTGCCAGGTGGGTAAAATACTCAAAACAATGTCACCAACTGCTGGTTGTACCAGTGACCGCAAGTTTTTCACCTGGTGCATCAAGTTATTATGGGATAACATCACACCCTTGGGTTTTCCTGTGGTTCCAGAAGTATAAATTAAGGTTGCTAAATCTTCTCCCCGACGTTTGACTGGTTGCAATTCCTGACTTTTTCCCAATTCCATGATTTGGTCAAAATTCAGAATTCTTAACCCATCGTTGCTAGGAACATTTTCTGAGGACAGTAATACTACAAATTCAATCGGTAAATCCCTAATCCCTTCACGCAACTTCGTCAAAGTTTGCAAGTTCTCCAGGATTAATCCCGTACTCCCACTATTACGAATGATAAATAATAACTCCTCCCGTTCTGCTTGAGAACTACGCACTGCATCTACCGCACCCGCTAACATGGCTCCTTGATCAGCAATAAACCAGCGAGGTGAATTGTCAGATATTAGGGAAACCCTTGCTCCCACCTCCAATCCCAGGACTTGTAAACCAGTGGCAAACAATTTTATTTGTCCATACAACTGTTCATAGGTCAACGTCACCTCCGGTTGACTATGGGGGTCACATAAAGCGACTGTATCCTTGTATAAATTGGCTGCGATCGCCCAGATTTCCGGTAAGGTTTCGATATCTCGATAATTGGTAAATTCAGCAATAAAAGCGCGATCGCGTTTTTCTAATTCCCTCGCAAATGCAGTATTCATTCTTTTTGACATTATTCATACCCCTTTTGTCTAAATTCTCTGAAATTAAATGATTGTATGTATAACCATTAACTATTCACTGTTGCTAAAACTCAAGTTATAACACTTGCAGTTATTTTCATCTATCACAAACAATCTATGATAAAATCAAAATACATAGATAATAAAAGATGTTAGCTGCTGTAATTCTGGAAGTTAATGGGTGTGTTCAACAGGTTCATAAGTTACTCCCTTGATGCAGAGGGAGTGGGGAATAGGAATGAGCTATTTTCCGGTTTGGTTGTGGGTTTTTCCCATGAGAAACCAACTTGCAATGATGTAGCTTGCTTCTCCACAGGGGTATTACAAATTAGCAAAGCATCTACCGGAAAGTGAAGCAGATGGAAAAGTTGAAAATTCAGTTTGTGGAGGTGATGTTTCATGGGTTGGCTAGATATTTTAATTGTCACCCTGATTAATGCCATTGCATGTATTAGCTTGCCGCGATTATTAGCGCTAGTGCAAATGCGTTGTTCCCCCAAAAATTCCCAACCTTCGTCAGCCTCATTAGTATTATCATCCACGGATAATCAAATAACTCGGTTTCCCTATTGTACAAGCCACATCGTCACAGGGAAGCAATCTTGTCGCTTTGCTCCCCAGTTCTGTGCTACTTGTTCATCTGTCCAGTGAACTACCCACACTAATTGAAAATTTTACGCCAGAGACGTAGCAATGCTACGTCTGTTGAAAGTATCAGTAAAATTGAACCTATCGAGTTTTCGGTAAGTGTAGAACTGAATGTTAAAAAAACTCCAAATAACAGTTCTGGGATTAGCTACTGGTGCGATCGCGTTTACCTCAATTTTGCCGGTGAATGCAGGGATAATCACCGATTTACAGGGGAATGTTCCCTTGCTGGCACAAACCTATCGGGTTCGTCGGGTGTATCGTCGTCCCCGAAGAGTGAGAATAGGGCGTTACGGTCGATGTTATTACCGCTATCGTTACTATCGAGGTTATCGTTACCGCTACCGTGTTTGTCCTGTGTATCGTCGGTAAATTGCCTGTCAAATTTTGGATGCTTTTTTGACCAAAATAGCGGTATCCTCAACAATGGAGACGAATAGCGATAAATTAAAACCAATATCGCTGTCAACTGGTGGCAAATAACCGACATTCAAATTTGATGCACTTATGAGAATCGCCCTTTTTACTGAAACATTTTTACCCAAGGTCGATGGTATTGTTACGCGCTTACGTCACACTGTTGACCACCTGCAACGAAATGGCGACGAGGTTTTGGTTGTTTGTCCTGAAGGTGGGTTAACTGAATACAAGGGAGCAAAAATACACGGTGTATCTGGGTTCCCTTTACCGTTATATCCAGAATTAAAGATGGCTTTACCCCGTCCATCGATTGGGGAGGCTGTAGATAGGTTTGCTCCAGATATTATTCATGTTGTCAATCCGGCTATTTTAGGGTTATCGGGTATTTTCCACAGTAAATCCCGAAATATTCCCCTGATTGCCTCCTACCATACCCATTTACCCCAATATCTCCAACATTACGGTTTAGGAATGTTGGAGGGTTTTTTATGGGAATTGTTAAAAGCAGCCCACAACCAGGCAGAATTAAATTTATGTACTTCCACTGCTATGTGTGAAGAATTAAGCAGCCACGGAATTGAACGGGTGGATCTATGGCAACGTGGTGTGGATACGGAAACCTTTCATCCGGGTTTAGCTAGTCCGCAAATGCGATCGCGTTTATCCCAAAATCATCCAGATGCACCTATTTTGCTGTATGTGGGGAGATTATCTGCGGAAAAGGAAATTGAACGGATTAAACCTGTTTTAGAAGCCATACCAAACGCCAGATTGGCATTGGTGGGAGATGGTCCCCACCGTCAAGCTCTGGAAAAATATTTTGAAGGTACAAATACTCATTTTGTCGGTTATCTTCAAGGTCTAGAATTGGGTGCAGCCTTTGCCAGTGCTGATGCCTTTGTTTTCCCATCCCGCACGGAAACCTTGGGGTTAGTGTTACTAGAAGCAATGGCTGCTGGGTGTCCAGTGGTGGCAGCGCGTTCTGGAGGTATCCCCGATATTGTCACCGATGGGGTAAACGGTTATTTGTTTGACCCAGAAACCGGTGATACGGGTGCGATCGCTGCTACCCGCCAACTGTTGGAATCAAGTCAAGAGCGGGAGACAATTCGACAAAACGCCCGTGCCGAGGCGGAACGCTGGGGATGGAGTGCTGCAACTAAGCAGCTACAATCGTTCTATCATCAAGTCGTTTATTCCCAAACTTCCCAAGCAGCATAGGTTATTTACCTTCATCGATGGGTCTAAAGCGAGGTTCTTTGAGGACGGCTTTGATACAATTTCGAGACTAAATCTTGAAATTTCAAAGGTTTTAGCCAATGTATAATCAACGCTACGCTGCGCGAACGAGATGGAAACCGGGAATTTTCAAGTCTATCTGAGCAAAATCGTCGCTTGCGAATCGCGTAGCGACTCAAGAAGGAGTATCGCCACCAAATCGGTGTGAAGACTTCTCCCTCCAACACTCACCAAAAAAAATGTTCATTGCTTGTGCTTGGAATACCACTCAAGACTGGGTGTCACCTCTAGCCTTTTGCTCCTCAAAGGCTTACAACTAGCAAATTGTAGAGCTGTCAGTGATTATCATTATCATGGATTAGGGTAGATTAACCCCTTGAAGCCTTGATTCTATACTAACAGAAACCCCCATGATTAATCAACCCTTTTCCTAAATTTTTTGATTGAATTGAAGACTGGGATAAATCAAGTTTGCTCTGGATTATTTGGGGTGGTAAATATATAGAGCAGACTTGATTTTTTTGATGGAAAGGGTGAATTTGCCATTAGAGGTTGTTTAAAAAGTCATTTTGAATACTTGAATTATCGTTTTTGGGAATAGGGAGAGACGCGAAATATCGCGTCTGTACTCTCGAAGGAAAAATCGGCTTTATAACCCCGTGTCCAGAATCAGGACGTATAGTCAAAATAGTGATAATTAATACTTGACAAACATCCTCTTATATCGATTCTCTTGTACTTTGCAATAAATGAAACTAGAATAATCAACGGTTACAGCCCCTGATATGTATTAAGCATTAGCGTAAACGATATTACAGGAATATTCAAGCTGATTTCCCTGGTAATTACAGAACTGCACTACACACATCTGAGCGATCGCGCCAATCAAACAGAAGTCCGTATCGTATTGGAGGTAAGTAAAATGGCTTTTGAGAAAATGTGGTTTACGAAGTCTTCTACCTGGCTTCCTTTGATCGGCGATCACCTAAATCTAGGAACTTCCACCAGAGTAACAAGATGCGATCGCCAAACAACTAGTTTATTGCCGTTTTCACATATAGCCCAATTCATGGTATTTATGGATGCGATCGCTGGGGTCGTTTTGATTGGGCTGTTAGGAATTGTCTCGGTACTATTATAATGAGGCTATAGAATCAGCTTTTGGTTGAAATGACGACTTCCTTAACTCAGGCTCTCTCCCTTGAAGATTTCCTCAAATCGCCATATTTATAGGATTCTCCAGCATGGGAATACGTGGATGGGGTCGCAATAATCCAGAAATCCATGCCTAAAACTCGCCACTCGATCCTCCAAAAGCGTCTTTTAGCGGCAGTTGACAGCCAAACTACAGACTATACAGCATTACCGAAATTGCGATGTACTTTTGGTGGGCGTTCTATTGTTCCTGATGTTGCGGTAATTGTCTGGAATCGTATCAAGCTGAATGAAATAGGAGAACCGGAGGATGATTTTACCGAAGCACCTGATTGGACAATCGAAATTCTTTCCCCTGATCAAAAAGTAAATCGTGTCATTGATAATATTCTGCATTGCTTGAAACATGGCAATAAATTAGGATGGATGCTTGACCCAGACGATTATTCTGTTTTAATGTTTACCCCCCAACAACAACCAGAAGTTTACAGAGGCGATCACCAACTTCCGGTGATTGCAGGGATGCAGTTGACACTTACCCCACAACAAATCTTTGCATGGCTAAAAGTTGGTCAAGTCCGACGCGATACTTAGGAAAAAGTATCAGATGTCGATCGGAATTTGGGGAAAGGATGTGTGATAGTATTTACCTAACTAACCTGAAATCTCCATGCAAAATTCCAAATCAATTCAAATTTCCCAGGCAACTCGCTACCAAAATGCCGCGATTGATTACTATATCGGATTGACGAATTCTGATTTTCTGCATTACGGGTATTGGGAAGAACTACCTGCTCCGGGAGAGGAATTGACTATCACTCGCTTACGAGTAGCTCAGGAAGCTTATTCGATGAAGCTAATGAGTTTTATCCCACCGGAAACTACATCTGTACTAGATGTGGGTTGTGGTATCGGGGGAAATACGAAATATTTGTGCGATCGCATTTCCGCTTCTCGTCCTGATGAGGATTTTTTGGTGGAGGGGTTAGCACCAGATCCGCTTCAACAAGCCAAGTTTATTGAGAAGACCCAAGGTAAGATACCTTTTCATCTAAGTCGCTTTGAAGATTTTACCGCTACTAAATCCTACGATTTAATCCTATTTAGCGAAAGTAGTCAGTATGTTGCTGTCAATGATTTAGTCCAGGGTACATCTTGCCTACTAGCTCATAACGGCTATCTATTACTAGCGGATATGATGCGAAAAGATAAGGAATATCAAAAGGGTATTTTCTCTAATTGCCACCTCAAACAAGAACTACAAACAGCCCTAGAAACAGCCGGTTTTATCCTGGTAAAATCAGAAGATATTTCCCAAGGGATTGCTCCAACAATTGATTTATGTATCAATAACTTTCAGACGTTTGGACTAACTACAGGAAAGTATATTGCTGATGTGTTAAAAATAGCTGTTCCACCCCTATATACCCTTGTGAATTGGGCGTATAAACGTTGGTTGGAGCAACCAATTACAGAAGGATTAGCTGCACGGAAAATTTTTGATCATCATTTATGTTATGAAATTCAACTGTGGCAATTATCAAGATAAATTCACTAAATTCAGCAAGAATAAGTAGGAATAAGTTACACCAATTAGAAAAAAGAATATGACAGATGAATTGTGTAGAGATGTAGCATTGCTACGTCTCATATTCTGGGTGTGTTGCAAACATTTTTGGAATTCACAAGACAATAGATTTTGGCTCGAAACATCAAAATCAATAATTATTCCCAGAATGCTGTCAAAGGTTCATTTTTGCGCTAATATGATAATGATTTTCATTACATCCTAGACTATGGTCGTCTCTATGGCTCAATCCCCGGATCAATTGCAACCCCAGGATCGGCAAAAGTTGGATCGCATCCGACATACCTGTGCCCATATTATGGCGATGGCGGTACAAAAGCTTTATCCGGGGACGAAAGTGGCTATTGGACCAGTTACAGACACAGGATTCTACTACGATTTTGACAGTCCTGTTAGCTTTACTCCCACTGATTTACCGAAAATAGCCAAGGAAATGCGGCGAATTATCAAGGCGAATTTACCAATTATCCGCGAGGTAGTAGACAGGGAAGAGATGAAAGCGGAAATTGAACAGTCTGGTGAACCCTACAAGTTGGAAATTCTTGATAGTATTCCCCATGAGGCAGAGATTACCCGTTATTTTATTGGTAATCCGGATGCAGGGAGAGGTAAACCTTTAGAGGGGTCTTTGATTGAACCTGTCACCCATCCAGCAGGTGACTATTGGTGGGATTTATGTGCAGGTCCCCATGTAAATTTTACGGGTGAAATTAATCCCCAAGTCTTTGCCTTGGAAAGTATTGCGGGTGCATATTGGCGAGGTGATGAGAAAAAACCGATGTTGCAACGCATTTATGGGACAGCATGGGAAACCCCGGAGCAATTGGAAGCTTATATTACCCAAAAACAGGAAGCACTCAAACGGGATCATCGGAAATTAGGACAGGAATTAAAGTTATTTAGTATCCAAGAAGATGCGGGGGGTGGGTTAGTATTTTGGCATCCACGGGGAGCAAAAATTCGCTATTTAATAGAAGATTATTGGCGAAAAATGCATTTAGAAAATGGTTATGAGTTACTGTATACACCCCATGTGGCAAATTTAGATTTATGGAAAACATCGGGACATTTTGACTTTTATCGGGAAAATATGTTTGACTCGATGGAAATCGAGGAACAAGCCTATCAAATCAAGCCGATGAATTGTCCTTTTCATGTGTTGACCTATAAAAATGAGTTACATTCCTATCGGGAATTACCGCTACGATGGGCAGAGCTAGGAACAGTTTATCGTTACGAACGCTCCGGTGCTTTACATGGTTTGATGCGGGTGCGAGGATTTACCCAGGATGACGCACATATTTTTTGTTTGCCGGAGCAAATTGCGACGGAAATTTTGGGGGTTTTGAATTTAACTGAGCAAATTTTATCGGATTTTGGCTTTAAAAATTACGAGGTAAATTTATCAACTCGTCCGGAAAAGTATGTGGGGAAAGATGAGGTTTGGCAATTAGCAACTGATGCGTTAATTCAGGCTTTAAATGCTAAGGGATGGGATTATATTACCGACGAGGGTGGTGGTGCATTTTATGGGCCAAAAATTGATATTAAAATTCAAGATGCCATTGGTCGGCTGTGGCAATGTTCAACGATTCAAGTTGATTTTAACTTGCCTGAACGATTTAATCTGGAATATGTTGCAGCCGATGGGGAAAGAAAGCGACCGATTATGATTCATCGGGCTATTTTTGGTTCCTTGGAGCGATTTTTTGGGATTTTGATTGAAAATTACGCGGGTTTATTTCCACTTTGGTTAGCACCTGTACAAATAAGGTTGTTACCAGTTACCGAAGAAGTGTTAGAGTATGGGGAATCGGTGGCAAAACAACTTCAACAAGCTGGTTTACGGGTGGAGGTAGACCGGAGTGGAGAAAGGTTAGGAAAACTGATTCGCACCGCAGAATTGGAAAAGATACCGGTATTAGGGATAATCGGGAAAAAAGAGGTAGAAACCAACACCCTGAGTGTGCGAACTCGACAAACCGGGGATTTGGGTACTATTACCTTAAATGAAGTGATTAATTATTTAGAAAATGCGATCGCATCAAAAATTTAGCTAATTTGCAGGAATATCGGAAGTGACAGAGGATGGATAAATTAACGGTGACTTTTGTTGCAGGGTACTCAGGTGTAGGAAAAACAACTTGGATTCAACAACAAATTAATCAAATTAACTCAGATTCAGTTAAAGTTCTATATTTCAGTCCAGGGGTGGGAAATACTCCCATCGATCACAAACGGTTAGAATCAGAATACCCCTTTCTTCAGGCATTTACAGATGGACAGGAATTAGAATTTCTCCAGCAGTTACCATCCGCAGATGCTGCTTGGGTTGAGTTCGGTTTTTGCTTGGAGTTAAACACATCTGTACAACTTTTCTCTGATATCCCCCAGCGTCGTATTGCCATTCTACCGCAAGGGGTTAGTGATAGTGAATATTATGGTTGGGCTGATGAAGTAATTAGGGGGACATCAGTAATTAGTAATAATATGCAAATATGGCGTGTTAACCTCACCGGACAAGTGATTGACGAAGATAGCTTACAAGAACTGTGGTATGAAATGACCCAAGGTGCTTATGGTGATATTACTCGCATTAAAGGCATTTTTGATGTCGCAGATGGGCGATCGCTATATGGTGATTTCATCTTGAGTGTACCTACAAACCATTTTAGCGAATTAAATGTTCCCCGGCATTTATCAGGACGACCCCAGCGTTTTAGCGGTTTAGAAGTGGTGGGAAACAACTTTGATGAAACAGCTTTAAAACAAACTTTAGCAGATTGCTGTTTAACTGATGCAATGGTGGGACAGTATCAACAGCAAGTACAACAATATTTAATGGAGTCAGCACAGAGATGAAAATCGCAGTCATGTCTTGTATTCATGGTAATTATGCTGCATTGGATGCAGTTTTATTAGATATTGACAAACACGGTTGTGAAAAAATCTTTTGTTTAGGTGATTTGGTCGGGTATGGACCATTTCCCAATGCGGTAGTTGCTCAAATTCGTTCCTTAGATATTCCCACAGTTGCAGGTTGTTGGGACGAAGATATTGTCGAGGGGTTAAATTCCTGTGAGTGTAGTTTTCCTTCCTTATTAGCAGAAAAACGTGGTAAAATCGCCCATGAATGGACCAACAAAGAAATACATCCGGAAAATCGTGAATATTTAGCAACCTTACCCCACACCCGCAAACAGGATAATTTGGCCTTTGTCCACGGTAGTCCCCACAGCAACCACGAGTATTTATTACCAGAACTAAATGGTTTTATTGCTTTAGAGCGAGTACTTGCTACAGGTGCAGATGTGCTTTTTTGTGGACACACCCACATTCCCTATATCCGTAATTTGAATGCTGGTCAGTTACAAGTACGGGTATTTGGTGAAGATGGCAAAGAAGTCCAAAATCAATTTCGTGGGGGTATCAAAAAAATTATTAATGTGGGTTCTGTTGGTGAACCCCGTCATGGTCGACCCAATGCAACATATGTAATATATGATACAGACAGTCAAATTGTAACTTTGCGGGAAGTTGAATACGATTATCAAAAAACCTGTGCAGCCATTATTGAAAAAGGTTTACCAGCGATTTTTGCTTGGCGTTTAGCACGGGGAATTGAGTTTGCAGAACGTGCAGATGACCCGACCCATGTTTGTACAAGGTAGCAGAAAATAGGGAGTGGGGAGTGGGGAATAGGGAAATAGGCTGGAAGTCTGTTCCACAGGCAATCATAATAACGCTGTTTAAGCGTTAAATTCAAATGTAGATAGAACCCAGATTAATTCCAAATCAAAATCAATCTAAAATCTAAAATCTAAAATCCAAATGAAGTGGGCTATTTTAAGCGGAATTGAAGGTAATTTAGCAGCTTATGAAGCTGTTTTAGCTGATATTAAGTTGCAACGTCGGGGGATAGAAGCAATTTATATCCTGGGTGACTTAGTAGGGTTGAGTGAGGAATCGGAAAAAGTGATCGAACGGGTACGTAATCCCCGTGCTGGAGAACTACAACCTTTGGTATGTCGGGGTTGGTGGGAGGAACAATGTTTGTTATTGCATGGGATGCTAGGAAATGGGGAACCGACAGAGTTAATTAACAAATACGGTGCAGAAGCTGTCAAAGTTTTGTGGGATTCCATCTCCCACTCGACAATACGCTGGATGACGATGTTGGATTTTGGTTTTTTTGAGCTAGATTGTTTATTAATTCATGGTTCTACCGTTTCAGTCAGTGAAGAGTTAACACCCGCAACTTCACCAATTGAAATTGTCGATCGACTTTCACGGATGCAAGCAAATTATTTATTTTGTGGTCGTTCCGGTTTAATGTTTCAATATCAGATAGATGGGGGGACGATTACTTCAGAAATTACCACACTAGACCGTCAGTTTTCACCACAAACGATTAATATTACTACTCCCCGTCAAGTCATTGGGGTGGGAAATGTGGGTGGAAAATCCGGAGAAGCAAGCTACACAATTTATAACCCCTATTCCAATCAAGTTGAGTTTAAAAAGATTCACTATGGTGTGAAGAAAGGTTTTGCAAATACAAAAATATAATAAATACATATTAATTTGGTATTAATTACTGATTAAGACAACTAGTTTTTGACTGTAACAGAGGAGTCAATTTAAAGACGTAATCTTTGGATTCATCATAAATCCCTAAAAAGATTTTTAAAAAGTAGATTTTCATGCTTAATATATCGTTTTTTGAGAGGAGTAAATCGAGATGATCTCATAGCAAGGAAATATTTAAGCCTATTTGCTGTCTTTAAGAAGTGATTGGTTATTTCTGAAAAATTTTTAAAAATCATATGAGAGAATGCTTTAAAAGTCGATTTTAATACTTACAGTAGAATTCAAGAATACAAGATACATTCATGAGAGTATTTTCTCACAAGCATTGAAAATTTATTAAATAAACGCCCTCTCAGAGAAGATAAAGTGTCAAATATAGTAATTTGATTTGATTGGGAATAATGTCAGGAAAAATAATCTAAACTAACCCCACTCAACAAATAGTACTCTTAGTTCTCAATCAGCTTTTGTTACAGATATTGCCTGTTCCGAATTTGTGCTGATATTCCAGATTTCCGTCCGAATTCCTGTATCCTGTATTCTGTAGTCTGTCATTCTCCCATCCCCATGTTTCCCTCAAACCTATTACTACTTACTCTCGGCGGCTTCTTTTCAGGTATTTTAGCTGGTTTTTTAGGCATTGGGGGTGGTACGATACTAGTGCCAATGCAAATTGCTTTAGGTTACGCTTCAGTTCCCGCGATCGCCACCAGTAGTTTAGCAATTATTATCACCTCTGTTTCCGGTAGCCTGCAAAATTGGCGGATGGGTTATCTAGATTGGCGACGGGTTGTGTTATTAGGATTACCTGCTGCCTTTACGGCTCAAATTGGTGTGGAAATTGCCGAAATCGCCAAAAGAACCGACTTGGGAGCCGGATTATTACTCATTGCCTTTGGTTTTTTACTCCTATTAAACATTTATCTAGTAGAATTACGTAAGCGGCTTGCAATAAATCCTACTAATTTCTCCAGGAGGAGGATAAACCCAGTGGTTGCCAGAATTATGACCGGTAGTGCTGCGGGAGTTCTGGCTGGTTTATTTGGTGTTGGTGGGGGGGTGATTATGGTTCCTTTACAAATGCTATTGCTAGGGGAACAAATCAAAGTTGCTATCCAAACCAGTCTAGGTGTAATTATGATTACTGCGGTATTCGCCACCATTGGTCATGCAGTCAAGGGAAATATGATGGTAGTTGAAGGTTTGATTTTGGGTTTTGGTGGGTTAGTTGGTGCGCAAATTAGCACTAGATTCTTGCCGAAATTACCAGACCCTATTGTCAGGAATATGTTTAGATTTTTGCTAGCGATTTTGGCAGTATACATGTTTTGGCAAGCTGCACAAATTTTAGGTATTGGGAGGTAGGTGATTGGGGAAACTACCCAATTAAATCACGTCAAGCATAATAATACATAGTCTCAGTCAGTCAGATGCCGATGAAAATCCTCATGTCTTTAACTTCCTTGATTTTGCCCATCAAAGGACGAGTTTGGTGGCTAACACCCCTAATCTGGTTAATGCTAGTTGCACCCTCCTATGCATCAGTAATTTTACGTATTGCCATTGAACGAGATGTACAACAGGTTCGTGTCGGTGCTTCCACAGAAGCAATTGTGAAAGATGCTAGTGGTAAAACATTAGGACAATTACCAGCTATGAATGCCTACTATGCTCAACCAGTTACTGGGGGTGGGGTAGCACTCGATCGATGGCGTTCGGGGTTATTTTGGATTGAACCCACAGGAAAAGGTTATGTTTATATTGGCGATCGCTGGTATCGGGGACGGGTATTAGTAGTTCCGACGGAAAAAGGTGTTACTGCCGTCAATTGGGTGGATATTGAGGAGTATTTATACAGCGTCATCGGTGGAGAAATGGATGCACGTTGGCCACAAGAAGCTCTCAAAGCTCAGGCGATCGCAGCTCGTACCTATGCTCTTTATAAACGCCAAGAACAACGCAATCATCCCCTCTTTGATCTTGGTAATACCCCTGACCGTTGGCAAATCTACAAAGGTGTAATTAGTGAATCTCCAGCGACCTACGACGCAGTAGATAAAACTGCTGGCAAAGTATTAACTTTTAATAATCAAATTATTTTATCCGTATTCCATGCCTGTTCGGGAGGACATACGGAAAACGCGGAAGATGTCTGGGGAAATCCCTTACCCTATCTGCGTGCTGTTCCTGATTTTGACCAAAATATCCCCCAATGTCAATGGCAACGCAATTTCTCCGCAGCCGAAATTAGCCAACGTTTTCCCGAGGTGGGTACGGTTAAGCAACTTGTACCGGAAGAACTTTCACCCTTCGGTAGTATTAAGCAATTACGTATCGTTGGCGACAAAGGTACGAAAACCCTTAAAGGGGAGGAAGTTCGGACTGCCCTGAAATTACGCAGCACCCGCTTTACGATTGCCGATACGGGGGATGGTAACTTTTTACTCCAGGGTCGTGGTTTTGGCCACGGTTTAGGTATGAGTCAATGGGG
Organism: uncultured Calothrix sp.; assembly: GCA_937973965.1. Classification (GTDB taxonomy): domain Bacteria; phylum Cyanobacteriota; class Cyanobacteriia; order Cyanobacteriales; family Nostocaceae; genus NIES-3974. Next base: position 10,125 of record CALJJQ010000086.1, on the reverse strand, counting down.
TGCATACAATTTAGCACTCCAGCGTGCTAATCATTTGCAAATTTTAGCATATTACTATAAAGGGGTAGCTCTGTCACCAATTCGAGCTAGATAATAGGAATTTTGGATTTTGGATGCTATCAAACTATTCCTGTACAGACGTGACATGTCGCGTCTGTAATGATTCCCTACTCCCTGACCTCAACAGATCAATTCAAAAACCAAATCCAATTAATATTTACGTTCTTGAGGTTCAAACATTGTTATACAGACAGGACGATATTGGATATTAACTTGCTCCTGGGAATAATAGGCAAGGGTGTGTTGGAGAAAGTTAGTATCGTCACGGAGGGGATAATCTTCACGAAAATGAGCGCCACGACTTTCTTGACGTTGAAATGCAGAAGCAAGAATTATCTGACCAACTACCATCAGATTTTCCAACTCCAGAGCCTCAATTATCTCCGTATTCCAATCTTTTCCCTTATCATCTAAATAAATTTGTGAGTATTGTTGCTGCAATTCTTGCAATTTAGTTAGTCCTTGTTGCATTAATTCCGCAGTGCGGAATACACCACAAAATTCCGTCATTGTATCTTGAAATTTTTGCCGGAGAGTTTGAATCCGGTATTGTCCAACTTGGTCTAAAAGTGCTTGGATTTTTTGTTGTGCTTCTTGAATATATTTTTTTTCATTAATTTGGGGAAAGGGACGATTTTCAACATACCGAGCAATACTTGCACCAGCACGCTTCCCATAAACAACACACTCCAACAGGGAATTACTACCTAAACGATTAGCACCGTGAACGGAAACACAGGAAGTCTCACCCGCAGCAAAAAAGCCATCGACAAGGGTACTATCACTACTGCGTACTTGACAATCCGTATTTACAGGAATACCACCCATGCAATAATGAATCGTAGGACGAACAGGTATCGGTTGGGTGACAGCATCAACTCCCACTAAACGATGGGCTTCTTCCCAACAAAAAGGGATGCGACTCATGATTTTTTCCTTTCCCATGTGACGAAGGTCTAAATGGACAAAAGCACCTCCAGCACTACCATCGGTATGGATACCTCTTCCAGCACGAATTTCATAGGCGATCGCGCGGGAAGTAATATCACGGGGAGCCAATTCCATCCGACTAGGAGCATAACGCTCCATAAACCTTTCCCCTGCACTGTTGATCAAATAAGCTCCTTCACCCCGTACTGCTTCGGAAATTAACACACCAACGGGATACAACCCTGTTGGGTGAAATTGCACAAATTCCATATCTTGCAGGGGTAATCCAGCCAAGGCTGTCATCGCCAATCCATCACCCGTAGATGCATAGTCATTAGAAGTTGTATTGTAAACACGACCATAACCACCGGTCGCAAACATTACCGCTTTTGCCCGGACAACTTGAATTTCCCCATCCAAAAGCTGGTACATCACTACACCTTTAGCTTCCCCATCCTCCAAAATTAGCCGCATGACGTACCATTCTTGGTAAATTTTTACGCCATATTTGCGTAAATTGTTCACAAGTTCATGGAGAATCGCATGTCCCGTTTTATCGGCTGCGTAGCAAGTGCGATTATGGGAATGACCACCAAATGCGCGTTGAGCAATACGTCCATCCTCAAGTCGGGAAAACAACACACCCATATGCTCTAGGTCAATTACCACATCAGGTGCTTCACGGGTAAGAATTTCCACCGCATCTTGGTCAGCAAGATAATCAGACCCTTTGACAGTATCGAATGCATGTGCTTCCCAGGAGTCTTCCGTATCAACATTTTTGAGACTTGCAGCCATTCCTCCCTGAGCAGCAACAGAGTGGGAGCGAATCGGGTGGGTTTTGGCTACAATTGCAATATTGAGTTGGTGGTTAGTACGAGCTATCTCAACTGCGGCACGACACCCTGCAAGTCCACCACCAACAATGATGACATCATGTTCAAGCATATGCAATCTAGGGTACAAAAATATCTGCTGTTCACTGTAGCATTTTTGTAGGAAAATCCAGAATTTTGCAATTTTGGATTTGAGAATTAAATTAATTGGCGTTGCTGAAAAAGCGTTAATATCGGTAATATATGGCACTAAAGCGCAACTACGTACCTTTTTTCACCCATCAAAATGAATGTGGTGGAATACTGGAGTTGATGGAAGATTTTTTCTTTTACCAAACTTTACAAGACGAATTTGAGATTTTGGATTTAGAAAGCAGGTAAGCTTAATCAGGTTGTCGTAGATGCGCTTTGCACGACTTCTCGTTTACGATTCCATCCCCACCCAAATATTCCCCTCATCAACACGGGTGGGGAAAACAGCTAAGGGTTTTTGTTGGGAAATCATACCCATTAATTTACCGACACCGGGAGGAAAGGGAGTCCATTCTTTTAACTCTCCTGTTTCTAAATCAAATGCACTCCGATGGAAAGGACAGACAATTGCACCATCATCGGTAATTTTGCCTTTACGCATCGGTAGTTTCATATGTGGACAAGAATTTTCAACTGCATAGATTTTTTGATTATGGTTGAGTAGTAAGATCGCCTTGTCTTCGAGTTTGACGACTTTACGGGTATTTGCAGGTAGTTCATCCTGACTCAGGGCTTTGATCCAATTCATGTTCTCTCTCTTGGGGAAACTAGCATCTCCTATCTTGGATTTTATGCTATTTGCTCTCTTAAAAGGGAATCGGATTTTGGATTTTAGATTTTGGATTATTGGTCCTTGTATCCCGGATTTCTCAGAAACTCCTCAAACATTTAGTGAGTAGGGAGTAGGGAGTGGGGAGTAGGGAGTAACAATAAAATCAACCCACTACTCAAGGCTTATCACTCCCTTGTGAGAAATGCAAGGTATGTATGTGGGTGAAAGAGGTTTGATGGTGTTTTGCGATCGCTTTGTGGCAATCACTGGTTTCTGTTTCTTTTTGGTACTGAGGGGTATTGCGATCGCTTTGTGGAAATCACTGGTTTCTAGTTATTTTTTGGTACTGAGGGGTGTTGCGATCGCTTGAAGTTGTCAGCAATAGGTAGAACCGTATTTTTCAACATCCAAATTCAGTGAATTAATCTATATCGAGTTGATGAAATGCCAAAATAATATCTTGCTTAGGTACACACGTTCAAGGGTTGAGCTTTTTGTGGAGATGGTTAATACTTAAAGAGACGTAGCATTGCTACATCTCTTCTGTCACCCGTGAATTTTCAACAAACTACTAAAAGGGAAATATATCAGTATGCGAAGTCGACGAAAAAGGACTTTTCCCAAAACCTCTAAAAGGTTTTCCATTCAGTGGGGGTGGTAATTGTAAACGCACCTTCAGCATTGGCTCCATTCATAGCCCAAATAGCGTTTTCACCTGTGTTCCGATTACGCCAGAAAATATCCGTAGTACCGTTACCGTCGAAGTCTCCAAGGCTGTATTCCCATTCTGAACCAAGACTGGGTAGGGCAGATTCACTGACAACGGAACCATCCATCAGCCAAACTCGACTTTCACCAGTGGACTTGTTGCGCCAAATTACGTCTGTTTTCCCGTTACCGTCAAAGTCGGCGATGCTGTAATCCCAACCGGTTCCAATGGTGGGTAGTTCAACGTTGTTGACGTTTGCACCATCGGTGGACGAGAGAAATGCTTGACCAGTGTTGCGGTTGTACCAAAATACATCGGTAATTAAATCACCGTTGAAATCACCCACTTTATAATCCCACTCATTTCCAGCACCAAATTGAGCGAGGTTAATTCCTGTCACCTGGGTACCATCGACAATCCAAGCGGCATTTTCACCAGTATTTTTATTATGCCAGAACATGTCTATTTTACCATCACGGTTGAAATCACCGAGTTGGAATGACCAATTGGAGTTGGTAGTGGGTAAATAGTCAGCAGAGACGATGTTTGCTCCATCCATAACCCAGATGGCATTTTCACCTGTTTGACTGTTGCGCCAGTATAAATCAGTTTTGCGATCGCCGTTGGCATCACCGACCTGAAAATCCCAAGCAGAGTTGAGTTGAGGTAATAGGGTTTCAGAGACAACTGTTCCACCATCCATAATCCAGACGGAGGTTTCACCTGTATTTTGGTTACGCCATACTAAATCAGTTTTGCCATCTCCGTTCATATCGGAGATTTTAAAATTCCAGTCTGCACCTTTGTTACCGATGACTGCACCAGTGGGATTAGTTCCATCCATTAACCAAATAGCAACTTCACCAGTTTGGGTATTCCGCCAAATTTTATCGGTTTTACCATCAGCATTAAAATCGGGACTAACTGCTGGACTGGTAATGAAGGGGTTAGGATTGGGATTGCGACCAAATCCAAATAATTGACTTTCTGTATCTGTTGCTAAGGATTGGGAAGAATGTCCTAATTTTGATACATTATTTGCATATAAATTATCGTCAAAAGTGTTTGATGAAGCGAATGCCAACCCACGAGATTCCGGAGAAAGTGTAGCGGATTTATCGGATTCCAACATGTTATTTGTTGATGAATAATTTGCTCTTTTATTTTGATGATTATCCATCAATCTTTTTGTTAGCTTCTAACATTTATGGGTTTTTTCCGTTTTTTCATCAGGATAGAATTGTTCATTTTTCACATTGTTTATGGGAGGGAGTAGGGATTAGGGAGTAGTGAGTAAGGGAAAAACCACTTTTCCAGATAATTATTGTAGATTTAGAAGCCATTGTGTTACGCAGTTTAAGCGCATTGAATTAACGTCAGAGTCGCATACATTAACGTGAGTACTACGATGGATTCAAATAACCCCTCTCCAAACCTTTTCCCCTCTTGAAGAGAGGCTTGGAAAACATTGATTTTTGGTTAAAACTACGGATTTTTCTGCCCCTCTGCATCCTGAAGAGGAGTTGGGGTGAGGTTCATCGAACTCACGTTACATTAATATGCAGCAAAATATGCAGCGATATTATTCATCTTCCGCACCGTAACCTAACAATAAAATTATTGTAAAACAAGTGATTAGGGTATTTAATTTCCCGATTTGTTGTTGAGATTTTACTTATTTTAGCCATCAGTTCTGTTTGCTGACACAGCTCTTCCACCAAATCTATCTGAAATCAAAATAGCTCTGGAAAGTATTTTGAATTTTCTCGCACTATTCCCTATTTCCTCACACTTAACAAGTAAATTTTTTCATCATATATTCAGCAATTCTTCTTGCTGCACCGGGTTTACCCATCCTACGTATACCATTATCAGAAATTAAATGCAGTTTATCCGGGTCATTTAATAACCTGCGTACAGCTTCACCTAAATCCTGGGGTTGGGGAACCAAAATTACCGATTCACCTAATAAACGGGTTTGGGCTTCGGCAAATCGTGGTGTAAATTGGGGCCCGGTTCCGGGTATAATAAAAGCTGGTTTTCCTAAACCGACAAACTGCTCAGTCGCAGTTCCTGCCATTGCGATCGCCATATCACCTATATGTAAACAGTCGTTGTATGCTTTTTGGCTGATAATTAAGTAATGCTGTTGAAGTTGAAATACTAACGGTTGTTTTTCTCCCAGGGGAACAGGTAAATCTGTCACGGGTGAAATCTCTTGCCAACCTTCCTCCATGAGGCTTGTGATGAGTGGAGCGCAATCGAGACCTGGTGCGATCGCGGCCAAAAACACTAAGTTACGTGATGTGTGGACTGTGTATTTATCATTACTTATGCTACGTATCAAGGCGGAAATTCCCACCATGATTGTTCGCCAGTTTGTGTAGGCTTCAGGAGGACGGGAACCAGGGAGAAGGGTGAAAACGAGGGGACGCATCATCTCTCGCTGTTCGGCATCACTGTGGTAAACTCGATGGGTCGGAAATGAAGGTTGTAATCCATCCATCATCGGATTACCGACATCGTAGGCGGGTACACCCATTGATTTTAAAACATCATGGGTGAGGGTATCACGGGGGAATACGGCTTTACAGCGCTGACGAGTCATTAACCAGCGTTCCCAGGGGTGATAAATGGAACCAGAAAAGTTTTCCCAGTAGGCTCCTTTTTCTTTGCGTTGTAGGACTCCGGATTCATCACGCACGTAGTATTCTGATTTTGCCGTCCCCACAAATGCATAATTTCCCCCACTCATCCATGCAAATAGGAGGGGGACAATATCACCTACCGCTAACACTGCATGTTGGAGATGGCTTGTTTGTTGTTGTTTCACCCAGGTACGGGTAGTTTGAATTTGTTTCCAAGTAAGTCGTAACAACCCACCTTTAACATCCCGAATCAACTGTTTACCACCATCCATATAGATAAACCCACCCGATGGCATTCGTTGAACTGTGCCAATAATTGGTATATTCAGGTGACGATAGGCAAAACCTTCCCCTACTAAGGGTAAAACAAAAATTTCTGGAGGTTGTTCCCAAGTTTGTAATTCTTGTAAAATCCTGACAGCAATAATGTCTTCACCGTGACCGTTACTGAGTACAAGTAAACGTAATCGGGAACTGTATGGATCGGTTGTGGTAGATAAAACCATAGGATTTTGGATTTTAGATTTTGGATTGATGTCAAATATTACCTGGATTTTTCGTTTGAAAATAGGGAGTAGGGAATAGGAAGCTTTACTGACCAAGGGAATGATTTTGCTTAAGTGCCTATGCAGAATTGTAAATAGATATTGTCCGCAGCGTTCGCTTCGCTATAATGCGTAAGCGCGTAGCGTGTCCATAGGACTTGGGAAGGTTGGCGAAGCCTTCTAGAATAGTCGCTATTCACTTGCGATTTCAGTGTCTCGGAATGCAAAATTTATTTTGCACTACTACTTAAATTTGAAGGAAATACCAATAGTTTCCATATCTAGCTCATCCTGCATTTATACAACACCGTAGGAATAAACTATTTAGACGCTTTGCGTCAAGCTCAAGCTACATGTTTGGTTTACGTACAAACGTTCTCTACGAGAAGGCTTTATCTAGATCAGAGATTCGCTGGAAATGCATTTGCTTTATACTTCCTGACTTTAGAGTGAGTCGGGAGTGGGAAAAAATCACTTTCATCTCAAAGAGAAGTTGCGCTACGCACATCTACAGTTCTGGTGTGAGCAATTCATGATGGCTACTACCTGTTTACATTAACTTTAAATATTCTGCGTATATTTAACATTTCCGGAAAAATTTTGTAAATCTTTTATTGTTGAGAATTTCTGCTTTTGATTGGTTACATTCCCATCAATCCCATCATCTGTAAAATACCTCAACTACCAATAAGACTCAGTTAATAATTTTTCGTGGTGGTTTCGGGAGACGCGATATATCACATCTCTACAATTATTTGGGATTTACGAATTTTCTTATACGAACTATATTGCCTCAACTACTAGTAAAACCCTGAGAAATAATCAATTTAACATCTGTATTCCATCTCCTGTGTAATGTTTTCTGGAGATATAAAGAAACAAAAATCACCACCCATAAGTCACGGAAATGTAAGAGGAATAGTTGATGGGAAACTTGGTAATGGTGCGAAGAAAAAAGGTTGTGTCCCCATAGCATTACCTCCCCAAAAAAATTATTACCGATTGTTTTGGATATTTAACAGATAATACTATGCGAGTTTCTTCAGCTGCACTTTTTACCCTTACCAGTGTGACAACGGGTGTAAATATTGGTCAAGCGATCGCAACACCGATTCCGCATCCTACCAGTGGGGAAGCACCCAAAAGTGTGGTCATTCCGGTGATCACAACCACACCAGCAAATCCCAAACCGAATATCACCCCCGAAACGACAACAACCCCCCAATTTTCCCAGAAACCAGCTACGGTGGAAAGTCCTTCGAGAAACAATTCTCCGGTGGTGGTGGTTGCTGTTCCCTTAAATCCACCGGAAACCGATGATGGTCGGGTTATCGAATTTTCTGCTCCTGGTTTGGAACCGGAACCCACACCCATTAAAATTCCCGTACCCAAAGCTGGTCAATCTTCCATTTCCAGAACTCCCCCTACTCCACCCCCATCAACCCCTGTCAAAGTCGCTGCTTCCCCCACTGTACCCATCAACCTAGGAACACAAAATCAAAATAATACGAGTAATACTAATCCTGCGGTCGTGATTAGAACTACGATTGCGAATAACTCGACTGCTGTGAAGAATCCCTCTTCAACTACTCAAAATACCAGTACTACTAATAATTCCGTTACTGTCATCAATACCAATATTGCTAATAACTCTAGCAATTCAGTACCAGTTACTAGACCCAATCCTGTAAACAATATCGATGGGAATCTAGTTGTTCCTGCTACTAGTGTGCAAATTCGCGGTGCAAATTCCGAACTTGACCAAATCATCCGTCAAGTGATTCAAACCCAACCTGGAGGTGACACCAGTCAAAATCAACTGCAAAAAGATGTGACCGCAATCCTAGATACAGGACTATTCCGAAATGCAACCTTTACAACCACCACCACCCCCCAGGGTTTACAGGTGACATTCCAAGTTGAACCTGTGATTGTTCGCACTTTCCAGTTATCCGGAGCGAAAGTACTAGACCAGAAAACAGCCTTTGCACCCTTGCAAAACCTGGTCGGTAAACCCATCAGTCCAGAAGCCTTAAAAAAAGGTGTAGAAACCGTTAATCAATGGTATCGCGACCAAGGTTATAGTTTAGCCAGGGTAATTTCCATTACTCCGACCCTCGGTGGAACCCTAACCATGAATGTGACTGAGGGTGTGGTTGGTCAAATCAACTTCAGGTTTGTGGACGAAGAAGGAAGGGATGTGGATAGCAAAGGTAAACCCCTAACCGGAAGGACAAAACCGGATTTTTTGCGCAAACAACTCAAATTAAAACCCGGTGATGTTTTCCAAGAAAGTATCGTTCGTCAAGACCTGCAAAAACTCTACACCATCGGACTATTTGAAAGCGTCAATGTCCGTCTCGATGGGGATAATAGCAAAACCGATATTACCTACGAACTGAGGGAAACTGGTGCGCGTTCCATCAATCTTGGCGGTAATTATAACGCTGACCAAGGCATTATGGGAACCTTCAGTTACCAAGACCGCAACGTGGGGGGTGTCAACGATACCCTGGGAGTCAACGTCCAATTAGGTCGTCGTGATTTGTTATTTGATACCGTCTTCAAAAGTCCCTACCGCGCAAATGAACCCAACCGCATTGGTTATACCATCAGAACCTTCCGCAACCGGGGTTTATCCAACACCTTCGACGGAGATGTGAAACTGGCTAACGGTGATCGAGTGCGTGAAGGTAAAATTGGTGCTAGCATTAGTTTAGAACGACCCATCGATGGTTGGGACACCTCCCTCGGCTTTAACTATACCCGTGTTAGCACCCGCGATCGCGATGGCAATATTGTCCCCACCGACGAACTTGGCAACAAGTTAACCCTCAGCAATACGGGTATTGATGACCTATTCACCGTCTCCTTTGCAGCAGTTAAAGACCGTCGTGACAACCCCTTTTTCCCCACTAGCGGTTCCATCCTCAAACTCAGCACCGAACAATCCGTTCCCTTTGCGAACGGTGACATTTCCATGAACCGTCTCCAAGCCAATTACACCCAATATACACCCGTAGCCATCTTCAAAAGCGACCAACCCCAAGTATTTGCCTTAAATCTCCAAGCAGGAACTGTCCTCGGTGACTTACCACCCTACGAAGCTTTTAATTTAGGTGGGACAAATTCTGTCCGTGGTTTTGGTTCCGGTGATATTGGTAGTGGACGCAGCTATGTCCTTGCTTCTGCAGAATACCGTTTCCCCATTATGTCCGCTCTCGGGGGTATATTATTTGCCGATTTTGCTTCTGACCTGGGTTCAGGAGATACTGTCGTCGGAAATCCTGCAGGTGTTCGCGGAAAACCCGGTACTGGTTTTGGCTATGGTGCAGGTGTACGGGTTAATTCACCTTTAGGTGTGATTCGTGCTGACTACGGTTTTGGTAGCGAAGGTGACAGTCGTTTCCATTTTGGTCTGGGACAGAATTTTTAAATCTTGGATTTTGGATTTTCATGTATGTACCACCCCCGTAGAGACGACCCGTCGGGTCGTCTCTACAATGACACAATAATATCGTTCTACATATCAGGGGCTGTAACCGTTGATTATTCTAGTTTCATTTATTGCAAAGTACAAGATAATCGATAT
>CALJJQ010000085.1 GCA_937973965.1 uncultured Calothrix sp. | reverse complement strand
TTGCTAATTTTCGGGTTTTTCGTCCTTCCTGCTAAGGATACAAACACCTCTACCTGGTCCAGTTGACTGACCAGTTCCCCTAACTCCACCGCTTCCGTTGTACCCCCTAAAATCAGAACTCGCATTTACTCTGTGATCCACTTTTCTCGCAAATCTTAAATTTTTATTAATTTTACTTGGAAAATGTTGCAATAGAAAAAGTTTGCGATATGCTAGATAACAATAAACTGCAAATAATATGCATCCTACGCAGGCTTTTGATTAATTATCTATAGTTTTGCATTGCTCATGGTCGAGAGTACCATGATAATAAAAATGCACCTCCAGATAATGATAAAAAGCTCCAGTGGATGGTCTAGCCAGGAAAACCGGGAATAGGGTGAATATAAATTCTGTCTGAGAAAATCTGGCTAATAGACAAAATCGCTGGTATTGGTAGGGATGACCGTACAAACCCGAAAGAATTTGTCCTCAAAGGAAGCTTGATCTGATATATTTAACGTAAGCAGCTGCATTTTTGCCGAAAGTCAGACACTCCATGTCAGGTCAAATGTCTTAAAGGGGAAGCAGTTTTGTATTAAGTATTTACGAACACAAATCAAATTATATTGAGGTTATGGCTCAACAAGTAATTCACCCAATGGTGAAGTTGCAAAGGAATGTGCAATCGCTTGTAGACTCTAAAATTATCCAACCAACCGATAGTATTTGGAAGATAGCATTGCTATTCGGAGATGATTGGCAATTTTGGAAACAAGAATTGCTAGAATTTGGATTCTCCATGCAAGACTCCATCAGCGAGTTGCTGTCGGTGGAAGCATGGGATGAGGAAGAATAGGTTTTGTCCGGGAATTACGCACCTACGGAGTACTAATTTATTTGATTGCACCAGAGGCGTGGTAGATCGAGCGCACATTATATAGCAGTGCAGTACATCTCTACGTTATGAGTGCGTAACCTGGATTAATCACGAGTAGGTTGTTAGATTTGAGAAAGGGACTTAATTTGATTTCTACGACTCTAGCCTAAAATTGTGCTACGCACAAAGAAGTCCCAGAGCGAGTACGCGCAGCATTGATTAAAGAAGTCGGGTTTCCGTATTTGACTAGTAGTTGCACAAGGAGCGCTATAGCAAGAGTGTCCATCTACAAAGTGGAAATAAGCTACCTAGAGTAGCACAACTATGAACAAGTGATAGTGACCGGAAGTAATGGGATGCAAAGCCACCGTCCTTCGAGGACAACTTTATGTTAAAGTATAATTAGTCGCCATAGGGCATGGGGGAGCCAGTGTCGTGGGCGGGTTCCCCAACTTGAGCCACTGCGTTGCGTAGGTTTCCTCCGTTGTAGCAAGTGGCGTAGACTCTAAATGAGCATGGAGATTGAATAAGACTTGTTTGCAAGCATAGATCTGTGAAGCGTTAAGGAATTCCCTTGCCTTCAGGCAGAGGGGTTATGTCAATTAAACCGACTTACTTAGGGCTTGCTGAAAAGGACAAAAGCGCTTTCTAGATAGGTTATTAGGCTTGAAAAACCTGGCATTTGTAACTTTTGGGGTCTTGTAAAAAGTGGAATCCGTAGGGTTAAAATTATTCCCTATTCCTGTACAAATGATTTTGAGGGGGAATTGCAACTATAAATAGATCATCATTTTTGATGAATGCAACCATTAATTGGATCAATAATTGGTTAATCTGTTGACTCTGAATCGGAGGAACTGTCTGCAACAGCGTCCTCCAAAGCAGATGATAAGTAAAAACGATTGATAGGGAAGGTGGTTGTGCGATGAACATCAACTAATTACTGATGTAGAAGCTCGGCGATCGCGTAATGTAAATAGGTAGGGAAATCCTATCTTGCGACACCATTGATCCAAGTAAATGGGGATATAGATACCGATTAGTGTACCGATAATTAGGTGAATAGTGGGATGATGAATTTGTAAGAGCTTTGCTAAAAGATTGCGAAAAACAGAGGAAGCGATGGAATGGGCAACAAAAATTTCTAAGGATAATATACCCCAATTTTTGACAAAATGTACCCATTGATATCGGCTGAGAAAAATGGCAATGGCTAATGATGCGGTAATACCATAGATAGCGACTACAGGGATAATCAAACCATTATTACTTATTTGCAAGTGAATGGTGAAGGCAATTATCGCCAAGCTCATAATAGTCGCTAATATCAGTTTTGTATCTTTGATATGGGATAATTTAGGTAAAAATTTGCTATTTCCCAGTATCACACCAAGAGCAAAGTAAATAGCGTGACGACGAAATAAATATAGTACCCCCCAAGGACCAAAGCTGACATCAAATACGTGTAAGCAATAAATTACAGCCGAAAATATCAGGAAACTAACTGGTGATAGTTTACATACTTTGCGCCAAACGGCATAGACACATAAAATAAAAAATAAGGTATATAAAAACCAAAACTGCATAATTGGTTGATAACCAATCCGCAAAATATCCATCCAGGAGGTCGGTGGTTGATTCGTATAGGGAGACGCGATTAATTGCATCCCAGTTTGCAATACAGACCAAACAAGATAGGGATAGACAATCACCTGCAATTTATTCTGAAAAAACACTGACAAGGTTTTTTTTAAAGAACGTTCTCCAAAGAGTCCAGAAATGAAGAAAAATAAAGGCATGTGAAAGCTATAAATAAATTTTTCGACAAATTCACTGACCTCTGAAGGAGTAATTATTCCCCCATTAACTAACCCAATTAGGGTATGTCCAAATACAACTAAAAAAATCCCAATCCCCTTAGCATAATCAACCCAGTCAATTTTTTGAAGATTGGTCGTATTTGTCGAAATTTCCGGAATTAACAGCGGAGATATTTGTTTGTTCATAGTCAACAGAATCTGAATATACCCCATCAACCAAATCGTTAGCGGTTGATAATTTTCACAAACTGTGAATTAACCTGACGTGAGTTCGGTAAATTTTACACCGATTCCCAAAATATTTGCAACACATTCAGCATTGATAATAAAAACCACCATGTTCCTTGTTGGGGAAACATAGTGGTTGAAAAATCAATCAATTAATTGCTATAAAGTGACTTTACAGCTGGGGTACGAACTGCTGTTTATCTGGAACCTCGGCATACTCAGAAACAATCCGTCGGAATTCATCACCGTCAATTGTTTCTTTCTCAATCAATAAATCAACCAAGCGATCCGCAACAGTTCGGTGTTCCCGAATGATTTTCTTCGCTGTTTCGTAACAATCCTCAACAATATGACGCACCTGCGCATCAATTCGCGATGCGATCGCTTCGGAATAATCAGAACGGTTCATCCAATCCCGTCCTAAAAATACCTCCCCAGTCTGACTTTCCAAAGATACCGGACCTAAATCGGACATCCCAAATCTGGTCACCATTTGTCGAGCCATACCACTGACCTGTTGCAAGTCATTTCCCGCACCCGTAGTCACTTCCGCTCGACCGAAAATAATTTCTTCTGCCGCTCGTCCACCCAAAGCACCAGCAATTCTTGCTCTGAGTTGCGCGCGGGTAATTAATCCTTGGTCTTCATTTGGTGTAAACCAGGTTAAACCCTGAGCTTGTCCCCGTGGTACTAAAGTAACTTTTTGTACCGGGTCGTGGTCTTTGAGTAAAGTCCCAACTAAAGCGTGACCAACTTCGTGGTAAGCAATTAACCGCTTACTCTTACCATCAATCAGAGGTGTTCCCTCCATCCCCGCAACAACCCGATCGACTGCATCGTCAATTTCCAATAGGGTAATCGCTTCTTTGCGACGACGTGCAGTTAAAATAGCTGCTTCGTTAAGCAAGTTGGCTAAATCTGCACCGGTAAACCCAGGAGTACGTCGTGCGATCGCTTCTAAAGATACACTCGGATCAAGTTTCTTATTACGAGCATGGACGGAAAGAATTTCCAATCTACCCTTAATATCAGGTGCATCCACAATTACCTGACGGTCGAACCGACCCGGACGCAATAAAGCTGCATCTAAAACGTCAGGACGGTTGGTTGCAGCAATAATAATAATTCCCGTATTGCCTTCAAACCCATCCATTTCCGTCAATAACTGGTTGAGGGTCTGTTCCCGCTCATCGTTACCACCACCGATACCTGCACCCCGTTGACGACCTACCGCGTCAATTTCATCGATGAAAATAATACAGGGAGCGTTATCCTTGGCTTTTTTGAACAAGTCACGGACGCGGGAAGCACCAACACCCACGAACATTTCCACAAATTCCGAACCAGAGATACTGAAAAACGGTACACCCGCTTCCCCTGCGATCGCTTTTGCTAATAATGTCTTACCAGTTCCTGGAGGTCCAACCAATAACACTCCCTTGGGAATCCGCGCACCCACCGCTGTAAACCGTTCGGGTTGTTTCAAGAAGGTGACAACTTCCTGTAGTTCTTCCTTCGCTTCCTCAATCCCCGCCACGTCGTCAAATTTTACACCCGTTTTCGCCTCCATTTGGAAACGAGCGCGAGATTTACCAAAGTTCATCGCCTGTCCTGGACCACCTGGTAAATTGCTAGAACGACGGAACAAAAAGAACAATCCGGTAATCAACAACACCGGGAAAATTAAATTACCCAGTAATCCCCAAATAGCCCCATCATTACGAGCTGGGTGAGCATCAAAATTAACACCCTTATCTTTCAACTTGGTAATTAATTCCGGCGCACTCGCGGGTAAATCCACCCGGACACGCTGTAAACGGTCATCTAAAGCTGGATCGACAGCTTCCACAATTGCCGTCCGTCCACCTTCATAAAAATCAACTTGTTTGACCCGTCCTGCATCCAGGTATTCCAAAAAGCGACCAAAGGTCATGCGGGTACTAGCAGCATTTTTGCCCATATCCGCAGGAGCCGTGGCAAACGCTCCTTGCCAAAAGAAAAAACCAATTACCAATGCAGGCAATGTCCAGAGTACAAGGACTCTCCAGGAGAATTTCATCTTAATTTGCCTCTCGGTACCAATACAACAAATCTGCCGAACCCTACTTAACGATAAACCACAAATGACGGAAGGTGAAAGCCTTACCCTTGACGAGATATGGACGTTAGAAAGCCGAGAAATCTAGGTTAACTACCCCTCCATACTCATCTTCAGTTTACAAAACTTTACATTATCCGTAGTTGTGTTCTCCCTAGGAAGCAGTCAAATTTACGTTTATAAATGCGTTTTGTTTAACTTGACGCTTATCATTAACCATTGCAACGCCAGAATTAGCCTTACAGTATAGTTATGATATCAGCAATAATCTTAATTAAATTTAACTTATTTTTAATCGTTTTTACCAGGGGTGTGGAAAAAAGCTGTTTAGATTGCTAGTACAGGTTGGCTGAAATAAACCGAGTATTAACTTTTGATCTAGTAACCATGCTCCGCGTGGTCGCTTAGTGAGTTGAAGGCAGAGCCTTCAACTCACTAAGCAGGAGCCTCGCAGATTCTGCTCCCACGCCGAGCATGGGAGCGAGGGGAAAGGTAGGTGTATTTACAAAGTACTCCTCCCCAAGTCCAGCAATTCTATCTCCGACAAAATCCCCTGATTGCAATTGCTCAATCAGAGGTTCGATATCCGAGCGAATACTACGATAGTTTTTTGAAAGTCTGTAAAGTTTCTCTTCAAATTAATCTGAGAATCGAATTGATACGGTTGGTTCGTTATTCGACATCGATTCTGTCCCATAATTCGCTGATAGATATTGTTTGTCCGGCTTGAGCTTGTTCCCATGCTCTTTTCAAACTGGCTTTTATTTCTGGGACAGGGGTATCATCTGGGTCATCTTCCAGTTCTTGTTCTTCTTGGCTTTTTTCGTTAAATAGGACAATCACCCGAACACGGGTAGGGTGTATATCTGTGTCGAGGGGTCATTCGTGACAAGTTAAGGTGAAATTAGTTTTGTCAACTCGTAATTATCCTTAAAAGTGAGGTGAAGGAGAAGTAGTAAATTCTACTTTGCACTGAGTTTTCCGCGCCAGAATCAATTATGCATTGAAAATTTAGCGATCGCATCCTTCAAAATCATGTTTATTTATCCAGATTTTGACAAGATTTTGAGCATTATTACTTATTGACAAAGGTCCAATGAGATTAGCTTGTTAGCAATGCCCTAACCCTATTTTCCAGCGACAAATAATCTAAACAACACCCCAACTGTATATAATTGGGAAGTTAATAACAAACGTTGACAACAACAAATTAGTATCGGGGGTATGTAAACATCCATCCCTCGTTGGGATTTAGATATGTATGATGAAGATGATTTAAACTTACTGATTGATGCAGACACGGAACTTAGCAGTCCTCTGGACAAAATGCCTCCCCTAGAGGAAGAATTGGAAAAGCCCAAGCCAAATCCGGAGGAAATGTTACCTCTGCTACATCATCCTGAGCCACAGCAGCGTATGTTGGCTGCAAGGGCATTTTGTGACCTGGAGGATGCTCGTGCTATCCCGGATTTAATTCATCTGCTTACGGATACTTGTCCTTTAGTGCGGGTGAGTGCAGCCTATGGGATTGGTCGTAATCCTAGTGTTGATGCGGTGGAACCTTTAATTAACCAGTTAAATCGGGATTGGAATGGTTATGTCCGCAAAGGGATTGTTTGGGCACTTGGTAATTGTCGCGACAAGCGTTGTTTAGAACCTTTGGCGGATGCACTCAAAACTGATATTGCCGCCGTTAGATTATGGGCAGCTAGCGCCCTCGCACAAATGGGGGATGTGGGTTACGACTCAGTAATTGGCGCAATTCCGCCGTTAATTTCAGCACTTGTACAAGACCCGGTAGCTCCCGTGCGGAGTAATTGTGCTTGGTCAATTGGACAGTTGTGTCGGGAATTACCCTCGAATGTTGTGTATGCTACGGCTATTGATGCATTAATTCAAGCTTTTGCAGAAGACCCTGATTTAGGGGTGCGGGAAGATGCTAAGTCTGCGTTGCTTGCGGTGGGAGATACACGAGGATTACAAATGATTGAAACCTTGGAAACCGAAGGTTGGTTTTGAATTTGCTTACAGTTTCTGTAATTGGGGATTAGGGAGACGTAATATTTTACGTCTGTACTAGTTTGAGGTCAATTTATCCAAGCTGCTACATCGTACTTTCAAAAGAAGAAGTTGCGCTTCTACGGTTTATTTTTGCCGACTTACTTAAACCTGGTTGATGTTGAAAACAGGAGGTTTTATGACTGCACAATTACCGACGGTAACGGAAAAAACTGCAATGGTTTTGAAATTTCATCCTGTGATTATGATGACGGATGAGCAGTTGTTTGATTTTTGTCAACTAAATCGGGATTTTCGCATTGAACGTCAAGAAACAGGAGAAATTGTGATTATGTCCCCGACTGGATCTGAAACCGATGAACGTAATTTTGATTTAATTGGACAATTATGGCTATGGACGAAGCAGGATGGGACGGGTGTGGGATTTGGTTCTAGTGGTGGTTTTACTTTACCATCTGGTGCGGTGCGTTCTCCCGATGCTGCTTGGATTAAAAAAACTGATTGGGAAGCAATTCCTCTGGAACAGCGTAAACAGTTCGCTCCTATTTGTCCGGGATTTGTGATTGAATTGCGGTTGGAATCTGATAGTTTAAAGGAGTTGAAAGCGAAGATGGAGGAGTATATTAAAAATGGGACGAAGTTGGGTTGGTTGATTGACCGGGTTCTGCACAAAGTCTATATTTACCGGTTTAATTCTGCGGTGGAGGAATTGGATAATCCTACGAGTTTGAGTGGGGAAAATATTTTACCGGGTTTTGTTTTGGATTTAAGTGGTGTTTGGTAAATTAGGGAGTAGGGGAAGAATTAAGTATGCTCCGGTTAATGACTCAAT
Organism: uncultured Calothrix sp.; assembly: GCA_937973965.1. Taxonomy (GTDB): domain Bacteria; phylum Cyanobacteriota; class Cyanobacteriia; order Cyanobacteriales; family Nostocaceae; genus NIES-3974. The sequence continues at coordinate 6,364 of CALJJQ010000085.1, read as the reverse complement.
TATTATATTATGATGAAAGAGGGTAGGGAACAGGGAGTCGGTATAGACGACACGTCAGACAGACCGTCTGTAAAGTGAATAGTTTTAACCCAACAATTCCACTTTTCATCAGCTAAAACAAATTATAGAGAGGCTTTTTGAACTCTATAGGCTTATTTGGGAAGCACTTTTTGAGGATAAAATACCCTCTAAAGCTTACAGAACAAGAGTTTTACTATTTTTTAGCAAACCCTAAATATTAAATATTGTGTCTATTTAGGGTCTATATCATTTGATTATATTAATTTATTGGCCCACCCCGAAAGGTTAAGCCGCGAAGGTTTATTTCTATTTTACTAGAATCATAGTATTGAACGGAAATTTATACTTATATTAACGTGAATACTCCTAGGTCGTAGCGAGCTACGACGGATTGTAAACGCTACAATCCCTGTGAATCAATGATTTTGCAAGTTAGGGTTTAAAGTAACCTCATCCATTAGTTGAGAACAAACTCAATAACTGACTGATTTCCGGTTTAATGATTTTATTCTCAACATCCTAGGAGGTTTTTAGAAACTTCTATTTTCTACGAATGATACTGGACAAGAGTTTCAGGCTTTATAACTCATCGAAATCACGTTATATTAAGAAATAATTCGCAATTTTCACTTCCTGTCTTCTGAATATAAAATTTAAAATCCAAAATCTTCCCCATACCATTTAGTTTCTGCTGGTGTGGTTGTAGCGATGATTTTTCCTTGGGAGATCACACAACTAGGTTGAACACGAGTACGGATTGCATCATAGCGATCGCGTGCTGCTAATACAATTAATGATGCTGGTTTTCCGACTTCGATCCCGTATTTATCTTCCACATCTAGGGTTTTGGCTGCGTTGCGTGTCACCATTTCATAACATGCATTCACTTCATCCCGTCCGGTCATTTGACAGACATGTACTCCCATATGGGCTACATCTAACATATTACCTGTTCCCAGGCTATACCAGGGGTCTTGTACGCAATCGTGACCGAAACTGATGTTGATGCCATTTTGCCATAGTTCTTTAACACGGGTGACTCCGCGACGTTTAGGATAGGTGTCTGTTCGTCCTTGGAGGGTAATATTAATCAAGGGATTGGCAATAAAATTGATTTGGGTACGCTTGAGAAAACCCATTAATTTGTAGGCGTAGGCATTGTTATAGGAAGCGAAGGCTGTTGTGTGGCTAGCAGTAACTTTATTTCCCATCCCTGTTTTAATTGCTTCTGCGACCACAACTTCTAAAAATCGTGATTGGTCATCGTCAATTTCATCACAGTGAATATCAATCAAACGGTGGTACTTTTGTGCCAGTGCAAAGATATGTTTGACTGAATTCACCCCATCTTCCCGTGTTAATTCGTAATGGGGAATTCCTCCCACCACATCTGCACCCATTTCTAAAGCCTGTTCTAACAAGTTCAGATTATCTGGATGGGAATAAATACCATCTTGAGGAAATGCTACCACCTGGACAGATATCCAATCTCTGACGCGATCGCGTACTTCTAATAATGCTTGCAGGGCAATTAATCCAGCTGCACTCACATCCGCATGGGTACGGATAAACAATATACCTTGCTTTGCCTGTTCCTGCAACATCCTCAAAGCCCGATTTTTCACATCATCTAGATTTAAAGTCAGTTTGCGATCGCGCCAAATTTCGATTCCCTCAAATAGGGTTCCACTTTGATTCCAACGCGGTTCACCTGCTGTCAGTACCGAATCGAGGTGAATGTGTGACTCAACGAAAGGAGGAGAAATGAGTTTACCAGCTAAATCCAGTTCCTGATGTGCGGATTCGCTGAGATTTGGAGAAATTGCCGTTATGATGCCATCTTTAATGCCAATATCTAAGGGTTCACTCTCTCCTATATCAAATAGAATTAATTTTCCCCGACGAAGTATTAAATCATATTGAGATTTGATGAATTGATGGGGAATGGGGGATTGGGAGGTCATGGAAGCACTCGGTAATACCCTAAAATAAATTTTGGATTATACTGCGTAGGTTTAAGTCCTCTGCGAAAACTATGAGGAAGAGTTGTTAAAGCTGGGGAGTTGGTAAAAATTCAAACGCTCTTAACCTGTATTTTTCGTGAGTTAACGATTAACGTTGAGTAACGGTTTTATTTTCTGTCTACTCCCCACTCCCAAGGAAGAAGCAGGTTTTAGGGGATGTGGAAGAAATTTGGATTTTAGCGAGAAGCAAAGCTGAACGGTTAAAACCGTATCGCTGTTTTTGCTGTTTGCATTTAAGTCATCTAAGTCTTCACAGTCAACTGCAACTTAGGGCCAATTTAATTGGATAATTTATTCTTTAAGGCTTGTAAAGAAGCCCAACGACTATCCACAGGTGTTTCCGTTTCCCCTTGACCTTGTGGTTGAATACCCGGACAACTCAGGTTACATAATTGACGTTGGGGAATTTCTAAACACAACTGTTGATATAACCACTCCTGGACATCAAAATAACCTTGAGGGGAAACACTTTCAACTAAATCTTCCATTGCTACTTCCCGCTCAATATTAAACTCATCGTTTTCCTCTTCAGGTTCCTGCAACCAAATAATTTCCGATGCATTGGTGACTAAACGATGATTGTACTGCTGAAGACAGCGATCGCAGGTACAAGTAATAATTGTTTCCGCATGACAAGAAACCTGGAGAAAGTTCCCGTGATGTTCTACCCGAACTTTACCCCGAACAGGGGTCAAAGTCTCTAAGCCAGCTAAAAATGCTTTTACTTCTACTTCCTCGCTTTTCTGGGGTGCTTGAGCAAGGTTGGGAATAAAAATCGGTTCCATTTGTTTCAATGGGTAGAGAAGGAAATAAATAGGCAAGTACATCCCACCACTAGACCCACTGGGTTAGTGTGGGGTTTCTTGCTTGCAAGGTTCCGAAAAACCAGGACTAATAGTCAGACTCACCGACAGATTCCGACGCAATGCGGACAATTAATTGACGGTTTGGCTCCTTTCCTTGGCTGAAGGTTTCTAAATCAGGATATCCCTTTAAGAACTGGTGAACTAATCGACGTTCCGAGGAACTCAGAGATTTGATTTCCACCCGTTGTCCCGTGGTACGTACCTGTTCCATTGCTGATTGTGCGATCGCCCGGATTTCTGTTTGACGTTTGAGTCGATAGCCATCCAATTCAATTGTATAGGAACCCTGCTGTTCTGGAGGTTGATTCAGATTGAGGGTGGAGTTGGCTAAATATTGCAATGCATCTAAAACTGCACCATTTGCACCAATCAACTCTTGAATCTGTTCGGGAGTTAAATCCCGCTCATCAATGGTCAGCCAAAAAGATTCACCATCTTCTAAAGTATCAATCACCTTTTTACCTGTGACAGCAGCAGAAACCCCAGCCAATTTTAACAACTTACCCAGCCATTCCTGTCCCCGTTCTATTTGACTATTGGCCATAATTAACCTGCGGCTTTTTTCTTAGAACTTTTCGGCTCAAAAGGTAGGGATTTTTGTTCTGTTTGTTCCTGTTTGGCTTGGGAATCAACAATTTTTTGTAGTTCTTCCGGTAGGGGTTCGCGAGACAAAATATAGGTTTGTAAGGTTTGGAAAATGTTACCAATAACCATATACATCAACACTCCCGCAGGTAGGGGAAAGAACAAAAACATTCCCGAAAAAATTACCGGGGTAATCTTATTCACCGTATCCTGCTGGGGATTGGCATTAGTTGAGTTTTGACCAGATAATACTTGGCTAACATACAAACTCACCCCAAAGAAGACCACCATTGCCACAATATCCCAGTGGATAGTACCATCAGGGTCAATTGCACCGACGTGACCTAAAGCAGTAATAAACAAGAATCCCGTATCCGCAGCCAACCCAGGAATTGTCCCCTGAATGGTAACATCTCCAGGTTGTAATGCCTCCACATTACCCTCTGCATCGATTTTAACCCGTTCTTGCCCCTTAATTACCTTCCACTCAGGGGTCAGTTTCACATCCGGGTGTTCTGCCATCACCGCCGTAAATGGTCTACCTGTATCAGTTTGATACTCAATTTTGGTATGCTCACCCACTGTGAGTTTATTCCCACCAGGGATAATTGCCAATACCTTTAAATGCTCCCCATCAGCTACATAAATATTTTGGGGTGCGGTGGCAAAAGCTTGGGGTTGAATTCGCTCAATTTGCTCGGCAGGCAAAATTTGTAAATTGACAGTATAGTTGGCTCCGGCAAACGGCGAACCCCGCAACGTTGCAAATAAGGCCAATAAAACAGGCATTTGCAACAGTAAGGGTAAACAACCAGACAGGGGATTACCAAACTCCTGCTGTACCTTCATCATTTCTTCCTGCTGCTTTTGCGGATCGTCCTTAAATCTTTCCTTCACCTCCTGCATCCGCTTTTGCATCAGTGGTTGGACGATGCGCATTCGTCGCATATTCCGAATCTGTCCAGCACTAAGGGGATAGAGTGCTGCACGGATAATTAAAGTTAATGCCACAATTGCCAATCCATAGCTGGGAATTATGCTATAGAACAAGTCTATGATTGGCAACATGACATTATTCGAGAGAAACCCGATACCGAAATCCATTATTCTGAATTCAACCTGTATGTAAACTGTTTCTTGTCTAATTTATCGAAATTGGGGACTGTGGGGGATTAGGTTTGACTACGGATCGCCGCACACAGCCTAAATAATTAAAATCTAAATAATCGGGAATTATCCAGTTTGTGTTTGCCAATCGCCTTACAACCAAATCTCCCGCTTATTTTTTTGTCGCTGGCACATAATCGGGATTTTTGTCCATTACCCGCTCGTTAATATAATCGTAGACTTCCCGAAATTTAGGTATAGCGCGTAACTCTAAACGGGAACCATTGCGTAAAGTAATCACCATATCCCCCCATAATCCTAATCCACGGGGAACCTTGACTATTTTGACGATTTCTGAGTAAATCACATCACTGCGATCGCGACCCATCCATCCACCAATCACCGAAACCCGTCGATTCGTAATCCGAAATCGTAGCCACAAAGCTCGAACAATCGCTCCAATGGTCAGGGGAATACCTAAAACTGTAAACCCAATCAGAACATTTAAAATTAAATCTCCGATATGGGGACCACCCTCAAAATAAACTTCTTCACGAATACCCATTTAATACCTCGGCTTGCGTCAATAACTGCTTTAATTCTTGCAGAAATTGTTGTCTTACGCACCCTTGTTCTACCACTGTCGGTTTCACAATTAATACTAACCGCCATCCTGGAGCCATTTTCGGCAATAAATCCCACAAAAATGTCGTAATTTGCCTTTTAATTCGGTTACGCACCACTGCACGCTTACTTACCTTTTTACTCACTGAAATTCCTACTTGGGTAGCGGGTAATTCGCACAAACGCAAATTGGCAGAATCCTGAGAAGACATGGTACGCGACAACGGTGGTAAAGCCCTTAAGGTCAGGTAATCACCTTGACGACGAATTCCTTCCCGGAAAACTGCCTGAAAATCTTGACGAGATTGAAGTCGATGTCGTTTTGGCAAAGCCACAATCTAAATTACAATAGTGAGTTGCTGTTTGCCTCTATACTACACACTCAAACGATAGCGTCCGCGACGACGACGTGCTTTAATCACGTTCCGACCATCTGGTGTCCGCATCCTCGCACGAAATCCAGATGTTCTTTTGCGTTTACGACAAGTTCCTCTCAATGTCCTTTGCATCTACTCAATCCTCTTCGCTAATTTATCTGAATGCCACAATCTATCATATTATCACCCGGAATTTAATTTTGGATGCACTATTGGCTCATATACAGGGTCTGGGGGAATACGGTTCAGTTAAAGATAACTGTTGATTTTGTGGAAATTTACCCATAAGTTCACACAGTTTTTGTGATGATCTCGTCCCTATGCTCTGCGTGGGGACGCATTCCACGAGGGCTTACTGCCTCTACATTCTTCAACCCAACCTACCCAATAATCAGGCTTTTAAGTCTAACTGAACTGTATTGGGGTCTGGGGAATTAAAGTAGTCTTAAGGGTGAGGGTAGTACTCCATGTCATTAATTTTGATGATTAAAGGAAGGCACCTAGTAGCGCTTTAGCGGATTTATGATAAAACTTGGGGCTAGAGCCACAGTAAGAATAATTTATTTACATGGTTTGGTTGTTTTCCAATGACATGGAGGACTTGTTGGATGAAATCTGGTTTTGATACTCCCCAGTCCTAAAGGGACGGGGATTCTTGAACAGCCCATAAAAGGACTTTCAAAGGCGCAATCAAAGCACCCCTACTGACTCCATCAAGATTAATACTTAATTTCGCCGCTACTTTTCTTAGAATATTGCT
>CALJJQ010000084.1 GCA_937973965.1 uncultured Calothrix sp. | reverse complement strand
TAATTCGTACCTCCTTCCTCGGATATGGTCCTAGTCCTCTATCTGTTGTAGCTGTTCTAGTAGATTCATTTCTTCCCTAGCTGTAGATGTCTATATACACTCAACAGGTATTATCTTTTTTCTCTGGGCGTATGAAACCACCCTGCCTCGTCCCCATGCTCCGCGTGGGGAGGGTTGGGAGGAGGCTCTGCCTCGATTTGGGAGGCATGAATGAGCCTCCCGACTGGGTTCCCACGCCGAGCGTGGGGACCAGTTATTACGTCTCTACGATTCATCGCCATTCCCCTTGTAAGGTGAAAGCTGCCCAATAATGGGGACTACGCCATTGGGAACCTTCTTGCCACAGCTTTCTCTGAGCCGCTCGCAAGGCTTGGGGTGGTGTCAAATTCCCCTCCAACATCTGTTTATAAAACTCCTGCATTAATACTGATGTACCCTCATCATTCACCTGCCACAACGATAAAGCCACCCGTGCTGCACCTGCATACATTAGTCCCCTTGTCAACCCCACTAACCCTTCACCACTGACGTTTTTACCTAGTCCAGTTTCACAGGCACTCAATACGATTAATTCTGCGGGATAATCCTGTTCAAATAGGTCTGCTAACCGTAGATAATCGGGGATTTGTTTGCCGTTTTTGTCCACTAGGGAGAGAACAAGTCCTGATAATTCTGGTTGGTCGGGATTGATGAAACCGTGGGTGGCAAAGTGAATAATTTGGTATTGATTCAGGGCTTTGTTGGTAGCCTAGTTGTAGTTAGCATCGAAACTAAAGGCTTGTAAACTTGATGTTGGTGGGAAGAGTTTTAAAATGGCTTGGGCTTCTTTTTCTGTGTAGGGTAATCGTCTCCAACCATTACGATTGAGGCTTTTGGCGGAACGTTTGAGAGCGGAACGTTCTAGTTCTAGTTCTGGTGCAAGGGGTGCGGGTTTTCCGGTGACACGTTCATCCTCGTGGTTCTATACCGGGTCTGCGAGGATGGCGAGTTTTTTGGGTGCGGGTTTGCGGTTACTGGTTTTTTGTCGTTGGATGGCGATTGTTGATGCGGAGGGTAAATTCACGATTTCGTGGTTGAGGAATAGGGGTTGGTAGGTGGATTGGGAGACGTTACATCTAACCTCTGTACATATTCTGGACGGTGGCGAAATATTGGGTTTTCAGGTCTTGGTTGGTGTAGGTGTCGCGGAGTTGTTCGATAATTTGGATGGCGGTTTCGATGTGTTTGAGGGATGCTTGGAGATTACCTTGTTTGCGTTCCAGGTTTGCTAGATTATTGAGGGTAGTAGCTTCCCCACCGCGATCGCCCACTGTACGCAATAAGGGTAGAGCTTGCTGGTAGTATTCTATTGCCTGCTGCTTTTCTCCTAGTGGAATGCGTCCCCACGCGGAGCATAGGGACGAGATAATCACAAAAACTGAACTGATGGGTAAATTTCAACAAAATCAACAGTCTATGCAAAGCCTCAACCCAACCTACAGTTATCTCTAACTGAGCTGTATTGCGACTGGTTGTTATTAGAGACTACCCAACCCGATGGGTTGTTATTAGAGAGGACCGGACCTGACGGGTTGTTATTAGAGACGACCCGACGGGTCGTCTCTACTTCCTATTTTTCGGTGGGGATGACTGACTTCTTGGAATTCCTTGACTGACTGGGTATGGTGGGAATTGGGAAGGATGACTTTGATGGGGCGATCGCGTAGTATGTAACTATAAATCCAATGCATGAAAACGTGGATACGATTGCGGATCCCTGGTAAATATACTAAATGCACCTGTAACCAGAGTATCCACGCCATTAATCCCTGGAGACGAATTTTACCAATTTCTGCAACCGCACAGTTGCGTCCTAACACCACCATTGTCCCTGGATGTTGGTAGTGTAGGGGTTGGGGTGTACGACCCTGAATCTGACGCTGAATATTTTCAGCAGCCCATTTACCTTGAGTAATCGCGGTGGATGCTACCATTGGTTGTTGTAGGCTGGGAGCTGCAATGTCGCCAATTAGATATAGGTTGTCGATGTGGGGATGTTGTAGGGTTGGCAATACTTCAACTTGACCGTTTTCGGCAGTTAGTCCCCACCGTTCTAAAAGGGGGTGACTACGTACTCCAGCAGTCCAAATCACGGTTTTGGTGGGAATTACTCTTCCATCATCCAAATATAAGGCATCGGCGGTGACTTTGTTCACTTGGGAATGGGAACGGATTTCCACTCCCATTGATTGCAATTTGCGTCGCGCATAATCTCCACTTTGGGGTGATAGTTCTGGTAATAATCGCTGTCCCCGTTGTAATAGAACAATCCGTACACGACGCACATCGGTGTTGGGATAATCTTTTGACAAAGAATTGTGTATCCAATCTGCTAAATCTGCGGCTAATTCCACACCTGTCGCACCTCCACCAACGATACAAAAGCTTAAAAGTTGGCAAGATTTAGATTTATGGGTGGGGTTTTGACTACGTTCCCAACAAGTTAAAATATGGTTGCGTAAATTGACTGCATCGTGGATGTTTTTGAGGGCAAAAGCAAATTCCCCAGCACCAGCAACTTGACCATAGTTGGTTTTAGCACCGCAGGCAATTACTAGATAATCATACTTAATTAAATCCCGCTCGACTTCCAATAACTGTTTACGGAAATTCACCCGCTTCACAGTGGTAGTGATGCAGCGAATGTGATTTGATTTACCGATAGCACGGTGAAGGGGGTAAAGGGTATTTGTCGGTGCGATCGCGGCTGTGGCAACTTGATGGAGTAGGGGAGAAAAAGTGTGATAATTCTCACTATTGAGTAGCAGCACGTCCACGGATTTACCAGCTAATTTCCGCGCTACAGCTAATCCCGCAAATCCTGCTCCGACAATCACTACTCGCTTTCGCGTCATATTCCCTCACACCTCGGTCTATTGGCGGCTGCAATTTATCTTAACAGTACCGTAAATGGAAAAATGCCATTTCGACAACCTGGAATATTCGCGATTTCTAATCGTTGTAGGGACGTAGCATTACTAGGTCTCTACAACACAACGATAATTTAATGTGAGTTCGATGAACCTCACCCCAACCCCTCTCCGCAGAACGGAGAGGGGCAGAAAAATCTGTGGTTTTAACCAAAAATCAATGTTTCCAAAGTCTGTATCCATTTCGGAGAGAGGATTGGAGAGGGGTTATTTGAATCCGTCGAATTCACCTTAATTTAATAAATCATGAATCCAAAATCTAAAATCAAAGGACAGAAATTACCCCTCACAGATTTATGTTCAACGATGAATTAACCTCTCTCAAGGGAAAGTTATAAACCCACATCCCCATTGATTACAAATAGGGTGTTCAATCTCCAGGGGAACCTAAATAAAATGAAACAGAATTATTTGATGAATTGTTTGGTGGCTATCCAACGTCGGTTATTTAGCAGTATATTATGCTTGATGGCGATCGCTTTTGTTTGGCAAGGTGGATTTTCGATTAATCATGCGATCGCAAATCCATTGAATCCTATGCACATACCAGTATCTCCCAAAACCCAGTATACAGTTCAAAAACCTATTTTAGTAGCGGCAATTCGTGAATTACCGCTACTTTAGATTATGTATAAGTTTTGATACTGTATTAATCTAGCCAGATATTTTGGTAGACTCAAAGTCTCAAGTTGTTTCACCTCTAAATGTTCTTGAGCAAATTCTTGACCATATTGTCTTTAACCATCATTTGTCGTAGCACCTCTAACAAGTAGGCTTGAGCCTCTTCTCGACTCAATTCCTCTACCTGGTGCTTAAAACTTTGCAAGCGAAACTGCTGCTCTAAGGTCAACTCATTGGTAAAATCCATGATTCACTCCTTTCATCCGGTTGAATCGATTCCACTATGTATTCGTGTGCCTGCGACTACGTAGGGTAATCTGATATTTATTTTAGCATAAGGTATGTATATTTCAAATATTTTGTCAAGCTATGAGTAAAGAGAGTAACAAAAATTTATCTTTTGGATAGAGACGCGACATATCGCGTCTGTAGGAGAGTAGGAATGAGCTATTTTTTTTATTTTGTATTTGTAGAGACGTAGCGCTACTACGTCTCATGTTCTGAATGGGTTACAAACATTTTTGGAATCGGTATTAATTCCACAAGAAGTTTATTATTGGGTTACGGAGCAGAAGGTGAATAATATCGCTCTTGTTTGATTCGGTACACCAAAACACATGAAAGTGACTCCCTATTCCCTACCTGACAGCAGACCCTACATAGTTAAATTCTGGCAGCCAAATTAGCTAATTGCTTATAATTAGTGAGATATAAAGCTTGCTTTGCCGTATCGATATTAATCCACCCTTTTTCCGATAACTTTTCCAAAATCATCTTTGTTTCTTCCACACCGATTTCTGTGACATCAGCCAAATCTTGGTGAGAAATATTCAGGATTTCCTGACCGTAATTGGATTCTTGACCGTAGCTTTCAGCCAAATTGACCAAAGTATATGCTAACTTGACAGCAGGTGGGGAAGTTCGCATTTGTAAGCGCATATTCACATGGCGCAATCTTCTGACCATTAGTTGCAACATGCGGTGGTGTAATTGGGGGTCTTTAAACAGAGTTTGGACAAAGCAATTACGGGAAACGCTGAGTAACTTCACTGGAGAAAGGGCAATAACATCGGTGGAACGGGGGGATTCATCGAGAATAGCCATTTCTCCAAAAAAATCACCCTTACCGAGAATTGCGATCGCTCGTGTATCTTCTCCGATTGTACGACGAACTTTCACCCAACCAGAAACGACGAAATAGACTGCATTTCCCCAGGAATCTTCCATTAATACAGCTCGTCCCGTGGGGTACTCATGTTCTGTTGCCACATTTAGTAACCATTCCAAGGTTTGTGGATTGGCTGTACTGAGTAGGGGAAAAATTTCGCTAAAAATTTCGGTGAGCATGAAACTTTAACAAACGGGAAAATGATTAATATTTTGGATTTTGGATTTTGGATTTGGTAGAGACGTAGCTGCGTCTCTACTCTACACAGGAAAATAATACCGATTCCAAAAATATTTGCAACACATCCAGGATATGGGATGCAATATATGTGGGGACGTTAATATCGCATGGAGACGTAATATATTACGTCTCTACATGCATACAAAATTTATTGGTCGCATTCTTTTTTAAATTGGTATAACTTAATTCTTACTCCCTATTTTCAAAACATATTTTGGCTGAATAATCCTAGCAAAGGACTACATCAACTAATTGGTTGAAATTATACATCTAAATCTAAATACTGGATTTCATTACAACATAGATTTTTGACTATCGAAATCAGCAGTTTTACCGAAACTTAGGTTCATATAAACTATGGTTTGGACTTCCCTCCATGCTCATTTCCATCAAGTGATTCGCACGCGGAAATTATTTTTTCCTCGACAACGGATTCTGATGGCGGTTTCCGGTGGACAGGATTCCCTGTGTCTAGCGAAATTAATGGTTGACTTACAACCTAAGTGGGATTGGCAGTTAGGGATAATCCATTGTGATCATCGTTGGCGTAGTGATTCCCAGGCTAATGGGGAGCATGTGAGGGAAATTGCGAGGGGTTTGGGTATTCCTTTTTACTTAGAAGTGACACCAATGGAATTAGGTAGTGAAGCTGTTGCCAGGGATTGGCGATATGGGGTATTTTTACAAACAGCCAAAACCCATGCCTATACATCCGTGGTGACGGGCCATACCCAAAGCGATCGCGCGGAAACTTTGCTATATAATTTACTCCGTGGTAGTGGTGCGGATGGCTTACAGGCTTTAACTTGGCAAAGACAACTGAGTCCAGAAGTAAGTTTGGTGCGACCAATGTTAACTATTAGTCGTTCCCAAACGGGTCAGTTTTGTCAGGAGATGGATTTAGCTGTGTGGGAGGATACAACCAACACAGACCTCAAATATACTCGCAATCGGATTCGTCAAGAATTATTACCCTATTTACAAACACACTTTAATCCCCAAGTGGAAGTAGCCTTAGGAAGGACAGCCGAACTTTTGCAAGCGGATGTGGAATGTTGGCAAGCTCAAGCAGAGTTGGACTTACAGCAGGTTTTAGAAAATCACCACGAAATTGATGTGAACCTAGATGGGACAACTTCCCCAGTCTTGACACTAAAGTTAAATTGTCAAGAACTGCGAAAACTCCACCTCTCCCGTCAACGTCGAGTCATGCGGAAATTTTTGCTAGAATATCTGGGCATTTCGCCAAACTTTGAGCAAATAGAAAAAATCATCACCCTCATTACAGCACCATCGCGATCGCAAACCGATCCTTTTCCTGGAGGTGCGATCGCATTTGTGGAAAATGGTTATATCATGTTTAAATAGGGTCTGCGGAAAAAGTCTTTTAGTGAGGGTCGGGAATAGGGAGTAGGAAATAGTTTTAACAATTACTGTTCCGCTTTTAGGCGACTGTAAAAATTACAAATGCCAGGTTTTTAAGCCTTTCAGAATCTGTTTGGAAAGCACTTTTTACAACTGAAATTCCCTCTAATTCTTGTGATATATTATAGAGGCGGGATATATCGCGTCTTTACTATTTTTCAGCAAGCCCTAAATATAGTTAATCCAAAATCCACCTAACTTGCACCAGTCAATTCCTTCAGAATTGGTAACACAAATTCAAGGGGACGTTTTTTCTCCACTTCAATCCGCACTGTCGTGGTGGTTCCGGCCGTAATTTGACTATCGGGTCCTTTGGAAGATGACCATTTGTAACCACTTTTCGTGTTCGGATCTAGTTCCATTTCGGTGAAAACCGCAATGTGGGGACCCTGGTTGATCACACTGGGGAGGATATCAGGGTTGCCAACAATACTAGCTGCACCTTGTTGGGTAATGGGGAAACTGGAAACATTGGTAACTTTGGCTCTGATACCGCCAAATTCTTCCCGTTTAACTGTGGAAGGTGTGACTTGTAACTCCATACCCGGTTTAATATTCTTACCATCATTGACGGGTAGGAAGGTGACATTAACTAATTTGGCATCAGGTTCTTGAGCAGCAAGTGTACCGATACCAATTCCCGCTTGCAGTACTTGTCCAGGTTTAGCGGTGATTTCCAACACTGTACCAGTAAAATCACTGACAATTTGACTACTTTGTTGTAGTTGTAATTCAAGTTGACTGATGATTCTTTGGGTGTCTTGAATTTCTTTTTGACGGCTAACTTGAGCGGTTAAATCCTGTTCTTGTTGGCTAGCTTTGCGACTGGTGAGAGCTTTTAATTGGGTTTCAATTTCGTTAGCGCGGTTGAGGTTATTTAAGTATTCCTGTTGTGCTTGAGCTTCCCTAACTGCAACTTGGTTTAACTGGGATTCCACTTCGTTAATTTGGGTTTGGGAACTAATAAATTCCTGCTGTGCTTGCAAGGCTACATCTTTAGCCACAGCACCCTCCCTAAGCAGCTTTTCCCGTTCATCCCAACGTTTTTTGAGGGTAGGTTGGAGGTTGCGTAGAGTTTGCAAACGCTGACGCAGATTTTCCCGTTCTTTTTTGAGAACATCCAAACCCTTCTCCCGTAGTACCGGAGTCAGGGATTGAACTGTTTCCAAGCTTTTTTGTAGGGTTTCTCGCTGTTGTTCGAGTGCTTTTTCTTCCAATCCGGAACGTTGGCTTTGGATTAGTTTAGCAGTTTGGTCTTGCAAGCGCAATTGGTTGAGTTTTTCGCGGTTTAATTGTAATTGGCTACGTAATTCCGATTGGTCAATGGTAGCAATAACTTGACCTTTTTTGACCTTATCACCAATATCAACCTTTAAATCGAGAATCCGTCCGGAATTCGGGGATTGCAACGTTACGACTTTACTGGGATAAATAATCACACCGCGACCACTGGTAATCACAGGAATTCGACCGAACCAACTCCAAGCACCAGCAGTTGCGACCAGTGAACCTAAAGCAAACAGGGACAACCAACGTCGGGGATTAGTAACTTTGACTAGTAAATCTAGCTGTTCTGGGGAAGAAATTTTTTCTAAAGCTTCTTTGCGAAAGATATTATTTTTAGCTTGGGTATTTTGTTGCGTAACCATATCGAATGTACCAATTGTGAGTGATTAAAGTGGGAGTTGGGAATTGGGAGCTGGGAGTTGGGAATTGCTTGAAATAATCCAAAATCTAAAATCCTACTTGATTCCCACACGTTTGAGCATCCAATCAAAACGCGCTCCTGCGATCGCCATCTGTGTTAAAAAATGATTATTGAGTTCGTTGGCATAGTCCTGGTCTAGGGATTCACCACTGCTGTAGGTTAAACGTCCGTATCCTAACCGAGACACAATTCCCTGTTGTTTATCTGCAAGAATAATCGCTAGAACCCGATAAAACCGAGCTGCAAAGCCAACATCATGTAGGAGTTTGGCTGATAATCGCCATTTGGGTATGGATAAAATTAACGAGTCCCGTAGTGCTTTTACTGTCACTGCTGGGGGTTGGACTTCGATAAAGGGAGTTTCCCCCACAATATCCCCCCGCGATAATCTGGCTAATTCTTTTTCAATGATTTCTTGGGAATTATCTTCTAAGTTAGAAAAAGCATGAGCTAGGGGATTAAAATCACCTTCCGGTGCATTTAATGCTACCGCCCCATCTAGTAAAATATGTAGGGATTCGATGGGTCTGCCACTACGAATTAATACGGTATCAGTTGTCACTTTTTCGACTTTGCCTGCCGCAATTAACCAATCAATATCACTATCTTCTAATTCCGCAAATACAATTAAGGCTTCCCGTAATTGGGGTTGACTCAAGACAACCGTACTATGACCCAATTGAGAAAGAATTTTTTCCAGACGATGGGCCATTAAAATCGCCACAGACCGGTATAAATGGGCTGCAAATTCCTGGTCTTGCTTTAATTTCGCCATCAATTGGGAAATCGGAATTTTTAACACTAACGATTTACAAGCTGCTGTCACCGTTGTCGTCGGTAAATAATTCTCAACTAAGGGTATTTCTCCCACCATTTCCCCACTCGACAATTGGGCTATTTCTCTTCCCGGTAATGCACCACCTTCTAAAGCTGCAAAAGCCCTTCCCAAAGGGTTTTCATTTGGTTGATTCAGGGACACCGATAATGCACCATCAACTAGCACGTAAAGTGCATCTATTGGTTGACCTTGTTGAACTAAGACTTTTCCTGACTGAATTTCTTCTTGGTGTCCAGCGGATAACATCCAGTCAATATCTTGATTGCTTAGTTCTTTGAGTAGAACTTCTGTCATGGATCAAATTCCCTAGTCAAGCTAAAACGGTGGGAGAAAATAGTTTTGTTAAAGTGATTGATACCAATTTGACAAATAATGCAACAGGTAGATGTTGGAAGACGTGGCTTTGCAAGCCTTTTAAAATCTAAAATCCAAAATGGTATAAGTTTTGACTCGTGGTTGGTTGTTAAATAACAGCTAAGAAGTCTCAATTTCCTGGGAATACAGGTGGTATGTTGTGATAAACGCATCCACAAATATTACCGTTCCATTTTCCCTTCCTGCACGCTTGCTGTTTATCGACCAAAAAGTCGGGCAAAACCAGCAACAAAACTTAAAGCATCGCTGACGGAACTAAATCCCAACCCAACCATTTGAAAGGCTGAGGAAGAGATGAAGGAAGAACGGAAAAACGAACTCCCACCAAATCCTCGACGACGACGGGAACCAGTGGTACTTCCAGCAAAAATATCTTGCTGTTGGAAGGTCGCACCCGACAGGTAGATATCGATTCCACCTGCAACAGCATCAAGTTCCTCTGGGGATAATTCCACCGGACTATGATTATGTTCGATTTGATTAGACATTAGGCGCTTCCTTGCAGAATCGTTGGTTAATCTCTGCAATCACATATTTCTTGGAAGGAGGAACTCATGCAAATAATTTTGGATTTTGGATTAGTTCAAGCATTTCCCAACTCCCAACCCCAACTCCTAATCCCCAACCCTCAACTCCTTACTCCCAATTCCCTACTCCCTACTACCTGCATTCAAAGTAAATACGGTAATTTCTGGACGAGCATTAAACCGCAGATGGAAACCTGTCATCCCAATTCCGCGATTGGTGTATAGTTTCATTTCTCCCAAGTCGTATAAACCTGCATAGTACTTGCGACCGAGTATTGGTAAAACTGGTGGAGTCAAAAAAGGTAATCGTAATTGTCCAGCATGGGAATGACCAGATAGTTGCAGGTCAAATTTATGGGTTTTAACGCTAGTGTCGGCAAAATCTGGTTCATGAGCAAGTAGGATGGCTGCACCATCATTAGGAATATTATTGATTACCCGATTTAAACGGTGTTGACCCACCATGACATCATCTACCCCAGCAATATACAGTTTCGCTTTACCTCTGGAAATTTCAGTGACAGCATTACGTAGGTTTTGAATTTGATTTGCTGTTAAGGCTTGATCAACTCCTTCCGGGTCTGACCAATAGTCATGGTTTCCTAATACGGCGATTTTGCCATCGGGAGCGTTGAGTTGACCGATAGTTTGCTGCAAAAGGGGGATAAAGCGCTGTTGACGACGGGAAACAAAGTCACCTGTTAGCACGATTAAATCAGGTTTTTGGTCATTTACCAACTGGAAAACATAATTCAGTCGCTTCTGGGTCATCCATTTGCTAATATGAATATCGCTGATTTGAACGAGGCGGTAGTTGTTAAATTCTTGGGCTAGGTGAGGTAATGTAAGGTGGATGGAGTTGATTTCAATCCAATTGGGTTCGATAAAATAGGCGTAAAATAAAAGTATTGGCAGAATAAGGATGGTGGTGATGGGTCTAAATTTGGGTATAAACTTAAGTAAGCGTTTTAGTTTGAGGCGATAATTCAAAATCCCATTCTCCACTATCGTTGCTAATCTATTACCTGTTTTAGCGTAAAAAAAATTAAATAATTTACGAATCTGATTTAGTGTTTGAATTTATCTATTGGGGTCATCAGGGAGTAGGGAATAGGGACTAGTAGGAAAATCAATCCCTGACTCAACCTTTACTACTACTTTTTCCCTAGTTCCCATGCTCTGTGTGGGAACTGCTCCGCTTCAAGCACTGGATGACCATGCAGAGCATATTTTCCCTAGTTCCCATACTCCGCGTGGGAAATCAAGGGTACAAGGCTCCTGCCTCGTGAATGAAGGCGGAACCTTTACTACTACTTTTTCCCTAGTTCCCATGCTCCGCGTGGAAATCAAGGGTACAAGGCTCCTGCCTTGTGAATGAAGGCGGAGTCTTCACGCACTTCGTTACATATCTCGGTTTATTTGCACCGTTCTACTGAAAATCCAAAATCCAAAATCCAAAATTATCAAAGATTCCAAATACAATTAATCAGGACAGAAAAGATGAAATTACCTATTGTTGCTATTATTGGTCGCCCAAATGTGGGTAAATCAACCTTGGTGAATCGTTTAGCTGGAGAGCAAACGGCGATTGTCTACGATGAACCAGGGGTGACACGCGATCGCACTTACCTACCATCTTACTGGCGCGATCGCGATTTTTTGGTGGTGGATACGGGAGGATTGGTGTTTAATGATGATAGCGAGTTTTTACCCCATATCCGGGAACAGGCGATCGCGGCTCTAAATGAAGCTTGTGCAGCTATTTTTGTGGTGGATGGACGCACTGGTTTAATTTCCGCAGACGAGGAAATTGCTGAGTTTTTACGCCACCAAAAAGTACCTGTGTTACTCGCTGTGAATAAGTGCGAATCCCCAGAACAGGGTTTAGCTCAAGCGGCTGAGTTTTGGTCTTTGGGTTTAGGTCAACCATACCCGATTTCGGCTATTCATGGTAGCGGAACTGGGGAATTACTTGACGCTTTGGTAGAACATATTCCCTTGGTGGCAGATATGCCGGAAAATAACGAGATTCGGGTGGCAATTGTCGGTCGTCCCAATGTCGGTAAATCCAGTTTATTAAACGCCTTTGTCGGCGAAAATCGAGCCATTGTTAGTCCTATTTCCGGAACCACTCGTGATGCAATTGATACTTTCATTGAGCGGGATGGCCAAACTTTTCGCTTGATTGATACAGCCGGAATTCGCAAAAAGAAACATATCGATTATGGTACGGAATTTTTCAGTATTAATCGCGCTTTCAAAGCCATTCGCCGAGCCGATGTGGTACTACTGGTAATTGATGCCCTTGATGGTGTCACTGAACAGGATCAAAAGTTGGCTGGACGAATTATTGATGAAGGAAAGGCTTGTGTTGTCGTCGTCAATAAGTGGGATGCGGTGGAAAAAGACTCCTATACGGTGTACGATTACCAAAAAGTCCTCCAACAACGTTTACATTTTACCGAGTGGTCAGAAACCGTATTTGTCAGTGCAATGACAGGACAGAGGGTCGAAAAAATCCTCGAATTTGTCATCCAAGCAGCTCAAGAACATAAACGTCGCGTTAGCACCTCTGTGATTAACGAAGTCCTGGAAGAAGCCATTAGTTGGCATTCTGCTCCCGTCAGTCGTAGTGGTAAGCAAGGTAAAATTTACTACGGAACCCAAGTCGCGACCGCACCACCAACGATTGCTTTGTTTGTCAACGACGCCAAGCGATTCAGCGATAACTACCGTCGTTATATCGAACGTCAATTTCGGCAGCAATTAGGGTTTAAAGGTACACCAATTCGTCTTTTGTGGCGCAGTAAGAAAGTTAGGGAAGTGGAAGGAGCTACCATCAACCGTGCTACTCGCGTGTAAGATATATTTGTATTTTGCTACTCCCCATCGATAAATGGATTTATTGCGATCGCTTCCTCTCGGACTATACTTGGAACAGCCCCAAACCTGGCTCCATAAGCTCGATCCACGGGTAAAATTATTGTGGTTGATGAGTTTCCTCACAACCTACGTTTTTGCCAACAATTTGTGGCGTATATCCCTGGTTGCGATTTTGATTCTTGTCACCATTTTCGCTTGGATTCCCCGACGGGTTTGGCGACAACAGATGGGTTGGTTATTAATACTGTGTTTTTTTGTATTTATTATTGCAGCCCTAACTCCCGACGGTCTAGGTGTAAGCTACCAACCCCGTCGCCCCATCAATGAAAGTGTCAGCCTTGCACCACCGAATATTCTATCCACTCCCCTACCCACCACACCCTCCCTTCCCCCACCAGTCAAAGCAGCCCAGAATTATCGGTATATTCTGGTCAATAAGGGTTTAGTTAGAGTTACTCGGCGATCGCTGGATTTAGCTGTGAGCTTGAGTACACTGCTGTTTACGATTATTTATAGTACTAATTTATACTTACTAACAACAGCGCCGGAATCGATCACAGCTGCAATTGAAGATTTCATGCAACCGTTACGACGCTTTAAATTGCCAGTCACAGAAATCGCTTTAACATTAACTCTTTCCTTAAGATTTATTCCTTTAGTGCTAGAAGAAGTACAAAATCTGATTCAATCAGTGATGACCAGGGCCATAAATTGGAAAAAATTAGGTATCAAAGGGGGATTAAAGGTATGGTTAATTGTCGCCGAGAGATTATTAGAGAATTTACTCCTACGTGCAGAACAAATGGCGAATGCAATGGTAGTACGAGGATTTACCAGTCCGAATGAACACCGTGTCCAATGGCATGATTTCCAGTTAAAAATCAGAGACTGGATCGCGATTTTGATGTTATTAATTTTTTGGGGTGTACGCATAGCCATCGGTGTCAAAGTGTAGATATGTACAATTTTCAAGTCATATTTGTATTCAAAAACACTAAATCCTAAACCTGTGGAAACTGCATCCTATGTAAATAAGCATACCTACCACCATGAGCAATTAATTCTGTATGGGTTCCCGTTTCCACAATTCGTCCCTGCTCCACTACCACAATCATATCGGCATTTTGGATGGTTGAAAGACGGTGAGCAATTACCAAACAGGTGCGATTTTTCAGTAGTTCTTGCAGTGCCTGCTGTATCAAATATTCAGATTCCGTATCCAATGCAGAGGTTGCTTCATCCAGGATTAAAAAGCAGGGATTTTTAATTAAAGCCCTAGCAATAGCTAATCTTTGCCGTTGTCCCCCCGATAATTTCATTCCGCGATCGCCGATTATGGTATCATAACGGTCAGGTAGCTCCATGATAAATTCGTGAGCATGGGCAATTTTTGCAGCTGCTTCAATCTCTGTATCTGTAGCTTCGGGTTTGCCATAACTAATATTTTCCCTCACAGTTGCGTGTAAAAGCAAAGTTTCCTGGGAAACAATCCCCATCTGTCCCCGTAGGGATTTGAGAGTGACATCGCGGATATCATGACCATCAAACAAGATTCGACCCTGGATTGGGTCATAGAAACGTGCTGCTAAATTAGCAATGGTAGTTTTTCCTGCTCCCGAAGCACCAACCAATGCAACGGTCATTCCCGGTTGAATTTCTAAATTAAAATCATGGAGAACTTTTTTACCAGAGTGATATGCAAATTCGACATTTTCAAACTGAATATGACCTTGAATTTCTGGCAGTACGATTGCATTTTCTTTTTCTACAACTTCTGGTTTTGTATCCAGAGTTTCAAACACCCGTTCTAAAGCAGTTGCACCTTTTTGCAGCACATTCATAATTCTGCTAAATCGTTTTGTCGGTTGATTAAGTTGGTTCAAATAAGCTAAAAAAGCTGTTAGTTCCCCGATACTCATCCTCGCTCCCATCACTTCCCAGGAACCATAGACTAAAACAATGATATGACCCAGATTATTCATAAAATCAATCACCGGAGCAAAAGCAGACCAGAGTTGTACCGTCCGCAAATTAGCCTGCATATTGCTCTGATTGATTTGGGAAAAGCGATTAATTTCCCCATCTTCATTTGCACAGGATTTAATTAACTTAATATTCGCTAAAGTCTCCTGAAGATGGTTATTAATTGCCGCACCCTGTAATTGTAAGTCCCGGTAGGAATCTCGCATCTGCATCCCAAAAAATTGGGTGAGATAAACCATGATTGGTAAGGTTAATAATATCAATACCGTTAACTTACAATCAGCATAAAATAAATAGGTGACAATCACCACAAAAGTAAACGTTTCCGCAACAATTTCCACCACATCTGTCGTTACCAACTTTTCTAAAGCATCCACATCCTGGGTTAACCTGGCCATCAACGTCCCTGTACGCTAGTTTTCAAAAAAGCTCATCGAAAGACTTTGCAGATGCTGATATAACTCATTGCGAACATCATAAATTGTTTGCTGTCCCACCAAAGACATCAGATAGGTACGAACAAAATTTAATCCCCCCTGGAGCAGAGAAGTCAACGCGATCGCCACTCCTATCCAGGGAATTAAATTAAAGCGTTGATGGGGAATAATATCATCAATTACAAATCGGGTAATCTGGAGAATTAATACTTGCAAAAAAGAGAGAAAAAAATTGTACTAGAACCAACAATTAGTTGCAAACGACGCCGCCAAATATAACGAAAAAAACGTCCATAAAGTAAAAATACAGAAGTTTGCAACTGTAAAGGTACATCTTTCCCTTCTGCTATCTTGCGAATCATATTCGCTTGCATCGTTTATTTTTCTCCTCAAATAACGAAACAATAGTACTTACTATTAGCACTGCTAAATCTAGACATAAATTCTCAAATACATTGCTATACTAAGTCTTTATCTCTATTCAAACCTGGTCAAAAACAACGTATTTTCCGCATTGCAACCCTAGGGAAGCAATCACAAAGACTCAATCTTCAGTTCAACTGTGTAAGTCCTGTAAGAGTTGTATTTACAAACACATCAACTTCAGAAATCTAAATCACAAACAGCAAACCCGGAGAATGTATTAGACCACTACATTTGGTATCCTAATTTCCCAATTGTATAAATTATTCTCAACAATCTAGCACAATATGCTAAATTATTGATAGTATATTTCATTAATTTCACGCAAATGAGGTAAAAAAATAATCTCTTAGAGGTTGAATCTACTCTGTGTTTTTAAACAACTTCCATAGTAATAACTAGCTGACACGTCTTGCTTGTATCAGAACCGATAAAAGTTATTTTTACTAATCTAAAATTTAATGGCTTTACTTGATGATAACTGCGATATGGAAGAAAAAGATAGTCAAGTTTCGGGAAATAATTATCCAAACCAGCAAGCTAATATAAAGACATCTCTAGAAATAATAAATCAGGAAGAAACAGCCCTATCTCATCCTCAAATTACAATCTGTAAACGCTTGCCTTGGCTATTAGGAAATATCCTGCTATATATTACCGCAGCTAGTACAATTTCCCCCTTCCAAAATGTTATTGCCCACATCCCAATTCTGGCTATAATTATGCCAATCATTTCCAATACAAGTGGTAACGTCGCAATTCAAGCAGTGTCAGTTACCCTACGTGGGTTAGGAACAGGTGAAGTCACTCCCCTAGACACATTAAAAGTTTTGAGAAAAGAAGTTTTAGCCGCATTAGCCACTTCAATCACTGTGGGAATTACCTTGGGATTATTATCATTAATTTGGTCATCATCATCAGAACACTGGATATTCCTAATTGCCACATTTGTGATGATAATGAACGTATTTATCGCCGTTATATTAGGAACCCTATTACCCATGAATCTCAAACAAATCAATCTAGATCCAGCCCTAATTAGTGGTCCCTTTCTGACAACAATTCTAGACGCTATCAGCTTTTTTACCTTTCTTTCGATGATTGCGATCGCCCAATCCTTTCCAACCAATCTATTTTCCGGATAATTGAAAATAAATATTAACTTTGGTAATATAAATCAAGTAGTAACTGGAACAGCAAATCATGAACAATCCAGAAAATCGCGTTAAAAAAGAACTTGCACCAGAAGTATTTCAATTAGCAGCTGAGTTATACGCACAAAAGCAACAAGAGTATTCTCTCAATGAATTAATCATGATTGGAGAAGAAGCTCGAATTCCTGCTGAGTTCATCCAACAAGCGGTAGACATCATCCAATCCCGACAGACTAGTCAAGGGATAGATATTAAAAATAAACCAAAATTCAATAACAAATTAAAAATGGCTCTGCTAGGAGTAGCAGCAACAGTCGCAACCCTAGGAGTCGGAGGATGGGTCTACACCCGCATTTCTTCCCAGACACAGGAGGTGAATTCCAACTCTCCTGTAGTTATGATGCCGAAACAAGACGATCAAGAAGAGAAAAAAGAAAGTGGAAATGTGGAGAGATATCTACTAAATAAGCAGGGTTTAGTGGATGGGTTATTATTAGATAATGGCAAACAAGTAAAATTTGCCTCCCACATGAGTAACCAGATAGTAGATAAAATCAAACCTGGTGATTTCGTGGAAGTTGTCGGAAAAGCAGGAACAGCCACAACCTACGGACAGGAAATTAACGCGAGATTAATTACTAATACTAACAGGAAACAAGTAATTACGAAACAACCTGAACCTAAAGGAAAGAATAAACCGGAATTAAGAGATATTAATTCCTTCAAAATCGACGATACAGTGCAACATTGGTTAGTTAACAGTAAAGGTGAAATCAAAGGAGCAATTCTCACCTCTGGAACTCAAGTTCACTTTTCTAAAGCCTTAGCCCAAAGTGTATCTCAAACTGCACAACCCGATAGTAAAATCAAAGCAGAAGGAGTCGGGAAA
>CALJJQ010000083.1 GCA_937973965.1 uncultured Calothrix sp. | reverse complement strand
AACTTCTAACTTCTGGGAATATGTTTTGATCAATTTGGCAGTATTCGTCTATAAATTTGACTGTGGATATCGGTTGACGAGGCTCTACCATAGTCCAGACATGACTTTTAGGGGTTGTCACTGATTATCCTCTCATGAGAGTGACAAAAGAGGGTTAATTTAGTCACAACTTGATATACATCTAGTGACTATGCTCTGCGTGGTCACTCAGTCAGCGATACTGCCTTCATTCACGAGGTCGGAACCTCCTAGGTTCCGCACCCACGCGGAGCATGGGTGCGAGGGAAAAGACTTTTTCCGCAGACCCAAAGTAAGGGACTTTGAACAGTAGAGTGGTTAATCCTGGAGTGCGATCGCTGAATCATCGATATAGTTTGATATATGATTAACGGGACTTTAGCATTTTTGGCGCAAGGGAGTAATTACGTTATATTAGGGTTTGAATTTTGGCAGGGGTTAAATCCTGGACATTACAGAAAACAATATCCGCACCAGCATCAATCAAACTAGTAGCGTAGCGTTCTCGACGGGTAGGGGTTGTTTGGACATGGGGGGGGAGGACACCCACACCAATCCACCGACGTTGAGGATGGAGGGTTTTCGCTTTGACAATAGTGTACATATCTGCCACTGTATCGCCAACGTAAAAAACGGGTGATGATTTGTGGGGTGTTGATTCTTCAAGGATGTTGACAGTTAAGCATAAACCTGTTGGATCTGGTTTTCCGGGTGCATCTTCCATTGCAACTAAAGCCGGAGATTCCAGACCAAGACGACCTTCGAGAACAAATAATGCGGAAGCACGGGTTGCACCGCTAAAGAAACCCCAGGAGATACCAGTTGCTGTTAAGGATTGGAGATATTCAGGTTTTACCAGTAAAGGTTCATGACAGATGTAACCATTACAGATGTTTGGGTTGTCTCCTCGATAACGTTGCTGAAAAAAGTGAACGATTTTGTCGTAATCAAGGTTGATTGTTGTACGGGTGATTCCTTGGGACTCGAAGAAGCGGTAAATTAACTCTTGGGACGCTTCCCAGTCATTGTTCCAAATACCTTCAGATTTAAGGGTGTCAATGTCTGTGGGAGTGGGACGGTAGGCTTGATGGGTGAAATGTTCAACGGTATCAGCTATAGCACGTCGGTAGGAACCGGAAACATCGCGTATTACACCGTCGATGTCAAAGATAACGATGGGAGGGGGGTTGGTCATTGGATTTTGGATTTTGGATTTTGGATTACTCTTCGAGAAGCCACACTACCTGCGTCTATGGATTTTGGATTAATTTTGCTAGGTAGAGTAGGGGGAATTTGGTTTGGTTGTGACGATTATTTGATTCAACTCAACGCCAAGGAAAGACAGAAAGAAAATATCTACAGGAATTGTGTAACTGGCATATTATATCGTTGACGCTAATGCTTGCTACATATCAGGGGCTATAACCGTTGACTATTCTAGTTTCATTTATTGCAAAGTACAAGAGAATCGATATAACTGGCATATTATATCGTTGACGCTAATGGTCGCTACATATCAGGGGCTATAACCGTTGATTATCCGAGTTTGGTTGATTTCAAAGTAAAAGAGAATCGATATTAAACTTTCTGAATCAATTTACGCCCTAGTAAACCTTGGGGACGTATTAGCAACATGATAAATAAAATTCCAAAAGCGATCGCATCCTTATAGCCAGAATATTCTCCGGGAACAAATGCTTCGACTATACCGATGACAAATCCACCGATGACTGCACCGGGAATGCTTCCTAATCCACCTAAAACAATTACTGCTAATCCTCGTAAACCAAAAGCAATACCAAAATAGGGACCGGGGATACTGACGCTAGAAGCAAGTAAAGCACCTGCCATTCCGGCTAAAAAACTGCTGATAAAAAAGGTGTAAATAATAAACCTTTCGCTGTCAATTCCTAGTAAACTCGCTGTTACTGCATCCTCAGCGATCGCTTGCATGGCTTTACCGTATTTCGTATTCGTAATAAAGTAAGTTAAAATGGCGACGGCTGTTACGGATACGGCAAAAATAATGATTTGTACGGTACGGATGGGGATGGGATTGGCTGCTGTACCAAAGTTGATGGCTGGGGGTAGATTACCGTAGGTATCAGCAGGGAAGGTATAGTTTTCTGCACCGACTAGGTACTGAATTAGGTTGACAATGACAACGGCTACCCCCAAACTGGAAACTACGGTTAATAGGGGGTCAGAACCTCGACGACGCAGGGGTAAAAAGGCGATGCGTTCAACGACCACACCGATGATACCAGCACCGATACTAGCCAAAATTAGGGCGATCGCAAAGGGTAATTGGATGGGTAGAGCAGCATTGGCCAGTACTCCACTAAATCCAAATCGACCTCCCATCAAAGTATAGGTGAGATAGGCTCCAAGGGTGAAAACTGCGCCGTGTGCGAGGTTGATTATTCCGAGAATGGAATAGACCAAGGTATAACCTAATGCAAATATTGCGTAAGTACTACCAATGGAGAGACCATTGAGGAATTGTTGCAGGAATAGGGTGATGTCCATTGAATGGGGAGTAGTGAATTGGGAGTAGGGAATAGTTTAACCCAACCCATTCCACTTTTCACAGGCTGGAAAAATTTACCAATCCAAGGTTTTCAAGCTTTGTATAATTTCTTTGCACTTTTTGCAGTTAAAATATCCTCAAATGATTGCAATCTAGATGTTTGAATTACCTATATCATGATCAACCTGACTAGGGATTGCTACCTAGAAAAGTTGGTTAATGGTTGGATTTTTGACTAACCCCACTTCTTTCTCTGTTCCGCCTACATCCTTACACCGTTTGAATGGGAAGTTGCACATCACAGATTGTCTGAAGCGAGGAGGAACGACGAAGCAATCCCATAATCTTCGATGTTAACGAGTTTCTGAGATTGCCGCGCTCTAATCAGTTCCGCACTGCACCCCAAGCAGCAAGCGACAGAATGACACACCAAAAATTATACGCAGCTTCATGTAAAATTGGCATTGACTCCATCCCTAAAAATTCGGAGATGTTAATTGGGGATGCTCGCGCTTCAACTGTGTCGCTGCATACAGTCTATTCAGGGCATTCACGTAGGCTTGGGCAGAGGCCACAATAATGTCTGTGTTCGCAGCTCTGCCATAAAATACCCCCTCTTCGTTACGCAGACGAATTGTCACCTCACCAATAGCATCAATACCAGCCGTTACCGATTGTACCGAAAATTCAATCAGTTGGTTGGGAATATTAGTAACACGGTTAATGGCTTTGTAAACAGCATCAACTGGTCCTGTACCGATGGCAGCATCCGTTAATTCTTCTCCTGTCGGACTACGTAAAGTTACGGTGGCAGTGGGACGGGAGCGATCGCCGCAGGAAACTTGCACCAGTTCCAGTTTGAATAAATCGGGTGCCTGTTGGATTTCGTCGTTGACGATGGCTTCAATGTCCCAGTCGCTGATTTCTTTCTTTTTGTCAGCGATTTCTTTGAAGCGGAGGAAGGCTTTATTTAAATCGGTTTCGCTTAATTCGTAACCCAATTCTTTTAACCGGGTGCGGAAGGCGTTGCGTCCAGAATGCTTACCCAGAACAATTTGATTATCGGTTAACCCGATTAACTGGGCATCCATAATTTCGTAGGTAAGTTTGTTTTTTAACACACCATCCTGGTGAATTCCCGATTCATGGGCGAAAGCATTGGCTCCGACGATGGCTTTATTGGGTTGTACTAACATTCCTGTCAGGTTAGAAACGAGACGGGAAGTTTTGTAGATTTGTTTGGTGTCAATATTGGTTAAGGGCAATTCCGAGTCGCGATCGCGGCCTAAAAAGGGGTTATAGTATTGACGGCGGACGTGTAAAGCCATGACTAATTCTTCCAGGGCTGCATTTCCGGCTCGTTCACCAATACCATTGATGGTACACTCCAGTTGACGCGCTCCGTTTTTTACAGCTTCCAGGAAATTAGCCACCGCTAACCCTAAATCGTTGTGACCATGTACGGAAATAATTGCCTGGTCAATATTGGGGACATTTTCTTTGATACCCTTAATTAAGGCTCCAAATTCCTGGGGAGTCGTATAACCAACGGTGTCGGGAATATTAACGGTGGTTGCTCCAGCATTGATTACCCGCTCTAAAACCTCGTACAAAAATTCCGGATCGGAACGACCTGCATCTTCCGGGGAAAACTCCACATCATCGGTGAAGGTCTTGGCATAGGCTACCATTTCCTCTGCGATCGCTGCTACTTCGCTACGGGTTTTCTTGAGTTTGTACTTCAGGTGAATATCAGAAGTTGCTAAAAAAGTGTGAATCCGTCCCCGATAAGCAGGTTTAATGGCCTCAGCTGCAGCTTTAATATCCTCCTGACGAGCTCGGGCTAAACTGCAAATAACAGGTCCATCCTCTGTCCCCACCTGTTGAGCAATTTTACTTACCGCTTCAAAATCTCCAGGACTAGCAAAGGCAAACCCCGCTTCGATGATATCCACACCTAAACGAGCTAACTGCTTGGCGATCGCTAACTTCTCATCTATATTCAAAGTTGCACCCGGACACTGTTCGCCATCCCGTAATGTTGTATCAAAAATAATAATTCTGTCAGAGTTTGTAGCCATTTTGCAGATGAACCTTATAGTTTTCTTGTTTTACCCGTTTTGACAATTTTATATACTTGATTAATATATATCCAAAATTCGACTGATATTTCTATAAATCTGATTTATATAGTGAAAACTTGGCAATCTGGATCGGAATGAATTATTTACGACCCTTCCACCTTTTCGATATCTTCTCTAATATCATTTAAATCAATATATCTATCCGTGGCGTTACGTAGCTCCCTGGCAATCATCCCTTCCGTTGATACAACTGTAATGTGAGTATTTTTGGATCTGAGTAATTCAATTGCCCGTTCAAAATCTCCATCTCCACTAAATAAAACCACCCGGTCATACTGGTCAACGGTATTAAACATGTCCACAACAATTTCTATATCCAGATTAGCCTTTTGTGAATATTTTCCCGAAGAGTCATCATAATATTCCTTGAGGATTTTTGTTCGTACTGTATAACCTAAACTGATTAATGCATCCCGAAAACCTCTTTGGTCTTGGGGGTCTTTAAGTCCAGTGTACCAAAATGCATTGATTAATGTCGTGTTTTGCTGTTCATGCTGAAAATATTCGAGGACACGTCTGGGGTCAAAAAACCATCCGTTCTTTTGCTGTGCATAGAACATATTATTGCCGTCTACAAATATAGACAGACGATTCATAGTAGTACCCATAAGAATTTAACACCTAATCCAGATAATAGATAATATTTAGATTGAAAAATAGATTATAACAATAATAAAATCAAGAAATTAAAGAATATTTGGCAAATGGTTTTTCCGTATCTCCGGAAGCCAAGCTGGCAGAAATTATGATTTGGTTTTCAACATATAGGTTTTTTTAATTTGTTAAATTGATTTTTCGAGGTTATGTTTACGAATCAGTTACAAACCATCCTTGATCCAAGTGGGTCATTCTATCAATCCAGTGTACTCTGAAAGGGACATTATATATCCATGCAGCCAATATCAATTGCCTATTTACGACTATTAATATTGGGATGATGGGATTAATTACGACCTCACCAGCTTGATTGAGGATGTTGATAAAAATAACAAACTCCCTCTCCAACACTGGTTGAAGTTGTCTGTCCTCAAGTTTTCCCAGTTACTAGTACAACTAGATAGGTATACATTACTGGTGAACTTAAAAAGGTGAAAAAGCTTGGATTGAATAGCCTTTTGCTTTGCTTACTTGTGTCAGTATTATTCCTTCCCAGCCGCTATGAAAGTGTTTAATAAGTATACACAAAACCTCGGATACCTAGTAATAGTGCTGATTCTTTTTCCCCAGGAATTTTGCTCAAGTTTCCTGATTGCTCATTACCTATGACCCTTTCTGCACAAGATATGCAAAAATTGTGGGTGTGACCGTGGTCAGAAGTCACCATCAACACCAGGGGTGTTTGATTGAGAGGATTTTGACGATTCTAACCATGATGATCACCTGCACATGTCTAATCACTCGAGTTATGCAACCCGCAGTTACAACTGTATGCAAGTGACCCATGTCCTGGGGACATAGTTGGAAAGGAAAATTACTTTTTCTCCTTTCGAGTCACAACCTAGAGTCCGAAAAAATATCACAATCTGGGATTAAATCAATTACATTACTAATGCTTCGCTGACCCATCCTGTGTGTCCAAGTTGCGTCAGTGAATAGATTGGCAAATTAATAGATACGGGTCTAATTCAGACAACAGGTGCAAGTCCGATAGAAAAGGAGCGAACAACCGGAATCCCTAATATTTCTCGAAAGAGAATGGAAAATCCTACTGATATTCCTTTTGATACTCTTGCAGTCAATCAAGGAGCAGCAGGTAGGGTCACTGAATTTTTGCTTCCCGTGAATTCAGAACGATTGCTCCTGGACTGGGAAATTTGTAAGTATCTATCGATACGTGTATCATTGGCAATGATGACAGGTTCGATAGCCGGGAAGTGATAGAATTTTGGTATATGAGGTCAGAGTATAAATTTTTCATTGAAGTTGATTTTTTAGCAATATTGATTCAAGTTGTCTAAATAATATATATCTTTATAGATAAATTAATTGTATGGCAAAACCACCTAAATCCACCTTAACGAAAAAATCCCGATCCGCAACCGAGCAATCATCAAGACAGCCATTGCAAACTGGTACAACCCGTTGGCGACAACACGTAAATAAAGTCATGGGTTGGAGTCATGTCTTGATCGGGTTGTGGATTGGAGCGGTGGGATTAGTATCCTTTGCCAATCTGCGTCTGGTGAGTTTTTTGGAAAAGCAGTCCCAATCGATGTTTTATGAATTTCGGGGTGAGATACCTGCTTCTTCCGATATCCTCATCTTGAGTATTGATGATGATTCCATTTCCATCCCTGAAAATTCATTTCGTCACCAACCCCAGGAACACCCCTATTTTCAACCGATCCATCGTTATCCCTATCAAAGAGCAGCCTATGCGCAGGTAATCGATCAACTCGTGGATGCAGGTGCGAAAGTTGTGGCATTAGATGTACTTTTTGATACCAAAAGCAGCTATGGTGATCGCGATGATGAGATATTTGCAGCAGCCTTAAAACGTCATGCGGATCGGGTTGTCCTCGCTGCTGTTTACGAAGAGTACGAACAGCGATCGCAGCAATTACGATTTACCCAATTAACCAAACCCCATCCCCGCTTTTTAGAGACAAAAGTCGCGGTTGGTTCGGTCAATTTTCCCCGGGAAATCGACGGGAAAGTCCATCGACTAGCCAGTGAGTATCAAAAGGAACTAGCACGAGCGGGTGATTTACCAGTAGGTGCTATCCCTGATTTTGATGTGGCCACTTTACGAGCAGCCAATATTCCATACCCCCAACCCCAGGGAGAGCGGATTTATTTTCGTGGTGGAGCTGGAACATTTACTAAAATTCCCTTTTGGTATGTTTTTGACCCCAATGCTTGGAGCCAAAATCTGCAAAATGGGAAAGTATTCCGTGACAAAATCGTCATCATTGGTGCAACCAATAAGCTGAATAACGATTATCATCAAGTAGCTGCCAATTGGTTATTCCCCCAACTCATGTCCGGAGTGGAAATTCATGCCAATGCGATCGCAACTTTATTGGAGGGGAATGCACTCCGGACGGTCATCGATCAACCTTGGCAACGGGGATTATTTGTCTTGATTTTTAGCACCGGATGTGCATTGGTCGCAGCCAAATTTAAGCAAATGCGGATGCGGATTATTATTAGTTGGGGGAGTGCGATCATTTGGATGGGAATTAGTTTCGTGTTGTTTGTCTCCCAGCAAATAATTATTCCTACAGCCATACCCGCGATCGCGTTGTTAGGGATGGGAACTTCTTATATTATTATTGGTATTAGTTTAGAGCGGAAACGGAAGCTACAACTAGCTAGAATTCTCCAAAAAAATCCTTCTTCCCGAGTGGTGCAAGAAATTCTCAGTCAACAGGAAGATTTGCGGGAATTACTCAGACAAAGGGAAATAGAAGTCTCCGGAAAAATCATTGATAACCGTTATAAAATTGTCCGGGTTTTAGGTTCAGGTGGATTTAGTGAAACCTATATTGCAGAAGACTCACGCCGACCCGGAAGTCCCCATTGTGTAGTCAAGTTATTACGTCCAGCTAGTAATAAACCCGAACAATTAGAAGTCGCTCGACGCTTATTTGCCAGTGAAGGGGAGACACTGCAAAAATTAGGTAATCATCCCCAAATTCCCCAACTCCTGGCATTTTTTGAAGAGGACGAAGACTTTTATTTAGTCCAAGAGTATATTGAGGGAAAAACCCTGAATCAGGAATTAATACCCCACAAACGCTTTCCCGAACGTACAGTTATTGAAATTGTCACCGAATTATTAGAAATACTCACATTCGTCCACCAAAATGGGGTAATTCACCGCGACATTAAACCCAGCAATATCATTCGTCGTCAACAGGACAAAAGACTGGTTTTAATTGACTTTGGTGCTGTGAAGCAAATCTCCAGCGAACAACCAGAAAACCCCGAACAAACCGCTTTCACCATCGGTATTGGTACAAAAGGATACGCACCACCGGAGCAATGTTTCGGTAGACCCAGCTTTAGCAGTGATATTTATGCAGTGGGGATGATTGGTATCAAAGCCCTCACCAGCATCTCTCCCCAGGACCTGAAGCGAGATCAAAATGGCCAATTGCAATGGCAAGAATACGCACCCAACACTAGTCCAGAATTCACAGCCATTTTGAACAAGATGGTACATGAGAGCTATAAAGCTCGCTATCAATCAGCCGCAGAAAATCTCACCGCACTCAAACAGCTAATTAACTCTGAAACCTTTCAATTATTACCCAAAGAACAGCAACCCCGATACATCCCCGAATTTGATAACGTGGATTTACCAACCCAACCTTGGGAACCCTAGAGACGACCCGACGGGTCGTCTCTACTAAATGCGTACATTGTGTAAATGGGCACGGGGATTATAGGAACGAATGGCGCTAATTTTTTCATAGTACTCCCGTTCTTGGGGAGAGAGGTCTTTGGGGGTAGCGATCGCTATTTTGGCCAACAAATCACCCCTTCCACCTCGACCCAATACCCATCCCTTACCACGTAAGCGTAATGACTGTCCGGAACGAATCCCTGCGGGTACGTTTACCTTAGCAGTCGTACCATCGGGAGTGGGAACTTCCACTGTTGTACCTAATACCGCCTCATCGGGAGTAATTGGTATCTCACAAACTAAATTATCCCCTTCCAGATGGAAAAAGGAATGGGGCTGGAGTTCCACCCGTAAGTATAAATCCCCCCGTTGTTTAGTAATCGGGTTTACCATTCCCTTACCGCGTACCCTTAAGCGACTACCAGTTTTAGCACCAGCAGGAATGCGCACATTAATAATTTCTCCTCCGACATTCAGTTTTTTCTCCACACCCCTAAAAGCTTCCCCAAAACTCAAACTAATGGTAGCTTCACTGTCTTGGGTTCCTGCTCCCATATCTTGGAAACCAAAGTCACTAAACCCACCATAGGGATTAGCCCCTGTAGAAGTATGATAGGAGTAGGACTGACGACTAGTAGTACCCCTGGTACCACTAGCAAATCTTCCTAGTAACTCATTAATAAAGTCGTCAAAGTTGGCATACTGACTAAAATCAAAGCCACCCATATCGACCCCAACCCCTGCACCGGGGAAACCCTGTCCAGCTTGTTTCCAGTATTGGCCAAACTGGTCATATTTTTTGCGTTTGTCAGGGTCAGATAACACTTCGTAGGCTTCGTTAACTTCCTTAAACTTTGCTTCAGCCTGTTGATTACCTTGGTTGACATCTGGGTGATATTTACGTGCTAGTTTACGGAATGCCTTTTTAATCTCATCTTGGCTAGCTGTCTTGGTGACACCCAGAACTGCATAATAGTCTTTAAAATCTGCCGCAGCCATTGCCCAATCTCCACACTTGAAATTTTCGTTATATTTTTAAATAAGCGTTAGATAACTTGCTAACATCAAAAAATGAACGCAGCAAGCCCACATGTTCAGGTATAAATCACTCTGATTTTAAATTAACAAAGATTAAGCAAAATCAAGTGGGGTTGACGCACGCAATTACAGGGCAATTTCCGAACATGAAGATTGAAGACTTCCTTGATGGGAAGGGAGTGGGGAGTAGGGAGTAGGAATGAGTTATCTATCTGGTAATGCAAACAAATACAGCAGTCCGAGCGGGATTTGTGAAATCTTAAATGTAGGGTTGTTAACGGTTGACAGTTGACGGTTAACAGTTACCAGTCATCAGTCAACGGCACGCTATTTTTCACGACTTAAATCGGATTGCTGTAGGCATGTAAGGCTTCAAAATCTCGCATTTGTAGTTTTTTGGGTCTTGTGAAAAGTGAAATCCGTAGGGTTAAAAATATTCCCCGTACAGACGCTACATGTCGCGTCTCTCCCTATTCCCTACCCTCACGCTTCAGACTTTGACCGCAGACCCTACATCCCATTTCTTTCATATTTTCATATTTTGATATTTCGTCTACATCCCTAGCATCCGAAAGCACCCCCAAATTTTCCGGGTTTGTGAGAAATGCAGAATTTACCCATCCTCACAAGTTCCTCAAATTGTCTTGATATAACCAAAATCAGTAGAGGGAGTTATGGGTATGTTTAAGAAAATACTGGTTGCAGTCGAAGATAACGACATCGGAATGCAAGTTTTTCAAGAAGGTTTAGCGATCGCATCCCAGGCAAATGCAAGTTTAATGCTATTGAGTGTCATCTCTCCCTATGACGAACGCTATATTAATCCAATTGCGATGGATCCCTATAGTTTCTATCCGACTCTGCATTCGGAAGCGGTACGGGTTAATTTGCAGCAGTGGGATGCTTTGCAAGACCAGATGATGGAGTTTCTCAATTCTTTGGGTCAAACAGCTGCGAAGGAGGGTGTGGAAGCGGAATACACCCTGAATGTGGGTGATCCGGGTCGAGTTATCTGTCATGTTGCAGCAAATTGGAATGCGGATTTGATTGTAGTTGGTCGTCGTGGACGTAAGGGTTTAAGTGAGTTTTTCCTGGGTAGTGTGAGTAATTATGTTTTACATCACGCTCCCTGTTCAGTTTTAGTTGTTCAAGGTTTACACCCATCTCCAGATAAGGAGTCTGTTGCATCTAATCAGGAATTACAGGTGGGTTAGGTCAGGTTGAGGTGATTAGGAATGGGACAATGAAATGGTCAAAACTGCGTCAATGGCTGTTACCGATTTTGTTGGCTGTATTGATTTTACTATTTTGGACTACAGCCGCAGCTACCGGAACCCAGGTTTCCCGTCATACCGATGTCATCCGCTTTGGTGGTGATGTGACAATCACCAAGGAGATGTTAGTGGATGATGCGATCGCGGTTGCTGGTTCGGTAAAGATTGATGATGGTGCAACACTACAGGGTAATGCGGTTGCGGTTGCAGGGGATGTTATTCTCAATCCCCAAGCTCAGATTCGGGGAGATGCAACAGCGATCGCAGGGGAGGTAAAAAAAGCGAGTGATGCTGTGATTCATGGTACATCTACCTCCCTCATTGATGGTAAATTCGGCATCATGCAGTCGATCCGTGCGTGGGGTACGTGGGGATTATTGCTCCATCTTTACCTAGTTAGCGCCATTTTCCATGGGTTAATGATTTGTGCGATCGCAATTATCGGTATATTATTATTAATTCTAATTCCCCATTATTTACAATCTGTAGCTGTCACCATTGAACAACACCCGTTAATTGCCGCAGCTTGGGGTTTAGGGGGAACGGTGGGACTAATGTTACTATCAACCCTGATTGCTGGTAGTTTGCTGGGTGCTTTAGTTTTACCCGTTGCTAATCTTGCGGCTTTATTAGCCATATTAGTCGGTAGTGTCAGCATGGGTTTAGTCATTGGTCAAACCAGCTTTAAACATCGTCAATTTGGATTTCAGTTGCTTGCAGGTATTTTCATGTTGGGATTAATCGGTTTAATCCCCGTTGTCGGTGGTATGGTTTATCTAATTGTCCATGTATTCGGCTTCGGTGGTATCCTTGCAACCCAATTTGAACACAAACGTTTAATTTGGTTTGGACAACGACGCATTCACCCGGAACTTTTACCCCCAAGTCCCACTAATCACCAGCAACCCCATTAATTTTTGACTAACTCCTATTAACAGTATGATTTAAACTGAATATGTAACTTCTTATTCAGTATAGCAACAAGCAACTATGGCTACACATTCTTACATTCAATACAAAAGATATTAATCGTTATCCAGAAATAGTAGCCGTGAACCCGACCAATATTTCCTAATGGTTAACAAAATAGCATATATTGCTTAATCACCCCGCAGTTGCATTTGCGATCGCGGCTTTTGAAGATTGGTAACAAAGGCAAAATCTAAATAGATAAAATGTTTGCATCAATATAGTATTCTTGTATTAAACTAGTGGAAATAAACGTTTACCAGTTTCTCCATCAAACACAAATAAATGCTGTAAATCCAATAACAAATGTAATCTATCTCCCGGTTGAGGACGAATATTGGCGCTTGTTTGAATGTTCAAAATCGTCATGGAACCTGGTATCCCAGCACGAATTAAAGTTTCCCTTCCTAACGGTTCCACTACCTTGACCTCCACCAGCAACAATGGTTTCTCCCCTTCTTCATCGCTATTTTCCGCTAGGGTTATATATTCAGGACGAATTCCTAGTTCCACAACTTGACCGACGGGAATATTTAAATCTGTCATTTTTCCCATATTGTCCCCCACCGGAATCATTTGCCCCCAGATGTCAAATTGTTTACCTAAAAATTTTGCTGGTAAAATATTCATGGGGGGGTTGCCAATGAAAGTGGCCACCATGCGGTTTGCTGGCTGACTGTAAATGGTTTGGGGGTCGCCAATTTGCTGAATTCGACCTTTCTCAAGCACAACAATTTTATCTGCCAAGGTCATGGCTTCCACTTGGTCATGGGTGACGTAAACAGTGGTATTACGGAAACTTTGGTGTAACTGTTTTAACTCAGCCCTAGTATCATCCCGTAATTGGGCATCCAAATTCGACAAAGGTTCATCCAGAAGAAAAACTTCTGCTTGGCGAGCGATCGCGCGTCCCAGGGCTACCCGTTGTTGTTGTCCTCCCGATAGTTGTTTAGGAGTACGTTCGAGAAGATATTCCAAAGACAGGGAGCGAGCAACTTCAAGAACCCGTTGTTTAATGATATTACTATCAACTTGGCGCATTTTCAAACCGAAGCCGATATTTTGGGCAACCGTCATGTGGGGATAGAGGGCATAATTTTGGAATACCATTGCCACATCCCGTTGCCGAGCAGGAACATCATTCACCAAGCGATCACCAATGTAAATGTTACCCGAAGTTGCCGATTCCAAACCAGCAATAGTCCGTAGAATCGTGGATTTACCACATCCCGATGGTCCAACCAACACCCAAAATTCACCATCGGGTATTTCAAAACTAATATCCGCGATCGCGACTGCTTGATTATAAACGCGATTAATATTCTCTAGTCGAACTTTTGCCATTAGTTAAAAATTGAGATTGTGAGGGCGATTCATCCTACCTAATTTTGGTAAAAATTGGTTTTGCGATCGCCAGTACAATTTTTTGATCTCACTCTAGAACAACAAGGTACATGATCCCCTACCATCTTAACAAAAGATGGTCATACCAAGTTGCCTGTTGTCGTGGTAGTTTGCGGATAATGAGATTGCTTCCCTTTGGTTGCAATGGCGGATAGTACTATCTAAAGCTTTATTCTAGAGGGCTATACCCGCAGGGTTGTCGTAGACTAGCGCAACTACATACTTTTTTTACCCATCAAAGTTGACTTGACAGACCACTAGTGTGAGCTTACTCACGCAAAAAAATGCGAATTTCCCCAGCTACATCCAAAACAGATGTTTCCGGTAAGTCATGTCCAGCGTGTGCCATGAATTGTAATTTAGCTCCGTGAATACTTTGAGTATAAATTTTACTTTTAGTGACTGTTTCCTGACTATCTTCCCCACCCTGTAAAATCAGAGTTGGTGGCATCATGCCATACAAACGGTTATCCAATAATTCAGCTTTAATTTCGGCATTTTGGCGGTTAAAAATTAACTCACAAGCGGTAGGACTCCCTTCCATGATTTGCCGCAATTTTAAATCCGCTTCCACATTGATTTTCCAGCCGAACAGCTTGGCAAGGGGACGAATTAAACGCAATAACCCAAAGGTAAAATCTGAACGCATCAGAATATTTCGCATTCGCTGCCAATGGGATTCTATCCCCTCAATCCCAACCCCCTCCGGAGAAATTAAAATTAATTTACTCACCCTCTCCGGATATTTTAAAGCGTGGGTAGCAGCAATCCAACCACCCAAGGAATGACCAACAAGATACACCCTTTCTAACTTCAAGGCATCCAAAAATTCGTTAATTAATTCAACTTGCAAATTGACTGAGTAATGTATATTCGGAAACTCAGATTCGCCAAATCCAAGCAGGTCAGGAGCAAAGCAATGGAACTCCCGTGACAGAGTCTCCATTACCTTGACCCATTGACTACTATCAGTCCAAGTTCCATGTAAAAAGATGATTGGCGCACCAGTACCAACTTCGCGCCAAAACAATAACCCCTGGGAGAGTTTAATCCGGGAATTGCGGAATAGAGTTTCCATTTTTACCAAACGATTCGCGCTACTTGTATGTGAGGATGTAACAATATTATGCCAATGTCGTCAAGCCATTTAAGTAATCTTGCAGTTGACGGTTGTGGTCGTGAGACATCGGGTCTAATGGCAATTCATCCCGTGTAAAAGCACGAATTTCCATGATTTCTAACTCATCCTGGACTTGCATCTGTCCCGATACGTCAGCTTCCACAACTACGCAAATTGAATGAATCCTAGGGTCACGCTCCGGTGCGGAATATACCCCCACCAAACGCTTGATTTGCACTAACTCTAAACCCGTCTCTTCCTTTAATTCACGCTCCACGGTACTAGGGATATCATCTCCCCAATCAACCATTCCTCCGGGTAATCCCCATAAACCATTGTCACGACGACGGATTAGGACAATTCGACCATCTGGCAAGATTGGTATAATACTTGTCCCTGGCACAGGGTGACGAAATATAACCCCAAGGACGGTTCGTCCAAAGCGCCACAAACTACGGGTGGACTGAATTGTCACTGCAAAAAACGCCAATTTATTCAATCTGAAACTGCACTTGGTATCTTAACTATTTATTACCCATACATCTAGGGTGATTCAGCACAAAATTTAAAGTTACTCTTTATACTTATATACGTATCAGTTTGGGCCTAATATTAAACGATTCATAGTCAATATATCAACTCCAAACCAAAAAAAACAGTAATCCGAGGTTATCAGTGCAAAATAATGCAATAGATGGTGGGACTACTTCTGCTTGACGTACTCCCCGATAACTAGTACAAGTTGGCGGAAATATCCAGACTATTTATTTGGTGACTAGGCTCTGCGTAGTCATCCAGTGGGTGAAAGCTACCACCTTCATTGATGTAGGAGGAGTCTCGTAGATTCTGCACCCACGCGGAGTATGGGTGGGAGGGAATGACCCTAAAGCGCTACTACGTGCCTTTTTTCACCCATCACAATTAATGCACAATTAATGCACAATTAATGGGGTGGAGTATTATAGTTTAGCCTTGTGACGCGATTACAACTGGTTGAAGGAAGCGGAAATTTTGGCTTTGTCAGTATCTCTACTCATCAAGTCCTGATAAATAGCCAAGGTTTCCTGGTGAACACGATGAACTTGAAAGTTTTCCATGTTTTGTTTAGCTTTATTTTTCCATTGAGCTAATTTCTCTGGCTGACCAATTAATTCCCCAAGAACATTTGCTAATGCATCGCTATCTTGGGGAGTCACCAAAATACCAGCTTGACCATTGTCAAGAGCTTCAGGAATACCATCCACATCGGAAGCAACAATTGCACAACCAGCTTCCCTAGCTTCTGTTAAAACTAAACCAAATGATTCGCGATGGGATGCTAACACAAATATGTCTGTTGCTAGCATGTAACGCTGAGGGTCCGTTTGAAAACCCTCAAAGTGGATGCGATCGCGAAATAGATTTTCCCTGACTTCTGCAACAAATTCATCACGGTCTGGTCCGTCACCAACTAGATATAAATGTAAGTCGGGGAATTTATCGGCAATTTTCGTAAATGCTTTTATCAATTCACCTATTCCCTTACGTCGATACATCCCGCAAACCGTTGTAATTGCTGGACGCAGCAAATCCATCGGAGTGTAGCTACGAATATTTGGACGACGTGGACTGTTCAATGTACCATTGAGAACAACTCGAATTTTCCGTTCTGGGATTCCCCGACGAATCATTGATTTTGCCACAGCTTGACTGACCATAATTACCCTATCAGCTAATCCCATGAGTAGGGAACTGAATTGGAACTCGTTGTGTACAGTCGAAACTAGATAGTAGTTGTAGTTCAGTCGTAACAACGACGATAATACTATTCCCGTCATCATGTGTGCATGGACAAGGTTGGGTTGAAATTCTTTTAGTACCTGTCGGTAACACCAAATTGTCTTGAGAATATTTAGGAAAGTCCGCTGTTGATCTAATTTATAGTGCTGAACACCATATCGAGATAGCAAACTTTCATATTCTCCACCCTTAGAGACAACAGCAACCTTATAACCCTCCTTTGCTTGTAGACAAGCTAAATCTACAGCAACATTCACTATCCCATTACCAATTTCTTCGACATGATTAACAATGTGTAAAATTCGCATAATTGATTCCCTATATACATGAATTCATTTCAATCAATCTATGTTTATTCTTTGAAAGCTTTTTAGGACTTACGTAAGCGTCACAATATCAGGTCAATTAGCACACACCAACCTGAGTTTCATGATTGTAAGCTTTAATCAGTAAATGTGACGACTAAATTAAGCCAATGTGACAGTTATACTGAAAATGTGTTTTTTAGTCCTGCTTTTGTCAAGCTGCATTAGCAAGAGTGCCAATCACAGAAAAAATACCATAAACATCCTGCTAAATATTACCCCATGAATAGATATTTATTGGGACTATAATCTATTTTTTATGTCTGTTAATTAAGAATTTAATTAAGTCTGAAAATTCTCCTTATCCAGTTAAAAAAGTCAGAAGTTTCAAGTTTTGATTTTGAGAAAAATTGAATTTATAATTCTTAACATCCACATATTTTATTGATTTTAAAAAAAAATTCATAGCAACCTTGAAAGTGATTTACAAAATTAGGCGGTAAGCTTTCTAATTGGGAAGAATAGGATGCGATCGCCTGTTGTTTATGTGTTAGCACTTGACTAATATCCAATCGATAGACAGGTCGAATATCTCGCAATTTCACCATTATAAATAATGGCGCTCGCCACAACATCCAAATTGTATACTGTAGTACATCCACATCCAGATTTGATTGGGCGATCGCATCACAAACTAATGTATAGGTAGCTTCGTGGTCTCGATGGCAATCTTTATAATGAGGAACGTAAATTTCCTGCGACTGATATAATCGCAACAAATTTATGATTTCTTGAATAGTTGCTTGCTTCACATCATCTGCTAAATCTGGTAATGTCCCATCTGGTTTATCCAAAAAATAAATATCTTCAGATGCTACACCCAAAATATTCAGCGCTGTGGTTGCTTCCTGTTTACGAGTCTGAATTATCTCTTCT
The DNA here is from genome assembly GCA_937973965.1 of uncultured Calothrix sp. GTDB lineage: Bacteria > Cyanobacteriota > Cyanobacteriia > Cyanobacteriales > Nostocaceae > NIES-3974. Next base: position 1,013 of record CALJJQ010000083.1, on the reverse strand, counting down.
TTTGTTATTCCTTTTGACCCCCCTGAACCCTGTCCATCCGTTAAAAACACAACTACCACCGATACACCCTGTTCTCGCTTTAACCGAATCATTCCCCCGCAACCAAAGGTTTCATCATCTTGATGGGGAGAAAAAACCATCATCGACTTCGGTGTCACATTTAATGGCTGACTTTGAATTTTTAAAATCCAATTAAATACTACAAACGCATGAATACTTTGAACAAAATACAACCAATTTTCCGGGAATACTTTTTGTATTTTTTGTAGTATTTGTTTTGCCTTCATCACTACTTACTTTTAGATTTAGTTTATATAAACTGACCAAGAAAAAGTCACAAGGAGAAATATACAAAGTTGATTCCTCATATTTGTGAATATCAGATAATAGAATCGTAATCAGATTTGTAACGCAATTTCTATTTATCCATAGAGTTAATATTATCAATTTTATCGATTCCCATCTATCTAACAGATCAAATATAGTTTCAAGATAGGTTCAAGAAATTTCCGTAATGCTTTGAATCAATGTATATCCACCAGTTTTGAGCTAGATCTTACATGTATATTTACGTAGGTAAATTAAGTAGTTGAATCTGGTATAACCATACCAAATATATTGTTTTGAGAAATGATGTTGAGGATACATTCATCAAAACTATACTTTTTCATGAAATAATTAAAGAAACGTGAGTTCTATGAATCACAAACTCTAAACCAGCAATATTGGTGTAGAATAGAGATTTTTGGTGTTGCTGATTTAGGGGATGATTTAGCTGAATTTGGAACGAAATAATCATAGTTTCAGCCTCCATTTCATCCTGCATTTATGCAATACCAAGTTTTTAAAAACAGTCAACTGGGAATAGGCAGTAATTGACTTTGTTCTCAACTAATCTGAAAGCAGACCTTGAACCTGAACTTCAAAAATCTTGGATTCACAAGGATTATAGGGCTTAAAGTCCGTCGAAGTCACGTTAAATAAAGTTGACGAGAACAGCCCATCCATGTAAA
>CALJJQ010000082.1 GCA_937973965.1 uncultured Calothrix sp. | reverse complement strand
ACACATTTTTTGTGATTATCTCGTCCCGATGCTCCGCGTGGGGACGCATTCCACCAGTGCTACTACCTCTACATTCTTCAACCTAACCTAACCAATAATCAGGCTTTTAAGTCTAAATGAACTTTATTGCCTTTAATTCTTGCAATATCAGAGTTTTACTATTTTTTAACAAGCCCTAATGATCCAATTTTCTATTGTGGATATGGAACAGGCATTCCTACCTGTATTTTCTGATAAAATTCTTGCTACATATCAGGGGCTGTAACCGTTGATTATTCTAGTTTCATTTATTACAAAGTACAAGAGAATCGATATAAGTTATCCGACAAACAAGAATGTAACTAGCATTCTTATTTTTTTTCCATAGCGTATCATATAATCCAAAAAAACTAATTATCAACTCTAGCCTGTGCTTCCATCTGCAATTTTTGAAGCTAATCTCCAAACCTTTGCGCGCGAACCTCAACGCGCTCCCATTGGTGTTTTTGATAGTGGTGTGGGGGGATTAACAGTATTACGGGAACTCTACCGCCAACTTCCCCATGAATCAATTATCTATCTCGGCGACACAGCCCGACTTCCCTACGGAATTCGGACTCCTGCCGAGATTTGCCAGTTTAATTGGGAAATTCTCACTTGGATGCAAGCCCAAGGGGTAAAAATGACCATCATGGCTTGCAATACTAGCTCGGCTTTGGCTTTGGATACTGTACGCCAGGAATTCCATTTTCCCATCCTCGGCGTAATTTTACCAGGGGCTAGGGCTGCTGTTCAAGCTGGCTCCCGTATCGGTGTAATTGCTACCCCTGCAACTGCTAAAAGTAATGCCTATAAACAAGCTATCCAGGAAATTAATCCCAATATCCAGGTGTGGCAGGTCGGTTGTCCAGAATTTGTACCCCTAATCGAACAAAACCGTATCCACGACCCCTACACCCTTGCGGTCGCTCGTTCCTACCTGGAACCGCTTCTGGAAGCAGAAATTGATACTCTGGTCTACGGTTGTACCCATTATCCCCACTTGGAACCAATCCTGCGATCGCTACTTCCAGAACGAGTTCGTCTGGTAAATCCGGCACAACATGTTGTCAGTGCTTGCACCCAAGAACTAGAGTTACTGGGATTACGCAATAACTATCCACCCATGCCAACTCGATTTGTTGTCAGTGGCTGTCCCCAAGAATTTGCCCAATCTGCTTTGAACTGGTTAGGCCACACCCCCACTGTCGAATCCATCCAATTCCCACATGTAATTTCCCCAACTACTCACCCAGATATACAGTTGGCTGTCAACGGTCAACCGTCAACAGCCACCACAGATATTTCTCCATCTTGAAACCAAATTGTGAACCCAAATTGTGAGTTTTATTGACCACTCACAATCTCCGTAATATTCCCATTCATCGATACCTCTGTCGCCAACTCATCACTAGAAATTGATTGAGTTTGACGCGGAGGTATTTTGCTTGTACCTCTTTTTGCCAATGCTAACAACAAGTACACAACAAATAAGTATCCCGAAGCTAAAATAAAAGTCATCATAGGCATTTTTCCACCAACCATCTCTCGACCCAAAAGTTTATCGACCAACCCACAAGTTTGTACGCGCAAAACTGCTTCTGCACGCTCAAGCCTGCAAAAACCCACTATTTCTACACCATCGGAAATGGTGTAGTCTGATTCCAACTCAACCCAAATTAAACCGCACCGAAATTGACGATGCTCATCCCATCTATTCAGTTTTCTACTTTAGGCGGACTTTACGTCATACCTCAATCAATCGCGAATCGTTATAAACTAACTATTCGCTCTCGACCAAAAAGTTTTCGATTCTCAGTTTTGCCAGCTGAATCTTGAATCTTCGGTAGACTTGATGCCATCCCGTCACAGATTCTCTCAATGACTAAATTCATCTTGAATGAATGAACCTCAAATCAAAAACCGGCTGACTACTCACCTCAAGTCCTAACCTTGAACATCTTGAATATGCAGTTAACTCCTCAACTGAGCAAAGATACTAAAAATACTTTAGCAAGACATATTCCAAGACAAGCAAACTTCCTGCTGATAAGGTTAAACAACTATCCCTAACAGACTTGCTCACCCTATCCACCGAAACTCAACATTTGCCTCGATTCGCTTGCAAACCTACACAGGTAATACAGGTTTACCTGCCAAAGTATGTATAGTCACCTTTTAGCTAGTCTCTTACTGATTTGCTACAAGAGCATGTAAATACCAGACATGTATCTAAGACACCATCTCTGGATTCCTGGAAGTCAAAAAACTGACAATGAACAGTTTGTTTCCTCCAAGAGTTTATATTCAAAAAATAAATTTCTTTATTACATATAGACTAACACAAAATTCCCAGTATTTCAGGCCAATTTTGGGAAAAAATTATTTGTTCTGATGGAGACTACAAAAAATGAAGAGGGGGAATCGTTGCCAGCAGATGTGTTGATCAAATCATACATGAAATCAGCCAAAACATTACCTGGGATTATCTAGTGATATCTCCGATTTTCTCCATTTATCGCCCAAATACTCCTCGATGGACATCCGCAAAAATAAATAATCTGCGAGAATTCAGGTCATGAATACTTTGCGCAAATCCTGGCATATCTTAAAATAAACATAGAATATTTAAAATTTTGTAACAACTAGCCAGAGTCCGCCATCCATGACCCCAGCTACCTCCCTTTTTTCCCCTGTGGAAGCAGACCTGCGAATGCTTGCCGAAAACCTCAAGCAACTCGTTGGCAATGGTCATCCCATCCTATCGGCTGCCGCCGAACATTTGTTCGGGTCGGGGGGTAAGCGAATTCGACCAGCCATCGTATTATTAATATCGCGGGCGACCATGCTGGAGCGTGGTATTAGTCAACGCCATCGCCGATTAGCAGAAATTACAGAAATGATTCACACTGCGAGCTTAGTCCATGATGACGTGGTGGATGAAGCCGAATTAAGACGGGGGATACCGACCGTACATAGTTTATTTGGTAATCGCATTGCCATTTTGGCGGGGGATTTTTTGTTTGCCCAAGCCTCCTGGTATTTAGCCAACTTAGATAACCTAGAAGTAGTAAAATTGCTGTCACAGGTAATTATGGATTTGGCAGCAGGGGAAATACAGCAGGGTTTAAATCGATTTGACACCAGTCTATCGATGGAAGCCTATTTAGAAAAAAGCTATTACAAAACAGCAACATTATTTGCCAATAGTGCCAAGGCTGCTGGGATACTAAGCGAAGTTAGCCCATCGATGGCGGAACACCTGTATGGCTATGGTCGTCACCTGGGGTTAGCCTTTCAAATTGTCGATGATATTTTAGATTTCACCAGTTCAGCGGACACTCTCGGAAAGCCTGCTGGATCAGACCTCAAAAGTGGGAACTTAACAGCACCAGTCCTGTTTGCCTTGGAAGAGAAACCCTGTTTAGACGTGTTGATTGAGCGGGAGTTCGCCCAAGCAGGAGACCTAGAGCAAGCTTTAGAAATAATTAATGATAGTCAGGGAATTAGTAAAGCGCGGGATTTAGCAGCCCATCATGCCAAATTAGCGATTGAGCATCTAGCGGATTTACCAGTATCGGATTCGCGCTACTCCCTGATAAACCTTGCTGATTATGTGATTAGTCGGTTGTATTAATTAAGGGTTGGATGGAATAATTCGTAATAGCCTACGGCAAGCCGCTTCGCGTCTACGTAATACCCACTACGCGGGAAGCAAGCTACGTAATAGCCTGCGGCAAAGCTTCGCGTACGTAATACCCGCTACGCGGGAAGCAAGCTACGTAATTTATGGTCACTAGCCTCTAGTTTGAGTTATGGACAGGTGTGTGAATACCCTCGACTTCAGAGTAATTAGGAATTACTTAGGCGCAAGCCATGCGGTAGGTTATTATCAATTACGAATTACAGCAATCCGATTTAAGTCGTGAAAAATAGCGTGCCGTTGACTGGTGACTGGTGACTGTTAACTGTCAACTGTCAACTGTCAACCGTCAACCGTTAACAACCCTACATGTAAGATTTCACAAATTATTTAGGACTGCGATATTGACAAAAAATAATGGGATACAGAGTCTTGAGTACGGTAGGGTATGCGGGAACTTGAGTCATGGAGCGATTCATGTTGGGTGAAACCCGAAACGCTACAGGTTCCTACTCCCCACCCCCTAATTTCAAGCGAGACTAGAAGTTAACACTGCACAATTAGCGAGAAGCAGGTTAAGCTGATATCTGATTCGATTAGGCGATATCAGGAGGCATAGGACTGGAATTGGATTTTTGTTGTGTGTGTAAAAATCCTTGGATTTGGCTCTGGAGTTGGTGTCGCGGTATTTCCACAGCATTGCTCATCGTGCCAGGGGTTTCAAAAAAAACTATACTATCTACGGGTTCCAATGCCACGAGTTGGAATAATAGATGGATAACAGGAATGGGTGCAGCAATTACTTGAGGGTCAAGACCAGCATCAGTGTTGGTCGAAACATCTTGTAAGGTAGGGAAAGCGTAAATTACCCGCTTTTCCAGATTCGGGTTAGTACGATTGCTCAAAGTTGTCACAATCCAATGGTGATCTATATCTTGGAGAATGTAGTATTGATGGTGACAAAGTGGTTGAGCGATCGCTTTTAGCACTGGTGCGATCGCGATCATCAGTTGTGGTGTCACACCATCTTGGGGTGCATTGTCAACCAGCGATTGAATTTGTGCTTGTAAATCCATAAGAGAAGTCAAAAAATTATTTGTAGTGATAACTGGGTAAGCATGTCGGTTATGGTTTCCTCAAAATTGTGGAGATTGTAAATAATCCCCTCGGATTTGGGAATAATTAGGTTAACCTTGATTTGTAACTGGGGATTTATCCTGTCTTTAAGCTTATACCCTCGTGATTTTCTGTATCACTAAAATCCTACAGGTAATAGATAGCTATGTTGGGGTCTTTCTTGGAACGAGACTATGAATTTAGCCGCAACCACAACTATTCAGGGAGACAATTCTATCGGCGTGGAGGCGATATTTGAATTCCTATATCAAGAGCTTCGGCAATCGACCAAAGCTTCAGAACAAAACTGCCGTGATGTCGCCATGCGGATTACGACAGAAGTGTATCGGATTTGCAGTGAGAGTAAACGCATACAAGCCTCTGGTGCGATCGCAAGTTCGGCCATGAGTTTGGCTCGCCATCGTCTACAGCAATGCTTACGATACTACAATTTGGGTTCACATCGCGGTCGAGTTGAACTGCATAGTACACTCAGTGCCATTATCTACCGCTATATTAATCCGCCCCAAAGGCAATTAAGTTACCAGGGTCGCCTCACAATTATTGAAGACTTTTTACAGAGTTTTTATTTGGAAGCTCTAAATGCCTTTCGTCGGGAAAACCAGATGGGGGCGACATACCAACCCCAAACCCAGTTGCAATTATCCGAGTATATGGCATTTACGGAGCGGTACGGTAAACGGCGTATACCCCTTCCCGGTCGGCAACAACAATTAATTATTCTCCGCGCTCAGACCTTTTCCCAGCAGCAACCTCCAGAAACCTGTGTGGATATTGAGCAAGCTGCTGAAGGAAGTACCAGCGAAGCCGATGGGAATTGGGAAGACCCAGCAGTACAGCAGTTGCGCAGCGCCATGGCCACCCAACCGGAACCGGAACCCCAGGAAGAAACTTTACGCTCGGTGGTCATCGAAGAATTGATGAATTACTTAGAAGAGCGACAACAAAACGATTGTGCCGATTATTTTGCCCTGCGTCTCCAGGATTTGTCTGCCCAAGAAATTGAATCGGTTCTCGGTTTAACTTCACGCCAACGGGATTATCTCCAACAAAGATTTAAGTATCATTTAATCCGTTTTGCCCTACTCCATCGTTGGGAATTAGTCCACGAATGGTTGGAAGCCGATTTAAACATGAATTTAGGATTAACACCCCAACAGTGGGATGTTTTTATCGCCGGACTGGATGACAAACAACGGGGGTTGTTGGAATTAAAACAACAAGGACACACGGATGAAACAATTGCCAGAACCCTGGGGTTATCGACAGCGCAACTACAAAAGCGTTGGTTTAAAATTTTGGAACAAGCTTGGGAAATTCGTAACTCTTTAATGTCCGGATCGGGTGCTTCTACTCATGAATAGTAACTCAGAATCCTTACAAAACCAGTTACTACGATGGTTGTTGGCAGAAGATGCCAAAACCTTAGAAAATACTGCGGAAGATTGTAAGGAAAATTACGGGGTAAATCAACAAGCTACTGATGGAACTGGTGTTACTCATGACATCGGTTCATTGTCATCAGCAGATTCTCTACCCCCAACCTTTCAACTAGGAGAAATTCCTACTGTGCAAGAACGTTTCCAAGCCGTCCTGAAGCGTCGGTTAAAAATTCAAATCGAAAACCATCCTCCTTTATTCCCTTGGGAGTCTCAATTAGTCGATTATCCGGAGTATGTGGACAATCCGTCCGTTGTTCTCACCCCTGGGTGGAATTGGTCAGTTCAGCAATCATTGCTCAATTTACCGACCAATTTACCCGAACGGGTTTTCCAACAGTTACTGGCCAAATGCCAAGGGCTAATTGCATCCTCAATTCCCCTGGGGGCAAAATTAGTGCAAGCGGTGGAAGTTTTATTTCCCAATGAGCCACAGGCACTTAACGAGTTAGCGGGGATGGTCTTACGCACTCCCTATCGCTCAGTAGATACTTTAGCGAGTTTGCCAATTTTAGAGCAGGACTATGAGCAACTTCAGGAACGTCAACAGATGGCCCTGTCATTGATTGCTGCCAAGCAATTGCTCGAAAACCTGACTTTGGAAATTTCTGCTACCCAACCAGTGATTGAGCGACGCTGGTTAACCAGTGCCGGGATGTTAAATTTACGGGTAGAATCCACTGGACTAGATGGTGCAAAAGCATTGCGGGTGCGAGGAGATTTGCCCTGTGCTGGGACGATGACTGTCCGGGATCAAACATCTGGTGCTGTTGCTCAGGCAACTGGGTCTGGTAGCTTAAGCTTAGAATTAACAGCGAGTTCCCCTCAACAAGCTTGGATTTTGGAATTGAGCTTGGATGAGTGTATCCAACCACCCCTAACGCTGGTGATTAATGCGATTTAATGCCAATCACCAACCCCGTTGAATCTCCAGTTGCTATCCAGCTTAAATGTTAAAACTATTACTTATAGCATGGATAATTGTTCCTCTGCCGTAGTATTAACGATGACAATCCATAATTTCCGACCTATCTTGATAGACAAACAGCGATTGACCACAACAATTGTCTATTCGTAATTAGCTGTCTTCCCATGGGTTTGCCAGTTTGTTGGTACGCAAACCGACACAGCCAACTGGACTTACCGCTTGTGCATCTACGCAATTTAATTGGTAGTTGCAAATTGCGAATTGTTTATTGCGAATTGGTTTGACGGGGCACTAGCAAAAGTCAATTTTTGACGATGCGGTGCTTTTGATGTCTAAACCAACCGAATAGAAAAAATATTTGGTTTGGTTATTTTCGTCGCAGTCAAAATCGTTGTGTGCGTTATGCAGATGCGAGATTTTCATCAGAATGTCGAAAATTATCGGGATTAGTCAGCATTGGCGACTATTATTGACAGGTGGGTCTGCTTGTGATTCATTCTCTGGAGCACCTGTAGGGCAAGTCGAAGATTCAAGGCGATTACGGGCGTTAGTATTAGGGTTAGTGGTTGTGGGGAGTGTTGCCATCGATGTGGCTGCCGAAACGGGATTTAGTTTCTGGTCAGTACCATTGAATACGCTGGGGACGATATGGAGTTACCAGCGTCGTCACAGCCGAAATGTGGCAATAAAGTTTGCGATCGCGATTGGCATGTTATTAGCCCTGGGTGCATTTTTTGGTCAATTACTGGGGAATGCGCGTAATGGTGGCGATACACGGCTGATTTTAGCTGAGTTATTGATTCAACTCCAGGTTTTACACAGTTTTGATATGCCGCGAAGGAAAGATTTGGGCTATTCAATTGTGATTGGAGTAATTTTATTGGGTGTGGCGGCAACTTTAAGTCAAACCTTAGCGTTTGCCCCGGTATTATTAGTATTTCTGGCAGTGGCTTTACCCACGTTGGCGATGGACTATCGTTCACGTTTGGGAGTTCGACCAGACCCGTTCATTAGGCAAAGACGCGGACTTCGGGTTAGTAAGTCGTCTTTGCCGTCTTATTTTGGCTTGTTTTCTCTGGTTTTGGCGATTGGCTTGGGAATTTTCGCCGTTTTACCCCGTTTCCCTGGTTATCAGTTGCGGATGTTTCCGGTGAGTTCTCCGGTGGAAATTCGGGGTGATTTTACTGGTCGCACAATTATTAATCCTGGTTACAGTCGCGCTGCGAGAAATGGCGCTGGGGAGGGGGAAGATGGTCAAGGAAGGGGTGGAAATGGTTCCGGTGGTTTAGATTCGACTTCCTATTACGGATTTAGTAGCAGTATTAACCAAAACCGTCGGGGACAGATGACTCCCAGGGTGTTGATGCGGGTTCGTTCCCAAGTAGAGGGATTTTGGCGGGTTTTGGCTTTTGACCGCTATACTGGTCAGGGCTGGGAAATATCACGGAATGACCAGGTAAACACTATTCGTCGTCCCCCCTGGTCCTATCAATTGACCATACCCCCCTTGGAAATGAGGGGCAAAACCCAGGAAGTGATTCAAACCTATTCGGTGGTAGCAACAATGCCGAATTTGGTTCCAGCCATGAGTATTCCCAGGGAAATCTATTTTCCGGCCCCAGCGATCGCTGTTGATCCCGAAGGTGGTTTACGCGCACCTGTACAACTGGGGGATGGGTTTACCTATACGGTGGTATCTGATGTTCCCTTGCGCGATCGCACTCTTTTAGGTCAAGCTGGTAATAATTATCCACCGGGGATTCTCAGTCATTATTTACAGGTTCCACCGGTGATCGCTGAGCAGGTGCGTACTCATACGGAAAAAATCCTAGCGGAGTACAATTTGAATCGGGTTGGGAGTGATATCAAACCTTTGGATTCTAATTACGAAAAGGCTTTGTACCTGGCTCAGTACCTCAAACAATCCTATCAACTTCCAGACAATCCGGATGATTTACCGTTGTTAGGAGAAAATGAAGATTTAGTTACTACTTTCCTATTTAAAAATCGTGGCGGCTATCCTGACCATTTTTCCACCACTTTAACTATTATGTTACGTTCTATTGGCATTCCGGCTCGTTTGGTGGCTGGATTTGCTCCAGGGGAATTTAATCCGTTTACAGGATTGTACATTGTGCGTAACACCGATGCCTATGCCATGACTGAGGTGTATTTTCCCAATTATGGTTGGTTTAGTTTTGATCCCATTCCTGGTCACCCTTTGATTCCTCCCTCGGTGGAAGAAACCCAAACCTTTACCGTCCTGCAAAAATTCTGGAAATGGGTGGCTGGTTGGCTACCATCTCCGGTCACTGGTTTTTTAAATCATTTGTTTGCCTGGATTTTTGGCAACTTGGCTAGATTTATCGCTTGGTTGATTGCCCTATTTACCCAGGGATGGCTAGGTATGATTACTGGTTTAACGGTGATGACTGGATTTGCTTTCAGTGTTTGGCTAATCTATCAACAGTGGCATCAACTTCGAGTCAAGGCAGCGATGGGCAAACTACCTCCCATGGAAAGGTTATATCAATATATGCTGCGGTGGGGGCGAGAACAGGGTTTCCCCAAGCATCCAGCCCAAACCCCCCTAGAATACGCGCAAGCAGTCTCTGCCAATTCTCCTCCTGCAACTGGGGCTATAATTACGGAAATCTGTCACGCCTATGTTAGTTGGCGCTACGGACAAAAACCCCCTGAAATGGAAAAACTACGCGATCGCTGGCGTGAATTTAAAACCCAACAAGGAACAAAAATTAAAAGGCAACAGGGAAATCCCCATAATTAGCTCTTAATAATAAACATATTTTACAAGTCATAATAAACGTATTGTACAGGGCATATTAATTTATATTGATATGCCCATCTTATCTAGCAATGTTGACTTTTGCTGATAATTTGCTGTTTTTACGCTAATTTGCCCAAATATTTGGAAATATCTCCTATTTCTGTCACCGAAATTCCTAATTATCTTTCCACAAATAATTTATTGGACTCAAATATTCACCACAACATCCTGCTTGTGTCTGTAAATATCTATAAATTCATCAATCGTCATTAAACAATGGGATTTACATATCTGTAATTTGGACAATTCAGCCAAAATATTTTTTATATCTGACGAAAACTTTTTAATTCATCTATTAATTAAATCATCGGCAATGATGCCATCAATTTATGATATGTTGTGATATGGCAAATATATTGACCTTCTAAATCTGCTCCTAGACAACTGTTCTCGATACTTTACTTCACTTTATGTAAAAAATCTCAAAATAGATTTTCCCCTGAACGTGAAGTCTAATTAATCGCATCGATGAACATCTATTTAATTTACTTATTTTGATACTAGTTCACGCATGACACTACAGAAAAGGATTTAACTTTAGCTCTGGTAGAAAAAAATTACCTGTATCTAAAGAAAGATTTTCGGTAAGTGGATTGCCAAAAAACTAATCCAAAATAATATTAACTGGCAAAATCATTGCCAGAGAATTCATGGTGTAGTAGCAGATTTTTTAGGGATAATATGAGAAATAGTCGAAAAAAAGCAAATCACGCAGCATATAGCGTAATTTTCCTATGGACATTCAATTAATCAACATCGGCTTTGGCAATATTGTTTCCGCCAACCGAGTAGTTGCCATTGTCAGTCCAGAGTCTGCCCCTATTAAGCGTATTATTACCGATGCCCGCGATCGCGGGCAACTAGTAGATGCGACCTACGGACGTAGGACTCGGGCTGTAATTATTACTGATTCTAGTCATGTGATACTATCGGCAATTCAACCGGAAACGGTGGCAAACCGCTTTGTCATCGCTCGTGAACATCATGTTGTCGATAATTAATCAAGAAATAATTAAATTTATCGTGGTGGGTAATTAGTCCCACCCTATTTATGGCATATCGGCAGTAACATGTGAAAATAAATGGAGACCTCTCAAGCATACTACCCACCCTATTAGTCAAATTGGTTACTGTATGAAGTAACTGAGCTATGGCTATAGGCTTTCTCTGGGAATCACCCCCCAGAGATAAATAACTGTTATCTATTAAATTTCACAGGTTGAGCGGATGATGCAAGTTATATCAGTTGCAAATAGTGATACTAGTAAACTTTGTACCTCACAAGGCAGGCTAATTGTCTTGACAGGTCCAAGTGGTGTCGGCAAAGGTACCTTAATGGGTTTGTTGCTTCAGCGTCATCCAGACCTATATTATTCCGTTTCCGCTACCACCCGCGCACCCCGCGAGGGAGAGATTGACGGCCAACACTACCACTTTATCAGCAGGGCACAGTTTGAAAAATTAGTCGCTAGGGGGGAATTTTTGGAATGGGCTGAGTTTGCTGGTAACTATTATGGTACTCCCAAAACACCTGTGCAGAATCAGGTTGATGCTGGCAAAAATGTTCTTTTGGAAATAGAACTAGAAGGCGCAAGACAGGTGCGCAAGTCCTTTCCCCAGGTATTTAGTATTTTTATATTTCCTCCTTCTATTGCCGAGCTGGAAAAGCGGATTCGAGGACGAGGACAGGATTCTCCAGAGGCGATCGCCAAACGAATGCACCGCGCAATTGAGGAAATTTCGGCTGCTGATGAGTTTGATTTAAAAATTGTCAATGACGATTTAGAAAAAGCATTATCGGCGATTGAATCTGCTTTATTTGAGGAATCAGCAATCACCAGTAACGTTAACCCTAGCACAAAGCATACTCATCAGGTTGTTTGTGTGAATGATTCTGAATTTATGCAACATCACGAACAGTCGGTCAACAGCTGAACTAGGGTAGTTGCGATCGCAGTTCCTAAATTTCTCACGACGAGTAAGTTGTAAGCCTTGAGTAACGGATTGATTTTCCTTCTACGGACTATCCCTGTGAGTTTTAGGGTTTTGTGAGAAACGCGGGAGTTCAATCTGGTTTACTGCGGGAAAATTGAGAAGCCGGACTTTGATCATAATTATCCTGTGAGATTCTTATCATCAAAACCCGACTTCTTGAAGTTCAGTGAATTTTAACTAAATTTTGCGGAATTTTAACCTAACCGCCTATGCTTTGTAAAAATCCCAAGTTACTAGTTAGGAAATAGGCCACAATCGCACCGCCAATACCGCCAATTAGGAATGCACTAGCAAAATTATTCCAACCTTCTTTGGTGTTGAAGGAATCGGGTGGGTTGGGTACTGTCACGCTGGCAAAAGGTTTACCAGGGTTGCTGTTGGCATATAAGGATAGGCAAGCCGTCAAAATTACGACTAAACCAATGCTTCCCAGCATACCAGCGAGGTTAGCATTAGGGGCATTCCGTAATGGACCAAGCTTGGCAAAAGGCCCAAATAACAAGTAGCCGTGAGCCATACCTATTTCCAAACCACGACGGAAAGGAGTTAAACCCGGACGATAGGCAGGTAAGTTATTAATATACCAGGTAGTTAGGGCCGATGAGTTAATCGGTGTTTCTAAATTACCTTGTTGGGGGTCGCGTCCTGCGGCTCTGACTACTTCCCGATTTCTAGGGTCGCTCGCCAGATTTTTAGATGCGTCAACTGATTGAACCATATCTTTCGTCTCACCTCAAAAATTGAAGTTATCAAATCTGTTCAATTTTGCAACTGATTTGTCAACTAATCACCTAGATTGTTGTCAGTAATTGCACTATTTAAATTCAACCTAATTCATAATTCTTAATTCGTAATCGCCTACGGCAATGAATCTGCGCCTACTGAATGAAAAAGGTTTTAATTCCCCTACTTATTGTCAGCAGTCCCGTTTCTGGTGAGATTAAATCCCCAATTGAAACATCCATTGATAAATTACGAATTACGTAGCTTGCTTCCCGCGTAGCGGGTATTACAAATTACGAATTATTTAAATCCTGTTCACAAGCCAACAAAAACCTCAATCAAGTTGAAAATTGAATCAAATGCAATCTTTAAACCGGATTTTTACAGGGGATGGAAAAGCAAATCGGGGAAAAACCGATTAAACTCGATCAACAAACCTGCTGTGAAAATTAACAAAGCAAAAATCAATACAGGTGCGGTTGACAAATATTTCAATAAGTGCTGTTGTTCCATAATCCGAACTCCAAAATAAAGTATGTATGAATCAAGGATTTACCCGGCAAAACTAGGGGATTTTCAGGTAAATTGATCTTCAAATTCCAGAATCTTGATCTCAAACCTAACGGGGAGAGATGGGAATTTCGGTATCAGGAGCTGTTAATTCACCAGATAAGAACTCTTTGACAGCCGCAGCAGGCCAAGCAAAGCCAGAAAGCATCATGGAAAATGCCAAAGGTACATCAATGATAATTTCTTTAAGTTCTGTATCTTTTTGTTTGCGGATGGCGATTAAGTAAGCACGACCAACCCAACCAATCCAGCCTGCAATATACAGGAACAAAATACTGGGAATCAAAAAGTCTCCAGCCCGGTCAAGACGACCATCCACAATTAAGTGGGGTAGTCCCTCTGGACCACACAAAGCCTGGGAGTAGCGAGCAAAGCGCTTTTCTCCCGATTGGGGGTCAGAGGTGGTATCACGGGCAGTTTTGGCGCGCTCTTGGAACGCTGGTGAGTCTTTGCAAGGTACTAAATCTGCACCCAGAGCCAAGGTGGGGGGTGCAAAATTGAACCACAGGCAAATCGCTAAGATCAGAGCAAATAAACGTCGCATGGAATTGTTTCCTTTTATTACGAAACCAAAAGTTATTTGTACAAGAAGAGGCGGGTTGTACAATCATGATTTGCATAACTAGCATGTCATCATATCCCTGGTGTGGGAACTGAGTAAAGTTGAAGGAAATAAAAGTTAAAGCTTCTCAACGGGAAGAGATAAAAAAAATGGTGCAGGGAAGTTGGGGTGCCTTCGGGAGCAGAAGATTTAGATATACAGCAGTCCGAGGGGGATTTGTGAAATCTTACATGTAGGGTTGTTAAAGGTTAACAGTTACCAGTCATCAGTCAACGGCACGCTATTTTTCACGACTTAAATCGGATTGCTGTAAATACTTCTGTATCTGAATCATCCTGACTCCTATCTCCCGTATCCAGAATCCTATCTCCTACGAAGAAAATGGCAACCATATTAGCGATAGAAACAAGTTGTGATGAAACTGCGGTGGCGATTGTGCGCGATCGCCATGTTTGTAGTAGTGTGATTACGTCCCAAATTGATACCCATCGTCCCTATGGTGGGGTTGTACCGGAGGTAGCTTCACGGCAACATTTGGAAATAATTAACTGGGAAATTGACCAGGCTGTGGAACAAGCGGAGTTAGGTTGGGATAGTATTGATGGTGTGGCGGCTACCTGTGCGCCGGGGTTGGTAGGGGCTTTGTTGGTGGGGTTAACTGCGGCCAAGAGTTTGGCTGTGGTTCACCAAAAACCGTTTTTGGGTGTGCATCACCTAGAGGGGCACATCTATGCCAGTTATTTAAGTGAACCGGAATTGCAACCCCCTTTTTTAAGTTTGTTGGTGTCTGGGGGGCATACAAGCCTGATTCACGTCAAATCCTGTGGTGTCTACGAGTCGGTTGGGGAAACGCGGGATGATGCGGCTGGTGAGGCTTTTGATAAGGTGGCGCGATTATTAAATTTAGGATATCCGGGGGGTCCGGTGATTGATAAACTGGCAGCAACGGGTAATCCCCAAGCCTATCCCTTACCAGAAGGACGAGTTTCCCTCCCCACCGGGGGTTATCATCCCTACGATACCAGTTTTAGTGGTTTAAAGACGGCTGTATTACGGTTGGTACAAAAGTTAGAGCAGACAGGGGAAAAGAATTCACTTCCGATTGCCGATATTGCCGCTAGTTTTCAAGATACCATCGTCAGAGCATTAACTAAACGAGCGATCGCGGCAGCCCTTGATTTGGGATTGGATACCATTGCTGTTGGTGGCGGTGTGGCTGCTAATCGCGGTTTACGCCAACATTTAACAACAACGGGTAATCAGCACAATCTCCGGGTGTTATTTCCCCCTTTGAAATTTTGTACGGATAATGCGGCGATGATTGGCTGTGCTGCTGCTGACCATTTCCATCACGGCCATGTTTCTGACCTCAAACTGGGTGTGAATTCCCGTTTATCTTTGGCTAGGGTGATGGATTTGTATGCTTAGGGAGTCGGGAGTTGGGAATGGGTGCAGGGGAAAGATAGAGTAGGCTGTTGCTATTTAGTCGGAACCTCGTAGGTTCATCACCCACCCGGAGCATGGGTGTGAGGGAAAAGGTAGGCGTATTTACGCCGCGTAGTACTAGTAAAACGGTATAAGTTCTGAAGAAAATAGTTCATTCCTACTCCCTATTCCCTACTCCCCACTCCCTATTTTCTCACGAGATACTAAAGTAGCAAACGACGAATTTCTTTGGCTACTGCTTCCGGTTGTTCCAGCATGGCAAAATGACCACAGTTGGGGATTTCAATGACGTTTTCACCACAGTACTGGAAAGAGGAGTGAAAGCTGGCTAAATGTCTAACGTATTTTGGTTCCATCACCTTGTCGTCGGCTCCGGCAATGAAATAAACAGGCTGTTTGAGTTGGGATACCAGTTGGGGTAGGCGATTTATTTCTTCTTCTGTGGTTGAATCCATCAGGCTTCCCAAGGCTGCTTCGGGGTCGGCGACAACAAAGT
Source organism: uncultured Calothrix sp. (assembly GCA_937973965.1). Taxonomy (GTDB): domain Bacteria; phylum Cyanobacteriota; class Cyanobacteriia; order Cyanobacteriales; family Nostocaceae; genus NIES-3974. Next base: position 26,520 of record CALJJQ010000082.1, on the reverse strand, counting down.
CTATCACCCGTTGTCTTGCCCATTGTCGCTCTAGGGGTCGGGCAACGCTGGCACGGGAAAATAATATATCAATTAAAGGTAACTGGGATAACCACTTCGGACGAACCTGTAAAAATCGCTGCCCTGCACTCCGAAATTGCTCAAAGGCTTCACGTAAGTATATACCACCACCGGAATTGATACAAATTACACCTTTGATGCGCTCAGGCATCTGGACCGCAGCCCAGAGGGCAATCGTCCCCCCCAGGGAATGTCCGATTAACCAAACATTATCAAGTTGCAACTGACTGAGCAAAGTCCCTAAATCTTGAGCATAGTTGGCGGGTGCATAGGCAGAATTAATCTTGGTAGCCACTTGACCCATGTCCAAACCAGTTTCCTGGGTAGGCGATCGCAAATTACTGGTGCTGGGCTTGGCTTGGGAATCGCCAAAACCACGCAAATCATAGGATAAACATTGGAAATCATCACAAAGATTAGAAATTAAAGGCTGCCAGTATCCACGACTATTTAGCCAACCGTGGATAAAAACTAACGTGTGGGAATAGGAGGTCGATTGAGTTAAATCGTATGCGTGCGGAACGCCTAAGATGTCGATTGTTGCCATACTTTTATCGTACCCCTATAGACGGGTGCGACTGAATACGGTTAGGGATGAATACTGAACTTTCACAATGGGTACAAGTTAAAATAACAGATTTTTAACTGTTTATTTCCAAAATTATTTTGCCTAACTTAATTTTTATCTCATCGCGAATAAAATATGGTCAGATTTTGGCAGGATTTGACTAGCTATAAATAAATGTAACAAAAAGCAATATAGTAATTAAACCTTGTGAATTTATTTTCCTAGCAATCTTAACTTTACGCCCTCAGCTATTTTATGACCTAAATATTCGGGTATTAGACTTTCATTGGGTCCTAATAAATACAAAATTAAACGGGTTCGTCCTCGCCAAACCAGTAAATTGGCGTTAACAACCAGTAAATCCTCCTGCCAAATTGCGTACATCACCTTATAAAAAAGACCCGGTTGGCTATCGGCTTCCACTACCAACGCAGGTAAATGGAAAACGGGATCGACGTAAAATTCCGTTTGTACCTGCTCTAACCCTGCATCCAGGTTAAATTCCACAGCTAGCATTTCTTCAACCTCAAATCGTCCTCCCAAGGCTTCACGAATTGCTCGACACACATTTTCAGAGGTTTTCTCAGTCAAGCTTTTGCTACCACGGGATACCAGTAGCTTGATGAACACCAGCATGGGTGGCTTAATTTGACCGTATAGGCTCAGGGAATGAATTGTTAATCCATAGGCAGCTAAAACACCAAAAATATCACTGAGTAGAAATGATTGATTACGGTAGGCAAAGTGCAAAGCGCTTTTACTTCCTTCCGGTTTCAATTCAATGACCGCCCGTCGCGTTTTATACAGACGGTATGCCAAGCGTAAATTTTGCAGCTGAATTTCGCTGCTGACGAATTGCTCGTAGAACTGGGGAAAGGAACGGTTAAACCGCTTGAGAAGTTCAAGAGTCGAGGATTTTAAACCAGAAGCCATCATGTAGGAGTAAAACCATTTTGGATTTTGGATTTTGCGGAAAGTTGGTGGGAGATTTATTCTTCCGCCAAACTTTCCAAGACGGATTTTGGATTGGGGAACCCCTTGTTGTATCAAGGTTTCATACTTCCATCTATACCCATTTTGTTTCAAACTGGGATGAAACTTGCTTTACCTGTGTCCAATAACTAAATTCATGCTGATCAATCAACGGGGGATGTTATATTCAAATTTAGATTTGTGGAATTTACTCCGGTTCCCTATGTTGTAACAGTTAATTTCTCCTTGGCTTGCTAACAAAGTGCTAAAGTTGATAATTATTGGTGTATGACACATCCTTGTTTACCTATAACAGCGATTTTGGCACACACCCATAGAATCTGGAATCACGGTTTTCTCTCAAAGATGGGTTGAAGTTATTTCAACTTACAAGTAGGAGGAACCAACTTAGTTATACTACCCTGGCTGGCATGGGTTTTTGGAAAACTTGGTTTAACACCGCGAATACGACAACAAATTCTCGCACTTTACCCTTTGAAGAGCATACAGGAGACGGGACATCAAGTCTAACCGTCTCCGGAGATGCTTCTGGTTCTGTGCGTATTGTTTTTAGCACAGAACGGGATATAGACTTGTATGAGCTAGAAGAATTATGTGACGCTGTGGGTTGGTCTCGTCGTCCCCTGCGAAAAGTGAAGAAGGCGATTGAACATAGCTTTCTTGTCACTACAATGTGGCAAGTTCGCGGAACTCAAAGGCGGATGATTGGTTTTGCTCGCGCAACTTCTGACCACGCTTTTAATGCCACAATTTGGGATGTGGTTGTCCACCCTGATTTTCAAGGTAAGGGGTTAGGTAAGGCGTTGATGAAATATATGCTCAAGAAACTGCGCGCTGAGGAAATTAGCAATGTTACTTTATTTGCTGACCCCCATGTGGTTGATTTCTATCGCGGTTTAGGATTCATGTCTGACCCGGAAGGAATCAAGGGTATGTTTTGGTATCCCCAATAGTTGAACTTGAGACTGCCCACGCTGATATATTGACCTTTAGGTTTGTTGATAGGTGACAGGTGACTGTTGATTTCTAGGCATGAACCATCTAGAAAGACCAAGATTTTGTCATCTCGCTAAATATTTCCTACCGTTTGCGAAAATTCAACATCTAAAATTTATTGACCATTTACGGGTCTGATGGTTTAATATTATAGAAGTGTGTTAGTCTCCGGGATGTAGCGCAGCTTGGTAGCGCGCCTGCTTTGGGAGCAGGATGCCGCAGGTTCAAATCCTGTCATCCCGATTAGAAAAACGAATAATCTGTGTAATTAGTTGATTGGGTTCAAAAGCAACCCTTAATTCTTCTTTTCATTTTCATTGTACTGGGAATGGATATGGCAGTGTTTAGTATCTGCAAGTGGAAGCTCGAAAAATATTGATGAAAAATTCTTGATTAGTTTCTCCATCTGACGGAACTATGGAGAGGAAAAGTTGACAGCGCGATCGCAAAAATTGCTAGTATTCCCCCGCATCTGTGAGGGGCTTGTAGTAGCGGCTTGAGTCTTGAAAAAGCTAGCTTTGTGATAGAGGCGCTAAAACGCTAATAGGTGTCTTTTAGCTTATCAAGGTTAGTGTGGTGAAGAAAAGCCCATGATGAGATTTGAACTCATGACCTCACCCTTACCAAGGGTGTGCTCTACCCCTGAGCTACATGGGCATTGTGGAAAGTGGGCCGAGCTGGATTTGAACCAGCGTAGCTTGCGCAACGGATTTACAGTCCGTCTCCATTAACCACTCGGACATCGACCCAAGTTGTCCACGATTATATATATTACCATAGATATTTAGAAATACAATGCCTAAACAGAAAATTGTTGCTTTACTTGAATCAAGCTAGGCAAAGGTTAAGTAGGTAGGTGCAATTAAACATAAAACCCCAACGTAACCGATCATTCGGCTCAAAGCTTTACTCTTTGCTGAGAGAATTTTTCAAAAAAAAGAGAGAGCCACTTGGGTAGCTCTCCAGATCATCAGGGTGCATCTATGAGACTACTATAGCATACTTAAGTGAGGGGTTAAACCCCTCATGCTTATTTTTCACAAAAATCTGGGAAATTTTCCCACAAGTTTCCAAAAAGTTATTAATACCTAGGAAATTCTACTTAATCTTAAGATTTTTCGATTGAAAACAAAAAGAGAGCCACCTAGGTAGCTCTCCAGATCATCAGGGTGCATCTACATATTATAGTAATTGATTTTTATGATGAGGGGTATGACCCCCCATAAAGTTTTTGTTAAAAATGCTTGAAAAAAATGTGTAAATTTCCTTACTCAAATAATAATTGTTAAAAAAAACAGAGAGCTACTTACGTGGCTCTCCGGATCATCAGGGTGCATCTACATAACACACTATAGCATATTGGGGCTGGGGGGTAACACCTATTTTGGGGCAATTTTATGTAAATTTTTCTTAAGGATAAGATAAAGAAGTAATACCCTTAAATTTTGCGGAAGTTTGAGTGGGATTTATTTTCCGTCAAGCTGTTTTTTGAACCTAACTCAGAAATTTTGGGTTAGTCTATCACCAGGATTGTGTAGTGTTTATGCGTTGAGCTTTTTCTCAACCAGCTCATTGGTGAGACGGGGTTCAGCACGTTTATCAGTTTTCTTGAGGACTTGTCCGACAAAAAAGCCTTTGAGTTTAGTGTTACCACCGCGATATTTTTCGTATTCCTTGGGATTAGCGGCGATGATTTCGTCAATTAGGGATTCGAGGATAGTGGTATCGGTGATCAGTTCACTACCGGCAAATGCTTCTTCTGGGGTGAGGCCATCCAGGAGGTCGGTGAGTTTTTCTTTCGCGATCGCATTACTAATTTTACCACTTTCGATGCGGTTGATGGTATCGGCGAGATTTTGGGGGGTGAGTTTAATATCACTGATGGTGAGTTTTTGTTTATTTAGGTAAGCAGCGATATCTTGGGTAATCCAGTTTGCCGCAGCTTTTGGGTTAGCACCTGTGGCAATTACGGCTTCAAAATATTCCGCAGTCTCCCGTTCTTCCGTGAGGACACGTGCATCGTAGGCAGAAAGTCCTAGCTCTGATTCATAACGATGGCGTTTTTGAGCTGGGAGTTCCGGTAACTCGCTTTTCCAGGTATCTAACTGACTAGGGGAAACCTCGATTGGACCTAGATCGGGTTCTGGGAAATAACGGTAATCACTGGAACCCTCCTTAGTACGCATACTGATGGTGCGTTGACTACCTTCTTCCCACAAACGAGTTTCTTGGATGATTCGTTCACCAGCTTCGATTGCGGCAATTTGGCGGTCAATTTCGTATTCGATCGCTCTTTGGATGGCATTAAAGGAGTTCATGTTTTTAATTTCGACTTTAGTGCCAAATTTTTCTTGTCCGACAGGACGAACCGAAATATTCACATCGCAACGCAGGGAACCTTCTTGCATGTTACCATCGCTCACACCCAGATAGCGCATAATCCGTCGTAATTCCTGAGCGTATTCCGCAGCTTCCTGTCCCGAACGTAAATCTGGTTCAGAAACAATTTCGATTAGGGGGACACCTGCACGGTTGTAATCAACCAAAGAATAGGCCGAACCAGCCAAGCGATCGCTACCTGCGTGGACTAATTTACCTGCATCTTCTTCCATGTGCAAGCGGGTAATACCGATTTTTTTCCGGATTGGATTTCCGTCTTTATCAATCAGTTCGATTTCCAACCAACCATGTTCCGCAATTGGTAAATCGTACTGGGAAATTTGATAATTCTTGGGTAAATCTGGGTAAAAATACTGTTTACGGTCAAACTTACTATATTTAGCAATTTGGCAATTTAAAGCTAAACCCGCCTTAACTGCGTATTCTAAAACTTTTTGATTCAGTACGGGTAAAACACCTGGTAAACCCATACACACTGGATCAATATTTGTATTTGGTTCTCCACCAAAAGCCGTCGAACTATCGGAAAATATTTTTGTCTTCGTACTTAATTGGCAATGGGTTTCCAGACCGATAATTGCCTCGTACTCAGTTTTGACTGGTGTCGCAGATGTCATAAAAATGAAATACGTATCCCGAACTATCACTTCAGGCTACTATTGTAGACTCCAAAGGGCATCCTTGGAGTAGGGATTCAATTCAAAACAACAGGTCGCGTCTCTCCATCTAGCTATTGACAGATATGTTGGGTGATGAGGTCTACCTGCAAATAGAGAAAAATTTGGGGAGAAACTAAGCTTTAGTGAGAAGCTGACAGTAAGTAGTGGGGAATAGGATATTGATAATTCTCAAACATGATAGATCTAGTTGATCACCAGGAGAAATTATCCTATGGGTATCGAAAATCGTGTAGATGCAACTTTAAAAAACATCGAAGGTAAGGTACAAGAAGTTATGGGAGAAGTAACCGGAAATCCCCAAGACAAAGCAGAAGGAAAAGCGAAGCAAGAAGCTGCTCAAGTTCAACATACAATTGAAAATATTAAAGATGAGATCAAAAAAAACAATTGACTAGTATTTAATCACACTAATAGTATTTAAGTAGCTGGCATATTATTTTAAGTTTCGGCTTCACACACTAGTCTAATTTAGGGAGTTGGTTGGGTATATCCCAACTTTTTTTCTGGCTTGATACAGTCCTTAAGAGGTTGGTTTAGAAAGTATTAATTATCACGATTTTGACTATCGTCCTAACTCTGGACATGGGGTTATAAAGCTGATTTTTCCTTCGAGAGTACAGACGCGACATATCGCGTCTCTTCCTGCTCCCAAAAGCGATAATTCAAGTATTAAAATCGACTTCTAAAACATCCTCTAAGCTTCCCTAGCTCATCCTGGGGATAAAAATAATTATTCCTTCGGTGAGATTTAAACCAGTTGCGATCGCTCCTATGATGAAGTCACAGGGATGGAAATAAATTGTTCATTAATTGTGTGAATTCTTTGTCGCCATCATCCATCATTTTTGTGCTTAATTTCCTTCATATTCCCTACTCCCCATTCGCTATTCACCGTCAGCTTTAGGGACTTGCTCTCAATGGGGGATAACTTGTATTTCTCACAAGTGAACAGTAAGCGTTAAGTAATGGCTTAATTTTATTTCTATTCCCTACTCCCCATTCCCTATTCCCTAACAGTTTGAGGATTTATGAAAAATCCGGGAATAAGTAGATGAAAAGCCCATTGTTTTTCGATGCGTAAATCCGCAAAATTAATTTGTTGTTAGATTACTTAGGAAACGTATGCAGACTATTTCTCGTAGCAATAGCAAAAGCAATCTTCATGCCACTCGAATTGATTTGCCAGAAGAAACTAGAAAACAAATAGTGGAAATGTTAAATCAAACATTGGCTGCAACTAGCGATTTAAGAAGCCAAGTAAAACAAGCTCACTGGAATGTTAAAGGCATGAACTTTTTCCAGTTGCACGAAATGTTTGATGAAATGGCAGATCAACTAGGGGAATATATTGATATGGTAGCTGAACGAGCTACAGCCCTAGGTGGAATTGCCCGTGGTACGGTACGAATGGCAGCCGCAGACTCAATTTTACCAGAGTACCCAGTTGATATTACTGATGGAATTGACCATGTAACTGCTTTAGCAGACCGTTTTGCTAGCTATGGTAAACACCTACGGGAAAATATTGACCGTGCAGATGAACTCAACGACCAGGATACCAATGACCTGTATGTAGAGGTTTCCCGTACCATTGATAAATATTTGTGGTTCCTAGAAGCCCATTTACAAGGCAAATAATACCGATTGGGAAAAAAGAATGCAATAGATGAATCCTGTAGAGACGTAGCATCTCTACGTCTCATATATGTGTTGTAAACATTTTTGGAATAGGAATCAGACATCTGGAAGAAAAGATGTAGACACAGCGTTGCTACGTCTACATGTATAACCGAAAGGATTTATTCTTGAGATGGCTACTCCCTATTAGCTCTCTTTTGATAAAAATCATAGTAATGATGGTCTTCGCTATCGTGGGGGTTGTTGTAGCGCCAAGTATTGAGGGGTGGAAAGTGGTATGGTTGAAATTTGGCAATGCTGTCGAGGGTTTCCAAAGCAAAAGGCTTGTGTTCGGGTACGTCATCCCAACCAATAAGTAATATGCCGCGATCGCGTAAACAGTTATAAGATGCGCTAAAGGCTGATTCGACTGCTTCCCGTTCATTTAAACCCCAGCCAAATACACCATTGCAAATAATTAAATCGAGTGCTTGAGGTTGAAAGTAATTACCTAAATTACTTATGGAGTCAACAATATGATGTTTGGCTCCATATACTCTTTTGAGGGGATTTATATCAATCGTCCAATACTCTTGTCGTGCAAATACTTTTTGATAGTGTTTCGTATAGGAACCACAACCAACAAATAAAACCTTTTTGACATCAATTTGACTGGCAAAATACGGCATTATTTCCTGTTCTAGTAACCTGCGTTCATGATTTTCAATCGGAATATCCCATCCCATTACTGTACTTATTAATACTTTTGCTTTATGTAAAATCATTGGAGGCTAGTATTGCATTACATTGTCAGTATAATAAGTGTCATCACGGTCTTCTATGTAGATTTCATGAATATCGGCTATTAGTATTCCTCCAGATTACACATTAGTTGTTGATAGGTGAGGGAAGGCACATAGCAGCGCCTCAGCGCTTTTATACTAACACCACCACTTTGATGGGTGAAGAAAGGTACGTATTTATGCCAATCTCAAACAGACTTATAAGTATATAAGCTTACATAAAAACGACTAAGAACACCTCATAAATTATGTAAAAAACAGGCTAGAAGCCTGTTCAACATAAGTTAATTAACTACAGCATTTCTGACCTTGATATCCGGGATATTCCAGAAAGTACCACCCGTAGCAGAATGTTGAATATTTTCAAAGCGATCGCGGACTGCGGCTAAGGAATAGGGGTTAACTAAATGAATTAATGGTAAGTATTCCTGAGTAAGTTGTTGTGATTCAGCATATAAGGCTTTGCGTTTGGTTTCGTCAAATTCTTGTGCAGCTTTGACGTACAATTGACCAATTCGAGCTTCCCACGGATATACTACTCTTCCTTCAATAGGTTTAGAACCAGGTCCTGGTTTGAGGTTGAACATGTGGGAACCACCGTCGGGAGTCCAGAGGTTCGCGCTTGAATTGGGTTCAAAACCTGCACCAAAACCAATTAAGCTCATCTCCCAATTCATGGTATTATCTAGCCTATCTAGAAATGCGCTCCAAGCTAGAGGTGTAAAATCCACCGTCATACCGAGTCTACCTAGATCCTGTTTGATTTGTGCACCAATAGCTTCACGAATTCGATTACCAGTATTAGTCAGCAAGGAAAATCGAACTAAATTACCATCCTGATCTAGTAATTGACCCCGTTCGTTATATTTAAACCCGGCTTTTACCAACAATTGTCGTGCTTTTTCTGGATTATATTCATAAACCTTTAAACCCTGTTCTGGGGATAGATAATAGGGACTTTCGGAATATAAGGGCGAATTTTGTAATTCTCCCAAACCACGGTATGTATTATTAATCATCGCTTCCCGATTAATTCCGTAGGCTACTGCTTGACGAAATTCCACCGTATTAAACCAGCGTGATTTTATCGGGTCTACCAGGGGAACACCGTTGCGTCTCCCTTGATTGAGATTAAACATGACAAAGGTGGTAGTTGCAGCTGGACCACCGTTATAAATTTTAAAATTACCCTGTTTTTCCTGGGCTTTGAGTAAGGAAAAATACTCAGGTGAGACCGCAATCGAATCTAATCCACCGGAACGAAACTGAATTAAACCTGTATCCGTCGATTCCACAATTTGCCAAACAACTCTTTCAATATAGGGTTTTGGCTTTCCCTGCGGATCTTTTTGCCAATAGTAAGGATTGCGTTGAAAAATTATCCGTTGACTGGTTTGATAACGGGCTAATTTATAGGGACCATTAACCACCACTTCCTCTACGGGTGTATCCACACCCCATTTAGCCAAAAATAAGGGTTTGCCTTCACTATCCCTTTGATCTATAGACTCTTTCAGCGCGTGCTTTGGTAAAATCGGCAACCCTGTCACCCCTAAAAAGGGTCGAAACGGTTCAGGTGTGGTAAATTCCACTCGATTCGCATCAATTTTTTTGACCGTTGGTAATAAACCTTTTTCTCCTACCTTCAAAATATCGCGGGTATCGGTGGGAATATCGGGATTTAGGTAAACGTCATTATAGGTAAAAACCACATCATCCACCGTCAACGGTTTACCATCTGACCACTTCAAACCATCACGCATGGTAAATGTAATTTTTAACTTATCTTCCGAAATTTGCCAAGATTTCGCCAAAGCTGGTTCAATTTCCCCAGTTAAAGGATTTTCGGAAATTAAACCCTCAAAAGTCAAGGGAAAAATATTCGGAGACTCATTACTCAAAGCATAATTAAAGGTCTTGACATCGCTGAGAATGCTTGTCACCAATTCCGAATTTTGAGCAGCATTACTGCGCATTCCTGCTGGATTGCACCCATGTAAACCAATCGCGAGCCAAACTCCTAGTAAGGCAAAAATCCAACCCCGACGAAATATTTGTGTAGAAACCCTAAATTTAGTTAGTAACTTGTTTAGTAGCATGTTTAGATTCGTGGATGTGTAAGGCGAAATCTATTCGCAGCCGTGAAAGCTACGATTTTAACACTGTCTGCTAGACTTGGAACCTTGGCAAAGCCTTCCCGTTGTTAGCCCATGTCCTAATACAAAGGTAACAATTCACCAGGATTTCAACGTTTCGGGATGTAAGATTATTCTTGCTCCAATATTTATCAGCCCGCAAATTCAACAAGCTGAGAAAAATAAATCACATTATCCTTTGATTAATAAACCTTTGACGGATATAGGTTTTGCTAGTATGTACTGATATTAAGCCTAGTTTAAAAAGTATTTTTTTCATCTTCAAACCAAAGGTCGCCAACGTTACATTTCATTAAAAATGTGCTTAAATATGTAACTGGCTAAGTTTTTTAGGCAAAATAACATTCAATGGCAGTAAATTGATTCTCCCTACTTAGGTATCTACTTAAGTATGATTGTCATTCCGTCAAAGTCATATTTTTGACAAACGTTGTAAATCGGAAATCATGCTCAACCGTCTTTGCAACATCCTAACGGCTACAGAGAAGTTCAGGGTCTTCTATCAAAACCGCGTTTGATTGGATGATTGGTTGAGCAAATCAAAACCAAACCATGACAAGCGCCCTAATTAAACTATTTTTAATCTCTGCGAGGAATTAACCAGTGTCTAATCGAGTTTTATCTCCAAAACAGCAAAGTCGCTTAGATAGCCTAAGTGGTTTTACTACCAACCTGACACCTGCATCCGTCTTCGAGGAAAACCTTTCTTATTCTGCTGCTGCTGACCCAGTAGCTGCATCCACCGGAAGTATTCAACCTGTTTTAAATATCGGCACTCCCAATAGATATAACCCTGACGGTACTGCTCAAGTTATAGCCCCTAATTTAAGTATCGCTGATCCAGACGGAGGTACTTTAGATGCTGCCAATGTCTTTATTTCCGGTACGGTTAACCCCACCACAGAGAGTTTAGGGATTAGCGGTCAAACGGGAAATAGTGGTACTATTGGGACTTCAATAAATTGGACATACAATCCCACAACTGGTGTATTATCCTTTACAGGTACTGCCACGAATTTGGAGTATGAAAACGCCCTCAAATCTGTCACCTACAACAATAGCAACGCCCAAGAAGGTCAGGGACGGGGGATTGAATTTTCCCTAGGTCGTCCGATTTATTACGCACCCAATGGTCACTACTACGAATTTGTGAATAATCGTGGTATTTCCTGGACTAATGCCAACAATGCAGCTAATGGTCGTGATTACTTCGGACTCCAAGGTTATCTCGCGACGATTACTGACCAAGGTGAACAGGACTTCATTCAACAACGGTTAGCTGGTAATGGTTGGATTGGTGCAAATGACGTTGAAACACCCGACACCTGGAAGTGGGTCACAGGTCCAGAAGCGGGTACTATCTTTTGGTCAGGTGGTCCGAAAGGACAGGGTGGTCAAGCTGTAGAAGGTAGATACGAAAATTGGCGTACTCTGAATGACCCGGAACCCAATAATAGTGGGGGGAATGAATCATACGCTCACATGATTGGGAATGACGGTATCGACAAGGGACAATCCCGTGGGAAGTGGAATGACCTTCCCGATGACCGCGATTACACAACTATCCCCCAGTTTGAACCCCTAGGTTACATTGTGGAATATGGTGGTTTCGCGAATGAAACCCAACCCCAAACTAGAGGTTTGGCAAATCTGGTCTTTGGTGCTAATAATCCATTGAATTTTCCTGATTTTAACCGAGATGGTACGCCGGATATTCTCTGGCGAAATTATAATGACGGCAAAAATGCTGTTTGGACGATTAAATACAACGCAGCCAATACCACAACACCTTTCACTTTAGGTTCCGATAGCAAATTTATCACCCAGGTGCAAGATACGGGTTGGAGTATGGAAGGCGTTGCCGATTACGATAATGATGGGGTGCTTGATATTCTCTGGCGTAATTATAACGAGGGGAAAAACGCTATCTGGTTAATGCAAAATGGTAGCGCTGGTCTGGAGTTGAAGAATGGTTACTTTATTACGGAAGTTCCGGACACCGCTTGGGAAATAGAAGCTGCGAAAGACTTTAACGGCGATGGTAAGCAAAATATTCTATGGCGTAATTACGATACTGGACGAAATGCGATTTGGACTTTGGACTTTAATGCCGCGAATCCGAATAATCCCTTCTCTTTGAATTCAGCTGGAACCGTATTTATTGATTCTGCTCCAGACACTAACTGGGAAATTGCTGGTTGGCATGATATGACGGGTGATGTAATTGCAGATATCGTTTGGCGCAATTTCAGTACTGGAAGAAATGCTGTCTGGGGATTGAGATCAACAAACGGTGTACCCTCGATTGATAATACCAAGCAATATTTTGTCGAAGATGCACCGGTTGGTTGGGAATTAGAAGAGGTGGTTGATTTCAACGGTGATGGTATTGGTGATTTCCTCTGGCGTAATTATGGTAGCGGCGAGAATGCTATTTGGGAAATGAGTAGTGGCGGAGATATTAAACAAAATGGTGCTTATTTTGTGACTCCGAATGTTACTCCTGCTGCTGATTGGGAAATTGAGGGTGTGGCTGATTTCACTGGTGATGGAATTGGCGATATTCTCTGGCGTAATTATGCCACCGATGAAACTGCTATTTGGCGGATGCGTCGGAATCAAAATGACAGAATTGAGTTGGATGGTGGTTTCTTCCTAAATCAACGAACCAGTGATACAAATTGGGAAATTGAAGCTCCAAGTGCTGGTAATCGGATTCTCACAAGGTCGGTTTAAAGGTGGTTTTTTACCCTTGACTGACTGTTTTTTCGGAGACGATCCGTTGGATCGGGAATAGGGGTGTTGCGGATTGGGAGTATGGATTGATCTCACGCGATCGCCTTTAGGTGATCCCTGTGAGTATTCACAATATTACGAATCAGTCAAGAGTATTGTTTACCCATGCTCAACATGTAAATTCATACTCCAACTCTGCAACTCTTTTTTTGAAGGGTATCAGCCTTAGCAAAGTATGGTGTTTTGGCAAGAACCAACATATAAATTTCACACCAAAATCAAAACTTTAGTCATAATTTGTCTTCTTTATGAATTTTTCATCTGTTTGGCGGCTATCTACATGATAACTTTATATATTGGTCTGGAAAATACTTAAATATTAAAGATATAGTGAGGCTATCAAATCTATATCACTTGCCTGTAACTTATAAACAGGGTGTATTCAGTAATAAGGTTTATAAATTTTATCTGCGTCATTGTTAACCGATGTTTTATGTAGGACAAGACATTTACCTGGCGTGTTGCGCAGGCTGCTCAGTAATTGTAATTGTCCGATAAAATAGTAATCGCGCTATTTTACCAGTCTAGATAAGGAAATTCTCATGAATGAAAGTAAAAGAGTCGCACTCGTTTGAAAAAAAGAATGTGACATATGGATTTCCTTTGTAGACGCGATATATCGCGTCTCCACATACGTATATGTATCCTGTACATATGTCGTGTCCCATATTTGGATGATTGGCAAACGTTTTTGGAATCGGTAATTAAGTTGCACAAGTAATAAGCTATACGTACGGTATAGCAAATCCAACGTGAGCGATATCAAACTTGGTGTTTGTCAAGCTAATTTAAATCGAGAAATTTGGAAAGTACTAAAAATTTCAAGTCTTGACAGGAACTGCGGTCACTAATATAAAATATACTTGAGCATAGTAGTCATTCCTAAGTGTTTCTCCTCAAAAGAGTAACTTGGCTAGTAGTTAATGGTATTGGGTATAGAAGCTTGATTGATTACTAAATTTTTCTTTTGATACCTGTAAATACGTAGATACGGAAAAAATTGTATCATCATAATAGGCCTAATTTTCAGGTTGATTCAATAATCTGGTTACAAAAGTCAATCAATATCGGCCTAATTTTCAGGTTGATTCAATAATCTGGTTACAAAAGTCAATCAATGATTCTATATTTAGATAGTGAATCATAATCTTTAAACCTAACTCTACTCAATAGTAGTAATGAGGAAAGTCAATTTACTGAACGTCAGCATCAACAATATGACGATGCTGGAATTACTAGAGCAGCTACGTCAAGGTGGAGTTGTCTTCACTCCGAATGTGGATCATGTGATGAAACTTCAGGTGGATGCAGAATTTTATGATGTGTATCAAAATGCGGATTATCGAGTTTGTGATAGTCAGGTATTGAAATATGTCTCCTGGTTTCTTGGTACTCCCATTCAAGAGAAAATTTCTGGTTCCGATTTATTTCCAGCTTTTTATGAGTATTACCAAAACGACGAAAGCATAAAAATATTTTTATTGGGTGGTCATACTAGGAAAATTGCTGAGACAGCACGTCAAAAAATCAACCAAAAACTAGGAAGAGAGATGATTGTTGAATCCTATTCTCCTCCCTTTGGGTTTGAAAAATCACCAGCAGAATGTCAAAAAATAATTGCGAAAATTAACAATTCGGGTGCTACGGTTTTGGCTTTGGGGGTAGGTTCTCCGAAACAGGAACTTTGGATTGCTAAGTATCGCCATCAGTTGGAAAATGTGAAAATATTTTTTGCTATTGGTGCTACGATTAATTTTGAGGCTGGGGGTGTGCAGCGATCGCCGAAATGGATGAGTGAAATTGGCTTGGAATGGTTGCATCGTTTGCTAATGGAACCACGGCGTTTGTGGAAGCGTTATGTTTTAAGTGCAGTTCCTTTTTTGTGGTTGGTTATCAAGCAAAAATTGCATTTGTACAAAAATCCTTGGTCTGATGTGGATTTAGCACTAGAAGAATTACATAATTATAGTTTTCCAGATAATTTAAATAAAAATCTCAACCGCGTTCTCACAGATGAATTGGAATCCTTGGGCAATCAGCCAGTCAGATATGTCACAGACAAAATAAATCCCAGTTAATTTTACGTAAAATTTCGTTGACTTCAGTTGACAAAACAGGATTTAATTGCTTAAGAGGTTTCGGGGCACTCTATGGAAAATCCAAGCTATCTAGAAGAGATCGACGTTCACAAATATTGGTTAGTGTTAAGGCGACGTTGGTTGGTTGTAGTCGGTATATTAGCAGCATCTACAGCCTTGTCTGGATTTGTGCTTTCGACCCAACGTCCTCAATTTGAAGCAGTCGGTCAATTACTATTCCAATCAAATCGGACTTCAGCCTATACAAAAATTGGCGAAAATACAGGGTCTTTAGAGAGTTTGCGTCACGAGTCTAACCCTCTCTCAACCCAGGCTGTGGTATTGCAGTCTCGTCCCATTTTAGAGCAAGTAATTGCCAAATTAAATTTACGCGATCACAACGGCAAGTTACTCGACCCGGATTTACTCAAAATCAAGGTGGAACCGGTTATGGGTACGGACGTATTGAAGGTTTCCCATATCTCTGACAATCCCAACTTAGCCGCAGCCGTTGTCAACCAAGTGATGGAGTCCTACGTCGAAAGTAATATCCAGAGTAACAGGGCAGAAGCCCAATCGGCCGGGAAATTTATTGAGCAGCAATTACCACGAGCAAGAGCGGAGTTAGAAAAAAGCGCAGAGGAACTCAGGAAGTTTCGCACTCAAAATCAAATCGCAAATTTACCAGAAGAAGCCAAAACCACCGTTGAGTCCATTGCCAAGCTGACCGACGAATTAAACAGTACCCAAGCAGAACTAGCTCAAGTTACATCCCAGATGGGTCAACTGCGATCGCAAATGAATATATCCAGCGAACAAGCTGTGGATATTTCCACACCGGGGGTACAGGACGCAATTACCGAATTACAAAAACTACAACGTCAATTAGCAAACGAGCGATCGCGCTACACCGAGTTTCACCCGAAAATTCTCAACCTGAAACAGGAAATAGCCCAAGTCCAAGGTTTAATTCAGCAACGGGTGAGCGCATTTTCCGGTACGAATGTCAATACCACTCCAGAGCGGTTAGAAGTACAAGGACTGAGGGAAAAACTTCTCAATGAATATGTGCAATTGCAAGCTCAACAAGCTGGTTTAGCAAGTCGGGTGCAGGAACTATCAAATTTGCACCGAATTTATAGACAACGCACCACCATTATTCCCAATCTAGAGAAGCGTCAAGGAGACTTGGAAAGGCGCTTAGGAGTGGCTCAGAAAACCTATGAACATCTGTTGAGCCGTTTACAAGAAATTCGCGTTGCCGAGAATCAAACCGTCGGCAATGCCAGAATCATTCAAGCAGCTGCACCCCCCCCATTACCAGCCAAATCCAAAATGAGTTTGTTAATTGGTGTCGGTGGAGTTTTTTCCGGATTATCTTTAGGAATTGCGGCAGCATTTTTAATTGATCTAGTAGACCGTTCGATTAAGAGTGTCAAGGAAGCAGAGTCGGTCTTTGGCTATACCCTACTGGGTTTAATACCCCGCTTTGACAGTCCTGTGAGCAGCAACCTTTCCAAAGAATTATTTGCCGGTGTCTCCCCCCGCGTTATCGTGGCCACAACCCCCCGGTCTGTCATCCACGAAGCGTATCAAATGTTGCAGGCAAATCTGAAATTTATCAGCCATAAAAAAGTTCGTACTATTGTGATTACCAGTTCCGTAGCTGGGGAAGGGAAATCGGAAGTAGCAGCTAATTTAGCAACCTCCATTGCTCAATCAGGTCGGCGAGTGTTATTAGTGGATGCGGACATGCGTAATCCCAGTCAACATCACCTTTGGGGGAGAATCAACCCCACGGGTCTGAGTAATATTCTCGTGGGACAGGATGACATGTCGAAAGCAGTACAGACCATCACAGGGAATTTATCAGTTCTCACCGCCGGAGTTATTCCACCGAATCCTCTGGCATTACTTGATTCAGAGGCGACGATGGCGATTGTGGAAACATTATCCCAAGACTATGATTACGTGATTTTTGACACTCCACCTCTCCAGGGGAATGCCGATGCTGCAATTCTCGGCAAAATGGTAGATGGAATCCTGTTTGTGGTTCGTCCAGGGGTAGTAGACTCCGCTAGAGCCACTGCAGCAAAATCATTACTGCAACGCTCGGAAGCCAATATTTTAGGTATGGTTGCCAATGGTATCCGTGTCAAGCATGAACCGGATAGTGATTTTTACTACGCTAGCCCCAGAGAAGAAGTCGTGGTAATTCGTAATTCGTAATAGCCTGCGGCAAGCCGCTACGCGTCTACGTAATACCCGCTACATGGGAAGCAAACTACGTAATTATGAATTATTTAAACTCAAAATCTTTTTGGATGGACTAGGCAAAACCCTGCTGTAGGCTATTCAGAATTAACTCGGTGTAGCTTTTGTGCGGAGGCATGTGAATTTTTTCCCGAATAGCGAGTATTACAAACCACAAATTACAAATCACGTATGCGAAGCGTTACCACAGGCGATTACCTAGCTAGCTTCCCGCGTAACGGTTATTACCAATTACGTACGCGAAGCGTTGCCGTAGGCTATTACCTAGCTAGCTTCCCACATAACGGTTATTAAAAATTACGAATCACAAATTACGTAGCTTGCTTCCCGCGTAGCGGGTATTACGTAGGCGTAGCCTTGCCGCAGGCTATTACATAGCTAGCTTCCCGCGTAACGGTTATTAAAAATTACGTATGCGAAGCGTTGCCGCAGGCTATTACGTAGCTTGCTTCCCGCGTAGCGGGTATTACAAATTACAAATTATTTAAAAAGAGAAGTTGTGAATCATGGATATGAGGGTGCAAGCAGAAGAACCTACTGAACAGAATGTATTAGTTAATTCATCCGAGACCCAGAAATTAAATTTGTGGCAGCAAATCCAAGAAGATTGGCAAGCCCACGGTTGTGACTGGACAAAACCAGGATTTCGAGCCGTGGCAGTACATCGGTTCGGGGTTTGGCGGATGGGGATTAAATCGAAGCTATTACGCGCTCCCTTGAGTATTCTGTATCGGATGTTGTATCGAAAAGTACGTAACTCCTATGGAATTGAATTACCTTATACGGTTGACTTAGGGCGACGAGTTGTGATTGAGCATCAGAGCGGAATCGTCATTCATGGTTACAGCGTGATTGGAGATGATTGTATTATTCGTCAGGGAGTGACATTAGGAAATCGCTATTTGGAGCGTCCCCTGGAAGCACCAAAGTTGGGGAAACGGGTGAATGTGGGAGCGGGAGCGAAAATATTTGGAGATATTTCCATTGGCGATGATGTGAATATTGGTGCGAATGCGGTGGTTTTAACCGATATTCCCGCTAATTCTACAGTTGTGGGAATCCCCGCCAAAATTATTCAGAAGGAGTAGGTTGTGAAAATTGCTCAGGTAGTGCAGGTAGTGGAAACCGTTACCAACCTGTTCGTATGGGTTGGTGTGTTGACGGTATTGATTTTATGTGGATTGTTATTGGTGGAATGTGTCGCTGCACTATGGCCATTAACCTTAGACAAGCAGGTGGGTAAACAATTCAGTTATGGGGACAAACGGGTGACGGTAATCATTCCTGCTCATAACGAAGAAAATGTGATCGCGCGTACAATCAAACAGTTGAATACTTCCAGTCACAGCAATCAGGATGTGGTGGTGATTGCGGATAACTGTGATGACAACACTGTGGAAGTTGCTCGTAGACACGGAGCGAAGGTGATTGAACGTTGTGATGTTGAACGTCGTGGTAAGGGTTATGCACTCGATTACGGAATTCGCTATCTTCGTCAGAATCCACCCGATATCCTAGTCATGATTGATGCGGATTGTGATGTAGACAGACGCACAATTCCCCTGTTAACCCAAACTGCGATCGCTACGGGAAAACCTGTACAAGCGAATTATCTAATGAATACACCAGAAAAACCCACAGCTAAAGATGGGATTTCAGCCTTTGCTTTTAAAGTCAAAAACCTCGTGCGATCGCGGGGATTAGCAAGATTGGGTTTACCCTGTGTTTTAGCGGGTACAGGGATGGCTTTTCCTTGGTATGTGATCGAGAAAGTGAATTTAGCTAGTGGTCACATCGTTGAAGATATGAAACTAGGTTTAGATTTGAATTTGGCTGGTTATGGAGCAGTATTTTGTCCTGAAGCACGGGTATTCGGAACTTTACCTAGTAACAAAAAAACAGCCGAGACTCAACGCACCCGTTGGGAACACGGACACCTGCAAACCCTGTTCACCTATGTGCCAATCCTAGTGAACAATGCATTACAGCAGCGTCGCTGGGATCTATTTTGGAGTGCTGTGGATTTAGCCATTCCGCCACTTTCTTTACTAGTGATGTTATGGGTTGGAGTAGTGGTGATGTCTTTTAGTCTGGCTTTAGTCACAAGCTTTTGGCTACCGACAATTATTGCGCTCATCGCTGGAGTTTTCCTATTCAGTGGTATTTTTATCTCCTGGAGTAAATTTGCCAAAACTGAACTTCCCCTGGGACAGTTACTAACTATTCCCCTATATATTTTGGGCAAAATTCCCCTATACTTCCGTTTTTTAATCAAACCAGAACGTAATTGGATTCGGACTGAGAGGGAGTAGGTTCTGTCAACCCACCAATACAAAATAATGGGAGAAGTCTGGTTTGGATGACAATTAAAATTCCCAAAAGCCGACTTTGACTTTATAAACTACTTCCTGTAGAGACAACCTGACGGGTCGTCTCTACTCCAAAAAAGCGAACTTGTTAAGTATTAAAAATCGACTTTTAAAGTATGCTCTCAGAGGTTGTTTGTCAAGTATTAATTATCACTATTTTGACTATCGTCCTGACTCTGGACATGGTGTTATAAAGCTGATTTTTCCTTCGAGAGTACAGACGCGACATGTCGCGTCTCTCCCTATTCCCAAAAAAGATAATTCAAGTAT
Source organism: uncultured Calothrix sp. (assembly GCA_937973965.1). GTDB lineage: Bacteria > Cyanobacteriota > Cyanobacteriia > Cyanobacteriales > Nostocaceae > NIES-3974. The sequence continues at coordinate 6,460 of CALJJQ010000082.1, read as the reverse complement.
TAAAATCAGCTTTTAAAACAACCCCTAAGATACGATTGACACTCTCGTGTCGTGTATCCTGTATTCTGTATTCTCTATTCTTGAAAATAATTAATGCGCCTTTTAATTGTTCAGTATGGTGGCGATTATCGCAAAGTATTTGAGCAAGTCCGTAACCAGGGAATTGAAACCTACCATGCTCAAAAATATGTGGTTGAGACCGTGACCGAACTTAGCCAAAAACTGGAGGAAGTTGCTTTACTTTGTTGTCAAACTCAACAAACCTATAATGAAGAGGTGCAACCAGGTTTACGGGTAATTGGAGCAGGAGTGGAACCCTATCAAAATTCCCAACGGGTGTTAGAAATCATTCAAGCTCAACAACCCACCCATTTAGTAATTCACTTCCCCCATGAAAAAATGTTTCGCTGGGGTATCCAGCAGCAAGTTAAAATTTTAGGTTTGTTTGCTGATTCTTTCTTGCAACGAGGTTGGAAACGACGACTGAAAAATTACACTTTGGCAAGATTATTAAACCATCCCCAGGTGGATTTAGTTGCGAATCATGGGATTAATGCTTGCTTATCCTTACAACAGATTGGTGTTAATCCCAACAAAATTATTCCTTGGGATTTTCCCCACCACAGAACTCCCCATATGTTTCCCACGAAAGAATTAAAAGAATTATCGGAATTATCAATTAATTCCCGTCCACTTCAGTTAGTTTATGTGGGTTTAATCCAGGAAAATAAAGGGGTGGGGGATATTTTAACCGCAGTGGCAAAACTAGGTCAATTTCGTCCGCTTTCTGTGAAAATAGCTGGTGGTGGGGAAATCGAGAAATTTCAACGTCGTGCGCAGGCTTTGAAAATTAGTGAACAGGTGGAATTTTTGGGATTAATTCCACAAACACGGGTGATTGAATTGATGAGTACAGCAGATGCGGTGATTGTTCCCAGTTGGCATGAATATCCGGAGGGATTGCCTTTAACAATTTATGAAGCTCTCTCAACCCGAACACCCATTATTGCCTCTGACCATCCCATGTTTCGCGGTAACTTAATCCACCGCCAAAATGCGATGATATTCCCAGAGCGCAATCCCCAGCAATTGGCTGCATGTATCCGTGAATTATTTACCAATCCTCAATTATACGCTCAAATCTCCCTCGCTACTGCCAGCGCTTGGGAAAATTTACAAATACCCCTGAAATGGGGAGATTTGATTCAAAATTGGTTATTTGGTGTCAGGGAAGACCAAACATGGTTTCGCGATCGCTTGAGGTGATACCTGACGGAGAGCTTTCGGGAGCAGGGTCAGAAAATCTGTCAAAATTTGAGTGAAATGGGATAAGAAGTCTTTACAGGGATTTATATCAAAAACTCGACTTCTAGACCCGCATTTCTCACAAAACCCTAAAACTCATGGGGAATAGTCCGTGACGGGAGTAGAAGGAAAATCAATCCGTTACTCAAGGCTTACAACTTACTCGTGAGAAATCCAGGTAGAGTGTTCCAACAAAGTAAATGATTAATTTACTTTCTTATTGCTGTGTTCGTCATGACTGGGTATTTGTTTACTTGGGATACTCCTAAGTCGAGAAAACCTGTATTCTGTACTCTAACTCCCAATTAATCAACTTGCGATCGCATTTTGCTGACAAAATCACTCACATTGCCAGAATTTAAACGATAACTCAGGGGATGGGCAATTAACCTAGCTGTGCTTTCGTAGAGGGTTTCAATTTCCACTAAGCCATTTTCCCGCAATGTTCTACCGGTGGAAACCAAATCCACAATTGCTTCTGACATCCCTGTAATTGGACCTAGTTCCACTGAACCATAGAGGGGGATAATTTCCACGGGTAAATCTAAAGTTTGGAAAAAATCCCGTGCGCAATTAACATACTTAGAAGCAACCCGTCCATGAGCAGGTAAATCAAGGGGGGAACGGTAGGAACTGGACTCTTTGACAGCCACCGAGAGACGACAATGACCAAATTTTAAGTCTATCAATTGGGCTACATTTGGCTTTTTCTCCCGTAACACATCGTAACCCACAATACCTAATTGGGCTTGTCCATATTCAACATAAACGGGTACATCCTGCGCTCTAACTAACAGTCCCTTGGCAATTCCTTGGGGATCGATAATTTGCAGTTGGCGAGTATCTGAGTCTAAAAAGGCACTAAAATCTAAGCCAGCACCTTTGAGTATACGGATACTATCTTTTAAAAGTCCACCTTTGGGAATGGCTACAACAATCATGGTGTTTGCAAAAATGACATGAATTTTAGATTTTGGATTACTCTTCGGTCGATCCGCACTAGGTGCGTCTATAGATTTTGGCTTGAACCTCGTCTACGTTGATAGCTCTCCTTGCTCAGTTGACACTCCCCTGGCTAAAGCCGACTTGACAAGCGCCAAAATTGCTAGGTAGATGTCAGGAGTAGTAAAGTTAAATTACCAGTCAAAGCTTCCTTATTGGACTACTGGATATATTGTTAAACATCAAATATGGTTTCTATATATTATTTTTTGAGAGTATTTAACTAACACTATTTTCTCAGGTTTTGACCCATGAAGTAAAATAATTTTTTGCTCCCTGACTAGGCTATTGATTTTGTAGGAATTTACCCATATTTAGTTCACACAGTTTTTGTGACTATCTCGTCCCGATGCTCCGCGTAGGGACGCATTTCACGAGGGCTACGACCTCAAATCAGGAAGCAAAACTCAAAAGCACCGTATTTCAAGCTAGAGTATTGGAACAAGTAGTTTGTACATGAATTCGTCACCCCAAAAAAAGCACAAAGTACACAGCCAACTCCCTGACCTCAAGAGCAAGAAATCCGAGTCAAATAATCCAAAATCTAAAATCCAAAATCCCATTGATGCGTATTCTTCTTGTTGATGATGAAGTGGAATTAACCGAACCTCTGACGCGGGTGTTAACGCGGGAAGGTTATCAGGTGGATTTTGCTGCTAATGGTGAGGATGGTTTGCATTTGGCGGAAACCGAAATTTATGATTTGTTGATTTTGGATTGGATGTTACCGGGAAAAACAGGATTGGAAATTTGTCAAGAAATTCGCCGACAGGGTAAAACTACTCCAGTACTATTTTTAACTGCTAAAGATACCCTCGATGATCGAGTGGAAGGGTTAGATGCAGGTGGGGATGATTATTTAGTGAAGCCGTTTGAATTGCGGGAGTTGTTAGCAAGAGTTCGGGCTTTATTAAGACGTTCAGGGGTTTCCATTCCGGAACAGATATCGACACGGATTTGTGTCCATGATTTGGAATTAGACCGGGAAAATCAAATTGCCTATCGTCAAGGTCGGGTGATTGAATTATCGGCAAAAGAAGCACAATTGTTACTGTATTTGATGGAAAATTCTGGACAATTACTGACCCATGCCCAAATTATGCAACATTTGTGGGATGAAAATGAGCAACCGAGTAGTAACGTAATTGCGGCTTTGGTAAGATTGCTACGGCGAAAAATTGAAGTGGGAAACGAGACCCAGCTAATTCATAGCGTTTATGGTAAAGGTTATCGATTTGGCTGTGGAAGTTAAATTTAATTATTTTAACAGTCGCTTTTAATACTGAAATTATCGTTTTTTTTGGAGTGGGAAGAGACGCGACATGTCGCGTCTGTACGGGAATCGGGATTAGAGGTGCAGGGAGCGGAAACGTATCTAAATTTGAATGATATGGTGTAATATCGATTCTCATGTACTTTGCAATAAATGAAACTAGAATAATCAACGATTACAGCCCCCGATATATAGCAAGCATTAGCGTAAACGATATTACAGCAGAATGTATGAAAGTGCTTTTTCCCCACCCCCACTCGCTACTCCCTCCAGTTCAAGCAAGATTGAGACAAAAATTTTCAGATTATCTTTTCGGTCTTTCCAGTCATAATCAACAAATATGGGGAATAATATCTATTAAGTTGTGGATATAGCGCTTTGATTCAGATGAAATGGCTTTCGGTTGTTGGCATCGGCGAAGATGGATTGTCAGGGTTAAGTGCGATCGCAACTGCGGTTCTGGAACAAGCGGAGGTCATCGTCGGTGGAAATCGTCATTTGGCTATGCTGCCACCGGATGATCACCGGGAAAAAATCTCCTGGACATCACCCCTAGAACCGACGATCGACGAAATTATCGCCCGTCGGGGTAAAAATGTTTGCGTTCTGGCGAGTGGAGACCCACAATATCACGGAATTGGTGTGGTTTTACTCCAGCGCATTCCCATTGCGGAAATGACGATTATTCCAGCCCCTTCGTCGTTTAGTTTGGCTTGTGCGCGATTGGGATGGGCATTGGCTGATGTGGAAAAAATCAGTCTGACGACCCGTCCTCCAGAAATCCTACCTGCGGTTCTCTATCCAGGTGCAAAAATTCTGGTGCTAAGTGCTGGCAATTATACCCCGGCGAAAATTGCTGGGATTTTATCAAAGCAGGGCTATGGAAATAGTAAAATCACAATTTTAGAACGCATGGGTGGACCAAATGAGCGTATCTTGACTACCACCGCCAATGAATTTAATTATACCGATATTGCGGCCCTCAACACGATTGCCATTGAGTGTATCGCCGACAAAGGAATCGTACCGCGATCGCGTTTGGCTGGTTTACCGGATACTGCCTACTACCACGATGGACAAATCACTAAGTCGGAGGCTAGAGCTATTACTCTAGCAGCTTTAGCACCCCTTCCCGGTCAATTACTCTGGGATGTGGGTGCAGGATGCGGTTCCATCAGCATTGAATGGATGCGTAGTCATCCCAATTGTCACGCAATCGCTATTGAGCAGGATTCTCGCCGTTGTACCTATATTGCTGATAATGCCCTATCCCTCGGTGTTCCTTCTCTACGTATCGTTAACGGTGATGCACCCCAAGCCTTAGCTAGTTTAGAATCCCCCGATGCCGTCTTTATTGGTGGCGGTTTAACGACTATTGACACCTTTGAAACCTGCTGGTATGCCCTTAAACCCGGTGGTACTTTAGTTGTCAACGCGGTAACGGTGGAAAGTGAACATCTAATTTTCAACTTTCACCACAAGTATGGCGGTAGACTTTCACGCATCAACATTCAACGGGCTGAACCGTTAGGAAAATTCTTAAGCTGGCGCTCTTTTTCCCCTATTACCCAGTGGGTTGTGAATAAAACTAGTTAGAGGATGTTTTAAAAGTCGATTTTAATACTTAATAAGTTCGTTTTTTGGGAGTAGGGAGCAGGGAATCGGGAGAGACGCGATATGTCCCGTCTGTACTTGATAACGACAAATATACCGTTTGAGTCTATTGACTTCAGGACTATTCCAGCGAAACCGATAAAAAAAATGTTCATCGCCAATGCTCGAAATGCCATCACCATACAGGTGGATGCATCGTCTCTTTTCTCTCAAAGCTTTACGGGTAAAGGCTTACAAGATTTATAATGATAATTATTATCATGCATAAGATAGGTTGACCCCTTGGAGCCACATTTCCATACTAATAGAAACCAGATTAAAAATCAATCCTTTTCCTCAAATTTTTGATCGAACAAACTGCATTAATATGTATTGTAAAAAAACGGGGTGAGAAGAATCAAATACGTCATGTCATGTAGAGACGTAGCATTGCTACATTCTACAATCTACAATAATTTGGGTTTGGTTTTAGGGCTTGATTCGTTGGATATGTGAAACCCTGATAGAGACGCGATATATCGCGTCTCTAGATTATTTCTGCATACCCCCCTCACCCTGAGAAATATTTATAATTGGAACCTAAATGCTCAAATCTCCACTGGAACTATAACCGTAAAAACACTGAAAAATTACGTAAAATTACATAATCAACTGGATAAAACCTGAAATAATAGCCACAGGTTGATCGATAACTACCTAATCCACCTACCATAATCAGATTTAACTTATGCCTACCCAATTTTCCTTCCCCCAGTTCCTATCTTGGTCAATCTTCGTCGCAATGACCCTGGGATTATTGGTAAACGAACCGAAACCAGTGACCGGACAAACCCAACCACCCCAGACGATACAGCAGTCACCAGAATTACAAGAAGCAGAAAAGCTGAATCAACGGGCTTGGGAATTGTTTCAGCAGGGGAAATATACAGAAGCCATACCCCTAGCCGAGAAAGCTTTAGCAATTCGAGAAAAAGTTCTGGGTCTGGAACATCTGGATGTGGCAACTAGCCTGAATAATTTGGCAGAACTTTACCCAGTGCAGGGGGATTACAGCAAAGCCGAACCATTGTATGTGCGATCGCTGGCCATTAGAGAAAAAGCCCTGGGTGGGGAACATCTGGATGTCAGGGTGGTTTGATACCATGAGAGAATAATATTTCAGAGGTTTGATTATTGAGCCAAATTTCTAGTTATGGGACTCAGGGTGCGATATCCCCATCTCTGACAAGCCAGGCGATCGCATTCAGCATCGCGATGCGGAATCAG
>CALJJQ010000081.1 GCA_937973965.1 uncultured Calothrix sp. | reverse complement strand
GGGTTGGTAGTCGAGGTGATGCGGTGTTACGATTGCAGCAAAATCTTCAGAAATTGGAATTTTATACCGGACCCATTACTGGTAACTTTGGTACTCAGACCCAACAAGCGGTAATCAGGTTTCAAAGAGCCTATGGAATTAAACCCGATGGAGTTGCAGGGAGAGAAACTTTACATAAGATCGACTGTTTGATTGGGAAAAAACCGCAAAAACAATGTGGTGGAGGTCAATACGAAACCCTTAAACCGGGTGATTACGGTCCACGTGTGACTAAATTACAGCAAAATTTACGCCAACTAGGCTATTTCCACCAAAATCCCACCGGTGGTTATGGTGATTTAACTCGTGATGCTGTTGCTCGTTTTCAACGTGCTGATGGTTTACCTGTAACTGGGATTGCTGACCTGAGTACCCTAATCGCGTTGGAACCTACTTCTCCCGATGGATGTTCGCCTAATGGTGGTAATGTTTATCTAGGGGAAAGAAGTGAACGGGTTGTATTAATTCAACGACGACTATTGCAATGGGGATTTTTCCGGGGTAATGCGGATGGATTTTATGACCAATCTACCCGTGATGCAGTCATCCAATTCCAGCGTTATCATAGACTTCCAGCGACGGGAATTGTTGATTATCAAACTTGGCAAACTTTAGGATTAAACAACGATAATAGGGGCAATGCACCCAAAAATAACTACGTTGTCGCTATTCCCATTCGTGGCCATGATACCCTGGAGCGGGTACGGCGGATCATCCCCAATGCTCAATTAGCAAAATCCCGTAAAGGTGATTTTATCAACGCAGGTGCATTCTCGAATCGCAGTGACGCTGAAAGATTAACACGTCAACTACGCGATCGCGGTTTTGATGCACGGGTTGAGTATATCAACTAATTCCATGTTGGATTTGGGATTTGAGATTCATTTCCGCGTCGGAGATGGGATATATCCTGTCTCCTACCGAACCTGATTGGAATCAGGGAATTGCGATCGCAGATTTTTAAACCCTTTTCCCTCCCAACGGTAATTCCCCCTGACTAGTTCGGTTCTACCACTTCCATCTGCCCCTAAATCTGGGTACGCTCTTAATTGATGGGAGTTTGGTATTGTTGCTATTTGCTGTTATACTTCGCACGCTGATATATTCCCTTTTTGGTTTGTTGACAGTTAACAGATGAGTGTTTACCTTTCTCAACAAAAGGCTCACTTATTGACCATGTAAAGTATAGTCATTGCCAAACTCCTATGGATGATGAGAAGCTGAAGGTGAGAGGTAAAACCTGTGTATAAATGGATTTTGCCAAGTATCGGTGAAGTGTTGGCAACATACACATCTACTCAGGGAAGATGGTTGCAAACAAGGGTGACCATGCTTGAGCAGGAAAATGGGGAAACAGTTACTGATACCGATTTATCGGCAAAGGCTGAGTATCAGTGGCGTATCAGTATTGCGGCTATTGAAAAGTTATTACTAAATTACCTACCTTTGACCTCCAACTATAGAAAATATGGCTTTGTATTTGTCACCCCTGCTCCGGTTTTCTCTCATCCCTTAATTGCCGAGCAATTGGAAACTATTACCTTCAGCAATCAAGGTTTCAATCGCTTGGCGTTAATGCCCTTTTCTGCGTCCCATGATACCTGTATTCCGTCTCCGGATAGCACTATTCCCAGCGAGCGGGTTTTGCCTCTACTTCCCGTTGATCCCATTACCCAGGAGTGTTTTTGTCTGGTCTTGACTGAGGAATTTTCCGTTGTCCTAGTATTGACAGACAATCCAAAAACTGGTAAGGAATTTCAATTTTCCTTTGTTCCAGATGTGGTTAACCAGGTTTGGCAAGCATTAGCGGGAAGGGTTAAACTGGTGAATCCCGATTGGTGTGATAAACTAGACCATCTAATTCAACCTTACTTAGAATTAGAACCAGATTATCGGATTGTTAGTCAATTTAGCCAATTATTACTCAGCCAAATTCCTCACCATAGCAGCGAAAATACCCATCCCCAGCGTCCAGAATCACAAATTAGCGATACTCCCCAGGAGTCACTACGCGATCGCACTCCACCTTCCCGTATAGATGCGGAATTACTCCAAGCTTTTGCCCACGAAGTTCGTACACCTCTAGCAACAATTCGTACCCTCGCTAGTTTGATTTTACGGCAAAAGGATTTACCCGCGAATTTGATTAAACGTATCCAAATGATTGAGCGGGAATGTTTGGAACAAATCGATCGGATGGAATTGCTGTTTCGTGCTGCGGAACTGGAAACCTCCACAAATGTCAAAAATGCATCCACCCACTTGACACCCATGTGTCTAGAACAAGTTTTACAGCAAAGTATACCCCGTTGGCAACAATTTGCCACCCGTCGCAATTTAACTTTGGATGTGGTACTACCCCAAAAACTTCCCACTGTAGTTAGCAATCCGAATATGCTGGATCGAATGCTAACGGGATTAATTGAAAACTTTACTCGCAGCTTACCTTCCGGTAGCCATATCCAAGTTCAAGTAATTCCGGCTGGAGACCAATTAAAATTGCAACTTCTACCCCTACCCCAAGCCGACACAGATACAGATCAAAATAACACAACTCCACCCCTTCGTAAAGCTATTGGTGAATTACTCATGTTTCAACCGGAAACAGGAACTATTAGCTTAAATTTAACTGCCACAAAGCACCTATTTCAAGCGATTGGCGGTAAATTGATTGTTCGTCAACGTCCCCAATATGGGGAAGTTTTAACGATTTTCTTGCCCTTAGAAGGTGTGGATCATCCCCAATCGGTAGCTGGGTAAGAGGATTGGGGATTTTGTTGGGAATCGAAGACGCGATATATTGCGTCTATACTAGCAAATTGATATTAAATCAAACTGGAGGCGCTATTACGGCGTTCTCGTTCGATTTGTCGAACTAGACCAGGGGGGAGTTGGTCTCGTTTTGCTAAAGCTTGATCGAAAAATGCGATCGCTGTTTCCATCATTTGTTTATTTTTGTCATCTCTAGCTTTAGCTCGCAGGATTTGGGCTTTGAGGTAGTGTAATTCCGGGTTTTCACTTGTATCTTTTAATGCTCTTTCCACATAGGTTAGGGCCTTGTCATAGTTTTTCAAATCTCGATAGGCGATCGCAATTCCCCGGTCTACTAAATAACGGGGTGCAGCGTTTTTTTCCAATCTGCTAATAGCTTGTTCCGGATTGGCAAAAGGTAGATTCACCGCTACCATCAAATCCATGTAACCCTTAATTAAATTTAATTCTGGGTCTTGGGGGGAAATTGCCTCTGCTTTATCTAAATATTCATATACCCGTCGTAACTTACTCAAAGCTTGCGGTGCACCACTGACGGTTCCCTCCCGACTCAAAATTACCGCACCTTCTAAGAAATGACCAACGGCCATGTATAAATTACCACGTAGGGCATCACGACTGACCAATCTTTGAGCCGCAGAGAGGGTTTTTTCGGCATAGGTTGCTAAACCCGCCATGTCTTTGTTGGTGTAAGCAAAGGAAGCCTGCATGGCAAAAGCAAGGGGTTCATCGGTTTCAGAGGCGATCGCATCCTGTAAAATAGTAGCCGCAGCCTGGTAATTACCGTAACGGAAAACCTGATTAAAGGCAGCTTCGGTTTTGTCACCAATTTGACGGGATTGGGTGGGACGAAAAGGGTCTCCAGCGAGGGAAGGAGCCGTTGTTAAGACCAAGGTCAAAAAGAATCCCATTGCGCTATGGGCAATTTTGCTGGGAAGAAGAGAAGAGGGGGATAAGGGAAAGCGTACAGCCATTCGTCACCTCAGAATAAATGCGGTTGCGGTTGTTTTTTTAGTTACTTAAAATTTTATCTTGACATTTAAACCGGATCCAGGTTGAAAATATCGATTTGGGGAAGTAGATTAGTTGCTGTGCATTAAGTTGTATATTGACTACTTTTGATAGATGACTGTTAACTGTTGACAGCAGAACAAACAGTGATGTGATTGACGTGAATTATTTTTCCCTCCTGACGACCGTATTCTTGATTCCGTCTTTGACCTTGATCCTGCATTCTTGATCGAAGAGAAGCAGAGCATCAGCAACTAAATTTGGGACTTGGGTAGCCAACACATTTGTTATTGTAGTGATTGTTGGGTGTGTACCTCTGGAGCTGGATTTTGACGTAGACGCGCTGCGCACGGTGTTTTCTGCGAACAGCTTCGTTTTGATCAAGTTAGGGAAAGAAGCTATTTATTAGTCTTGAGTCATAACTTGATTTTCTCCCTAATTCCTAGTACTCAGTTTGTGAATCTAGGTAGGTAGGTGCAATTACCCCCGTACAGACGCGATATATCGCCTCTCCCTCATCCCTGATTTAAACGACAATTTTCACCACCCACCTACTTATTGGTGAACCTGGGATTAACCACAATATTTTGTCAATATTTTGTTTTGTTCCCTGTTTGCGGAATCGGTTATTTTTGTAAATCCTTCGGAACTATTTGGTTCTAGACGGTGTAGTTAATCAGTAAGTTGCTGACGATTACAGAACTACTGGTAAATTGGTAAATTAACATATATTACAAATGCTCTATCTTAGAAATCTTAGTTATCATCCCACCGCATGTCCTGCACCGATTCTCAATAATCTTAATCTCGAATTAGCTCCTAAACAGCTAGGATTAATTATTGGACCGAGTGGTTCTGGTAAAAGCACCTTACTGGAAATTCTCTCTGGATTAGCCGAACCGACATCAGGAGCGATGTTTTGGCATGAACAGGAATTAATCCCTGAACAGATGCAACAATTAGCTGGATTAGTATTTCAATTTCCCGAACGGCATTTTTGCGGACGGACGATTTTAGAAGAACTGAGATTAGGACACCCGGAATTAACCAGCGATCGCGTTCGTGAAGCTTTAAGTGCGGTAGGATTAGAAAGTGTCTCATTAAATGCGCCACCCCATGCTTTAAGCGGTGGACAACAGCGTCGTTTAGCCCTTGCGGTTCAACTCATCCGTCAACCCCATATTTTACTTCTCGATGAACCGACTGCTGGTTTAGATTGGTCAATGCGTCGCCAATTGGTAAAACTACTAGCTCAACTAAAGCAAAATTGGACACTTCTGGTTGTCACCCACGACGCAGGTGATTTACTCGATATCGCTGATAATTGCTGGAAAATTAAACAGGGGGAAATTACGGCATTGACCCGAAATATCTTAAATCTGGGTCAAGAAAAGAACTCTAAGCTCTCCCTGGAAAATAAGGAGCAGGGAGTAGGGAGTAGGGAGTAGGGGATGCTGGGAATGAAAATGTATGAACAACATTTTGAAGTTGAATAAGTTCTGCATCCTCAAAAGCTGTATGTATAAAAATATTTATTATTATTTTTTTATTATTGTTTACTGTTTCTCATACGCGGTAATCAAATTCGCAATTTGTGATTCACTGAGGAGTAATGATCCAGTCCCCTTTTAGCTATGGGTGTTTCACTAAAAACCAGTTCTGCACATCGAAAAACGAAGGCTTTGATGTACTGCTTAACAACGCGAATCGATTGCTTATAAAAAACGGAGAGGGTGGGATTCGAACCCACGGATGCTTTCACATCACTCGATTTCAAGTCGAGCGCATTCGACCACTCTGCCACCTCTCCAGATAAACCCATTCGCCCTCAGCTGATCGGGTTCCTGGACGTTTTTTAGATAGTAATGTCTAAACAAGAAAATATTATATCTCATATTTGACCAGTTGAAACCAAAGAAACGGGTTCTGTGTACAAAATTTCTTCCTCAACATTCATATTCTGGTCAATCCAGACGCTTGCAGCTTTTGTCACCTTGTTGTCCTCTAGGGTGACGAGGGAAAAATTTCGCAATTTATGATTTCCCCGTTCAAGAATACGGGGTACACAAGCCGCATTTAAATAAATAATCCCCTCCGGACTGCGAAATACCCGTTTACGTATATGTTTTTTCGTATGACGTAATGTATGATGCATATGCCCAAAAGTTACCAAGGGGATGGTTTTGCCAAAAGTTAAACTTTGGGAAATCGCCTCTGCAAAATCCGGGTCTCCATAGTCACCACCAATGGGATGCCAATCTTTACCACAGGGGTCCTCTGGGCGATCGCCTAATCCCGATGGTCCATTATGACCAACAAATATAATAGTTTCGTACTGAGCTTGTTTCACCGAGGCAAAAATTTTGGCCGCAGAAGCATCTAAATCATTGACTCCATAACGCTCCCGACACAAATCAGCAAATTTCCATTCTGGACCCCCCCAGCTAAAGGGACGACTACCCACCACCGTCAGGTTAAAAGCTGGTAAATCCAATTTCCCAAACCCCACATGAGCTTCCCCCAATAAATCCAATTGTAGTTGTACCCAATCCTCCTTGCTGCGGTCATAGGGACATTTTTTCCGTCCCCACTCCGTCGCAGTAAACCAAGCATCGTGATTACCCATAATTGCAGCAAATGGAATATTTAAGGCCGCAATTTGTCGGACGACTTCCACCGACTCATTGCCAAAATCCCCGACAAACAGAGCTAAATCCACTTCTAAACGCTTGAGCGCCAATTCATCTTCAATTTCCCATTGATCATGAACATCGCCAATAACTGCTATTTTCAAAGATTTTAAATGACTGGTCATGTAACTTTACCTTGGTTTTTTTTCTGTGTGATCACAGCGACTTTAAGTTTATTGACATCCATTTTGACCACAATTATCAGCACACGGCTAACCGATTGGATTATTTTTAGAGGATTTTCCCAATATATACAACTTTTCCCAGGTAAAGTCTTGCGACATCTGGTGAGAGACGACCCAGTGTCTGTTAAAATATCTTGGTTGTTTTATTTGTAATTTAAGTCCGTCTTTGAGCCAGTCAATAGACCTTATCAATAACATCGATACTTTGGCGCAAGAGTTGGCGACCATTCAGCAAACCGGTTCTAAACGAATTGCCATGCTAGGTTCGCGCCATGTCCCGATTACGCACCAAAACCTGATTGAAATGATGACCTATGCCCTTGTATTGGCAGGAAATCGCATCATTACATCCGGTGCGACGGGGATCAACTCGGCTGCGATTAAGGGAGCAATGCGAGCTGACCCCAATGCTTTGACGGTAATTTTACCCCAAAGCTTAGAACGTCAACCCCTAGAATCACGCCAACAACTGGAACAGGTGATGCATCTGGTAGAAAACCCCAGCAATGATGGTTTATCGTTAGCTGAAGCCAGTTACTTGTGTAACAAGGAAATTATCTCCCGTTGTCAACAACTCATCTGTTTTGCCTACCATGACAGTCGCACCCTCCTGCAAACTTGTCGTGACGCTGAAGAACAAAGAAAGGTGGTGACGTTATTCTATTTTGATTAGTTAATGCTAAAAAATAGGGAGTGGGGATTAGGAAGTAGGGAGTAGGAATAAGTTATTGAGGTGCAAAGCACCGTTAGCTAGCTACATGTGGCTGTGTCCAAACAACATGGAAAACTAGTTTCAACTTTGATTTCGACGCCTCACACCCCATTTTCAATGGCGTGCTATTGGCGACTGTTTAATTAATAACACGCTAGGGAGATTTAGGTGTTGGTTTTTCGCCAACATCAGTGCTTTTGCTGTCAATTTAATGTCTATTTTGGTTAAATTTGCGAAAATAATGCGACAGTTTGAAATATGAAACCCTTTTAGAATAAGGGCTTTATAATCCAAAATCCAAAATGGTATAAACTCATGAGTTTTTTGGCATTACCGACTTCTCAAATTTTGTTATACGCGATCGCCGCAAGTGCAATCTCAATTTATTTTCCCTACTTATTTGTTGCCTATGCTCGTTTTCAAGTCGGCTTTGATATGGCTGCACCACGGGCATTATTTGATAAGTTACCACCCTATGGACAAAGAGCAACATGGGCCCACCAAAATTGTTTTGAAGGGTTTATGATATTTGCAGCCGCCGCATTAATGGCATATGTCACCGGGGTAGACAGCACACCAGCCAAAATCGCCGCGATCGCATTTGTAATTGCACGCTTCCTATTTTCAATTTTTTATATCCTCAATATCCCACCCCTGCGCTCTTTGATGTTTGGAGTCAGTTCTTTTTGTAGTGGGACTCTGTTTGTTCTCAGTATTCTTAATAGTTGATCTAGAGGGAGTCGGGAATAAGAAGTCGGCAATAGTCCGTGAAGGGAGTGGGAATCAACTGTTTTCTTGTTTGCCGGTGTCCAAATCACATGGGGGACTCGCGAAAAAATAGGCAATAGTCCGTAAGGGGAGTGGGAATCAACTGTTTTCTTGTTTGGTTGTAGGTATCAACTCCCAACTCCCTACTCCCTTTTCACTCGAATTTAATGGAATTATTTAATAACTGCACCTGGGTTCCCGGATAATAAAACTGAAGAATGCGCTCACTACTCCAGCCTTGTTTTGCCAGATTTTGCGCACCAATTTGACTTAAACCGACACCGTGTCCCATTCCTCCCCCCACAAATGCATATCCCCATAAACCAGGTGTGCCCTTATTCAGGGGTTGCAGGTAATAAAAAGCACTAATGGGAGCCAAAAAGGCGCTACGTACTTCATCTTTTTTGAGGGAAAATTTACCAATGTCGGTATCAATATCCATTTTCAGAATACGTCCACTGGGTGAGCGTTCTACCACTTCCATTGATTTGACGGTTTTAAATTTGGCATAGGGGCTATTTTTGACCCGGAGAAACCTTTGTAAACCTTTGGTGATATCTTCAATATTGGTTTCCCGTCGCCAACGAAATAGACTCGAGGATGATTCATTAAACCCGGTTTTTTGGGTGATAAATTTCTGGAAATTTTCCTCCTGGGTCAGGGGTTGACTTGTGAGGTTCCAAATATTACTGGGAGCATCGAGAACTGGACGTAAATAGGGACGGTCTTCCCCGTTCCAAACATCAGAAAAAGCCGCAGTGACACCACCAGTACTAGCCGAATAGAGAGCATCCACCAGTTCATTTTGATAGGTTAACACCATTCCCCGGGTGCGGGCGATCGCGGCATCAGTACTTTTGGCAACACCCTGTAAACCAAAGTACACCTGACAGTGGGTATCAGCACAAAGTTGATAATCATCAATGGCGAAGCGACGCAGATTACGTAGGGCATAGGTACGGGCTATAATTGCTTGAGCTTCTAAGGCTGCATCGGGGGAGGATGCACCAATTTCGTGGGGTACAACACCCCGGAGGTATGTTTCTAAAGGTACATGGTTGACGAGGGTATAACTACCGTAGGCGTTGGGCTGGATTTGTAATTTGCCAGGGAATAGTTTGGCTTTTTCTGGTTTGAGAAGGTTAGGGAATTCAGTATTTTCAATTGGTTTATCATCTTTTTTGACACCTTGATTCACGCGAATCAGGTTTTTACCACTTTCAATAGTCAGGTTCTTAAAGCCATAACGTTGATTATTGTAAACCCAGCTAGCAACGGGTGTCGCTTTTACCATTGCGGTTTTGATGTAGGCGGTTTTATTTCCGTTTGCTTTGGCGCTATCTAATAAAAATCTTCGTAATAGGGGAGTATGATAAATATCACGTTTTGCCCAGACTTCCCAGCGTTCCGGTTGGGCTATTTCTACTTGAATTCCTTTCTGTTGCCAAGCTTTGGCGCTATGTTCGGCGGTTTCAAAGGTACGATAGGTTCCTAGGACTACCCTTTCTTCCAGTCGGGGTTCAGGAATCGGTTGCATGGCAATTTCTAAGTGTACCGGGTTTGCAGTTTCTAGGGTCTTATTGCCATTCGCGACTGGGAAAGTCAAACGCAAACGGTCATCTTTAGTCGGTGCAAGTTCGAGTATTTCCTTGGTATCATCACCAAAACGTTGGACAATACCAATTTTTAGCTCCATATCCTGGTTTGCATCTGCCCTTTTGATAATGGGTTCGGATGCAGCAGTTAGCATTAGTGTAGAAATTCCCGTCAGGATTACCTGACCATTTCGTATCAGTTTCATCTGGTAGATTTTAGATTTTAGATTTTGGATTTCGGAAGTAGCCATCATGAACTGTGTACACCAGAACCTATGAAAGAGGTTTTTCCCCACTCCCTACTCCCTACTCGTTTTCAAGTCAGGCTACATTACATGTATTGTTTTTCCTGCTCACTACTTAATACGGTTCGGTTAATGATTTTTCGTGGTGATTTCGGGAGACGCGATATATGTGGTGGTTTCGGGAGACGCGATATATCGCGTCTCTACTAATTTTTTGATCCGAACCGTATTGGCTCACTACTCCTTACTCCCAACTTAATTTTTCAGATATATCCGTAATTTCGTTATATTTTACTTCCACATAGAGGTATGTACGTAAATTTTCAGTTCATGTCGGTCTGGGAAAAAAGTCCCAGTCTCAAAGCACAAGTCCATTGAAATTGATCCAAAGCAGGTTGTCAAAAAATATTCAAAATCCGTAGGGGTATCAAAAATCCTAAGTTGTTTACTTTCCCGGTCGTCCGAGACTCTTACCTATTGTCTTCTTGCTGCATTTTGAGTAAGGGAGTAATCAGCCTTGGGTAATGGGTTGATTTTCCAACTACTCCCTAATCCCTACTCCCCACTCCCTAATAACTGAAAGTTTTCGGAGTTTGTGAGAAATCGGAGTTCTTGTGTACCCTGTTTTCTTCAAGCAACTTTTTTGTCACAATTAATTTCATAGGCATTCAAACTGGACAAGTTTTGCTAAACTGCGAGTTGTATGTTGATTTTTGATCTTAGTTTTTCACAAGAGATAACACAATTAGCACGCAAATTCCGATTTGAAACTCTACTTGAGTTGATCTTGCTGTTTTGTTTTTAACTGCCATATCCCCTGACGGAGAATCGAATTCAATGTTGCGATCGCTGCGAATCGAAAATTTTGCTTTGGTTGATGAGTTGGAATTGGAGTTTGGTGTTGGCTTAAATGTGTTGACGGGTGAAACTGGTGCGGGTAAGTCGATTATTCTCGATGCGATTGATGCGGTGTTAGGGGGTAAGGTGTCGAGTCGGGTGATTCGCACAGGAACCAGTCGGACGGTGGTGGAGGGTACTTTTTGTGTGAATCCGAGTTTAGCTGCTTGGTTAGGGGAGCAGGAAATTGATTTGATTGATGAGAATTTATTGATTATTAGTCGCGAAATTAGTACCAGTGGGAATAATGTCCGCAGTCGTTCTCGGATCAATGGGGTGTTGGTAAATCGTCAGGTGATGCATGATTTACGGGGGAGGGTGGTGGAAATCACTGCTCAAGGGCAAAATGTGTTGGTGGGACAATCCGCTCAGGTACGGGATTGGTTGGATAGTTATGGTGGGGAGAAAATTTTGGCTGCTCGTAATCAGGTAGCGAGTGCGTTTGCAGCTTATCAACAGGTTCATACGGCTTTGGAAGCACGACGAACTTCGGAACGGGAACGGTTGCAGCAATTGGACTTGTTGACCTATCAAGTTAAGGAATTAGGAGATGCAAATTTAGGGGACGCAGACGAGTTAGAAAAACTACAACAGGAACGCGATCGCCTCACCCATGTGGTGGATTTGCAACAGATGAGTTACCAGGTTTACCAAGCTTTGTATCAAAGTGATGGGGATACACCCACTGTCACGGATTTATTGGGTGATAGTGAAAATACCCTCACGGATATGGTGGAATATGATACCCACCTCACACCCCTATTGGATTTAATTCGGGATGCTCAAACGGCTGTTGCGGAAGTTGCTCGCCAAATTAATGCCTATGGGGAAGCTCTGGAAGCTGACCCCCAACGTTTAGAAGAGGTGGAAGACAGAATTCGGGAACTCAAATTAATTATCCGTAAATATGGCCCCACCCTAGCAGATGCGATCGCCCATTATCATCGCATTTCGGCGGAATTAGCAGCCCTGACTGACAGCGAACAATCGGTGGAAGCTCTGGAAAAGCAGGAAAAACAAGCTTTCGCCACCCTAAATGACGCTTGTTTCGAGTTAACTAAATTGCGACAAGCTGCTGCAAGGGATTTTGAATCGAGTTTGGTACGGGAATTGAAACCTTTGGCAATGGATAAGGTCCAATTCCAAGTTGCCATTGAACCTGTTGCACCGACCCCCACTGGAGCCGACAAAATTACTTTTATGTTTAGTCCGAATCCGGGTGAACCCCTACAACCCCTATCGGAAACCGCATCGGGGGGAGAAATGAGTCGGTTTTTACTTGCTCTCAAAGCCTGTTTTTCCCAAGTTGATACCCCCGCAACAATGGTATTCGATGAAATCGATGTCGGTGTTTCCGGACGGGTTGCTCAAGCGATCGCCGATAAACTTTATCAGTTAGGACAAACTCGCCAAGTATTATGTGTAACACACCAACCCCTAGTGGCAGCAATGGCTGACAAGCATTTTAATGTGATGAAACAGGTAGTTAACCCCAGCAAAAGTCAAAAAAATCACAATCATCATGGCGATGAACGCACAGTCGTCCGGGTGACAGCCTTAGAGCAACTAGAACAACGTCGTCAGGAACTAGCTCAACTTGCAGGAGGAAAATCAGCCCAAGATGCGATCGCCTTTGCTGATTCCCTGCTCAATCAAGCTCAAAGTCAGCGTAACGGTAAAAAACCACAAAAAAGCCGTAAGTAATAGGATTTTGGATTACCCTACGGTCGATCCGCTACGCGTCTATTAAAGACGGTCAATAGGTTCAAACGATATATTTGTCATTATCAAATATTATCAACGACATGTCGCATCTCTACCGATTCCCTCCCTGTAAAGACAACCCGACCGGTCGTCTGTACTCCCAAAAAACGAGCTTGTTCGGCATTAAAATCGACTTTTAAAACACCCTCTAAAAGCACCAAAGTCCAGCTATTATCGACCGTAATAAACCCTAGCATTACCAAAACCCAGATTTTCGAGATTGCGATGCCACTGTTCGGCTTCATCGCGATCGCGAAATGGTCCGACTGCTACATGCCATCCCCGTGGTTGATGGCGACGCATAATGTTTAAATTTTGACCTATACTCTGGCGAATTTTATTTTCAATCCCCGGTAATTCCTCCTTCCCCCCAGGAATAACGACAAAATAGGCTTGACTAGGTTGGGGTTGGGGTCTAGGTTGGCTGGGATTGCCAGGATTATAGCTAATAATTTGCCCTGTTTGACTATTAATTACCTGTACTGCGGGAATTCCCATGAATACTAGTTGTCGCGCTCTGGTATCGGCATTTACGGAGGTACTAAACACACCTGCTTGGATGATGGTTCGACCCTGGATAGAACGAAAATAGGCTGTGGGTTCAATTTGTTTAGTAGCCATCAATAACTGGGGTTCGGAACTATTGACAATCACCCAATATTGGGATTGTCTTGATACCCCTGTTGGGGTTTGGTTATAATTGTAGTCTGTTTGGGGAGTAACAAACTCAACCGCATTCTGTGGTAGTTCTGGTAATCGCTCTCCACTTGCTGGTAACATCGGTACTGGAGAGGAAAAATCACCCATCGTACCCGGTGATTGGGCTTTACTTGGCAACACAACCAAAAAAGTTGCGATCGCTAACAACCAAAAAAATGCGACTCGCATCCTTGTTGATGAACGCAAGCGGGTAAATCTAATCAATTGATGCAAAAATGCACTCCGGTTCATAAGCTATTAATTCCCAATTTTGACAATTAAGGTCATTTCCAGGTTAACTATTGTAGTAACTACATAGTGTTAGCCTATAAATCCACAGCCTAGCAACATTTATACATCATGAACAAAGTCGTTGTTGGACTTTCAGGCGGTGTTGACAGTTCTACCGCCGCAGCTATCCTCCACCACCAAGGCTACGATGTCGTTGGACTAACCCTTTGGCTCATGAAGGGCAAAGGACAATGCTGTTCCGAGGGGATGGTAGATGCTGCGTATATTTGCGAGCATCTAGGAATTCCTCACTACATTGAGGATATGCGTGATGTGTTCGCCACCAACATCGTCGATTATTTAGTTTCTGGTTACAGCAAAGGGATTACCCCCTTACCCTGTTCCCAATGCAATAAAACTGTCAAGTTTGGTCCAATGGTGAAATATGCTCAGGAAAAGCTCAACAGCGACAAAATCGCCACGGGACACTACGCACGGATTAATTACAATTCCCAAACAGGACGTTACGAATTATTACGGGCCCGGGATCGCCATAAAGACCAATCCTATTTTTTATACGATTTATCCCAGGATTTATTAGCGGCGACGTTGTTTCCGTTGGGAGAGTTAGAAAAAAGCCAAACCCGGCAAATTGCTCGGAAATATGGCTTAAAAACCGCCGATAAACCGGAAAGCCAAGATTTATGTTTAGTCGAAAGTAATGGTTCGATGCGGGCTTTTCTGGATAAATATTTGGCTCCGAAACCCGGTGATATCGTTGATATGGCAGGAAATGTTTTGGGACAACATGATGGCATTCAATACTATACTATTGGTCAGCGTAAAGGTTTAGGAATCGCTGCGGCTGAACCGTTGTACGTAATTGCCATTGATGCAGCCAATAATCGTGTGGTTGTCGGCGATCGCACTAAAGCCACCCAACCGGAATGTCACGTCGGTCGGGTCAACTGGGTCTCGATTGCTGCACCCCAAACCCCAATTTCCGCCGCAGTTCAAGTGCGTTACCGTTCTACACCAGTCCCAGTGACGGTCATTCCCCTGGAAAACCAACGAGTAAGAATTGTGTTTGCGGAACCTCAGTTTAGTATTACCCCCGGACAAGCCGCAGTTTGGTACGACGGGGAAAAGGTGTTAGGCGGGGGAATTATTGAAGGGTAGACCATTGTGCCTACAGAAATCCGTTTTGTAGAGACGCGATGACGTGATACATCGTTTGTAGAGACGCGATATATCGCTTCTCTACACGTGTCACCAAAATTTTGGGAATCGGTATGATAAATGCAGACAATTGTGTTAAAATCCGGTTAATAATTCATGATACTCGTTCTACCTAAAATACAACTAATTGTACATATAGATATATAACCATTAAGCAAAAAGACAATAGCGATCGCGTGTGCAAACCCAAAAAATCTTCCCCACCAAATTCCATTCATCTGCGATTTTCCCAGGATATCAAGTTATTATTACAACAACTTTCCCAGCAACCCTTAACCATTGGAAACGTTTTAAATATTACTTCTGAACGGGGATTTAGTTTGGTGATGGTGTTACTGGTATTACCGTTTCTCTTTCCCATGCCTCCAGGATTAACAGGGCCATTCGGTGGAGCCTGTTTTTTATTATCAGTACAGATGGCTTTAGGCAGGAAAACACCGTGGTTACCGCGTCAAATTGCTAACTATAAATTCCCCCGTAATTTTGCCCAAGCTTTATTAAAAAATCTGCACCGTGTCACCCGTATTGTTGAAAAAATTACCCGTCCCCGTTGGCAAAAATTAGCCAAAAATCCCCTTACTTGGCGACTTAATGGTTTATGTATCGCCTGGTTATGTATACTGTTAATTTCACCCGTACCCCTTACCAATCCATTTCCCACAATTGCGATTTTGATACTTGCCGTTTCTACCTTAGAATCCGATGGTTTATTAATGGGGATTGGTTATATTTTGACGATTTTAGTCACCCTATTATTTGTATTTATTGGCTATGGATTGTGGGTTGCTCCCAGTATATTACCAAATATTTTTAACAGGACTTACGCAACTGGCACATTTTCAGTCAAACTATCACATTGGCTGAATTCAGACGTAAGGTTTATAAATTAAGGATTACACACATTAAACTCATA
Organism: uncultured Calothrix sp.; assembly: GCA_937973965.1. Lineage (GTDB taxonomy): Bacteria > Cyanobacteriota > Cyanobacteriia > Cyanobacteriales > Nostocaceae > NIES-3974. The sequence goes on along the minus strand of CALJJQ010000081.1, from coordinate 38 downwards.
TTCAAAGGTATGTGCCAGTTGACCTTATTTTGTGACGC
>CALJJQ010000080.1 GCA_937973965.1 uncultured Calothrix sp. | reverse complement strand
TCTATCTTGATTAACAAATACATTAATATATTTTTCTTCGCTATTTTTATTATCTTTTTCAATAGTGATTTTGTTGTCGTCATCGTACAAAACTATAATACTAAAAAAATCTAAATATAAGAAACGAGCATAGTCTCCATTTAATATATTTGTAATGATATGAATCAGCGTAGTTTTCCCAGTTCCGTTAACACCATGTAAGATATTAACTCCTGGAGAAAAATCATGAATGATATCAAAGCGATGATGAAGTCCAATAATTTCAATTCTTTTGAGATAATTTGGCATACAATATTAATATTAGCTTACAGAAATTTTAGTATTGATATTACAATTCAGAACAATTATCTTATTCTATTATTCTGCATTTTACCCACCCAGGAGTAAATTTAATTTCACCATTTGTAGCTAACACAGTCCGTCGAGATTTTGCAGCTTCAAAACCAGGTGCTTTCAATCCACAGGTATCGCGAATATCTGCTCGCAATTTATCATCAAATAATAAACCTACGGTTGTTCCCGTCATTCCGCTTCCCCAACCCAATCGCATGGAAAATGGACTTATTTCGGGTTCATAAAATTGACGGATATAACTAAAATCTAAATTTTTCCCTGCTGCACGGGAATTATTTTTGATATCGTTCCAATAATCATGTTCGTAATCCCATTGTTCTTGGGTAAATTCCTGGCAAATTTTTAATAATTCCTCTAAATTTGTAAATGGTATTTGCATTCCTTGTTTATGTTTAAACCAGGAAAGCATTTCTGTATCGAGTGTCAGAGTAAATGTTGTTTGGACATTGCGTACCATTTCAACATAGAGGGATGCTTTATATTTTGCTAGATAATCGGGGAAGCGACTGGAGACTATTATCTCAGCAACAACTGACATATTTATAGGAATTTTTTTTCCTTGTTTAGTGGTGATTTTACCCTCGATTAGAGGTTCACAATCGCTGACGCTTAAGGCTCTGAGAAAATCTGTATTTTGACGGCTTCCATTGTACTTTTTGCCTTGATATATAAGTTGATAATCTGAGAATAAAGTGTTCATAAAAAGGTCATCATCAGCAAATTTTTGTTTGTGTTTATTACCGAGTTCTCCCAATTTGCCACGTAATTGTTTTTCAATTTCGCTGACTTTACACTGTTCGGGTATGTGAAAGCGATCGCTATGCTTTAACAAATAATAGGCAATGGCGGTTCTAATTGCTCCTTTAATGGAAGAACCGGGTATGTATAACTGTCCCATCCCATTGCGAATCATCGGACGCAAATCTGTGATTCGTTCTTCTGTGAGTTTTTGACTAATAGCTTGTTTGGGAAAAATCAACTCTCCATTTTCACCTTTTGTATTCCACCATTGCTCACCAAAAGCATCTTCAAGGAGGTTTTCTAGGTTATCCCGATTATTAATTACTTGGATATAGTCATTTAAATAGCTACCACCTTGTTTATGGAGTGCTTTAGCTAGTGCTTCTTGATTGGGAAGGTACACTTTTCTTGCTGTTTGCACGTATTCAAAGGGGTTGAGTTTTGATACTGCGGAACCTATATGTAAAATAGGACTGGTGAGTTGTATTTTTTTAGTTTCATAAACATCTGGTTTTTTTAGAGATGATTCGGGGGAAACAACCATAATCTTTTTAATCCTGTTTATCTCTCTTAGATTTAATTGCTAAACTTAAACTAATACCACTGCGATAAATTCGGTGTCTGTGGAATAATTCCGGTGTGACATCCACTAGTTTTCCCTGGGGTTGAATGGAAAATACCGAACCTTCGACAAACATTCGGACTTTTTTCCGTCGGAGTTGGGATTCTGCTATCCAACCACCTCTTTCTTGAATTTCGTAACTAGCGGTTTTTAAAAAATCACTGGTTACGGTTGTATCCCAAAATAGACTCAAGAGTGTGTGCTGATTTCCGTCTGCAAAATTAACTATTTTTTGCCAAGTGTCTGCTAAATCTAACCATGTAACTTGAAATTTTCCTGCACCGCTAGAACGTTCTCCCCCCAATCCTTCTTCTCCTAATAAATGTAAAGCTGCTTGTAATTTGTCTGCTAATTTCTCTCCGATTTCTGATAATTCTAAGAGAAAATATAAACCTGCGGGATTTTTACTTGGTTCCCATTGAAATTGGACAAAACCTGTATGATAAAAGTTTGTTGCTCTCGTCACTCTATCTATAGCAACTTTGGGGATTTTATCAATTTTGAACGCTTTACCGTAATCAAATGCTCCAGCTTGAGATAATTCCCCCTTTGATTCTCCCAATTTACTATAGGTAGTTAACTCATCGCGATCGCTCGAATTAAATCCCGTTCCTTGATACCATCTTTGCCATATTTTCAATGGTAAGTAACTGAGCTTTTTATAGGATTTAAAAAAATCTAAATCCTCCTCTGGATAATTGACGGGAAATTTCAGGGGACGGGGAAGATAATATATGGTTTCATCCCCAACCTCTCGATAGATAAATGTGGAACTGATGCGAAAAGGTGGAGTTAATTCAGGATTTTTGGGAGAAGGAAACATCCCTAATAATTCCTCAATCGCAGCTTTACCAAACAACCGTGCATAGATACTCACCCACGCACTAAATAAAGCATCCGAACGAACGCGATCGCTCGTTTCTTCCATCCCAATTCCCAGTTCACCAAAATGTGCAAGACTGCGACCAAAATTGAGTTTGATTAGTTTCCAAACACCCATATTAATTTCCTGGTAATAACCGATTGACATAATCGCGTAAGCTGGAAAAGTTAGCTAAAAGTGTTTGGGTATCGCTAATTGTTTCCAACAGTTGTAAGCTTGATGTTCCAGAAGGACTACTGACAATTTGACGATATTGTTCTAAACTGCGATAGGAAATATCAAAGTTCTGAAATTTGACTTTTCCGTAACCCCGTGAACCATGTCCCCCCAGTGCATCATCTTCTAAAATTGCGAGAGCGATGGCAATATTTTGTAAATCCTCAATAGCTTGATGTCTATCTTCTACGGTGTAAACCAACTCAAATTTGAATTTAGAACCTGCTGGAACCCGTTCTAATTGTCGGGGATTTGCAGCTGCTGTGACTCTATCAATACCGTTTTCAAATTTCCATTCAGTCATGTATAAACCAGTATCAACTTGTTTGAGTTTTTCGACTGATTCTGGTAGTAAATGGCAATCACGAATAATTAAACGAGCGGGTGAATTTCGTCCACGATTAATTTGAATGCAATTTTTATTTTGGATTGCATTAGTCGGATTATTTTTATTCTCTTCGTATAATCCTTCTTGCTTTGCAGTTTCAATTGGCATCCACAATTTAGAGCCACCAGTAGACCCAAAAACGCGACTAATTGGACAAGTTCTAGCACCTTCATAAGCAATAAATCGACCTGATTCTACCTCAGTAAAACCATCGCCTAAATCATCACTTTCATAACGCCAAGTTCCACTTCCTCCAGTACGATTTAAGGGTTTTCCTAGTAGTCTTTCTAGAATAGAACGTAGTTTACCTTTAATCGAAGAACCTGGTAAATAAGGATATTTTGTTAATGGATCGCGAATTACTGGTTTATCCAATCCACCAATATCTAAATTTTCGCCACCACCACCAATATGTAACCCAGTTTCCGCAGAAAGTTGACTGGTGAGGGTTAATTTACCAAGCAAGGGTTTTTGTGCATATGATATTGACATATTTATTTTCCACCTTCAGCTTTATGATAAGCAATAACTGATTCTAGTAATTGCACTAATCTTTCAAAATCCTCTTTGCTGTGAACTTTATCAATCGCTTTTGACATTACATCACCCAAGGGTTTTGCAGCTCTTTGTCTTGCAGCAGCGTAGGCTAATTTAGGCTTTAATAAAACTACTTCCGTTTCAATTTTGCTAAAATCTCCTGTTTCCCCTAAATCAGCCTTCAAGCGATTCACAGCATCTAAAAATTTACGAACTTGATTTGTTTCCAATCTTTGTTGTTTAAGATAGGGACCAAATTGTTCTGCGTGTTTAACCAACTCGCGAATTGGATAGGTTTTTAATCCATCCTTTAAGTCATTAATAGTTTTAACGATATCTTCCACAATACTCATATTTGATTGTCTAGTATTTGGCGATTGAGAAGGTAATTTTGGTTTAATTGATTCTGCCATAAATTCCTAGCGATTTAATAATTCAATCCAAGTTGCGATCGCACGAAAATAAGGTGTGTTATATGGACTTTTCAAGGATTTACGAAAATCCGCATCTTCCAGTACACCTTTTTCTAATCTTGCTAAGGTATAAGCGATTTTTGGTAAATGTAAATAGTAACGAGTTCCTAAAGCCTCCGCAGATTTTTGATTGTCTTTAAATTTTTCTAAGGCTTTTTCTTGAATTTCAGCTGTAATCAATAAATTACGCACAAAGTTCCGAGAAGAATTCACACCCATATTTTGATTATTTAATTTTTCTACAAATGGCAATACTCCTAATAGTTTGGGTTTTTCTTCCGATTGTAAATATTTGCTAATTTCAGCATCACCGAGATGTATCTCCTCTCCTCCTAACCATTCATTCCATTTAAAAACTTGACCAAACAAACCTAAACTATCCCTACCATTATCTTTTGCTGCATCTTCAGCTTTTCCTGATGATTGAGCAGATTGATAAAGGGGAAATTTCACTTCATCAATACTAATACCTCCCGATATAGTAACATCTGGATTGTATCCAGTATAAGCGCGAAAAGATTGATAAATATCAAAGGCAAAATCCACAACTTCATTCCACGCACCACTAATAAATAAATCATCACCTCCGGCATAAATAAAAAGTATATTTCTCGAATTATTTGGATTTTGCTGTTTATTTAAACCTTTAATATTATCAGGAATATTCTTACCACGATTCATTGCCAAACTGTTGAGATAAACTTTGAAAAAATAGCTCATCTGTCTGGATAAACCAGCTAATCTCGGTAAATTTTGCTTGTCTCCTAAACCCCTAGCAAAAATTTGTCCTAATCGATCCACATCCATCCGTAGATAGCCAACTCGCTTGATTCCAGTCGCAAGTTCTGCCATTTCTCCTGCACGCATAAAACTAGCTTCGCTTGCTGCTTCTGGATTTTGTGTTTCTTTACCGTAGTTACCTAATAATAAAGGTACGGGTTGTTGATAATGGGAAAATTGATAATGTTCTATATTCCAATCATTTACTAATAAAGCTGTGTTGTTTTCTGGGACAATTTGCTTCCAATTCTTAAATAAATGGTAATAAATAGTTTTAGCTTCCTGTTCATTAATTTTTGGAAGTGCAAACTTTAATGTATCTAACTTCAAGCTTTCACCCAGCTTTTCATTTTGTGACCTAATTATAACTTCAACTCTTAATAACTTTCCTCCTAAGTCAAACATTCTTCGACAGGTATCACAAGCAAGGGGTGAGTCTGGCTCGTTTTTATTTAGAGGTTTTAAATGTCCTGGTTCGACATCATCTCGATGACATACTTTACAGGGTTCATGACTGTCATCTACTTGGATAAATTCACTAATATTTTCAGCAAATTTCCGGGATTTTTGTGCAGCTAGTTTTTTACTTGTTATCTCCGACCAATGTTTAGAAAATTCTTGAGTGTTAATATATTGAAGGGGAAATTGCAAACAATCAAGTGCCAGAAAAAGTTTACCTGAAAATTCCTTCAATAGCCATTGATTAAATTGCTGACGAACATTCTGAACTACGTTTGTAACTGATTCTTCTCCCGGAGCTAATATATATAAATTACCACCACCTGCATAAATCACATTTGTACGCGGCAATTTTAAACTTTCTAAAATTTGCTGGACAACTTCCTCTATCACTAATTCTAAATAAAAACTTCTTGCTCGCAAAGACTTCAAGGCACCATCAGCAGAAATTGTATAAATAAACTTTTGAATACCCGATAAATCTCCAGCAATTAAAGTTAGATTTGCACTTCCTGGATTGCTTGCTAAAATTGCCGCGATCGCAGCCGTACTTCTAACTGTATCTACAAACGCAATATCAGATTTTCCAAAGCTAATAAAAGAGCCATATTTCTCCAATATTAAACTCAACAAAGATAGATTATTCCAATCCTGATCATCTAATTTATCTAATACTTCTCTAATCTCCCTTTTGAGATGGTTAAAATCAGCGACAAAATCTGCTTTTTTAACTGGATAGGGAATTTTGGGGTAGCTTTCCGCTTCACTATCAATCCAATCAGGTTTCCAATAGTATCCCAAATTATCCTTTCCCTTTCCCGAACTGCTGAAATTTGCTTCTAAACTGATCAAATCAAATAAGCAGGACAATGCTCCCAGTTGATCTCCATCCTTCCAACCAAGTAATTTTTTAGATTGGACAACTGCTTTTCCTCTATTGTCCCGATTATCACTCACTAACCTAGTTAATTCACTTTTAAATGTGTATTCACTCCACTTCCCTAAAATTTGAATGGCTTCTTGTACAACTTGCAAAGCAGCTTGTTCTGCAACATTTAATTTACTCATTACAAATTTACCTCTCCCAATACTCTCCCTGTCACCCTCACTTGCTAATCATTGAATCAAAATTCTTACTAGATTCAAGTTAAATATAATACTAATTTGACCTTATGATTTAGAAATTCCCCGCATTTTACTGGATTACACGTAGGCATACAAGTGATACAAATCACAGCCTGCCACTCTTTGCCTCAAAAACCGCGTACTTGCAATGTTTGTCGTCAGACATTACTACATAAAAATTTAGCGGTAATTACGGACGCTAATATAAATGATATAATGACACAAACTAAATCAGACATTCATGAAATAAACGTAGGAACTATATCATTTCACCAAAATTTTGATACATTTAGTCCCCTTGCATCCCTAAAGGTATCAACTCCAAAGTAAAACGGTATTACCCCAGATTTCTCATAAATCCCGAAAGCTTGTAGGGAGTAGTGGGAAAATCAAACCTTTTGGGTTAGAATCTACTTACAAATTACCTAGCTTGTTAGTATAAAGCGCTAAAGTATAACTACGTGCCTTTTTTAACCCATCAAAATTAATGACATGAAGTATTAGTGGTCTGTGTCATTAGTTCTGATGGGTTAGTAGTTGTGGCTCTAGCCTTGAAAAAGCTTTATGATAAAAGCGCTATACCCGCAGGTTTGTCCTAGACTAGCGCTACTACGTGCCTTTTTTAACCCATAAAAATTAATGACATGGAGTACTAGTAGTCTGGCAACCCAGAAATGCAGAGTTTGTAGTAGTAGCTCTAGCCCAAAAAAGCTTTATTTTAGAGCGTTAAAGCGCAACTACGTACTTTTTTTACTCAGCAAAGTTGACTTGCCAGACTACTAGGCAGAATTACTACGTAGCTTGCTTCCCGCGTAGCGGGTATTACGTAGACGCGAAGCGGCTTGCCGTAGGCTATTACGTACGCGAAGCGTTGCCGCAGGCTATTACGAATTACGAATTACCTGATAAGCATTTTTCACTGCTAACCAATTACTAGCAATAGGCATTCTCCAACCCGTACCGAAGGCTCTATCGGTAATTTTTATCCCTGGGGGTGCTTGACGGCGTTTGAATTCTGCCCTAGCGACTAAACGAATCACCTTGTTGACGGTTTCTGGGTCATGTCCTGCGGCAATGATTTGACTGGCGGATTCGTGCTGATTAATCAATCGTTGCAGAATATCATCGAGAATATCATAGGGTGGTAGGGAATCCTGGTCAACTTGTCCGGGTTTGAGTTCGGCGCTGGGGGGTTTAGTCAGAATATTTACAGGGATAATTTCTTTGCCTTTTTGATTTAACCAATGGCAAAGGGAGTAGACACGGGTTTTGGGGACATCGGCAATTACGGCTAATCCGCCATTTATATCTCCGTACAAGGTACAATATCCTACCGCCATCTCCGATTTATTACCGGTGGATAGTAGTAGATGACCAAATTTATTAGCGATCGCCATCAATAGGTTTCCACGGATACGGGATTGAATGTTTTCTTCGGCAATACCAAATTCTGTCCCTGCGAATAATGGAGCGAGGGTGTGGTCAAAGCTTTGCATTAGTTCCCCGATGGGAAGGGTTTGGGTGGCAATACCCAGGTTTTTCGCTAACATTAAGGCATCACTGACGGAATGGGAGGAACTGTAGGGGGATGGCATTAACACCCCTAATACGTTATCTGCTCCTAAAGCTGAGGTGGCGATCGCTGCAACTAGGGCTGAGTCAATCCCTCCACTTAATCCCAAGACGGCTGTTTTAAAACCACATTTATACGCGTAATCACGTACACCCAATACTAAAGCCTGCCAAATTTCCTCGTCACTGGATGTATAATTGGGGACTATTTTACTGGGAATTAAATCGCCTGTTTCTGAGTTAAATTCTATACAAGTCAAATCTGTGGTGAATCCCGGTAGTCTACAAATCATTTCCCCGTTATGGTTTAAAGCAAAACTATTGCCATCAAAAATTAAATCATCATTTCCACCAACTTGATTGGTATAAATTATTGGTAAGTTAAATCGACTTGCACAGTGACCTAACATTGTTTCCCGCAGTTGTTGTTTCCCAAGGGTGTAGGGTGAAGCGGATAGATTGACTACTAAATCCACACCAATTCTAGCCAAATCTGCAATGGGATTAGCTGCATAGGTGCGTTTTCCCCAGAATTCCTCATCATTCCACAAATCTTCACACACCGTCACACCGATGGTAATATCACCGAAGCTAAAATAACTTGGTTCGTGACCGGGTTCAAAATAACGTCGTTCATCAAATACATCGTAGGTGGGTAACAAACGCTTGTGGAATGTATCAACGATTTTACCTTGATGTAGTAAGGCAATACTGTTAAATAAGGGTTTACCACCCTTAATATCCACATTCGGATTCGGTTCTACCGTTCCCACCAACACTGCTAAATTTGCAGGTAGTTTCTGAGCTAACTCCGTGAGGGTATGTCCCATCTCTGTAATAAATCCCGGATTGAGTAACAAATCACGGGGAGGATAACCACATATAGATAATTCTGGGGTGAGCAATAAGTCTACACCAGATTCAGCAGTTTGGTGGGCTACATTTAGGATATTTTCGGCATTATAGGGTAAGTCACCGATAATGGGGTTAAGTTGAGCGATCGCAATTTTCATATTTTTGATTTTGGATTTTAGATTTTGCGGAAATTTGGTGGGAGATTTATTCTTCTACCAAACTTTCCAAGACGGATTTTGGATTGGGGTGAGAAGTCTGGTTTTGAGGATAGATTATGATTAAGGGATTTTGGATTTGAGATGACCAATCAACAGATTTTATATTTTGGATTTTGCTTGATGGATTAATAATTTTCTGATTAATTTATCCCAAATAATATCTTTTTCCCTAAACAGACAACCCGACGATTTGTCTCTACTCCCTACTCCCTATACAGATGACCCGACGGGTCGTCTGTACTCCCTACTCCCCACTCCCTAGTTAAATCAAATAAACACCAACGGCTTATCCTTAAAAGGGGCAAAAGCCTCGGCATTAAACTTATATAAACTGGCGGGACGACCTGCTCCCCGTGAGACTTTCACCCCTGTATCAGATAAAAATCCCAACTTTAAAAGACGGGCGCGAAAATTAGAATAATCCGAAAAATGTTCACCTAAAACTGTTAGATAAAGCTGATATAAATCATTTAATGTAAATAACTCAGGTAACACATCAAAGGCGACAGGACTATATTCTAATTTATTCCGTAAACGACGATGACCGTAACTTAATATTTGGTTATGGTCAAAGGCTAATTTCGGTACTTCCTTCACAGGATACCAGGAAAGACTATGCATTTCATCGGCAATTAATTCTGCATCTTCGTAACGAACCAGTGCAAAGTAACTCACTGAAAGATAACGAACACCATAACTATTTTCCGACTCACGGGGGTCGCGATGGGGACCACCAAAGGTATATAGTTGCTCTAAATAAAGATTTTTCACACGAATTTTCTCAGCCATAATTCGGTAGGCTGCATCCTCTAGGGATTCTCCTTGACGTACCAAGGTTCCCGGTAAACTCCAATCGTTACGGAATGGTTCTTGTTGACGTTTTCCCAGTAGCACTAAAAGGCGATTTTCGGCCGTATCAACAGAAAATATGACATTATCAACACCGACTTTGAAGTCCGCTAAAGGTTGGTCGTTTGTTCCTGGGGGTTGTAATCCTGGCATTTGTACAAATGCTGTTGGTGAATATAATTAATAACTGAAGGTGTCAATGCATGTATATTGCCATGTTCTCGGAATCTGCTGGAAGAAACATCCTTACCAGTGTAATTGGCGATCGCAATTTGCGCACCGAGGGTTTCTAATTTTTGCAAATTTTCCCTCCCTATCCCATAACCTGGTCGGGGAATGACAAAAAGCTTAACTTGTCGTAATAAATCTTCAATCCGATACCAGCGCGGTAGTTGGGAAAGCAAATCTGAACCAACAACGAGGTGATACTCCACCTTATCTGTACCCCAATATTGTTTTGCTAATTCTAGGGTTTCTAGGGTACGACGACGACTTAAATCTTGTCGTAGTTCGATATTACCCTTGGGTATGTCAATATCCTGAATTAGCAAATCTAACATTGCCACGCGATGGTGTAAAGGAGTTTGTTCTCCCTTAAAGGGATTTTCCGCAGTCCAAACAATCACTAAATCAAACTGTTCTGACAGGAATTGGAGAATATCCCCGTGTCCAGCTGTTGGGGGGTCTGCACTTGTTCCGAATAAGGCGATTTTCATGGTTTGAGCGGGAGATAGAATACAGGATACAGGAGTTTGACTTTTGTTTGGGGTTTTCCTGTATTATCCCTTGATTTGGGTGATACACCCTATATGAACGGATGTGAGTCAAATTTGAATTGATTGATAATTTTACACTGTCTAGAGACGTAGCATCGCTACGTCTCTAGATCAACAAAAAACAGCATTGCTACGTCTGTACGATGATTGTGGTTTTAATACACAATGTAAACAAATATAATTCATGCCCAAATTTTAGACGCAATATATTTTTTAGACGCGATATATCGCGTCTCTACGATTTACCTGTTTTTGTTTTTTCCGTCAATTCTGCTAATCCCGTTGATATCTGAACTGGGTTTTCCATCGGCTGACTAATATCACGTATTGTTGTTGGTAAACTAGCCACGGATGACTTTGTGCGATCGCGAATTTGTGGTAAACTCTCTTGGGGTTGAATTCTCACTCCATCTTGCATATACAACTGCAATAATGGTTGCACATCCTCTCCTGAATTGACGAAACTTTCTGACATTAAACCCAAAGTATCACCCACTACTTTACCTTCCCCCATCCATCGCCATATCTGTTTCCGTCCGGGATAGGTGCGCTTACCGCTAGATTCCTTCATTACCGGAATCCCATCAATCTCCACCAATTTATATACCCCATTCACCGGTGTACCTGTAACCAACCTAGTCCCAATTCCATAACCATTAATTTCCGCTCCTGCATCCCTCAAACGCTGAATCTCCCACTCATCCAAATCTCCACTAGCAAAAATCGGTGTCTGGGGAAGATGCGATCGCACCTGTTTCGACACTGCTACCAAATCCCCCGAATCAATCCTCACCCCAGCTAATTCCATCTCCCCTGCATTCACCTTCCCTGCTAACCCTTCCGCCGCTTCCACACTATCATAGGTATCAATTAATAAGGGCGCACCGGGAAAATACTGATGGAACGCGGCAAAAGCCTCCCCCTCACTTCCCTCCAAAGCCGTCAATGCCATCACCAAAGCATGGGCCATTGTCCCACTCGGTCTTTGTCCCAATTGTAACGCCGCCAACACGTTCGATGTCCCATCCAATCCCCCCGCCAAAGCTGCCCGTGCTGCCCACAGCGCCCCCTGGGGACTAAATGCCCGCCGTGTACCGAATTCCAGCAAGGTCGCCCTATCCCCCGCCACATCTCGTATCCGTGCTGCTCTTGTCGCAATTAGTGTTTGATAGTTCAGTATATTCAACAGATATGTTTCCACTATCTGCGCCTGCCACAACGGTGCTTCCACCCGTAACAAGGGTTCATTGGCAAATACCACCGTCCCCTCCGGTACTGCCCACACATCGCCACTGAATTTTGCTGACGCTAACAAGTCCCAAAAATCACTAGGCACATTCGTAAAAATACCTGTTTCCTGCAAACCTTGTATCTGGGCTGGAGTAAAGCGAAACGTCTCTAAATATTCCAAAGCCTGGGCTAAACCCATCGCCACTAAATAACCAAACCCCGACGGTAAACGTCGCACAAATAACTCAAAACTCGCCCGTCGTGTCTCAATTTTCTCCCCCACATAACAAGCAGCCATCGTCAATTGATACAAATCCGTAATCAAGCTGCTGTCAACTGCTGACACCGATAACCCAATATCTCGAACCCTTTGTTTCAGATGATTTACGTCCGCAAAAGCCACCATGACCATCCCCTCAATCAATGTGTTTTCTATTTATGGTGAAAATCACCATAAATATATGGTAGTTTTCACCATAAATATCGTCAAGGGGATTTTGGATTAGAATTGGGGTTTTTGTGATTAAAGCAACGTCATGCAAACAGCTTCAGCAAATATCAGCAACCCCTCCTCACAAGATTCTCAAATTAATTCGTTATAAACAGAATATGCGGCACTATGGGAGGTTGGTATGCTCAGAGCCATAGATATTATGACCAAAGATGTTGTCACCATTCGCGGTTCGGCAACCGTGGCAGAAGCGGTAGAATTGATGAAAAGCCGAGGATGGCGATCGCTGATTGTGGAACGTCGTCATCCCCAGGATGCCTATGGTATTATCAGCGAATCGGATATCGTCCACAAGGTGATTGCCTATGGTAAAGACCCGGCACAGGTGCGAGTATACGAAATCATGACCAAACCCTGTATTGTGGTGAATCCGGATTTAGGTGTAGAATATATAGCTAGGTTATTTGCTGACCACAACCTCCATCGCGCACCTGTAATTCAAGGTGATTTGCTCGGTATTGTTTCTGTTTCAGATATCATTAGCAAGAGTAAATTTGTCGAACTTCCTCGTAGCGTGGTGTTAGATCAAGAATTACAGGATGCGATTCGCAAAGCTCGTGAAATTTGTGCTGCAACATCCTTTCGTTCTGAACAGTGTGCAACAGCGTGGGATGTAGTAGATGAATTGCAGTCGGAATTAGCCCATCAACAAGCCAAACGGTTTGAAAAAAGCGCTTTTGATGAGTTTTGTGATGAATTTCCTGAAGCACGGGATGCACGTTTTTTCGAGGATTGGTGCAGTGGATGATAGGCTATTCCGTGTGTTGACGGTTGACTGTTGACTGAAGATACGGTCGGCCATCCGATTTAAGTACATTGTGCAGATAACACTTGACCCATCAAGGTTGAAGGGGTGCATAACCAAAGGTGACATTAAATAAACGACACCAAATTGCCACGGATTTGTAATCAGATAATTGCAGGTTGTCAGGAAGTTGATAGCGTTGACTTCCACGGGTTTGACGTAACCGTGCGATTGAGATGTAGTCCTGCTGTTTAATATTTCTGCCTACTGGGGAATCTCTATGTAAAATTACGTATAAGTCGGGACCGTTATCAGTGCGAAAGTCGTCGTCAAATTCGATATAGCGTTGACCCTTGTCTCTAGTAATACTGACTCGACCGCGTGTTGGATGATCCACATCCCGAAAAGAGCCTGCATTGCTGGAGGTCGGGCTAGTATCGGGAGATGTTGTGATTGCTACAGGTTGACTCTGGATTGGATTAGAAGCTTGCTCCTGTACACACCCACATGTGATCGCGCTGCTGAGAAAGGTTATTAATGCTAGTTTTAAATTCATAATTCTAGAATTAAGAATATTCAAGATATCTATATCTAAAATTTAAGCTTTTTTGAGCAGAAAAACATTAATAAAAGCTGAGAAGTAACTATATTTTTATCAGTTTCTTGTTTATTCTATTTTAATTATCAGATTAGGGATGTATAAAAAATAGGAAGAGTGAGTCAAAATACTCACACTTCCAGATAGGGATACATTTCGATACATACAAATAAATCCTGTTTAAAATACACGAAAAATAAACGGATAACGATAAATTGTTTCTGGATTCTCCAACACTTGAATTACCGCAATAATCGGGAAAACGATGCTAACAATAAACAGAACAGGATACAGCAGAACACCAATGAGGACAAAGGTCAGCAAACAAGCAACTATACCATAAACAAACAGATTGATGAAAAAGTTAATTGCCTCCTTAGCATTTGCTTTGACAATTGAGTCATCTGTAACTGCCATAATGATAATGGGGACAATCACCGTCAATAGTAAAAAGCTTAACAAAGGGGAAGCATGACAAAGCGCAGACAAAAGCTGACGTTGTTTTTTCTCATCCATATATATTTATTGCTGATTTTTTCATAAATTTAACTCAATCCTATTACTTTTATACTGTTGTGCGCATCAATAATACAAGGGCTTTAATTACCAATAATTAAACCAAAATACATCTTCACATCCATTATTATTTGGTACTTTGGACTCAAAGCAATAGCAACACACCTTTTTACTCATCAATTGGGTCATCACTTCCATCAGGAGTAATATTCCACAACCCTCTAATCCCCCTCCCTACTCCCTATGTAAATTTTAGATTTGTGTGAGAGGATGTTTGTCAAGTATTAATTATAATTATTTTGATATCATTATTTTGACTATCGTCCTGAATCTGGACACGGCGTTATAAAGCTGATTTTTCCTTCGAGAGTACAGACGGGACATGTCGCGTCTCTTCCTGCTCCCAAAAACGATAATTCAAGTATTAAAAATGACTTTTTAAACAACCTTTGAGAAATCTGGGTATTTAGACTAAACTCCAAACCTTGCATCACGTGATAAATTTTCCTCTCTTTGTGGAAGTAAAAGAACTAACACGACGGATTAATGGGGTACTTTTACACTCAACTCCCCCGACTCCTATTCTCCATTCCCCCCTTACTGTAAAATTTAAAAAGAGAGAGGAGAACATCAGTCATGGTCGCGACGCAAAATAATTTGAATATTTCAGCCTTAGAAGCAGAATATAGCCATAAATTACCACGGGAGATTCTTAAATTTGCCCTCGAAAATTTTGATAATTTGGCAATTTCCTTTAGTGGTGCGGAGGATGTTATCCTAGTGGATATGGCATCTAAAATTACGAGTAACTTCCGTGTTTTTACGTTAGATACAGGGCGTTTACATCCCGAAACCTACCAATTTTTGGATGAAGTGCGTAAACATTACGGCATCAAAATTGAGGTAATGTTTCCGGATGCTGCGGAAGTACAAGCATTAGTGGAAGAAAAAGGATTATTTAGCTTCTACGAAGACGGACATAAGGAATGTTGCAGTATTCGCAAAGTTAAACCCCTACGTCGCAAATTGAACACCTTAGATGCTTGGGTGACAGGACAACGCAAAGATCAAAGTCCAGGAACCCGTGCGCAAATTCCTGTAATTGAAGTAGATAGTGCATTTTCCACCCCAGACCACCAATTAATCAAGTTTAATCCCCTAGCGAATTGGTCCTCCGCTCAAGTTTGGGAATATATTCGCGCTTTGGAAGTACCCTACAACAAATTACACGAACGCGGATTTATTAGCATTGGCTGTGAACCCTGTACCCGTCCCGTATTACCCAACCAACATGAACGGGAAGGTCGTTGGTGGTGGGAAGAAGCAACGAAAAAAGAATGCGGTTTACACGCTGGTAATTTGGAAAAATAGATTATGGTATTGCTGAATTGGAGTATGAATAATAAATACAGGTAATGATTCAACCCGAAGCGATCGCCTGATACTGTTTTACTTGGGAGTTAATATCTGACCCTTTCGGGAACTTTCGGGAGTGGGAAAGAAAATATATCAAAATTTGAGTGAAATGGTATCACAGCGATCGCAAGAGTTAAATTCATAGAAATCCTCGTTTGGAAACCCACTTCTTTTAGGGGTGGGAGGAAAAAAGCCTTACTCCCGTACAGACGCGATATATCGCGTCTCTCCCTAATCTCAACGACAATTTTCACCACCCACCTACTTAACAACTAACTCTGCTGTATCAAACAGCTTCGACAGGTTTGCCAAAAATTCTGTCGGTAAACCTGACATACCATGCAGCTGCCTGAACTGGAATAATATAAAATAATCAGGGCAATTTCTGAACCCTCTTTGCCAAAAGCCGTCATCGCGATCGCCAAGGCAATGGATAAATTTCGCATTACAGTTCCGTAAACCAGCGCGATCGCATCATTGCGATTAAAAAGCGGAAGGGGAGGGACGAAACGCAGTCTTCCTGGCAGAAAAAGGCTACGCAGTAACGGCAGTTGACTTTTCTCATGTTGGCTTGCAGAAGGCACACCGATTAGCAGCAGAGCGAGGTGTCAGCATCGAAACCTGTTGTGCTGACTTGAGTGAGTTCACGATTCAGCCCAACCAATGGCAGGGGATTATTTCCATCTTTGCCCATGTACCACCAGAAGTCCGGGTTCCCTTGCACCGCGCTGTTGTCGCAGGGTTAGTCACTGGTGGAGCTTTTGTCTTAGAAGCCTACACACCTCAGCAATTGCAATATAAGACGGGTGGACCACCTGTCCCTGAGTTAATGATGTCTTTACCTGATCTACAGACAGAATTGACGGGATTAGAATGGGCGATCGCTCGTGAAACAACACGCTTGATTCAGGAAGGGGTGCTACACAAGGGAATGAGTTCTGTCGTGCAGCTTCTAGGATTTAGACATTAAATCCATACTATGCAAATTCTGCGGGAGACAGGTCAATTAGAATTGGCTGAGAATGAGTCAGTTTGGACATTCAACATTGAACGTCTTGTTGAGGCAGTCTCAATGGATTGGACAACAAACCTAAAACGGTTAGAAGAGATGGCTGATCGATTTCCGGTGATGTCTGACCTGACTCGTTTGCGCATTCTGGCGGTGTTGGGGGAGCAGGAATTGAGTGTGCAAGATATTTGCGATCGCACAGGTTTTAAACAATCTAATGTTTCCAAACATCTGCAGGTATTGCGGGAAATTGGGGCGATCGCATTGTGTAAGTTCATAGATTACCAAACTTTACTACCGTGTGGTAATATAATCATGTATAATCATGTAAGTCAAAATTAATTTTGGGAAATACCTTTCATGCCTGCACAAGCAATTAAGCAGTCAATCAACATCGAAGAGAAAGTAGACAAATGCAGCATTTCCAAGCTTACCCCTCAAGCCTTGGGTATGGTGGCAGAATTTTTCAAGGTCTTGTCGGAAGTCAGTCGTCTGCAAATCGTCTGTTCCCTGAAAACTGGTGCAAAGAACGTGACGGAAATTATTGCCGAAACAGAATTAGGACAAGCTAATGTTTCTAAGCACCTGAAAATACTTACCCAAGCTGGGATCGTAGGACGGGAGCAACGGGGAGTTTGTGTCTATTATCACATTGCAAATCCTTTTCTGTTTGAACTGTGTGATTTGGTCTGTGAAGCTTTGGCAATTCAGGTCGAACAGCAAAGTCAACAAATACAGCAGTTGTCAAAGTTGCGTCAAGGTGTCTGAGTGGTTGCTCCCATCCTTTGTGGGAGCAAAATACTTATGTATTTGTTGAGAGTAACCTGGTATTAGCGGTGTACTAGCTTGTTGATTGGTTTGAATATATCTGCCTCAAAACCCTTACCCTTAAGCATCCGGTTCCAGTAAAGCCAAGGTAATATATGGACTTTGGCTAAAAACATAGAATATCTTTCTTGAGTGGGGTCAAGGGGAAAAGATGGAGCCAACTTAGCATCGTAAGCAAATTCTGCCATGATGGCAGAGTGGTAACCAGTAATTAAAGGACAAGCGGTGTAGCCATCATACTTAGCTGTCAAAGGTTGTGATTGCATTAAAGCCAGCAAGTTTTTTGCCGCAACTGGTGCTTGTTTGCGTACAGCAGCAGCTGTTTTGGAAGTTGGTAAGGAGGAAGCATCCCCCAAGGAGAAGACATTGGCATAACGAGTATGTTGTAGGGTGTATTTATCAACTTCTACCCATCCATTAGCCCCTGCTAAAGGACTCTGCTTGATAAAATCTGGCGCACTCATGGGAGGAGCAACATGAATCATGTCGTAATGAATACTGACTTCCTCGACTCCATTCTCAGTCGTGACATCAAAAATTGCTTCCTGAGTGTCTGCCTTGATTTCCTTCAAGTTATGTCTAAATTTCGTCACAATCCCTCGTCGGGCTACTATTTGATCTAATGTTGAGGAATACTCCGGAACTGCAAACATTGACCCACCTGCTGTACAGAACATGACCGTGGTATTTACTCCCACCCCACTCTTACTCTTGAAAATATCGTCGGCCATGTACATGATTTTTTGCGGCGCACCCCCGCATTTAATGGGTGTAGCTGGGTAGGTAAAGATTGCATTCCCACCCCGAAAGTTTTGAATTGTTTCCCATGTATAGGGGGCATAGTCTTTGGAGTAGTTACTAGTTACTCCTCCTTTCCCTAGTGCTTCCGGCAGACCCTTGATCAAATGCCAGTCAATTTGAATACCAGGGCAGACTACTAAGTAATCATACTTAATAGAAATTCCGCCTTCTGTGATCACAGTATTCTGATCTGGGTCGAGTTTGACGACACGTCCCTGAATCCAACTAACCCCTGGTGGAATGATATCTTTCTCCCCACGGATGAATTTGGATATAGGTGCAATACCACCTCCAACTAATGTCCAACCCGGCTGATAATAGTGCTTTTCCGATGGCTCAACAATGACAATATCCAAACCACGTTTACCCTTGCATAAATGTGATGCTATCGTAATTCCGGCTGCACCCCCTCCCACAATCACGATTTGATGATGTCTTTGCTGTGCGGTCATTGCTTGATCACAATCGGTAACATCGGTAACTGACAAACCTGGGGTTGATTCTGCTATCTGGTATACGGGGTTCTCCATGTAGTTTGTATGACTGTTCTTTTTAACAACTATCTTATTATTCAATTAAGTGGTCATATAAACGGGTTTTCTAAGTCAAACCTTAAGGATCTTAGTACTATTTAATCATCTTCCCAGATTTTTCGGCGACGGGATATGAACATGAGATGTTGACAAAATCCCAGACTATAGACTATATTACCAAATAGTAAGATAATAATACAAGATGACAGTCCTATCATGGTTCTTGGCTATCTGGCTGTGTTCTTGTTAACGGTGCTTCTCAGTATTTTTTATGTAGCAGGTGATGTATGAAAATGCAGGAATAATTAGGGGGGTAACTTGTGTATAGGGTGCTTGTATTTGTTTATCCATAATGTGTTGGTGATAATTCCAGTCAAGAACATTATTGAAACAATGCTGTTTTTGCTACCAATTAGTACAAATGAGAGAGGAGGTATTTATGTTATTTCGTCAGTTATTTGATTATGAAAGTTACACCTATACCTATTTAATTGCAGATTTAACCACCAAAGAAGCTGCCTTGGTTGATCCGGTAATTGAACAGGTGGAGAGAGATTATAAATTATTGCAAGAATTGGGATTAACGCTGAAATATTGCATCGAAACCCATGTTCATGCAGACCACATTACTGGGACGGGGAAACTGCGGGAGTTAACAGGTTGTGAGGGGATTGTTCCAGAAAATGCGAATGTGGATTGTGCAAGCAGGTTAATCAAGGACGGAGAAATTTTAAAAGTAGGGGAAATAGAGATAAAAGCGATCGCCACACCGGGACACACTGACAGTCACATGGCCTATTTAGTCAACCAAGATAGAGTACTCACAGGAGATGCTTTGTTCATTCGTGGTTGTGGACGGACTGATTTTCAGAGTGGGGATGCAGGAACACTATACGATTCGGTGACACAGAAACTATTCTCCCTACCAGAGGATACCCTAGTCTATCCTGGTCATGATTATCGCGGACACAGTGTTTCAGAAATTGGGGAAGAAAAGCGCTGCAATCCTCGCTTTATCGATAGGACACGGGAGCAATTTATTGAATTTATGGGTAATCTGAACCTACCTGATCCCAAGAAAATGATGGAAGCAGTACCAGCTAACCAGCAGTGTGGTAATGCGGTCGCAGCTTAAATTAGAAAGTTGGTGTTGGTAATCTGCAAGATGAATCAAGATAGTTTCATCGGGGTTTCAAGCTTAATTCATGGGTGAATTTACCAACGCCATAAAGTTTATATTTCTGCAAAAACAGACAAAATTACTAGTGGAAAAAAGGATTTAACAACTATGTCTCAACAAATTATGGGCGATCGCCTAAAAACAATTGACCCATACACCCTCAAAGAGCTACTAGAAAAGGAAGCTGTAATTTTGGTAGATGTGCGTGAACCTAGTGAACACGCAGGTGAAAAGATACCTGGTTCCCAACTTATGCCTTTATCTAGTTTTGAACCAGCGCAAGTACCGATGGATAAGAATAAACCCACAGTATTGTACTGTCGCACAGGTAATCGTTCAGCTCAAGCAGCTCAAAAACTATTTGCAGCAGGAGTTAGTGAAGTAACTCACCTAGAAGGTGGATTATCAGCTTGGATTCAAAGCGGTTGTCCCACCCAAGTAAATAAAAATGCTCCTATTAGCATTATGCGACAGGTGCAAATTGTTGCAGGTTCCCTGGTGGTATTAGGAACAGTTTTGGGAGCTTTTGTTTCCCCTTGGTTCTTGATTTTAAGTGGATTTATCGGTTCCGGATTAGTATTTGCAGGGATTACTGATACTTGTGCTTTGGGTATGTTATTAGCAAAAATGCCCTGGAATCAACGTTTTTAACTATTTTGAGGAAAAATTAATGTTAATAAATCTCCTGGGACACCTGCTAGCGGTTTGTATTGGTATCAGCTTGGGTTTAATTGGAGGGGGTGGGTCAATTTTAGCAGCACCCGTTCTTATTTACGTAATGTCTGTACCCTCTAAGTCTGCTTTTGCAATGACACTGGTGATTGTAGGGGTTGCGAGTGTGATTGGTGCTATTCCCCATTGGCAACAGGGAAATGTTAACCTGAAGACTATTGCTCTGTTTTCACCAGCTTCTATGCTGGGAGCTTATCTCGGAGCAAAGTTAGCGTCCCAACCTTTTGTTTCACCCACATTGCAACTGGTGACCTTTGGAGTGATGATGCTTATAGCGTCGGTGGCAATGATTCGTAAGGGGAATAATCAGAGCAAAGATGCTGAGAAAAAAGAAGAATTTCACCATCTGCATTCACTCCTTCCCCCTTGGTTGGCAATTGCCTTAGAGGGATTGGTTGTTGGTGTGATTACTGGTTTTATCGGTATTGGGGGTGGCTTTTTGGTAATTCCAGCACTGGTACTGCTAGGAAAAACACCGATGAAGGAAGCGGTGGGAACTTCCCTAATTATCTTGGCATTAAAGTCTGTGACAGGATTTGTTGGATACCTTTCTGGAAATATTCCCATTCTGTGGGATTTGTTAGTCACCTTCACTGTTGCTGCAAGTACTGGAATCTTGATTGGAGCGTATTTAACTCGATTTGTCAGTGCAAAGCAGTTGGAAAAGGGATTTGGTTATTTTGTCTTAGCTGTTGCAATTTTCGTGTTAATCAAACGGTAAGCAATAACTGCGATATATCGCGTCTGTACGATAGTAAGCCTTTTAGCCGAATGATCGGTTACATTGCGGTTTTATGTTTAATTGCACCTACTTAGCATGGTAATTTGGGTTTGTAGATGCGGAATCCATATCCAATTATCGAGCGATCGCATTTATCATTATGATTATGATATTGCTGTGCGATCGCATAGGGTTGAGGAAGGACATGCTACTAAGATTTGACTTACAAACTCCAATAGTTCTGTCATTCTGTCATGCGATCGCAAAAATATTGTGCAAACAATCCGGATCTGTATCTTTCCTCGACGGATAACAAGACTATAGATGCACCCTAATTCATCGTTATCCCCAGGTAACACTGGGGACTTTATTTTATTCATAGTGAGTAGCCTATATTACCCGCATTTTGGGAATAGGGAGTAGAAGGAAAATTAATCCGTTACTCAAGGCTTACAAATGACTTGTGGGAAATCCAGGATTTACTGGTTACACCAGATGAAAGTGTTTATTCCTACTCCCCACTCCCCACACTATTTACAAGTCAGATACCTGTGTCTGATGTGTTTTAATTAGGAACCAATACTTGCTTGGGTTAATTGAGCGAGTTTATCAGTAAAAATTTCCACCGACATATTTTCATCTTCCCGTGTTAGTAGGGAGCGCTTCACCTGTCCAATATATAAAGGAACGGAAACACCTGGTTCCGGATGTAAGACTACACGAGCGCGAATTGTTAACTGATTGTCTCCACCGATACCAGAACGTCCATAGGAATATAAATTGCTTGCTGCTTGACGTAGGGTTGCATCAAGTTCGCTATTGCTAATGGTGAGGGGAACGGTAATTACTGCTTGATTGGAACCGTTATCGTATACAAGGTTATAGCGAACTGCACCGGGGATGACGGTACGGGTGATGGGTGCTAAGGATAGGGAAAATAAACCTGCTGTCAACACCAGCATAAATCCCGTTGTTCCCACTAATCTAAATCTGATACCCCATTTCAATATAAAGCCCAGGATGGTAATCACTGCAAAAAAGATTGTTCCTATACCCATCCATTGAGCATATTTTAAAAAATCATCTGGAGTAAACATAGTTTGTCGCTACCCGGTATGTCAATTTATTTTTAAGGGTTAATTATGATTATTTTACCGGGGTTGGGTGTGAAATTGTCACTTTCAGTAAGGTAGATAAATGGTCTGGATATTTCCGCTAACTTGTACTAGTCTATCTCCCGATTCCCTACTCCCAAAAAACGGCTTTTCAAACACCCTCTAAGATTGCTGATAATACCGACTTCGGTGATAGTTTATCCTTAAACCAGACAATCTTAGCAGGTACATCCTGAATTTTCACCCCGACTTTATCTAAATTCAAACGTTCAGATATGGCTAGTATCAAGTTATCACATTCCGAACGGCGTACCTGGGCAAATTTTTTCTGGAGGTATTCCGGTCGCCAATAACCGACTATTTCAAGTAAAAAGGTTCTACCGTCGGGATGAACCAGACGAAAGTCGGGAATCATTACGCTTCCTGGTATGGGAATTAAATCTACTTCCCTCTCTAAAATCCATTCACTTTTGAGACTATCCCAACGGTCAGCAAAGGAGGCTTCTAGCATACTATCATAGGGTTTACCTGGGGGGTAATGGGTGACAAGTCCACAATCAGCCGAATTGAGGGTGTAGCGTCCTGGTTTCCAGTTACCGCTAAAGACATCACGAATTTGTAATTTTGCCGCTAAACTCCATTTACTGACATGTAGGATTGCCGGAATCATTTTCGCGATCGCCAGTCCATAACGGGTACTGGGGGTGAATAAGCTGGTTGGTCCATCAATGGTAATTGTAAATCCGTGGTCTGCGTCTCCTTCGATGTAGGCCATTAATTGAAATAATTTTAAATAGCGAAATAGTAATTTATACTGTCCTGGTATGTTCCGATGGGCATTAATAATTAATTGACTAGCTTTATAAAAAATTCCCTGGACTTGAGAGAGGTTATAACGATGTAGTATTGCTTCTGGTGTAGGAATCTCAAAGTTTGTGAGAATTCGATTTTCCGCGAGGTCAGCGTATAGTCCTTGTTTAACCTGTTCTGGTAATACTTCTTGTTGTAATTCCTGACTTAATTGGTCTGCTATTTGGATTAGGGTTGTTTGTCGAGATTCTAAACCGGGAGGTGATTTTGCTGCTTGGCGAAAAACTTTTTCCCTAAGCATTTGTGGTTCCAGGGGACTGACGATTTCAAAGGTGGAAAATCCACTTTTTAAAAGGTAAGCAATTCCCCGTTTAATCCGGTAATCGGTTGCTTCTCCTTCTAGTTCGATTAATTGACGTTCAAGTTCTCCTTGGGTTTTACCAACATGGTTTTGAAAGCAATCGATTAATTCACTTGTTAGTTGTAAATGATGTGCATCGATGGGTAAGCGTTTAGGGATGATTTGTTCGCCATTTTGGCGATACATTAAGAGGTCTGTTGGTAACATTTTCTTTTCCTTACCCCTTACGGGTTCGCCAGTTAACACACCCGCCGAACCTTAACCTACTGACTCACTAAATTTTACCAAAAAGATGGGTATAAAGCCGTCGTCCTTCTAGGACGGCTTATATCTAGTGACTATGCTCTGGGTGGTCACTCAGTCAAGGAGGACTACTGCCTTGATTCACGAGGTTGGAACCTCGTCGGTTCCCCACCCACGCGGAGCATGGGTGCGAGGGAAAAAAAGATCCCCACCCACGCGGAGCATGGGTGCGAGGGAAAACTTGTTTTTTGTTGATGTAGAGACGTAGCATTGCTACGTCTCTACTACAGACATACGATAATTTTGCTTGTATCCCATTATTTCCGGTTACTTTTTCGATGCGGAACTATTCAATGCCGTTCTCACCCGTGCAAACATCTGGGGTAGATAGGTATAAAATCTTTCATATCGTAGGTGCATTGCATCGGCAGTACAGCTACCACAGTGGTGTCCAGGGGGAGGAACTGCTACCGACCGTACATCTGCATCTGCAACACCAGCCCAGGGTAGGTGTCCGACGGGTGCTTGTAACGAATAATTGAGTTCCGATTCATTCCGCCAGTCGCTGCTGATAAAGTCCTGTTCTCGGCGAGGAGCTGGAATTTTCCAACCAACGCGATCGCGAAAAGTGTTAACTGCTGCTTCATTATTTTTGGGATGCGCTGCGACTGCTTGTCGCCAAATCCTGGCTTGAACGCTAAATCCAAATCTGCCACCGCTAGCCTTTAACCAAGCTTGATCAATCTCTTGAATTAGATTTAGGGGTATGCTCTTAGGGTTAGGTCCGAAGGGGTCTTTTTGTGGTGATAGGAGGTGACGGGTTTCTTGATCCGCAGCCTTCCAGTTTTTGGCACTGAGCAATTGCTGAAGTTTGGCGGTTGCTTTAGTTGGATTCGTTCCACCACCGGGGGATTTTTTCGCGGCAATATGCTGCTCTAATAAATTCACGATTTGGGTTTTATTTAGTTGTCGAGCGAGGTCGAGGGCGGTTTTACCTTGCTTATCTTTGATGTCAACCCTGGCATTTTTACTGAGGAATAGTGTGACTAATTCTGGTCCAAAAGAACTTTGTTCCTCCAAGACAGCCTGATGCAGAGGTGTTCTGCCTAAATTATCTTGAATATTTAAATCTGCATTGGCTGCCACCAGTAGTCGAGCTACTTCCAGGTTTACGTCAAATAAGGGGGTTCGACCTTGAGCATCCCGCAGGTTTACTTGGGCTTTGCGTGCGAGTAGCAATTTCACCAAATCAGGTCTAAAACGATGGACGTGGAGGGGTGTCAGTCCCTGACGATTGCGTAGATTCACGTTTACTCCCCGGTCGAGTAGCAGTTTTAACACTGCTGGTTCCAGGCTGTTAGAATGGATGGCAGCCCCTTGACTATTTTGGATGGTGAGATTTGCTCCTGCTTGGATGAGTCTTTTGCCCACTTCTGGATTTGCTGCTCCGTAGTGCAGTGGTGTCCAGTTTTGGTTGCTACGAGCATTGATATCTGCACCACTACGAATCAACAACTGGGTAATATCTGCTTTCCCAGAATTGGCTGCAAAATGTAGCGGTGTCATTTGTTCTTTATTTCTGGCATTTACCTGAGCTCCCCGATCCAGCAAAAGTTTGATCACAGCAGCATTTTTTTGACCAAAAACGTTATGGAGGGGAGTATTACCGTCCTGGTTGCGGACATTTACCTTTGCTCCTCTATTGAGGAGTAATTGGGTGGTTTTTGTCGATGCTCCCACATAATGGAGGGGAGTATCTCCCTTACCGTCCCTTGCATTCACATTCACCCCTTTTTGAATTAAACGTTGAGCCAATGCTTCGTTGGTAGATAGCAAAAAGTTGAGGGGTAGCCACTTTTCGCCAAACATATTACAGGGTTGGTTTAAATCACCACCTTTGGCGATCGCTCTTTCTAATGCTACGTATAAATCGGGAGCCCCATTCCCAAAGGGACCAAATTTTTCCGATAAGGTCTGACAAAAGGGAGAGACACTATTGGTGGTTTTTTTGGGCGTTTGGGATTCAACAATAGGTGGCATAATTACCACTGTACCGACAGTAGTCAGGGTAATTAGAAAAATTTTTGAGAGGAGATTAGGAGATAATTTATAATTAAGTTTCACCACTATGTGTGATTTCCTTTTGTTTAGCAAAAATTTAGTAATTAATAATTATTGAGTGCAGCTATCCCTGACTCAAGCACAGGAGTTTTTCCCTGGATGTTGAGCTAGTAAAGTTATAATCCTTGAGTGACGGATTAGTTTTCCCCTCCCTACTCTCTGTAAATTTTCGGGATTGGCTCCAAATGCAGGTTGGTGTACTTTGTCCTGGATAGCTACCTAGATGGATAGGACTTGGAGTTGAATAATTTAGTTTCCGACTGATTCTTGTTTGTGATTCGTTGATTTTTGATGATTTGGCGATCGCGAAGCGACTCCTGTGGAGTATCGCACTGCAATATTGTTGTGTAGCAAAATATTGGTGTATATTATCGCCGTCATGAATTGTCACTAACCTTTATACTCCAACCGTAAACAGGAGTAATTTCATTTCGTGGAATTTCTTCGTCACAATCTGAAATATTCTGTTGTCCAGAACTACCTACACCTACAATGATTAATAAAAATTTTGGTTTCTAGACGCTATTCTCGCCACTAAATTCCTGATTTTAAGAAGTTTTATATTGTTAAGTAATCAAGAAATATCCCCAACTCTGCCAGAGCTTCCTCCGGTAAAGCATTTACCATCTCAATCAAAGTTTGCCGTTCTATCGTTGGTTTAGACATTGCCATTAGTTAACCCTGTTTATAAGTCAATACAGTTCAGTTAGACTTAAAAGCCTGATTATTGGGTAGGTTAGGCTGAAGAATGTAGAGTCAGAGAGCCTAGGCTGTGTACTTTGTGCCTTTTTTGGGGTCACAAATTCATGCACAAACCGTGACAACAAACTTGTTCCAATACTCCGGCTGTTGATACATATAGGGAAGCTCTGCTTCCTGATTTGAGGCAGTAGCACTGGTGGAATGCGTCCCCACGCGGAGCATCGGGACGAGATCATCACAAAAACTGTGTGAACTGATGGGTAAATTTCCACAAAATCAACAGTCTATGCAAAGCCTCAACCCAACCTAAAGTTATCTTTAACGCCAAGCGTATTGGTTTATAAGTATTTATGTTTATAAGTATTTATTAAGATAAGTATTTATTAAGTAGTTGAGTATTCAAAATTGTTGCTGTCGTCAGGAAGTAGTGAGTAGCCTACATGTACTGTGTACACCAAAACCCATGAAAGTGTTTTTTCCTAATCCTTATTCCCCGCTCCCTACTCCCTCCTAAACTACTATAGTTAAACCTGTTTCCGCAGAACGTTGAGCTGCGGTGGCAACTTTGAGGGTATATAAACTTTCTTCAGGGGTAATATATAGGGGTGTACCGTTGAATAAATGCTCAATCACCATATTTGTGTCTTTTGCAAACAAACCTCGGCGATCGCCAACTGCGATGGGGATGGTTTCTCCTGTATGAACTAAATAGCCACCGTCTTCGTGGAATATTAATCCTCCCTTTTCACCATGTACTTCAAATTTACGTTCTGCTTGCCATAGGGTTTCACCTTTAGCATAGATTATCTGTCCTAATAATCCACTTTGAAAGGATAATTGGGCAATACAAAAACAAGCTTGGTAATAATCTTCTTCTACTTGCCAAAAGCGCTGATGACAATTAACTGTAAATACTTCTCCAAATAAATCCGTCAACCGATGTAATCGAGATAAAGCCCCAATTAAAGGAAACCCAAAGTACTCATGATTATAAGTCCATTTACGCGGTGCAGGGTTTTCCGGCTTAATCGTGTTGTAGCGAACGTAAAATACCTCTCCCACCTGCTCCAGGTTTTGCTTGATGGTTTGATGTACCCCACCCAATAATTCAATATGTTCAACGTGCAAAAATAAATTATTCGCACGAGCGCGGGCAATAATTGCCTCCGCCTCATTGTAATTCAAAGCCAAGGGATACTCAATCACCAGGTGCTTACCCGCATCAATGGCTGCATTTGCGATCGCATTCCGTTCATGGTTGGCACTACAAACCACAACCAGATCAACGTCTTCCCGTTCAATTAATTCCTGCCACGATGATACAGCTTGGGTCTGGTAATTTTCGGCAAAGGCTGCAACTTTTTCTGGTGTCCGTCCCGCAACACCCACTAGGTTAACTCTCGTATCGGATTTAAAAGCCTCAGCTCGTAATTTTCCCACATATCCCGTACCAATTAACCCCACACCTAGGCGACCTGTTTGCAAAAAAGCTGAGGATTTATACATAATTTCAACTATAATTTTGATAATTCTTGAATTTGGATTCTGGGTTGCGGATTTGCCCATAGGCAATCAAAACTTATACTCTAAATTGGCTCTGAAATCACCCTTACGGGGAGGGGTCGCATTGTTAAAGAAGACGCGTCTATAGTTTGAGAACCCTTTTTCATCTCAGAGTTTCAGCGTTTCATTTATCGCCTTCTTGTTTCCAACTGGTATCACATTCTAGAAATGGACAAATGCTAAAAACAACATTCTCCAAGCCACGATTTACCAGTCATAATTTCCAGTTAGCACTCGTATTTTAAGTAAACCGCAACCAACTCTTTTTTATCCCTATAAATACAACTTACACAATAATGTAGCGACAACAAGTCACTCTAAGTAAACAAAGGGTTAAGAAGAGGTTAATTTCATCGACAAGAGGGAAAATTTGTCAGGGTAGGGGGAAGAAAAAACCGATTCGCTCACCCCTCCCCTTCTGTATCAACGGTAATTAGTAAATTGTAGAGCAACGGGGTAATCTTCCTGTTTAACCCTTTGCATCACAGCTTGTAAATCATCTTTACTTTTAGCACTGACGCGAACCGCATCACCTTGAATAGATGCTTGAACTTTTTTGTATTCATCGCGAATTAATTTAGAAATTTGCTTGGCAATGTCTTGACTAATGCCTTTTTTGAGGGTGATTTCTTGACGAACCCGATTACCGCTAGCAGATTCAATTTTGCCAAACTCAAAGATTTTTTGCGATAAATTTCGTTTAGCGGCTTTTTCCCGCAGAATCGTGTGTACAGCTTGCAGGGTAAATTCGCTATCCGTATTCACTGTAATCTTGGTTTCACCCAGTTCCACCGTCGTGTTAGTATCCTTGAGGTCGTAACGACTTTTGATATCACGGCAAACCTGATCGATGGCGTTAACAAGTTCCTGACGATCGAAATCACTAACTATATCAAAAGAGTAAGTTGAAGCCATAGTTGCTGTCTGGGAAAGGTCTAGTACAAGAATACAGGATACAGAATACAGTAAATAGGAAGTATTTAACTAGTTCATACTTCGCTAACATTTACTCAAACATGGCAATAATCCGGAAAATGCGGACATCGAGATTGCGTAAATTGGGGTTATTCGTAAATTGGGGTTATTTAATAGCAATTTTCTCTGGGCGTATGAAACCACCCTGCTCTCCGCAGAACGGAGAGGGGCAGAAAATTCTGTAATTTTAACCAAAAATCAATTTTTCCAAAGCCTGTATCCATTTTGGAGAGAGGTTATTTGAATCTATCGAATTCACGTTCAAATAGGGATGATTCCGGATTTCTCATTGAGGAATGGATTAATTATCCTTACTACTCCCTACTGACTATTCCCTACTTACCGTCGGTTTTAATAATTTGTGAGAAATCTAGGTGATGAACTTTTATAAATAGATTACAGATGTTGAAGCTCAAAGCTTAAGAGAAAGAAAAATTCAGTTTGATTCTCCGCAAATTAACTTAAGGTTAAAACTATAAAGAGAAATTATTTACTCGATTTCGCTAGTAGTCTAACAAGTCCACTTTACTGGGTAATCTTATTTACTACTCCCTGTTCCATACTCCCTATTCCCTGACTTCCACCCAGCATTTTGAGTTTGGTGGAGTATTAGAGTTTGCATCTACATTCATTCACCGCTTGAGAGGCGAAACACAATGTATCAAAAAAATATATTCGATGTTGAAGAACAAATTGTTCATGTTGACCTGGGTCGGCAGCAATTAGAGGGAGAATTAATTATACCTGTCAACGCGGAAGGGATAGTTGTGTTTGTGCATGGCAGTGGTCATAGCCGTTACAGCACTCGTAACCGTTATCTCGCTCATATTTTTCGTCAAGCAGGATTGGCAACCTTACTCATTGATTTATTGACGAAAGAAGAGGAAATTATTGACCAAAGAACTAAGCATTTTTACGGTAATGTAGCTCATTTTTCATCCCGATTAATTACCGTTACCGATTGGCTAAAGGTAAATCCCTTCACACGCAACTTACAAATTGGTTATTTTGGCGATCGCAGTAGTGGGGTGACTGCTTTAATTGCTGCATCAGCACAGAAAAGCGCAGTCAAAGCTGTTGTCACCCGTGGTGTCAAAACCGATTTAGTTGGTATAAATATCGCCTCATTGCTTGCTCCGACTTTATTAATTGTTGATGGTCATGATTTACAAGCAATATCAGCCAATAAATATATCTTTGCCCAAATTCCCACAGAGCAGAAACAATTGGAAATCATTGGTGATGGTAATCAATCCTGGGACGAAACCTCAATGTTACGGGAAATCGGGAGACTAGCTAGCGGTTGGTTCCAGCAATACCTCACATCCACCACCAATGATGATTTTCATCTCTACGCCATGTCCTTGTTCTAAAGTAAGGGAGATGGGGAAAAGCTGATTTTATAGATTTATGCACTCATTACTCTGAATACGAGTTGAGCAGTCAACGGTGCGTCGTAGTTGTTTCAAAACTTCGGCGACTTTTTTAAATTCAGGTAATTCACTCAGAGCAATTAGGTTACTATCACCAGTTTGACTGACAATCTGATTATAAATTTTAATTGCCGCATTTAGTTGATTAATATCCACCGATTGGGAGTTAAATAAAGCTTCCAATCTACTGCTTAGTTCTGTTGTTAAATTAACATCGACTCCGACTTTGCTAAAAGCGTCGATGATTTGCTGTTTTGCAAGGGTGATATTATCACCTCGAATCAAAGCGATCACCGTACTATCCTGATTTTGATTACTATTAAAAATCTCGTTAATGCTTTTATTTAAACCTGACTGTACCTGGTCTGTAACAATGATGTTATCACCTTGAAATACAATTCCTGGATTTGGTGTGGTAAAAGCTGGATTTAGTGGTGCAAAGGATGAATCTATTGCAGCTCCGCGAATAATTGTATCTCCAGCTAAGGAAACAGGAGCAAAGGTCAGTAAGGAGGAAATACTAAACAGTCCCCAACTAACTTGAAAAATGAATGTGTGACGCATATGCAAAAAATTGAGAATAGAATTTACCGGAAAAAGAGTGAGTGGGGAATAAGCTGAAGAATTAAAAGCTAATAGTTGACCTGTAATCAATACTTTTCCTGGATTTCTCACGAGTAAGTTGTAAGCCTTGAGTAACGGATTGATTTCCCTCTCTCTACTCCCTATTCCCTACTCCCCATTCCCAAAAACGATAATTCAAGTACTAAAAATGACTTTTAAACAACCTCTTAGGGTTTTAGGGTTTTGTGAGAAATCTGGGTAACGGAGTATGAGTAAGTAGGTGGATGGTGAAAATTGTCGTTGAGATTAGGGAGTAGGTAGTAGTGAGTAGGAGTAAGGCTTTGAACCGAATGAGCAGTTACGTTGCAGTTTTATGTTTAATTGCACCTACCTACTTATTAGAAGCGGAAACCGGAACCAGCAATAATGGATAGACCTGATCCAAAATTCAAGTTATCGGTGACATCGGTGTAAATTGCATTAATCACCAGGGGAACATTTTTAATTGGGACCACCGAAACACCCAAATTCAAACGATTTCCTGTCCAACTACCAACCAGGGATGCTTGGGGAATTACCTGTAACCCAACACTACCAAAGACATTCGGAGTGTCTTGACCGTCTGCAAATGCACCCTTGGAACGAAATACACCACTTCCAACACCAACTGAAACCGTGAGGGGTAATTGATGGTTGGGATTGTTAGGTTGGAGAGGAATCGATGTCGTTACAACTCCGTACAAAGTCGGACGAGTTCGGTCCGTATCTCCCCAACGAATCGGGTTTGACCAACCAAAAGCAACAGCAGTACCTCGACCAATGAAACGGTGTAATTTAAAGCCAATGGTTCCACTGTCACCAAAATCAAAGTCATTTGCCTCCCCAATACTGGTAATATTGAAATTGAATTCAATCCCCAGAGAGTTTACCGGGTCTCCTTCACCAAAACCAAAGGACAATGAACCATCGGGGCGATCACGTTTACTATCTAATGGAAAGCTGACACCACCCCCAATATAGGCTTGACGGGAACCAACTCCATACGCAGTCGGTGTTCCAGCACTGGAGGAAGGTGATGCAACGGGTGGTTTTCCTCTAACAATGACTGGATCTATGGGGTCAATTAGTAATTGCTGACGGAGTTTATTTATCTCTCCAAAGGTATCTCCCACCACTCCGGAAGAATCTGATTGAGCAATGGTTTGGTTTTGCTGACGGAATGTTTTTAACTTGGTAATTACATCATCTGTGGTTACTGGGGACGGATTTTCACCTTCATTTATAGCGTCCATTTCCGGGATGGAAACGCGTTTTAATTTGGCAATTAAAGCTGTAGTTCTGGATTTAGTCAGTTCGGTCAAATCCGGTTTTTCCAATTCCGTGGTTAATTTTGGTGCTTGGACTTCACTTAAATCCTGTAAATCATGATTCGGGTGACTATTAGTGTTGGCTTGTAATCTTTGACTGATGGCTTCAGCTTGCAAACGGTGTTGTTTAATTTTAGTGACAATATCTATCTGCTGGACTGGTAATTGCTCTGTAATTTGTGACTCCCTCCCAGACGGATCGAAATCGGGAGAAACTGCTGCATCCGCACTTTCCCCAGGAATAGCAATTATTCCAGTAACA
The DNA here is from genome assembly GCA_937973965.1 of uncultured Calothrix sp. Lineage (GTDB taxonomy): Bacteria > Cyanobacteriota > Cyanobacteriia > Cyanobacteriales > Nostocaceae > NIES-3974. The sequence continues at coordinate 19,999 of CALJJQ010000080.1, read as the reverse complement.
CAGATGACACTGATTGCTAGCCATTCGGGACAATTAAATAGATACTTAGTAGTAAGTTGTTGACTCAATTTGACTGTTCCTCACACTCTACTTACGTACACTTAGCTTCCAGATATAATGTGTATGTTATTGGTTAAATTTGCAAATCTGTACAGTATATACACTTAAAAAATCATTCTTTATGGAAAAAATAATTTAGATTTCAAGTAATTATTTTTTTGGCGGAAATGATTTGGTGATGACTGTATTTATGATGAAATTTTGATTTTTGTTACATTTATTTGTTGAATATCACTTGTGAAAATATTGATGGTTAAGTGTGGTTAAGTGAAGTTAAATTTTTTTTACAAATTGACAAAGAGGAATAAAAGACTGAGGTAAGGGTTGTAAAACATTGATCTGTTTCGTGGCAAGAGTTTCATCGATTTTGGGTAGCTTGGTGGGGTCAATCATTGCATACTTTTTCACGAATGACAAGAGTCCCATGAAGTCTATACCTCACGTCGGGGTTCCGGTTATAGCGGTTTTTTGAATAATTGTCTGGAGAGAATGACTAAAGAACGCACAACACAATTAGAAAGATACATACAAGAGCCTTCTTTCTAAGTGGTTGAGAACTGTTCATACTGATGATTTAGACAATGATAAATTTATCATTCTTATACTAATTTTAGATGAAAGAGATATAACGCTTACAGGATATAGAGACGCGATATATCGCGTCTTTACTATTTTTTAGCAAGCCGTAGATGGGGGTAGAGAGTAGGGAAAAGCGCTTTTATGTGTTCTGGTGTACGCAGTATTCCCTGCTCCCTCCTCCCGATGCTTACCATTGTGATTTTTTGGAGCAACTGGGGAACTATAGAAAAAGAGTAAACCTGAAAAATTTAGATTAAATCCGTGCGATCGCTAACTTTATCTCTCTACCTCATAATCCCGTTTTGGTTGGGTGCTTGTTCTCCTTCTCCTCTCCAATCTACCCAGAAATCTATCCTACTCATCCCCAGAAACTGTACTACGCATTAGTGTGCAACCAACTCAAGATCGAGTTGAACAGGAACGGATGATTGCACCCTTAGAAGCTCATTTAGAACAGGTGTTGGGACAACAGGTGGATTTTATCATTGCTCAGGACTACCAAGAAAGTGTGGATATGGTGGTGGATGGACGAGCGAATGCTGTCTATGCTGGGGTTATCTCCTATTTTGAAGCTGTGGAACGGGGAGCAAAAGTCAAACCCTTGGTAGCTCCCGTCGATGCGGATACTGTACGTCCTTGGTATCGTTCCTGTTTTGTGGTGACTGCAAATAGCTCGATTAAAACTTTGCAAGACCTGAAGGGTAAACGGGTGGGTTTTGTTGACCGTTCTTCTACATCCGGTTATCTTGTACCTTTAGCTGCACTGAAACAGTTAGGAATTGACCCAGAACGTCATTTTTCTCAGGTGATGTTTGGAGGAACCCACGAGGAAACTGAGAAATTATTAGCAACAAATCAGGTGGATGCGATCGCCACGAATTTGGCTACCTATAATCAATTGCGGGAAGAAGGTAAGGGGGAAAATCTGCGCATTATCTGGGAATCAGACCCCATTCCCCATGCTCCCATACTGGTTTCTCAAAACCTACCTCCGGAATTTATTCAGAAACTCAAAAAAGCTTTTTTGACTGCACCTGCGGGAATTAAGGACTTGATGGGTGCAAAAACCGTTGGATATACGTTGGTGGAAGATGAGGATTACGAGTCCATCGGGGAATTACGTCGTCAGTTGAACTTATCAGGGAGGAGCAGTCAATGAAAATAGCAACCAAGTTTATCGGACTGTCCCTGGGATTAGTGGGAGCGATCGCGCTGATTTCTGGTGGTAGTACTTTGTGGCGCAATCAAATCCAACACAGCAGCTACCAGAAGTATAGCCAAGCTCTGCGACGGATGCAAGCGACTACCCTGGTGCAAAATCGTCTTTATGCGGAAATTCTGGAACTCAAAGACCATGTGTTGTTCCGCAATATTGATGAGGAAAAGGAGGATAAGTTCGATCAGGGGATTGAGGAAGCGTTGGATTTATTGGAATCTTTGGTATCCACACCGGAGCTTAAATATATCCGCAATCGACAGGAACTGTGGGAGGAATTAGAAGAAAATGTGGTTGAGGGGATTAACTGGGGATTAATTAAAACAGAAGCGGATATTAAGGCTGATTTTCGCGCTATCAACGGCTTTAAGCGAGATATAGACTTCTTTTTGGCAGATTTAACAAAGGAAGCTCAACAACAAGCAGCAGCAGCAGAGAAAGAATTACAACAAGTAAATGCGATCGCCACTAATGTTGCCTATGCCACCATCGTTTTATTAATGTTGATGGTATCAGGATTATTTTGGCTAGTTTTACGTCCGATAATTCAATCCCTCAAACAACTCCAAGTGGGAGCAAATGAGATTGGTAGAGGAAATTTATCCCACCGCATGGCAATCCAGACCCAGGATGAGATTGAGGAGGTATCCCAAGCATTTAACCAGATGGCAGAAAGTTTGGACATTACCCAAGCTAATTTACAACAAAAGTTAGGGGAATTGGAAATTGCTCGCACTGCTGCGGAAGCTGCGAACCGAGCAAAAAGCCAATTTCTTGCCAACATGAACCACGAACTACGAACTCCCCTTAATGGTATCCTGGGTTATGTGCAAATCCTAGAACGCGAACCCACCACCACCGAGAAACATATTAAGGGTTTTCGGGTGATTCACCAGTGTGCTTCCCATCTCCTCACCCTGATTAACGATATTTTAGATTTATCGAAATTGGAAGCGCAAAAAATGGAACTCTATCCCCAGGATTTCCACTTTGCCAACTTCCTTGCTTCCACTGCGGATATTTGTCGGATTAAGGCAGAACAAAAAGGTGTGGAATTTAAGTTTCAACCGGGAGCCAATTTACCGACAGCAGTCCATGCTGATGATAAACGATTGCGACAGGTGTTACTAAATTTACTCAGTAATGCCGTCAAATTTACTGATGCTGGCTGTGTTTCCTTTCGGATAGAAGTTGTTGATGATACCTCCCTTGATTCCGAAGGGATGCGTCGTATTCGCTTCCAGGTCAAAGATAGTGGGATTGGTATCGCCAAGGAAAAATTAGCTTCCATATTCCTCCCCTTTGAGCAAGCAGGGAAAAGGGAACGGAACATGGAAGGGACAGGATTAGGACTAGCTATCAGTCAGCAAATTATTCAGAAAATGGGAGGTGAAATTCAAGTTAAAAGTGTTCTGGGTCAGGGAAGTTGCTTTTGGTTTGAACTCGACCTACCCCTTACTTCCGAATGGATAACCACAGAAGCGATCGCGGATCAAGTTGTGGTGGGTTATCAAGGGGAACGACGGAAAATCCTTGTGGTGGATGACCGGGAGGAAAATCGCTTGGTTGCGATGAATATGCTAGAACCCTTGGGTTTTGAAGTTGCGGAAGCGGAAAACGGACAACAGGGTCTAGATATTGCTCAAAAAATGCATCCCGACCTGATTATTACCGATGTTCACATGGCTGTCATGGATGGTCTGGAAATGACCCGTCAATTGCGACAAATGACCGATTTTGCTCAAACCCCCATCATCGCTTCCCCCGCAACCCTATCCCAGGTAGATATGCAGGATAGTGTGGATGCTGGATGTAGCGGTTTTTTCCCAAAACCTCTGGATTTTAACGGATTACTGGCGGAAATCAAGCGGTTGTTAAACTTGGAGTGGATTTGGGCAGAAAACCCTAACGTAGAGATTACACAGGATGATAATTCCACTCAAACAGCAGAAATAGTCTTTCCACCCCCAGAGGAACTAGCAGCCCTTTATACCGCCGCCCAAGGTGGCTTTATGAGTGAGGTACAACAGGAAGCAAACCGTCTCAAACAATTAGCACCTAAATATATTCCCCTGGCCAATAAAATCCTGGAATTGAGTCAGCAATTTGATGATGAAGGGATTTTACGACTTTTAGAACCTTGGGTGTAGTCACCCCATGTTCCAATCCCAGATTATTTATCGGCTATTTCGTCTGATTTTCATCATAAAATCGTGATTTACACTGAAAAATAAATCACTCCTCATAGTTCAAAATATCTTCTTTAGGAATCATATTGGATTTTTGTTCCCCTAGCCTGTACTCGTGTGACGAAATAAAGTACATCTGTGTTCCCTACTTCCTGTTCCCTACCTACGTTAGTCATTTCCAGATTCAAATCGGATTCCTATTAAATGCTGAAAACTAAAACCTCTTCAAAACACCAGGAGTAAAAAATGACCACCGACGTGCCGGCTCAGGAAAATACAATTTTAGTTGTAGATGATACACCCACCAATTTACAGGTACTATTCGACCTCCTGAGTGCGCATGGTTATCGAGTGGCGATCGCCAAAAATGGGGAAACCGCTCTGCAACGCTTAGAAACCTACCAACCTAGCCTAATTTTACTAGATGTGATGATGCCGGGAATCGATGGGTTTGAAACCTGTCAACGCATCAAAGCAAATCCTAATACCTGCGATATTCCAGTTTTTTTTATGACAGCTCTATCTGACCCCGTAGATAAGGTGAAAGGATTTAGTCTAGGTGCTGTCGATTACATTACCAAACCGATTCAAAACGAGGAAGTATTAGCGCGGATTCAGGTACATCTGCAACTACGCAATGCTAACTGCATTATGGAACAACGCACCCAGGAATTACAGCAGGCACTGGTAAATTTGCAAAAGGCTCAGTTGCAATTAGTACAGGGTGAAAAAATGTCTGCCCTGGGTCAGTTAGTCGCGGGAATCGCCCACGAAATCAATAATCCCGTTAATTTTATCCATGCGAATATTACCCATGTCAGGGAATATATTCAGAATTTACTAGATTTTCTCTGTCTCTATCAACACCACTATCCCCAGCCTATTGCGGAAATCCAGGAACGAGCAGCAGAACTTGACTTAGAATTTTTACAACAAGACCTGCTGAAAATACTTAAATCAATGGAAATTGGTAGCGATCGCATTCGGGATTTGGTGTTGTCTTTACGAAATTTTTCCCGTTTAGATGAAGCGGAATGTAAACAGGTGGATATCCATGAGGGTATCGAGAATACTTTACTGATCCTACAGCATCGCCTCAAAGCCAAACCTAATTTCCCAGCAATCCAGATAATTCGGGATTACGGTCAATTACCAGCAATTGAATGCTATCCCGGTCAACTGAACCAGGTATTCATGAATATTCTTAGTAATGCCATTGATGCTCTAGAGGAAGCAAAAATAGATTCTCCCACCATCACCATCCGCACATCGATGGTATCTGGATGGGTAATAATTGCTATTATCGATAACGGTATTGGTATTCCTGAAAATATTCGCGACCAGCTGTTCAATCCCTTCTTTACCACTAAACCTGTCGGTAAGGGAACTGGTTTAGGATTATCTATCAGTTACCAAATTATCACAGAAAAACACGATGGCAAAATTGACTGTTATTCCACTCCCGGTAAAGGAACAGAGTTTATGGTACAGATTCCAATTTCCCAAAGAACTTCTTAGTTCCCTCACTAGAAAATAACTCATTCCCCTTCCCTACTCACTCTTATGTATTTAGAAATACTTTTATCTGGACGGATTCTGCATTATCCAGTGCTTCCCTTTACAAATGCGATCGCGGTGGTTTCACAACAAAACACTAACAGTAAAGGTGATTTGACGGCAATGTTAACAGTTCTGGGTGTACGGGAAACGGGAATCACTACGGGAAATGATAAACAGTATCAATTTGTGCTCAACATCTGACGATATCTAAAGTCTAGCTATTTTTTCAGCAAGCCCTAATTAATTTCTGACTTATTGTTGTTGATGGTTTACATTAAACATTAACTGTTAACGAAAAAATCATGAATAATTTCGGCAAATTGCTGCGGTTCTTCCCAGTGGATGTTATGACCACAATTTTTAATTATCTGAAGGGAAAATTTAGGATTAAAACTACACATTTTTTGGTTAATTTCGACAAACTTCCTATCTTGTTCACCAACGATTAATAGTACTGGTAATTGCAGATTAGCTAATTTATCCCACAAAGACGGTTGTACACCTGTTCCCATATATTGCAGGGATTTAGCTAATTCCGAAGGGTAACACTGCAAGCGTTGCTGGAGAATTTGAGGAAAATCAGGATGATGACTAATTTGACCAAAAATGGATTGTTGATACCAATTAATTAAAAACTGTTGAAAATCATTGGCTTGTAGACAACGATTTAATTTTCTGGCAATTCCTAAATCATTTTTTATCCTAGCTTCTCGTTCCTCAATAGTTGCTAATCCCGGAGAAGCTGATTCTAAAATTAAGTGGGAAAAACGATGGGGATAATTAATTCCTAAATATAAACCCAATCTGCCACCCATCGAATAACCTACAAGTAAACATTTGCAAATTTTTAAGTTATCTAAAAAATCAATAATCCCCTCAGCAACCTGAGACATACTATAGGGCGTTTCGTTCTCTAATTCTGTATCTAACAAGATATTTTTACCGTGTCCTGGTAAATCTATAGATACACAACAAAAATCAGTTTTTAAAAACCTAATTACAGGACTAAATTCTTCCCTATTCCCCATAAATCCATGCAAAAATAGCACACATGGATTTTCTAGTTGATTTACGAGAGAACTAGAAAAGTTAAAATTATATATCATGAATAAGAACTTAGAGGATGTTTTTCAAGTGTCAATAAACACTTTATCAATCACTTATTGATGGTATATTTTTCGTTATGAAGTACAGACGCGACATGTTGCGTCTCTCCCGATTCTCTTCTCCCTTTAGAGACGACCCGTCGGGTCGTCTCTACTCCCAAAAAATGAACTTTTTCAAATATCCTCTGAGACTTTCTCTAATGTCAGTCCTGATTTATTTTTCCATCTCCTCTAAATACTCCTGAACGATAGCCGCAATCTTGGATTCTATCTCAGCTAATTTACCACTCTTATCATTATAGTAACCATGTTGATGGAGAATCTTAATTGCATTATCAGCCGCAAGTTGGGATAATTTGATTAACCTATTTTCTCTTATCCCTAACTCATTAACAACAGGTGATTCCTGATGTTTTATACCATCCCTAGCAATAATTTCCTCTGCTTTACTCACACTACATAAATAGGTTGCATCACCTAACGCACCAACTTCTCTACCTTGGTAGGTATACCGTGTTCCCGAAGAAACTGTAATTGTAGCTGTTGAAGATATGTGGGTAACGGTTTCAATCGTCGCCTTCCTACCACGCCAATCATCATAAAAGAATACACCGATTTTGTCACCAACTTTTAAATCTTGGATTTGCACTCCTACCCCCTAATTTCTCCTTCCTTCTCCCCGTTGTGCATATTCTTCTTTTGTCGATTGCTGGGAATTTAAGTGTAATTTGGAAGCGTTATGATTCAACTGACTACTTTCAATTCTCAGTGTTTGTAATGCTAATTCTGCACGGGTTCTCAGAGAAACTTCCTCATCTTCTGCCATGACCTTCTCTAAATCTGAAGTAATTTTGACAAATAGCTCCTCTTGCACTTTGAAGATTGCGATCGCTAGTCTTTCGAGACCGACTACTCCAGCGTAGCGCACTACCCATTCCGGGTCTTGACATACCACTGTCAATACTTCATAGGCTCGTTGTTGAGCAATTTTCGCCTCTTCCAGGGGTAATTCCTGCCATTTTATTATGCCCAATCCCCTTGCAGCAGCTCTACGTACACTCAAGGCAAAGTCATTTTTAGCTGCGTCCAGCAAGGTTTCCAGTCCCCGTGGATCACCGATTCCCGCTAAAGCACGCACAGCCCAAGCCCTAGCTCCATAATTATAATTATCAATCAATTCCAATAACGATGTCACCGCCGGTTTACCAATTTTTACCAACCCGTCAACGGCAGCAACGGCAGCACCTGGATTATTATACCCCAAAGCCGCAATCAAAGTAGGCACAGATTCTTCTAGGTTGGCATCTGCTAAATTTTGTACCGCTTCCAATAGTGTTTTTGAGGAATCAGCTTCTTCTACTGCTTTAACTAATGTTTGACAAAGTTGGGAATTATTCATGATTTAATCTCAAAATGTTTATCCGGAAAATAAAGAGTCAAGAGTTAAGAGTTAGAAATAAACTGGAGTTCGTAACTCTTAACTCATAACTCTTGACTGGATTTTATAGTAGCGAGTCCATCAAGGTAATCACTCTTATAACATCCTCCGTTAGGGTGGGGGTGGGGGGTGAGACCTTTTTTACCTGATGTTCCAGTAATCCTTTGAGGGCAATTAATTTTAAACTGTTTTCTGCTAAAGTTTGGGAAATGGCCTCAGCTGCTGGTAAGTAACCAATCGCACCTAAATCCGTCAAGGCTGCGCGACGCAATTGTAAATCATCCACACCTAAAGCCCTAATTAATATATCGCCATACTTTCCTTCGTTGGTCAACTGATACATCGCTCTTGCTGCGGCATACTGTACCCGTGGTGTCGGATGCTGTAAGAATAATTCTATTTGGGGTATGAAATCAACAGCTTGTAAACTACCCAAGGCTTCAATAATCGCGTCGTAGGGATGGGTATTATCCGGTTGGGGTTGGATCAATCCTTCCCCTTCCACCCCACAGGATAACAAATTACCTAAAGCCGGAATCGCCGAATTATCCCCCAACATTCCCAAGGACTCAGCAGCAGCTTCTCTCACGTAAAAATCTGCACATTCTAAAGCTTGAATCAATCCCTCTACTGCTGACAAATCACCAATTTTCCCCAAAGCACGGGCCGCATTACGTCTCAATGGATACCCACCTTCCGGTGTGCGGTCATCCGTATCCTCCAGAGCGATAATTAATTCCCTAACTGCTTCTTGATTTTGCACCCGGAATCTTCCTAACCACCAAGCTGCATAGAAACGCAAACCTAAATCATTCCCGCGTAAATTTGCGATCGCTTGTTCAATTGTCAGGGTTTCATTATCTTGATTTTGCTCAAAGTTGACATCCATTAATTATCAAAATTCTGAGTATTCAATAATTTAGTCAGGGAGTTACAATTATAAAAATGTCCTATTATGTATAAATATTGACAGTTAACTATTAACTAAATTTATTAACTGATTGGAAATAGGATAATTTATTTTTGCTACTACCTGATCCATATTTTAATTATAAAGGGCGCAGTCTTTCCTAGATGCGCCCTAATTTCACAAAAAGTAAATTTTTTTGCTGGAAATTTAGATTTACTCTACTCACAGATATATCTTCTCTCCGATGAGAAGTCACCTAGAGCGCGTCTCCAAAACCCAACTATTCACCCAGAAAAAAATTGAGGATATATCCCAGTTTGGATTGATAAAATTAATTATTAATTATTATCGTGATTCTCAGTACTTTCTGTCAGGGACACAGGTTGAATATTCACAATTTTTCCACCCATCCGAGTAATCCGTCGCATTTCCGAGTTCATCCGGTTGTAGGGAACTGTAATAATTGTATTGGCACTACTGCGAATTTGATAGCCCAAATTGTCAGTTTCATCACTTTGCTTGAGTCCAGCAACTTCGTAGCGAAATAGTTTTGTTCCCAGCATATTTTTATCCTCTTCCATCTTAACAATATAGGGAGAAAGGGAGCAGGAGATGCTCATGAGTTGGGGAAGTAAGTCATAAATAACAAATAATAATAATTACTTATCTTCTGTCTCCTGTCTCCTATCTCCTCCTAAACAGGTGTAATACTAGCGATTTTTCCACCCTGACGCTGAACACGTTGCATATAACCAGATAACTCCTCGTAGGGAATTACCACCGCTTGATTCACACGACGGGTTTTCGGATATCCAGCACCAAATACACCCGCAGTTTCCACCCGATATAGTCTTCCTTCCTTACCAAAGGTTGCACCACCACCAAATCCGGTTGCTGGGGTGACACCCTTTGTCGGAGCAACATACGCAAATCCAGATTGAGTTCCCGAAGGTGATACAACTGCACTGGCATCATTCCTTCCCAGTTCATTCACCAAATGGGGTAAACTTCCTTTTAATTGGGCGCGATCGCTGTTTGCATATCCCCGATATAATTGGAACATGCGGCTAAAACCAACGGTTTTCTGTCCAATTTGGGTTTGGAAACCACGATAATAGGGAACAATATTCTCGCCAAAATTCGCTTCGTACTCTGGTGAATCGATGTAAGAATCGATATCTGCTTCAAATCCCGCGTTTTGATACAAATCTAAGTGAAAAATAATCTCGGACTCATCATAGGGTGCGCGACCTAGTAGGTGCTTATAATTTAACTCTATTGTCCGAGTTTGAAAGCAGTTATAGAAAAATTTCTGCTTGTAGAGTTCCGATTTGGCTACCTGACGCACAAAGTCACGCACGGTAATTTTACCATCACGTAATAATGATTCCGCACTGGTAAGCCTTTCCGCTTTCATCAAATAGTCATTACCTAATAACTGTCGATAAACAGCACTGATAATTAACTCTACTTCTTCTTTGGTTGTGCGGGGACGCATTTCTAGGGGTGCAGTCCGGTCAAATGCTTCTGTTCCTAAACGAGAAGCTGCGGTAGTTATTGCCATAGTCTCAACACTATCTCCTTACTATTCATATTTCCACGAGAGTGAGTTGTCATTTTGACCAACACGACAACTCTAACAAATCAATAACCCATTCCCAATTTTTCACCATCTGTGAATTTGTTAGTGATTTGCAATTGTTTAGACAACAGGTTTACTGCTGACTGAATTTATGAAGCCAATCCAATACTCATCACTCTGCAACCTTTACGGTTTAACTGTTGCAATTTACTTGACAACTGCTCAAAGGAAACCACTATTTCATTAGTCGAGCGTCTCACAACAGCCGCATTTGGTGATGCTGCTTGCATATAACGAATCCGATACACATCACCCCGTGCAGCACCCACTGCACCACCAACTAAAGCCGCGCTGCTAGCTGGATGAATCGGTGAAGCTAGGTTTTTCGCCACATCCCAAGTCAATTTACCTTGTTTTTGCCCTTGACTAGTATCGCTATTCGCATATCCCCGATACAACTGAAACATCCGGCTAAAACCAATATTTTTCTGTCCCACTTGACTAGAAAAACCTCGGTAGTAGGGAACGATGTTATCACCAAAGTTCTCTTGGTACTCCACAGAATCTATATAGGAATCGATATCCGCACTGTAACCCTGTGAACTATACAGGTCTACGTGGTAGGCGATTTCTGTCTCGTCCTGTGGCGCTCTCCCAAGCAAGTGTTTATAATTCAACTCAATAAACCGAGTTTGGGAATTACTGTAAAAAAACCTTTCGCGGTATAATTCAGATTGAGCAATCATCCGAATAAAATCACGCACGGTGATTTCACCACTGTGCAGCAATGATTCTGCACTGGTCAAACGCTGACCTTCCAGTAAGTAAGCATTCCCTAATACCTGCCGATATGCGCAACGAATCACGTTTTCTACATCTTCTCGAGATGCATTACTCCGCAGTTCAACTATACCCGATTCCGCAAACGCACGAATTCCTAACTGGGCAGCTGCTCCTAATCCGGTCATAACTGTATACCCCGTTATTTGATGTTATCAAAAACAATTTTGTTATGTTGAGTCTACCTTTGAGTTATTTTTCTAACAACATAACAACTGTTCTGTGTGTTGCTTGTCTATCTCACCTTCATCCCATCACTATAGTGATGAAGCGATTCACTAATATTATTTTTTTATGCAAAGCCTAAAAAACTACCCGGAAAGCTTAACAACTCCTAGCACCATGCCAGCCGAGCCGCTACCGCTTTCCGGGCAAATTAACCCTAATTAGCTGAGGGCGTTAATAGCGTAATCAATGTATGAATTAGCTTCAACCGCAGGGTCGCCGCTTAATCCGTGGTTAGCTTTGATGTATTTGAGAGCTTCAACATACCAGCTAGGAGATAGGTCGAAGGTTTTGTTGATTTCAGCGATACCGGCAATCAAGTAATCATCCAATGGACCTGTACCACCAACAACTAGACAGTAGGTAACCATGCGCAAGTAGTAGCCGATGTCACGCACACATTTTGCTTTACCTGTGGAGGTAGATGCAAAGTTGGGTCCGGTCATCTGGGTGGTATAGGGGAATTTTTGATATACTGCGTTTGCCGCACCTTCAGCCAAGCTTTGAGCTTTGGCAGTTAATGCTTTTGCTGCTTCCAAGCTAGCTGTAGCTTGACGGAAACGACCAAAAGCAACTTGCACTTCTGTGCTGCTCAAGAAACGTCCTTGAGAATCTGCTGCTGCTACAGCTTCGGTGAGTGGTGTTTTCATCGGTTTGGTATCTCCCTTTTAAGCTTTTTAGAAATTTCTGTTTCAAAGCTATTTTCACGAACTGACTATCTGCATTTATTCCCACAACATAGTCAGCAAATAGCGCTTAGACTTATTTCAAATTATGCAACGGCTGCTGCTGCACGATCGAAGTAGCTTGCTACTTCAGACATTAATGCACTGCAATCACCTTGGGTGATACCGTTTCTGTCATTTGCGATCGCAATTGCCGCTTCTTTCATTTTTTGCACGCCAACTGCAACCGATGCACCGGGAGTACCCAATGCCAAGTAGGTTTCGCGCAATCCGTTCAAACAACGGTCGTCAAGTACACTTGCATCTCCAGCAAAGATTGCATAGGTCACGTAGCGCAAGATGATTTCCATATCGCGCAAGCAAGCTGCCATCCGACGGCTGGTGTAAGCGTTTCCACCTGGTGCAATCAATTGGGGCTGTTCTGCAAATAATGCACGCGCTGCGTTCGCAACGATTGCTGATGCATTGCTGGTAATCCGGTTAACGGTATCCATCCGTTTGTTACCGTCTTTTACCATGTTCATCAATGCATCTAATTGAGCAGTGCTGAGGTATTCTCCACGGGCATCAGCCTGCGATACTACTTTGGCAAACGCATCTAACATTAATCTAATCTCCTATCCGTTAATTTTAGATTTGTCTTGTTTTTTGAACTTTATATCTAAAGTCCACATATCCTGCGACTCTGACGATAGATTGCAGTTCGCAACCCAGAAAGGTCAAACAGATATCCTTGATACAGTCTAATCTCTTCTTGGCTCCCATATTAAAACTTTTTTACAAAAGTTCATGAATAACTCAGATGAGCCAGAAACCAAGGGATAACTACGTTCAAGCAACCCCTCTCGACGTTTTACCCTTCCAAAATATATTTATACAACGACTGAGACCCTCTGTTCGTTAAAAATTATTGTTTTCTAGTTTCAAAGGCTTACAAAACTTAACTGAGATTTCTCACAAATCCCTCAAATTTACAGGGAGCAGGGAGTGGGGAATAGGTAGTAGGATGAAGATCAAGCCGTTACACCGTTTTACTTGGGAGTTGATACCTGACGGGGAGCAGGGGAAGAAAATGTATTAGGCTGTTCGTGAAATAGTATTACTCAACGCTTGCCATGATTCTGAAAGAGAAGTTTACTTCCTAACCTCGGCAAAAACTCACATTCGCAACAATTATTTGCTGTTTGAGGATGTTGAGATTCTAATAGGCCTTTTTCCTCAGAGCGCGATCACACTCTAAATGTATGGCTACTCCCTACTCCCCATCTTTGAATAGATGTTTTACGTCAGCGATCGCACTCAATGTCAGCGACTCCCCATTCCCTACCTTTGATAAAGTTTAGGGGTTAATTCTTCCGCAAGGTTATAAAGTTGAATTTCACCGCAACCTTGAAGATAAGCTTCAGGGATGGAAGCATGGCTAGCTAATGCTTTATAGTATCGGTTTGACATTTGCTAACTGCGCGATCGCTGTTTCAATTTCTTTCTGTGCTAATAATACTTTTTGTTGTAATAATTTTTCCTGCAACAACCTGACCGGAGCGTACTTTCGGTTAGTAATCATTCTATTGACCCCCTGTCAACCCCTGGATTTGTCTGACTAGCGCTAACTTCTCACTCCCCTGACTGCTTTCACCCTGGTTTACTAAAGTTTTCACAAGTTTTGGGTATTTAGTCCCGATTAAAACGAATTACCCTGGGGAGGTGTGGCACTTAATAAGTGTTTAATATCACCTTTCAGAGAAAAATCTGTCACTTAACTTTCCGTTAATGCACACATGCATTAATGTTACATCTCATTTACGAATTATTGATGATAGAGACGATTCAAATAATACTGGCTAAACTGGATATATTCGCACAGCAATTTATCGGCAAATAATTTACTGTATTCAGGGAGCAATCATTTTACATGCCAACAAGTGTAAATACCACAACATATAAACAACAAATTATCAAAGACTTTAATTCCCGTACAAACTACGATAATGGTCATTTTCATGCATCAGTTAGTCAGCGATTAGTAGAGTTGGTAAATCTTCAACCGGGACAGTCTATTTTAGATATGGCTACTGGTACGGGTAATGTGGCGATCGCCGCAGCAAAAATTGTGGGTATACAGGGTCGTGTGATTGGTGTGGATATATCTGCGGGAATGTTGCAGACTGGGAGGGAAAAGTTGTTAAAATTGGGTTTAACAAATGTGGAATTCATCGAGGCTGATGTGGAGGAAATTAGCGAAGAACAGCAGCAAAATTATTTGATAGCAAATAGTTTTGATGTGATTTTTTGTTCACTAGCTGTTGCTTATTTGGCGGATATACCAAAATTTTTGCGGCAATGTCATCGTCTGTTAAAACCAGGTGGAACTTTAGCATTTAATGCATGGGAAGAAAAGGCTTTTTCCCCATCAATAATTTTTCGAGAGGTAGCTGCTAGTTACGGAGCAGAAATACCCAATCCCAATGAATTACTGGGTTCACCCCAAAAGTGCTACGCTCATGTATATCAGTCTGGATTTCAGGATATTAAAATTATTTGTGAAGATTTTGGTTGGTATTTTACTCCCAGTATTGAATATGCAGAGCAAATGTGGCAAATCAATAGTCAAAATGCTTTTGGTTATCAGGTGAATTTTCTGTCAGCAGCAGAAATTCAAGGATGTAAATCCAAGTATATAGAAGCAATTCAAGGGATAGAAACATCGGCAAATCAAGCTTGGTGTAATGCACTATTAAATTTTGTGATTGCCAGAAAAATTTAATTACAGCCCGATTGATTTTCTCGCTGATAAATAGGGGATAGGGAGTGGGGGAAGTATATAGGGACTTTGCCCTCAAGCCTCATAAATCAATATGATGACTTATAGTTGATGGTTAAAACAATTCAGGATACCTCCGTTAAAAGTTCCTCATTTCTGTATTGATCACGAGTCAGCAATGAGGGCTGAGTAATGGGTTGATTTTCCCTCTAATCCCTGAATGTTTTAGAAGTTTGTAATCAATCTGGGTATTTCCTGTTCCCTTTCATATAAGTTTTTGTAGCGTAGCTTTCCTTAATTACTGACTGAATATTAGGGAATGAAAATTTTGTTAATTATTTTACAGAATTGAGCATTTTTACTTTTTTAATTGGCATACTCTTTTCCTTGATTTTTTTACCAGTAAACTGTAAGTATTGAGTTACATTTTGATTTTATTAATACATTCTGAAAGCGTTAGGTATTTGTCAAAAATGTGGATTTTGTAATACATTCAACATTAGTCAAATTTTTTATTTAATTTGTATCCGCATGATTATTCTTTCGGTCAATATTTATTTGATATTTTTTAAAATTATATTATCTTAATTAGCAGTTTATACCTATATGTATAAACTATATTGAAAATACGGATTAAGCAATTACCTATGTCGCAACTTCCCCACGAACAAGCTGAAGATGAAAATACTCCGACGGAGATTTTAAGTCAACTTGCCCATGAAAGTATTGAACTAGCTATAATTGTTGCCAAAAATCCCAGCGCGACACCAGAATTGCTCAGAGAATTATCATTTATTAATAATATTAAAATTCGGGAAAGTTTAGTAAGTAATCCCAATACACCCAAGGATATTCTCTTTGAGTTAGCGGGGGAATTTCCGCAAGAATTTCTTGCTAATCCAATTCTCGATTTACTGTTACTAGAAAATCCCCAATTACCTCTAGATATATCCTATTGGACATT
Organism: uncultured Calothrix sp.; assembly: GCA_937973965.1. GTDB lineage: Bacteria > Cyanobacteriota > Cyanobacteriia > Cyanobacteriales > Nostocaceae > NIES-3974. Next base: position 3,883 of record CALJJQ010000080.1, on the reverse strand, counting down.
ACGTAAACTACTAACTTTAAAAGAAGTTCCCGGTTGGTTATTAACAGGTGCAGCAGTGCATCCTAATTCCGAAATTGTTTATTTTGTAGCCCGTCATCCCCAAACTAGTATTGAAATTTTACACCAAATTATTCCCCGTAGCCATGATGATGTACGGATTGGCATTTGTATTTCCCAAAGGGGAGATGTCACTCTGGAAATACTGGAAGTTTTAGCGAAAGATAGTCCAATACCAGTTAAATTACACCTAGCCAAACAAGATAATACACCCCCATCGGTCTTGACGATACTTGCTGATTCAACCGATAAAAATTGGAATGTTTGTTTGGAATTACACGTTTCCGTTGCGAAGCATCCCCATACACCCATTGCAGTCCTGTCCCAATTATTAGCTAGTGGTGAATTCAAAATTAAACGAGCGATCGCCATGCGGGAAAATCTACCTAAATCCCTGTTTGTGGCTTTAGCAATGGATTATCGCATCTATGCAATGAATATCCTCCCCCAAAATCACAGTATTTCTGCCACTTTACTCACCGAACTATCTACCCACCCGGAACTGCATATCAGACAAATTGTTGCAGCTCATCCGAATACCCCCACCCCCATCCTAGAACAAGCTGTTAATGAGCAAGCTTTACATGATTTTCTCGCTCAAAATCCCGAGGTTCCCATTCCCGTTCTAGAGCAAATTCTCAGCGATGCATCCATCAAAATCAAAAATGCGATCGCGCAAAATCCTGTAACCCCTTCCCATCTCCTAGACCAACTCGCACAAACCCATGATCATGACCTATTAATTCTCATTGCTCGTCATCATCACACGGACAATAGCACCCTTGAGCGTATTCTCCAACGTTTAGCTTTTGATACCCGTCTTTCCGTCCATAAGTTTGTCGCAAAACACCCCCACACCCCCGTAGATATATTGAGGAACTGGGCGGAAAAACACCCCCAACTTCGTCCCTGGATTGCACAAAACCCCAATTTACCCCCAGATATTTTGGCTAATTTAGCCAAAGATCCTTCCTATCTCGTTCGTTGCGAAGTTGCAAAAAACCATAACACTGACCCCAAAGTTCTCACCGACCTAGCTCAAGACCCAGAACCAGAAATTCGTCAAGCGATCGCCAAAAATCCCCATGCTCCCCCAGCAGCTTTAAATCTGTTGGTGCTGGATTGGTATTGCGTTTCTCTGGTTGCTCGTCACCCCAATACACCTGCTCAAGCTTTAGCTCATCTTGCTCGTTTAGGAGGATATGAATGGTTAGTAGTGCGTCACCTGAATACATCTCCCGTCATCCGTACCCAAATTCTCAATCAATTAGCCAGAAGTTACAACGTTTCTGACCGACTTTATGCTGCTCAAAATCCCCATACCCACTCAGCGACTTTGGAAGAATTAGCCAAGGATCACGATATCAAAGTCAGTCAAGCTGCTTTGCATAACCTGCAAAATCGTAGTGAATAAGTAGTCTAAATCACCAAATAAACCATCTAATTTTCACCTTTTCTATTCACCATTAATTACTAATTACAACCATGACACCATCTGAACTCAAAGCCTATCTCGACCAAATTATTCAGAATCGTCTTTACCTGAGTATAATGATTTGGGGCGCTCCCGGAATTGGTAAATCCAGCATTGTTCAGCAAGTTGCAAATGACAATCAACTGGAATTTATTGATATTCGTCTTTCCCAACTTGCACCAACCGATTTACGTGGTTTACCCGTTGCGGAAGCTGGTATCTCGAAATGGTTTCCTCCCGAATTCTTACCCCATCATGGTCAGGGTATTTTATTTCTAGATGAATTGAATATGTCCCCACCCGCAATGCAAGGTGTAGCCCAACAGTTAATTTTAGACCGTCGCGTCGGTAGTTATACTGTACCTCCTAACTGGTTTATTTGGGCAGCCGGCAACCGTAAAGAAGACCGAGCCTCTGTTTTTGATATGCCTTCTCCCCTTGCCAATCGCTTTTTACATTTAGAAGTAAGTGCCGATTTTGACAGCTTTAAAGCCTATGCCCTCGCGGCAAATCTCCATGAAGAAATCATCGCTTTTCTCTCTTTCCGAACCAGCTTACTACACGCTCAAGACAGCAATACCCAACAGGTAGCTTTCCCTACTCCCCGTACCTGGGAAATGGCTAGCAAACTCCATACAGCAGGGTTAGACATCTCACCAGCAGTCGGAAAAGGAGCTGCTGCTGAATTTAGAACCTTTCTCGAATTGTATGAAAATTTACCAAATCTCACTCCAATTTTGGCTGGAGAAGGAGAAAATATTCCCTTTCCCAAAGAACCCAGTGCTAGGTATGCAACCACAATTGGTTTGAGTGTCAGAATCGAAAATATTACCCAAGCTCAAAATGTTTTCCTGTGGTTAAGTAAGGTTGCATCCCCGGAATGGGTGCAATTATTTGCTACCGATTTATTTCAAGTTATGCGTAAAAAAGGACAACTGGGACAACTGGCTAATTTGTTGAAACAAAATAGTGATTTACAGAAATTTTTTCAAGAGTTTCAAGAGTTAATTGCCTAAATTACATGAATTTTCACAATTCATGTCTGGGGTTACAAAACCCTGTTGTATAATACTCAGAAAATAGGGAGTTGGGAGTCGGGAATCGGAAGGATATGGGGCAATACGGTTGGTGTTAAAGATAACTGTAGGTTGGGTTGAGGCTTTGCATGGACTGTTGATTTTGTGGAAATTTAGCCATAAGTTCACACAGTTTTTCTGATTATCTCGTCCCGATGCTCCGCGTGGGGACGCATTCCACGAGGGCTACTACCTCTACATTCTTCAGCCCAACCTACCCAATAATCAGGCTTTTAAGTCTAACTGAACTGTATTGGGATATGGGGGATTGAATCGTTGGAAAATAGGGAGTCGGGAGTTGGGAATCGGGAGTGGGAAAAATCCACTTTCGTAATTTCTGGTGTACACGGTTCTTTAAGAAAGGACTTTGCCTACATGACGACTATTCCCCAACTAATTCAAAACTGTAATTGTTGATTCACAAAAACTTCCACCCTTGTACCCGCAGGCATAAACCAAATATTACCATGTCTGCTCATTTCCGCGATCGCTTGTTGATTGCGGGCGGTTATTTGGGGTACAATGGCATTCATCCCCCCTTCTAAAGCTCCTGTCAAAATATTAGTGCGGGGATTATTCTGACTAACAATATTTCCCCCTGCGGTGGTAATAATTTGGGAATCAGTACGGTTGGATAACTCCGCAATTTTACTGATTCCTCCCAGTACAAATAATCCCGCATCCATTCCCGCGATCGCTCTCCCCCGTTTCGGATATTGTTCCGCAATTAATGGTTTCCCTTGGGGTGCGCTTACCCTGATAGCACCTTCTGGTAAGTTAATCATCCGACTTTCATTATTTTGGTTGATAATTACCGATTTCCCCTGCAACTGTATCATCCCTCCATCCGTAATATTACTGATTTGGGCAAGTAATTCAGTATCTGTTGGTAGGGCAATACTACCATCCCGGTTTTTCAAGGGTTCCGTGAGACGAATCACAAATGTGTGGTCATTATTACCTCTTGCTGTCGGGGTTTTTTGGGATTCACCGAAAAGTGCGATCGCCAAAACTCCTCTAGCACTGGTACCAATAGCAACGCTTTTACGGTTATTGGAAGCAGTTTGAAGTGGGGAAGGGGTTCTGGGAGTATTATTATTGGCAAAATTATCTTGAGATGGAGTGGGTGGGGTTTCCGGGGAGGATGTATCCAGGTCGTCTTCGGGGTTTAAAATTCTGTTAGTATTTGGGGTCGTTGGTCTAGGTATATTTGCTACTGGTGTGTTGGCAATGACGGGTGTCGGTGTTGGTGTGGGGGAGATAGTGGTAATTTGGG
>CALJJQ010000079.1 GCA_937973965.1 uncultured Calothrix sp. | reverse complement strand
ATCGTTTTATAAGTTCATCTTTGTTTACATTATATTAAGTAATGTGTGGTTTTGTAAACAGAAGATATCCCTAGTCAGAGCTTTTTCCAATAAAAAGGAATAAATGCTTATTGACACGTTCCACAAAACCCTGATTGTAAGGCGAAAATCGCTCTGTGATGGAGGTATGTACTGGAGCTTTGTTTACATTTATTTATGCTTTGTCTAAGTAATTATACTCATTCGCAAACAAATTGTCACAAATGGAATCCTGAAAATCATAAATATTAAGCCTTTCCCCTTCATTGCAGATGATGGGCTGAGGGATTAGATGGGAAATTAACTGATGTAAGTGCCCACTCATATATTTAGTAGTATTCTTGATTCGGAAATTGGGAGGAACATTAGAGTGGTGGTTTGAGGTGTAAAATCTATATATAGTCATCAATCAAGATATTGGTGGCAGTCACCCTCCAGTCTGGTTTAGATCGGGTGGGAAAGGAAAAAATGTGATTAACTTTAACAGACGACAAAATTCTGCTAAGTGGTATCTGAGTGAAAATTTAGCAGCCTATCTATTTTTAGCTCCTGCGATCGCAGTTCTCGGTGTTTTTGTAGTTTTACCGATTCTCTATGCAGTCTTTCTTTCATTTCATCGGGTGAGACTTCTAGGGGAAATTGAGTATCATTTCGTCGGTTTGCGCAATTTCTCCCACTTAATCACCGATGAGCGGGTTTGGATTGCTTTGAGAAATACAATTGAATATGTGGTGATTGTTGTTCCTAGCCAAACTGTATTGGCGTTGATTTTAGCTGTCACCTTGAATTCGGGGATTCGGGGTAAAAACGCTTGGCGAATTTTATATTTTCTCCCGACTGTTACATCCTCGGCAGTGTTAACGCTAATCTTTATGTGGATTTACAATACCAATGGTTTATTAAACAATTTTTTGGCGTGGTTGCATTTACCTACCTACAATTGGTTGGGAGACCCAGGGGTCGCTCTGAAGGCGATTATGTTGATGAATATTTGGTCTACAGCACCGTTTTTCATGGTGATTTATTTAGCTGCATTGCAGGATATCCCCAAATCCCTGTACGAAGCAGCGACTTTAGATGGAGCCAATGAATGGCAAAAATTTTTCTACTTGACAGTTCCCATGTTACGTCCGGTGACATTTTTTGTGGTCGCGATGGGAATTATTGGCACATTTCAGCTTTTTGACCAATCCTATATCTTTTCTGGGGGTACGGGTGGTCCAAATAATGCGACATTAACAGTGGTATTACTGATATATCAAGCCGTATTCCGCCATCTGCAACTGGGATATGGTTCCGCGATCGCATTTTTATTGGCGGCAATTATTATTGTGGCCACCCTAATTCAGCGTCGGACAATAGATTAGATTAACTTTCAGCGTGTCCCACTTCCGCGATTACTATCCGGTGCGCCAAAGTTCGGTGGTTCGTATTTATCTGATAAAGGGTTTTGCTCTTCTGGAGTAATTACTTCTTCGTGACTCACTTCTAGCATCTGACGGGTATACTCCTTGCGGATTTGTAAATTGACCGTCAAATCAGTCAGTCTCGGTAACACCAGATGCGCACTCATCAATATTACCAGTGCGGCAATCATTTTGAAGGTGATTTTTAAATTGTCTGGGGAATTTCCCGGATTATTAATCTGTATTAGAGAATTTGGAGATTGACCCGTTTGATCCGATTTAGCAGAAATCATGATTTTTTCTAAGTTTTGGAAAATTTTGTGAAAAATTATGTATCTTTAAAAACTTCTTTACCAAATATTTCAGTCTTATTCCTTAATCCTGTAGGATGGCATCATCCAAAAGTAGTAGCTTAGTTATAAATACCATTGACACAATAGTGTCATGGTTAAATTTTTATAATATTTTAAGATTAATGGGTATATATTCGGTGTAGTTTTGATAACTGAATCCTCATTTTTTCCAGGAGTTTCTGGAAAAGAAGTACATCTACTTATTAGTAGTAAATACTTGGTTCCGATTCTAAGTGTTGCCAATCTGGCAATCTTTACTTTTTCTTTACTTTTATGACAGTTGAATGATGTGAAAGCTTACACACTTGATAATTTAGAATTCCTTCATTATCAAGGGAAAATCGCATTTTTACCGTCGTTCTGTGACGGGTCTAGGTGGCAGGAAACTGTTAGATTGCAACTCCCTGAAACTATCAAATAGAGGAATAACCAGTGAGTGAATTTATGGATGTTATTTGCATAACTAATAGGTATCCCCATTCATGAAACTGAACTTTTTGGGAGCAAACACAAGGAATATTCCAGGTGCTAAATTTTATTTTCCCAGCCTAATCTCTTAGCGGACAACCTATACAGTCCGGTCTGATGATGGCTGAACAATTAAAATATGCAAAACAAACAAAGCATACAAATAAGTATCAGCAAAACCACTGAGATACTAATAACTCTATCAGTAAATCGGATCTTTTGATTACAGGCGGTGTGGGAAAATCTTCAGATTAATTAGGGTTTGCGGTTAAAGTCTTTTAGTGAGGGTAGGGAACAGAGAGTAGGGAGAGATGCGATATATCGCGTCTATACAGGAGTAAGGCTTTGAGTCGAATGATCGGTTATGTTGCGGTTTGATGTTTAATTGCACCTACCTACTTACAAACAGCAAATAAAGCCAAACTAGGCAAACTCGTAACGGTTTTTACCATAGTGTTTTGCTCGATACATAGCCGTATCCGCTTGACGGATGAGGGTGTCGCGGTATTCTTCCGTGGTTTCGACCCTAACACCGCAACAGCTGAGGGGATAAATACTAATACCAATACTGGCGGAAACACGGGCGATGTTATCATCTAATACAATGGGTTCCGACATCGCCGTTAGGATTTTGTCAGCGATTTTAGCTGCTACTTCCAGTTTGGGGATGGAGCGTAAAATAATAGTAAACTCATCACCACCTAAACGAGCAACGGTATCGCTAGAACGGAGGACATTATTCATTCTCCCTGCGACGGTGATCAGTAAGCGATCGCCCATTTCGTGACCGAGGGTATCATTAACTTGTTTGAATCCGTCTAAATCAATGAATAGTAATCCTAACAGTAGGTTATTTTTCCTTGACCATTCAATTGATTCCTGCAATTGCTCCATGAATAGTTTACGATTGGGAAGTCCAGTTAAGGGGTCATGAAATGCGAGAAAACGTAACTTATCCTCACTTTGTCGTAATTCACGATTGGAGCGGTGTAATTCTTCTGCTTTGCGGATTAAATCTTTCTCATACTGCTTACGTTCAGTGATATCACGAATTACCCCAACTAAATACTGATTACCAGCTGCATCGCGGTGGAGGGAACGCTTGGTGGAGATGAGAAAAGTTTCATCCCAGGAATTGGTAATCTCTTCTTCCTGTTCGCTGGATTGATTTCCCTCCAGTACTAATTTATCGTGTTGAATCAGGACTTCTGCTTGGGTTTTGGGAAAGAGACTATAATCTGTTTGATTGATGACATCGTTGTAGGCATAACCAATTAACTTGCAGTAGGCTTCATTAACCACAATCAAGCGATGGTGACGGTCTTTGACATATACTGGGTCGGCAATGGTATTAATAATTTGGTGGAGAAAATCAGTAGAACGCTTGAGTTCGTTGTTGACATAAATCACTTGACAACCAGTGGCGATCGCAGTTGCTGTAAAGGCTAACATTGCTGGGAAAATGGGAATCCACCAACCATCAAGAATAAAGATTAAAAAAGCACCACCACAGGCAACAGCACATAGAATAATAGCAGTCAGAAAAGCGCTACGACCGCTTTGACTTCGCCACCATGTTATACTGCCAAAATACGACCAGAGAAATATCCAGCCGATTTCTAAACTGTCTGGCCAAACTTTTATTAGAGGACGCTTATCCAGAGTTGCAGAAAGTAATTCACTGATGAAAAATGCTTGTAATTCTACCCCAGCAAAACTTTCCGCCTGTCCCATTAATCTACTAGAATAGGGAATCAAGGTAAAATCCTGTAAACTCGATGCCGTTGTTCCAATTAAAACAACGCGATCGCGAAACCAATCATCAGCGACTCGATCCTGTAGCACATCCAAAAGGGAAATCTGACGAAAACCCCATTCATGTTTTCCACATTGATTATTCCATGCTGGTAAACATCGGGGTTTGGGAAAATTAGCAATAATCTGGTATCCCTTTGCATCCGCATTCACGTAAGAACCACTGTGACTGCGAAATCTTTCAAATAGGGTATCCCCCATCCGTAGGTAGTTATTTCTACCACTGGTAGGTAAAATTTTTTCCTGACGTAGGTATAATTGGGCTACCCGCAGAGCAAAACTTTCATAACGGCGATTTTGACTATCGTGTAGATACAGCAAGTTGCGACGGACTTTACCGTCAGCATCAAACAACAAGTTATTAAAGCCGACTTGCTGGGGTTTTAAGGCTGGATGAGCGGGAATGCGATCGCTATATTGTTCAGAAATTTTCTCAATACCCACAACATTCGGCATCGTCTTTAAAGCGTCCGTTAGTTCATCTGTTCCTTGTTGCACTGGTAAGTCACGGAAAATATGCAAACCAATTGCTCTGGGTCGATATTTCTGAAGTTTCTCTAGACTCTGGTGAATCTTTTGATCTGAAAGTGGCCAACTACCTAGTCTCCGTAATGTGCCCTCATCAATTGTGACAATTACTACTCTTTGTTCTACTGTTTCCTGGGGACGTAATAAAAAAAATTGATCGAATAAAAATAACTCCAGAAATTGTAACAACCCTAATGCTCGCACTACTAAAACACAACCTGCGACTCCGAATGTTGTTAGTATTTCTCGATTGATAGCAGCAGATATATGTCTCAGCTTTAGTATAGTGCTGTTTAGATGCATACCCAGCTATTCATTCATAAAGTAAAGTATTGAAAAGTATTGATGATATTATGATTTACCTGGAATTCACTATGACAAGAGTACTATAGTTTACTAATTGGGGAAAACTACAATCGATTAAGTTAGGCTTTGTCCTGATCCAGGAATTAAATCAATGATATTTAGCTTTGCACAACCGTGTCTGATAAACTCTAGGATAATTGTTTGTGTTCGATAAAATCCAGGGTACTCCCAGAGATATACTGACGACAAGAGAAAATATTAAACATCAACAATTTAAAATGATCTTGGTGATTTAAACGTATTTATACTCAAAAACCAGCCTTTTTGTATAGTTGCTGCCTATACAAAAATTACAATTCTTTTTGATTTTTTATTTCTTGCGATAGATGAGATAGGTAATATTATTCATCTAAGTTGAACTTCTATGGTTTTACCGATTGTAATCATACCCGGATACTTAGAAAATGCGATCGCTTACCGTCCACTGGAAGTGGAATTACACAAAAGAGGTTTGACGGTGACGACTGTCGCAATGCGTCGTCGAGACTGGTTAGAGACAATTGCTAGTCGTAGTGTTGTATCGGTGTTGGAAAAGCTTGATCAAACCATCCAGCAAGTTCAAAGGGTAAGTAACAGCGAACAGGTGAATTTGCTTGGTCATTCTGCGGGGGGTTGGATTGGGAGGATATATCTGGGGGAAACACCCTATGGGAGGAGCGATCGCCAGTTTATCCGCAAAGCAGTTCTTACTATCTCTACTTTATTAACTTTGGGAACTCCCCACACCAGTCAGGAACGTTGGACTAGGGGGAATTTAGATTTTGTCAATACCAATTATCCTGGAGCTTTTTATCCCCATGTTCGTTATGTTTGTGTGGGAGGGAAAAGTGTATTTGGTCAGCGCTATGGTCGCAATTGGTTTGCTTATAGTAGTTATCAGCAAACCTGTGGAAATGGTGCAACTTGGGGGGATGGAATTACACCGCTTTGTTCTGCTCATTTAGCGGGTGCTGAAAATATCACAGTGGAAGGGGTTTTCCATTCTCCCCGTTCCCCCGGAATTTGGTACGGTTCACCAGAAGTTGTGAAAAAATGGGTGGGATATTTGGAATAGGAAGCAGGAAACGGAGAAAAATAATTTTGTCCCTAATTCATCAACTTTTAAGTTCACGCAGAATCAAAAATTTTTTGAGCAGTTAAATTCAAGTTGGGAAATATTTGTGAGTGAATGCGATCGCTGTTTCTAAATATGTTGCGTCTGTAGATGTTTGCGGCTAAATTACAAACTGTAATTGTTGGCTGTTTGGGATAACCAATAAATTCTTTCCCTCCTAATCCCAGATAATCGACAATCAAATATTCGGGGATACCAATATTACTATATTCTTCAAATTTTAAGGCATAATCATCGCTCCAGTTACTACTGACAACTTCAATCACTAAGGGAATAGATGCTGCTTGGGAGACTGTTGAATATTTATCATACAATGGCTAATTGACGAGATTGGGTTTATTTAAAATCAGTATATCCGGTAAATAGGCTGATTCCCCCCTGATATGCTTTTGCCTGTCACCAAAAATATCCTGGCACAATCTGAGTCCGACGTTGTTGAGAATCATACTTTAATAAATACTCATGGGCGATCGCATTCATATTCCGTAATTTTTCGACTGCTGATTTGTCAATTTCTGTATCAGTGGATAGTAAAATTACTTGGTGACTAGCACAGGAGAAATACCTTTCAATCAAGTTGCTGCGGTGGGATGAATCCAATCTCCCCAAGGGTGTGTCAATTGTTACGGGTAATCGTCGTCCGGATACCCGCGCTAAACCCCACAAAAAAGCGATCGCTAACAGTTGTTTTTCTCCCGCAGATAAACGGTGCTTCGGAACCAGTTGACCTTGAATATCGTACAAAGATAAACGGAAGGTTTCGGTATCAATCGCAATTCGGTGGATTAAATCAGATTTATGAAGTAAATAACGAAAACATTCGGTAACTTCGGTTTCCAGTTTGTTTAACTTTCGCAGGGTTAAGCGTTCACGAAATACTCTTAGGGTGTCCTGTACCCGTGCGGATGTTGCTAAAATAGTTTCAGTGTTTTTACGACTAATTGCTGTATCTGTATAGTTTTGTAAATCTTTTTTATAGGCAGCAATTTCTGCGTCTAGTGCTAGAATCCGTTCTTTAGTGGTTTGACAATTTGCGGTTGCTTGGATGACGATATTTTGTGCATCTTTGAGGGTTTGGGTAAGTAGTTGATACTCTTCTGGAGAAGCAGCAGTTTGTAGCTGACGTTCTAGTTGAATAATTTCATCTTCTTTTTGGTGGAGTAATTTTAGTTGTTGTTTGGCGATATTTTGGGAATTTTTGAGATAATAAAGGATATTTCCGAGACTAGCGATCGCATCTGCATCTGGTTTTAACCAGGGTTCTTCTGGTTGGAGTAGATTTGCATTTAAAGTTGTCACATCCTGTGCAAGGAATTCCTGGATTTTATCAATATTACTAATTTTTTGGGAACGACACCAATTGAGTAAACGTTCGTCCCGTGCGAAAATAATTTCCCTGGCAATTTGTGCTTGCTGAATCTTCCATTCCTCTTCCGCTTGGGTTTGTGCAGATAGCAATAAATTTTCAATTAATAATAAAGGGGAAAAACCTGCTGCTAACTCGGTTAAACCTTGACGTATATTTTCAACTTCTGCTAATTTACGTTGATATTCATCTTCTAACTTTTTCCGTTCTCCGGCGATTTTTCCCCCTTGGGAGACAAATTTATCAAATGCTTCCTGTTGGCGTTTTTCTGCGGTCAAAAGTGCTTCCATTTCCCCAGCTAATTTCCGCTCTTGAACTTCCCGTTCCCGTTGCAATAAACCTAATTTATGTTCAATTTCCTCTAAATTGGCTAACTCTTGAGTATCCGCTAATTCCTTTCGTTTGCGGTTAGCTAATATATCAATATCAATAGCTAATCTTTCCGCTAATTCTAAACCTAATAAAGCGCGGATTGCATCCACGACTAAAGTTGGAGGATTTTCCAACTCAGCTAATTCCTTAACCTGTTCCCCATCAAACAAAAATAAATTAGAAATCCCTAGAGGAAGTAAATTTTCAATATATTCGTCCCAGATATTTACCAAACCCTCATCCAACCATTCATCCGCATCCCGAATATCCAAAATACCTAAATGGTCTTTACCGATAATGGGATTTCGCTCCCAGGTTCTCACTACTCGATAGCGAATGGGTTTATCATTTTCTATATGTTCAAAAGCTAGTTCTAAGCGGGTTTTTTCCCCAGGATGGGTTTGACCATGTACACACTGGGTTAAAAAGTCCCCATAACTCAAATTACCCCGTGTTGAGCATTGAGCGCGATGTCCATATAATGCTAGTCGAATTGCATCCATTATCGTGGTTTTTCCACCACCATTCATCCCTCCGAGGAGGACGATGGGACAATTATCTCCATGATTGGGTTTTGGATCAAAATTAATTATTTGTTTCCCTCCATAGGGACCAAAGTTTTGTAAAACTAATTCTAAAAATTTCATTATTTTGAGAATACGCTCATCAGAATACAAGATACAGGAGTCAAGGTATTAGGAATAATAGGAACATGTCTTCATATACAAAGAATACCGGAGAGGGGAGACAGGGTATTAGGAATAATTAGAAATGAGTCTTCTACGCTAAAAATGCTGAGAAACTGAACTTTCCAAATTACCGTAATTCCCTTGATTTCATTGGTAATAAGTTTAGGCTATCATGCATTCATAAATCTTTCCATAGGATGAGAAATTGAGCAAAAACCGTGGTCGAAAACACTATTTTTTGATTAATGTGCGCCAACTCCTCTGTACACAGCTAATTTTATTTCCTGAACTATTCCTGATTGTTTCAGCATAAATTATCATTGACACAGGCGATTGTATCTTCACTTTTCACGAATGCCTTGATTGAATTTACATAGGCAACAGCTAACGGTTTGCAGGATACTTAAAAATCTCTTTTAAACTTCCGTTGCTGCCAACTTTTTGGTTTTTGTTGTTCAATTTCTGTTGGAGTATAGGATACATCCCCTAAAGTTAACTGTTTTACCTTATCAATATCACCCTTCGTCACCGCATCCTTTAAATCCCGTTTGAGGTGAGCATTTTCAATCGCTTCCTGTTGCGATCGCGAACTGGTTTCAAAGCATTTTTCTAACGCTTCATAAATTCCGACTCGACGGGACATTTTCCGAAATTGACGCTCCGTATCCAATAATTTTGCCATCAATTCCAAATGCATTGCATCATCACCGCAAATTTCTTCCAACACTTCCCATTCATCTCGACCCAATAAACTATAATCAGCACTTCCCATCGGGTCATGAAAATCTTCACCAGTCACTTCTTTATATATCCGAGGTAAACTATCATCAAACTCGTGTCTTTCTTCCAACCAAATCCGACGAATTTCACTCAATTCTTCCGGTGTAATTATGGTAATATCTCCCATCGCTGGTGGTGCTGTTTCCTGCAGGGTTTTTTGCATTTGTAATAACTTGCGTAACCAATCTTCCCGTGCTTCCTTAATAAAAGGTCCAGGAATCGGTTCTACTGATATTTCCCCCGATATATTCCGTTCGTATAACTGTACATCTCCATTGCGACGACGAAAATCTCGTTTTTCGCGATTTTCCTCCGCATCTAACAACTGACGAAAATCTAACAGAGGTTGTAACCACTCCTTCTCTTCGTCATTTTGAATCATCGCAGACAAAGACTTATCATGACTGACCAAAGTACACACCCAACACCCAAACCGAGAACTTCCACAACTAGGAGTAGTTGTATCCACCACCAGGGGACATTCATTATCTGCACTTGCTCCACGATACATGGAAAGTAAATCCTTGTTACTATATCCCCAAGGATTGGCATACTGCATCAAATACAACCAAACCTCATCATTTTGCCAATTTTCAATTGGACTATACACCAATGAATTGGGTAAATGTACATTGGGAGCAAGGCGATCGCGGACTCGTTTTTTTTCCCACTCCTTCATCCGACTAGCGCGTTGAGTACTTTCGGCTTTACGAATACCCAACACCAGGATTGCTTCCCCATTTGTCCGAATTACATCCCGAATAAATTGATTGGAGGGAGCAATTTTCAAGCGATTTGTACACCAGCGAAATTTTCCTTTTGGAGGTGGATAACCCTTACCAATTAACCCTACCCAAAAGGTGTCCTTGGTCTCCGGTTGTAATAAATGGGGTACAAAGGGTAAATCTTGCTCCTTCGCTGCAATCTCGATTTGTTTCAGGGAATTTTTCACCCAAATCGACACGTAGGGATTTTCCACCAGCGTATCCGTGGTAATCACGTGGATTATTTTGCTGCGCTGTTCTTGGGGAAGTTGGGCGATCGCATTCCAAACCAATTGTAAAATTGCGGTTGAATCCTTACCTCCAGAATAGCCAATCACCCAAGGAATCCTATCCTGGAGATATAATTCCTGAATTTCCTGCGTCAGCAACTCAATATCTGCCACTAACTCCGCGACAGTGCGTTTATTTTGATTTTTCGCGTTTACCTGTTGTGCTGTAGTCATTCCCTACCTACCAATTGAGTTCCGCGTTCTCCTGGATTCATACAAATCATATTGAAGGAGTCAGTCATGGCCTGCATTTCTCACGAGTTAACGGGAAGCGTTGAGTAATAGCTTAGTTTTCTTTCTATTTCCTACTACCTAAAAGTTTTAGCAGTTTGTGAGAATCCGGATACTGCACAATTTTACTCTAGAATTGGTTTTTAAAAACTTAATTTATCTACAATCCATTTTGTTTATAGTTAATCTATGCTGATATTCATGCATCTTTTTTAACTTTTAATGATTCCGTATGAGTTTGCAAAAATCCGACATAAATCGTAAACTGGACATGAAAAAAAGTAAAGATAATCTTGATAAATTGACAAATTTGCTGGATCAACAGTTAAGTAACGAAAATGCGATCGCAGTGCAAAAAACTGAAATGGGTGGGACTGAAGCCTATATCGGGTCAGTTAGTTTAGAGTGGTTTGCCAATCGAGTGAATTTTGCTTCCTATCTACCCCTAATCAACAGTAAATATAACCCCTCAACCCATAATATTGAAATCGATGCCGAAAGTATTGATGAGATTAAACAACGTCCCCTGGATTGGTCTCGTCAAGCAGCTTTAGTCCAGTATTTATTATCGCGGAAAAATCACAAGTTTCCTCCAGTTTTAGTGGTCATTAACCAGGATTGGACAAATAACTCCCGTGCGCAGGAATGGGATGAACAGGGAAAAGCAATCACCTCGACAACGGAATTCACACCCCTAGATAGTCAAGGTAGCTTTGGATTACTCAATATATCTCCTGAGAATATCACAATTTATGCCCTAGATGGTCAACATCGTCTTATGGGTGTACAGGGTTTAATGGAACTATTAAAAAACGGTCAAATTCCCCGATATAAAAAAGATAAAACTTCCTATGAATCGGTGATGAAAATTGCCGAATTAATTCAGCAACATCATTTATCAACCACCTATTTAGAAAATTTAACCCAAGAAAAAATTGGCATCGAATTTATTCCCGCAGTTGCTCAAGGTGAAACCCATGCGGATGCAAGTAGAAGAATTCGCTCGATTTTTGTCCATGTGAATTTAATGGCAGTTCCCCTCACCAAAGGTCAATTAACCCAGTTAGATGAAGACGATGGATTTTCCATTGTGGCCAGAAAAATTGCCGTTAGCCATCCCTTATTCGCTCAACAGGAAAATCGTAAACCCCGCGTCAATTGGAATAGTGCCACCATTGCATCAAAATCTACAGTTTTAACAACATTACAAGCTCTGAAAGACATGTCAGAAAAATATTTAGGAGAAAAATATGACCATTGGAAAAGGGAAAAAGGATTAATTTCCATGCGTCCAGATGATGTAGAATTAAACGCCGGGATTCAAGAATTTACCCAACTATTTGATAATCTTGCCAATCTTCCCAGCTACAAAATTTTAGAAGATATGGATACCCCCGCATTGCGTCGATTTAGCTTTGAAAAAGAAGGAGGGGAAGGCAATATGTTATTTCGTCCCGTCGGACAAGTGGCATTAGCTCAAGCATTAGGAATATTGGTTTTTAAAAAAGGTATATCCCTAGAAACTATTTTTAAAAAGCTGCGTAAATTCGATAAACAAGGTGGATTTAGCGGGATGGAATTTCCCAAATCTATTTGGTATGGAGTGCTATACGACCCTAATCGTAAACGGATTGTGGTTTCTGGTAAAGATTTAGCTGCCAAATTATTAGTTTACATTTTAGGAGGAGTGAAAGACTCAATGGAAAGGGCACAAATTAGAACAGCCCTAGCAAAAGCCAGAACTTTTGAGAATCGGACTATTAATTTTTATGGAGAGTTTGTGGAACCAAAAGAAGTTGGATTACCCGATTTATTGTGATTGTCCAAAAAAGATTGATTATTGGGTTACGGTACAGAGATATTTACCCGGATTTCTCACAAGTAATATCGTTTATGCTAATGCTTGCTACATATTAGGGGCTGTAACCGTTGATTATTCTAGTTTCGTTTATTTCACAGTACAAGATAATCGATATAAGTTATAAGTATTGAGTGACGGATTAATCTTCCTTCTACTTCCATCACGGACTACTCCCTGTAGAGAAATACAGGTTTAGCATACCCTCATCTCTACAGTCATCTGTAAACTGTCAACAAACCAAACTGTAAATCTATCAGTGTACAAAATATATCATTGAATTTGAACTTGTAAAATTGATAAATCATCCTCAAATCGTTCTCGCGAATTCAGTGATTGGAGTTGACGAATAAACTTATCCAAGTGATTTTTGATGGAACGGTGTTCGTAGGTTAAAATTTGAATAAAATTTTCCAAACCCAACAGGGTATTATCAGCTTGGGTAATCTCGTAGACCCCATCACTAAAAATATATACAGTACTTGGTTCCTCAATTTTACAAACTGCATCCGTGTATTTAGCTTCTGGGAACATTCCCACAGGCATTCCCGTGGTTCGTAATAACTTGACTTCCATATTATTGGCTGTCTTTCCCGTAATTAATACAGCAGGAGGATGACCAGCACTAGAATAGACTAATTGCCTTTTTTTGAGATTATAAACACCGTACCAAATGGTAAAATACTTATCATTTTGGTGACTCATTTGAAACGTTTCATTTAATGCCCGTAATACCTCACTCGGTTGATAATAATTGAGATTTTGCAAAGCACGCGATCGCAGTAAATTAAATACCGAGATAGATGGTAAAGTTGCCTTGAGTCCGTGTCCAGCAGCATCTAGCAAATAAATTGCCAAATAATCTGGATCAAGCCAATAATAATCAAATACATCGCCCCCCAGTTGCAGGGATGGGATAAAATTGTAATTCACCTGAACCGGGGAAATCATCGGTGGAGGTAACAGCGATCGCACATATTCCGCAGCTTCCCCTAATTCCGCTTCCAGAATCTGTTTTTGCATTTGCAAATCCCTTCCCAATTGATGCAAGCGCAACCCCGCTCTCACCCTCGCTTTGAGTTCATTCTGTTCAATCGGTTTGGTAATAAAATCATCCGCACCTGCATCCAAACCCTTGACCCGATCGGCGACAGAATCCAGGGAAGTGAGTAAAATAAAAAAAGTTGTCGATAACTGCGGGTCTGCTTTAATGCGTTGACACACCTCAATCCCGTTAATACCCGGCATCATCCAGTCACAAATAATTAACCCCGGAGGAGAAGCAGCAGCTTTCGCTAACCCCTCCGCACCATTACTTGCTGTCACTACCTGGTATCCCTGATTTTCTAACATGCGCTTAAGTAGTATCTGAACCGCTAAATCATCATCGATGACAAGAATTTGAAACATGGGAGGTAGTAGCTAAATTATGGCGACAACGAAAATAAATGCTTGTGGTTAATTAATGATTCCATAATTTCCAGCGAGAAATACGGAATCGGAAACAGGAGACAGAATACAGAAGATATTTAAGTACAAAGTGCGATTTGCTGATACCTTACTCCTTACCAAGAAATATTTATACAGGCAGAAAAGTAGTAACAAATAAATCTGATTGATTACTAGAGGTTCATAGTCTATTTGATATGGACTTAGGGACTTCCAGAAAATAAAATTCCCGTGGCGAAAGGACATCTTAACCCGAAAAGACAGGCAGAGATGCCTGTTCTACAATTGAAAATTGGATAATTATTCAATTAGATTACCCTTACCCTTAGAGATGGCTGACAAAAAGGTAGTCGAGTAATTGCATAAATACTGAGAAAAATATATTTTGAACTTATACATGATGCCAGATAGAGGCTAGCTCGCTACATATTTTGGTTATGTCCAGCCGACAGATCCGGTGACAAGAGCCAATATAAATATGACACTTTTCTGAGTAACTAGGATAATATAGTACAAATGAACGGCATTTTCCGAGAAAGAGGCTATTCCCTGTTCCCGATTGCCAAAACATGACTTTAGTCACGAATAAAACTTCCAATGGCACGAGCAAAAGATTCGAAAATAGGGCATATTGGGAATACAGAGATAAAATGCAAATTTTTGTAACAAAATCAGCGTTGAAGTGCGCAGTAATGTTGAGGGGGTCAGCGTGGATCAGGAAAATTTTCTGGAAGCTGAATTATCACCAAGGGAAGACGTAGACTGGGAAAACCAAGAGCGAATGGAACAACCGAAACAGGCAGCAGCGTCGAAAGTTTGGGTAAAGCCATTAGTAATAGGCATTGGTTTGGGACTGGCGATCGCATTTGGAGGGACGCGGTTAATTGGCAATCGTCCTGCGGCTTCCACACCCACCGCGACAAAACAGGAAGCACAGGGGAATACACCGCCAGTGATGACGGTGACACTAGCAACGGTGGAATCAGCGAGCGTCACCCGTAGTTTAAATGTGAGTGGAAACATCACAGCTAGGAATCTCACCCCCGTCCTACCCCAAGCCAACGGTTTACAAATCAAAGAAGTTCGCGTCAATGTGGGTGATTATGTCAAACAAGGGCAGATTTTAGCAGTTTTAGATAATTCTCTGATTCAAGACCAAATCCTGCAAGCGCGAGCAGAAGTGGAATCCCGTCAAGCGGATGTTAACTCGAAAAAGGCGAATTTACTTTCCCGTCAAGCAGCTTTAGCTTCCAGTCAAGCAGCAGTGGAATCGAGTCAAGCTCAAGTCAAGCAACGTCAAGCCGATTTAGCCCAAGCCAAAGCCAGACTAGTGGAAGCCGAACGCAATTATCAACGGAACCAAAAATTGGCAGCAGATGGTGCGGTGAGTCGTCAAGTTGCCGAAACAGCCGAAACTAACTTGATTACAGCCCGTGAAGCCGTCCGTCAAGCGGAAGCGAATATTCGTAGTGCCGAAGCCAACCTCAAAAGCGCTCAAGCAAGCGTCAGTACCGCCGCAGCCAACGTCCAAACAGCTCGTGCTGATATTGGTATTTCCGAAGCCAACGTCCGTAGCAGCATGGCTCGCGTGGCTCAAATTGAAACCCAACGGGATCAAACCCTAGTTCGCGCTCCCGTTTCTGGGGTGATAGCGGAAAAACTAGTCCGGGTAGGGGATGTGGCAGGTGTATCCCCCCAAACCCAAGTATCAACGGTGATGGGTGGTTCCCAGAAATTATTTTCCATTATTCAAGACGGTCAGTTGGAATTACAGGCATTAGTACCGGAAGTACAATTATCACAAATTCGCGTCGGTGCGAGCGTGCGTGTGACATCCGAAACCAAGCCCCAGGAAGTTATCCAGGGAACGGTGCGGGAAATCGAGCCGATTATCAACCAACAGCGTCGGGAAGCAACAGTGAGAATTTCCCTACCCGCCAACACTGGTCTCAAACCAGGAATGTTTGCTAGGGCAGCAATTGATACATCTACCAGTTTAGGTGTAGCAGTGCCGCAAAAATCAGTACAAGTCCAACCCGACGGGAATGCGGTCGTTTTTGTCGCTTCCGGAGACGGTCAACCGGATATTGGTCAAGTCAAAGCCAGGAGAGTAGAACTGGGTGACACCATCAATAGCGATCGCATCGAGATTAAAGAAGGTTTGCAACCGGGTGAGCGAGTGGTTGTTGAAGGTGCTGGATATCTCAAGGATGGGGATAGGGTGAAGATTGTAAGTAAGTAGTAGTCTGTGTCATGAGTTCGATGGGTTTGTAGTGAAGGATTTATCCCTTAAATAAAGGGCTAGAGCCACTAATACAAACAAATAAGTTCAATACTCAAGTTGTTGCCGTCAATCCGAGGATGACATCTCAAAAATGTTCTAACTGCGGTGCAATTGTGAAAAAATCTCTTTCAACTCGTACCCATAAATGTAGTTTATGCTTTTATGCGGCTTGAAAAAAATTTGGTACGAGACTGGCAAGATACCCGTTCCACATTAATTAATCATTTCCGCGCTCCCTTGCAAACTAATAAATTTATACTTACCGACTACTGATTTATGTCATTTAATGTTTCTACCTGGACTATCAAAAAACCAGTACCGACGATAATTTTATTTTTGATTTTTACCTTGGTCGGTTGGTTTTGTTTTAACTTGTTGGGGATTGATACTAACCCCAACATTGATATTCCCACGGTGCAAGTTACCGTCACTCGACCAGGAGCAGGACCGAATGAGTTGGAATCTCAGGTGACGAAAAAAATAGAAGATGCGGTCGCGGGACTGGGGAACATAGACGAACTACGTTCCACCATTACCGATGGGGTTTCGACAACCATAATTAACTTTGATTTAGGGGTTAATACCGACCGAGCGACCAATGATGTACGCAATGCGATCGCCCAGATTCGTCAAAGTCTTCCCCAGGATATTAATGACCCGATTGTTCAACGTCTGGAGTTTGCTGGTGGACCAATTATGACCTATGTGGTCAGTTCTGACCAGCGTTCTGTGGAGGAATTGAGCAATTTGGTTGACCAGACCATCAGTCGCGCTCTCCTATCGGTGCGGGGTGTAGCTCAAATTCGACGAGTCGGAGGGGTAGATCGGGAAATTCGCGTGAATTTAAACCCGGAAAGGCTGGAATCTTTGGGAATTACTGCAACCCAAGTTAATGACCAATTGCGGGCTTTCAACATTAATTTACCCGGTGGTCGAGCAGAAATTGGTGGCAGTGAACAAACTATCCGGACTTTGGGTAGTGCGGAAAGTGTGCAGCAGTTACAAAATTATGAAATCGTTTTACCCAGGGGAGGTTCTGTTCCCCTTTCGGCTTTGGGTACTGTGGAAGATGAGTTTGCAGACCTGCGACAAAATGCTCGTCTAGATGGTAAACCAGTTGTCAGTTTCCAGGTTTTACGTAGCACTGGTAGTGTGATGGTGACTGTGGAGGAAGGCATCAAAAGGGAGGTGGAGAAGTTGAAAAAAATCCTTCCTGATGATGTGAAACTGGAATTAATTTTTACCAGGGCGACTTTTGTGCGAGAGTCCTATGAAGGGACAATGGGGGAATTATTTTCAGCTGCGGTTTTGGCGGTACTGGTAATTTTACTGTTTTTAAGGGATTGGCGAGCAACTTTAATTACGGCTGTCACCTTACCCCTATCTATTATTCCCACCTTTGGGGTAATGTTTGCCCTCGGTTATACCCTGAATAACATGACCCTACTGGCGTTAGGATTAGCCGTTGGGAACTTAATCGATGATGCAGTGGTGGAAATTGAAAACATGGAGCGGCATTTACGCATGGGTAAAACCCCCCGTCAAGCGGCTCTCGACTCCTCCGGGGAGGTGGGTTTGGCTGTAATTGCTACTTCCGCCACGATTATCGCCGTCTTTTTACCAGTGGCATTTATGGGGGGGATTCCCGGTCAATTCTTCCAACCCTTCGGTGTCACAGTTTCTACCATCACCGTATTTTCCACAGCAGTGGCTCGGATGGTGACACCCATGATGGGAGCCTATTTACTCAAGGAAATTCCCCCCAAACCGCAAACAAATCAACCCAAAAAAAGCCGTCGTTTTCGACCCTACGCTTCCATTCTCCAATTTGCCCTGCGTCATCGCATTACTACCCTAGGAATAGCCTTTGCCTTTTTCATCTTTAGTTTGATGTTAGTACCCCTAATTCCCAAGGGTTTAGTGGATAGTGCTGATGTCGGTATTTCCACCGTATCCATCGAATTACCACCCGGTTCCACCCTAGCCGATACGGAAAGGGTTGTTAACCAAGCTAGTGAAATCATCGCCAAAAACCCCGCAGTTGCAAGTATTCTCTCCACAGAAGAACTGGGATCTGCCACCCTCACCGTCCGTTTAAAAGAAAAAAATAACCGGAATATTTCCCAAGCCGAATTTGAACAACAAGTGCGATCGCAATTTAACTCGATTCCCGGTGCAAGGGTCAGTTTCCAAAGTACGGGAGCAGTGGGAGGTAGGAAGGATGTAACTATCCTGTTGCAAAGTGAAAATCCCCAAGCTCTCACCCAAGCAGCTAATTTCCTAGAGCAGGAAATGCGGACTATAAATGGTTTGGTGGAGGTGTCCTCTTCTGCAAGTTTAGTCAAGCCAGAAATTTTAGTGATTCCCGACCCCCAAAGAGCCGCAGATTTAGGTGTGAGTGTGCAGGCGATCGCTCGGACAGCTTCCTTAGCAACCATTGGTGATAATGAGGCAAATTTAGCTAAGTTTAATTTACCTGATCGACAAATTCCCATCCGTGTACAAATCGACCCCCAAGCAAGACAGGATATTAACACCCTGCGCAATTTACAAGTACCCAGTCAAAATGGCGGATTAGTTCCCCTCATCGCTGTTGCAGATATTCGCTTTGGTAGTGGTTCTGCTGCTATTAATCGCTTTGACCGGATGCGTCAGGTGTCTGTGGAAGCAAATCTCCAAGGTATTTCCTTAGGAGATGCCATTCAAGCAGTAAATAAATTACCAACCATGCAAAATCTCCCTGCGGGTGTTAGTCAACGCTCTGCTGGTGATGCGGAAATTATGCAGGAAATTTTCGGTCGATTTGGTTCTGCACTTGGTCTAGCAGTGCTAATGATTTACGCCATCCTCGTGGTTCTCTATAACAATTTTCTCCACCCCATCACGATTATGGTTGCCCTACCCCTGAGTTTAGGTGGTACACTGATGGCCTTGATGATAGCTCAAAAAGACCTCGGTTTATACGCCCTAATTGGAATTGTGCTGTTGATTGGGATTGTCACCAAAAACTCTATTTTGCTGGTGGACTACACAATTATGGGACTAGAAGCTGGAAAACCCCAACGTCAAGCCTTAATGGACGCAGGAATCTCCCGACTACGACCAATTTTGATGACCTCCCTCTCCACTATTGCAGGTGTTGTTCCCCTCGCTTTAGGAATCGGTGCAGGTGCAGAAGTGCGTCAATCAATGGGTGTAGCGGTGATTGGTGGTTTTACCACTTCCACCCTATTAACCTTAGTAGTTGTACCCGTCCTATTTACCTATATTGACGGCTTTAACAACTGGTTGATTAAACTATTGTCACCCCTAGTCAGCAACGAGAGAAAAACTCCCGCGATCGCTCAACGGGAAACCAGGGATTTACCAGTGTCCGAATCCAAATCATCATGAAAATTCAAAGTGTTTCCCCACTGAGCATGGTCACTAGATTAAGTATCCCCTCGCTCCCATGCTCCGCGTGGGAGCAGGGTCTGCGAGGTTCCTACCTCGTGAATGAAGGCGGAGCCTTCAACTTAGTGACATACTCCTACAAGAAGCGCGATCGCATACAGTGTAGGCTTCTCACCAAATCCAGCTATCGCTTCGGATACTCGATGAGCTTTAAGAACCGGATGCCCCTCGGCTCTATTTTTTATGTTTATTGCCGCATTGTGG
>CALJJQ010000078.1 GCA_937973965.1 uncultured Calothrix sp. | reverse complement strand
TTTCAACCATTAACAGATTTATTCAATAGTTGGGCATCATCTTCCCTAGAAACAACAAAGGGAGAAGTAATTGCAATGGATGGAAAAGGAATTCGTTGTACAGTCACAGATTACAATCATTCCCACCAAAATTGTATCAGTGTGGTTTGAGCGGATAGTCATCAAGGTGGGACTGTACTGCGAATGCAGCCGATGTTGAATAAACAATCGAGCGAATGAAGTATTGTGAAACGATTATTTGGGGTTTATGAATTTTCTGATCGAAACCGTATTACCTACTCCCTACTCCCCATTCCCTTTGACAATCGAAATTGGTTCACCATCCCGTAGTCTAGCAAGATTGGAAACAATTACTTTTTCTCCCGGTTGTAGTCCATCCTGAATTTGATAGTTATCACCTTGGAGGGAACCGAGTTTAACTTTTCTTTGTCGAGCGACCAATCGGTTTGGTGGTTGGGACTCGCTGACGTAGACAAATGGTTCTTTGGCGATCGCGTTCACAGCGTTGCGGGGAATAAGTACTCCTGGGTAGGATTTCCAGACTATCCGGGTACGGATAAAGTTGGGTGCTTCTAGTTCTGCGGAGGAGTTTTGATAGATTGCTGTGACTAAAATCGATTCCTGGGAATTTTTCTGATGGTTAGCAATGGTAACTACCCGACTGGTTCCCACTGGTTTTCCTTGGTCGTTGAGGATTTGGATGGTCATCCCTGGTCGAAGTTGCTCCTGTCGATTTGCTGGTACATAAATTTGCAGTTCTAGGGGACTGGTTTGTGTCAGGGTCGCTAATTGGTCATCACGGTTGATAATATCACCGACTTTAATTTGCAGGGAGGTCAGATTTCCGGTGAAGGGTGCTTTAATCTGGTAAGCTGGTGGAGGGGAATTCTCCGGATTTGGGTTTTGTTTGCGGTTGTGCTTTTGATTTTGTATTTTGGACTCGACTTGAGCTAATTTGGTTTGAGCAGTTTTGAGTTTGCGGAGAAAATTGTCGCGGATGTCTCCGGAAACCTCTCCTTGAGCGACTAACTTTGTATACTTGTCGAATTCGCGTTGATAAAAGTTCACATCTGCACGACGGGATGCTTGTTCTGCTTCTAAAACACTGATGGTTGCTAGTTGATTGCCAAAATTAGAATTGGAATTTACCACGGAGGGGTTATTTTTCTGAGGGGAAGAGGCAAAGTTAACTAAACCTTGGGGATTTATTTGAAACATGGGTGTCCCTTTACGAATTTGCTCTCCAGGTTGAACAAAAACTTGAGTGACAATTCCTGGTGTAGGTGGTTTGATAATTTGCGATCGCCCTACTTCTAAGTTCCCGATAAATTCCGTACTTTCTTCTATTTTTGCTGTTGTGACTGTGACTAAGTTAACGGGTATTTCTCCGATTTCTCTGATGTTGGGAGTTCCAGAATTGACTGTCAAAATTAAGAATAATCCACCTATTCCCCCACCCCCAATCATCAGTATCCCGATCCACCGCCATAACCACCTTGGTAAAGTATTTGCTGGGGATAAATTGGAAGAAGTTGGTGTGGGTGGAAATGGGGGGATGTTACCTTGTGTCTGCTGATGGGTTTGAGGATTTAAAGGTGGCATATTATGAATGGGATTTTGAAGGGAGGTCAGGAAAAGAAATTTGTCGGGAACTCAAACTGAAACGAAATATTCTTTCTCAAAATAATTTTAAACCTAATTCCTCACCACAGGAGCAGAAATAATTCCCATTTTTTCTAAAACTGCTGCAACCTGGAGAATTTTGCCTTCCTCATAGGGTGCAGCGATTAGCTGTACTCCTAAAGGTAATTCTCCTGGACGCTGAATTGGTACTGACAATACGGGTAAACCAATAAATGATAAAGGTTGGGTAAATTGTCCTAAGTAGGGACGGACGAAAATTTCTTCCCCATCTAGTACCATTGTTTGTTGACCAATTAAAGGTGCAGTCACAGGTGTAGTGGGTGCAATAATTATATCTACCTTCCTAAATACCTCCCGCACTTGTTCCCGATACCATCGCCGGAATTGCTGTGCTTGAATATACCAATTACTGGGAATCAAGGCTCCAGCCAAAAAGCGATCGCGGGTTGCGGGGTCAAAATCTTGAGGGCGATCGCGTAATTTATTCAGATGCAAATTCGCACCTTCACTCGCAGTAATTATAAATGCGGCTGCTCGCGCTCGTTCGGCTTCGGGAATGGTAATATATGTTTGGATATTGAGG
The DNA here is from genome assembly GCA_937973965.1 of uncultured Calothrix sp. Classification (GTDB taxonomy): domain Bacteria; phylum Cyanobacteriota; class Cyanobacteriia; order Cyanobacteriales; family Nostocaceae; genus NIES-3974. The sequence goes on along the minus strand of CALJJQ010000078.1, from coordinate 51,401 downwards.
GCTTGAGCCACTGTTTCCACTGCGATTAAAGCTTGTGGTTCGGCTTTTTTTTGAAAATAATCATCCGCGATCGCCATTCTGATTCCTGTTAGGTCAGGATGTTCCACTAAATCCCTCGTTTGACAGGGTTCTTTGGGGGTACAAACCGGGTCTTTGGCATCAAAACCTTGTAAAATATCGAATGCGATCGCCATATCCCTCACGGAACGGGTAAGGGGACCAATATGGTCAAGACTACTAGAAAATAAAGCTACACCGGCTCTAGATAATCTCCCGTAGGTCGGTTTCAAACCGAATACACCACACAAAGCTGCGGGAACTCGGATAGAACCATTTGTATCCGAACCGAGGGTGAGGGGAACCAAACCCCCAGCGATCGCAGCAGCAGAACCCCCGGAAGAACCACCAGCAATCCGTCGTCGGTCGTGGGGGTTCCGGGTTGTACCATAGTGGGAATTTTCAGTGACAAATCCGTAGGCATACTCATCCATATTTAAAGCACCGACCAAGATTGCACCTGCTTGTTTCAGTTTGGAAATAGCCGTTGCATCTTGACTTGCGGGAGGATTGTCCGCGTTGATTTTCGCACCTGCTAAAGTGGTGACACCGGTAATATCAAAGAGATTTTTCACCGCAAAGGGAACACCAGCAAGTAACCCTGGTTGATTACCTAAAGCTACTTCTGTATCAATTCGTCTTGCATCAGCTAAAGCTGAGTCCACAGTAATATGGGTAAAACAATTAATTTGACTATCGTATGCTGCAATTTGTTTAAGGGTTGCTTGAATAACTTCAACAGCACTGACTTTGCTTTGACGTACTAATGTGGCAATAGATATGGCATCTGCGGACTCTAGATTTAGCATTGAGGATAGGTTATGTGGGAATAATTTGGCTAAATCGGAGAGGGTAAAACCGATTTATAGGTATCCGCTATTATACAGTAATCGAGCATAATTACAGGTAGATTGTATCTGATAAATCTTGTCCAATAGATATTGGTAAAAAAATTTTTTGAAGCAGTAAATTTGATGTATTTATTTTTTTATTAGTTTTTATACCACTTTATTCTGAAGTTACACATAAATGTAGTGAAAGCGTTTCAAAATAAATAAACGTTGCTATACTTAACAAACTGTTACACTTTTCCGTGATTGTATAATTAAAAGAGTGCAGTTCATCTGCAACATTTTCCCGATAATCTAGCAAAAATTATTGAATATTATCAGATTAATAAAGTTTTCTCAAAATTAAATTATCCTGGCTATAGGCTAGAAAGTTATAGGATATATTAAAAAGCATCAAGCACTTCGATTTGATTCGGTTATTAATTTGTATTAGCCATGATTTATTGACCAATGTGTATCACCAAATTAACTTGATTATATGCTTAAATAATCGAAAAAACCTAGGAGTATGTAATCAATGATACGAACTATGCAGCCTTAATTATTGATAATTAATAGTTAGTTTTTTCTTGTTATTAATTATCAAGGATATAACTGGGAGTTATCCTGATTTTTCAGAGTGGATGACTGACGATTGGGATGATAAACAGAGCATAATTTAATGGTACATTTTCTGATTGGTAAAAATTCACAGAGAATGTACTTTTTTAGCGAATAAGTAGTAGGGATTATCCTGTATTCACCCCAATTAGTAAGTATTAATGAACAGATTAATCTCCCTACTACTTACTACTTCCTACTATCCAAGTTCTCTACACTTGAGATGTCAATCCTCGATTTCTCACAAGTAATAACATTTCGCTCAAATTTTGATACATTTTCTTCCCCTGCTCCTCGTCAGGTATCAACTCCAAAGTAAAACGGTATGAGGGGTTTGTGAGAAATAGGGGTCATAACGAATAAGTGGTAGGTTCTAAATCATACCAGGGTAAATTAGGATAATTCTTGCAAATTTTATTTTTGATTTCACTTCACGGATTTTTATACCATGAACAAAGTTCGAGTTTGCCTATCAATTCTAGGGTTAACTGCAACAGGTTTACTTGCTGATTCTGTCACGAAAAAAGCAACAGCAAAGACTATCGAACCACCGACATCAAATCAAAATTGGAACGCCAAACTCAGGTATCGGCAAACAGCTAAATATCCCATCGGATTTACAGCAAGAACACCTCAATCGACATCATCACCATCTAGCGATCGCACCTTTAGTTCTGTCTATGATATTGCCCAAAAACGTAATCATCAACCAGTGCAAATTTCCTATCGTGCGGCTGATTTACATTTACAAACTGCTCAAAATATTCCTGTTCCTGCTCCAGAAAATTTACCAACCATACCACCTGAACGTCAATATCAAAAATCCGATTATAATTCACCTCTAACACCACCAGAATCAAAATATCAACAATCAGAACATCATCCACAAAATACAACCCCAGAAACAAAATATCAACAATCAGTCGAAACCCAACCTACCCATTATCAAGAGAAATATCAGGAAAACTACCCCAGGAATGAATATGAGTACAAACAACAACAATTCCAAGTCAAACCAGTTGACCAACACCACATCAAAAAAGCACAAAAATTACGAGTAATTCCAATTTTAGGAGATAAGAGTTTTCCAGGAATTTCCGCATCTTTGGAAGATACAGAAAAGTTTGTATTACAAGAAACAGAATATCAAGATGTAAAAAAATGGTCAATTACACCGGAAATAGGTACTCTAGGAGCCGGATTTTCTGCAAAGAAACGACTGAATCATCAATTTGACGCTCGCGTCGGTGTACATATGGGAAGTCTGGGTTTAGGAGAATATAAAAACGATAAAGGTGATGATAAACATGACGACCATCCAGACCATGATGGTCATGAAAAACCTCACAATTATCTTTCCTACGATTCCAATTTAAACCTATTTAATGTTTCCACTTTGATGGATTATCGTCCCTGGAAAAATTCTGGATTCTATATCACCAGTGGTTTTGTTTTCCATAATAATCATGTCAATAGTGACGCTAATCTCAAACTCGGTGACGATGGGTATTTTACATATAATGGCAATCACTATACCCATGATGATATTACCGCAGTCAAAGGAAAAGTATCCTTTCCCAATAAAATAGCTCCCTACCTGGGAATTGGTTGGCAAAAACCTGTTAAATATGGTGATAAATGGGGATTATCCATGAATTTAGGTGTGATGTTCCCCGGTGCTCCCAATGTGGAATTAACCCCCCAAATTGGAAATGAAGGATTACGCGACCAAATTTTAGCTGATACCAAAGCTGAAGAAAAAGCTATTGAAGAAGATTTAAAGGGTATGGGAGTATATCCGGTTCTTTCTGTTGGTTTTTCTTATCACTTCTGATGATAATTCGTAATGCGTAATACCCGCTACACGGGAAGCAAGCTACGTAATTCGTAACTACTAACCTTTCCTTACCCATGAAAATTAATGACATGGAGAGTGGTCTGTACCATTAATTTTAATGGGTTAAAAAAGGCACGTAGTAGCGCTTTAGTGCCTTTATCATAAAGCTTTTTCGAGGCTAGAGACACTACTACAAACCCCTCAGAACTAATGACACAGACTACTAGGTAATCTCAAAGAAACCTGACTGCCTCCATGAACTTTTGTAGCATTTTTTGCATCTATATCCTTAGACTGGAAACATAGTCAGTATTCTCTAAGGTATAAAAAATGCGCAAAATCAGTTTATTCCTGCCGTTAATCTTGGTTAGTAGTGCATTTGCTCTTTTCGGTGAGACACTTCAAGTATTCTTGGGAAGCAAAAATAACTCCCAGGTAATCGCACAAACGGGGGATATCTCCCAACTGGATCGACAAGTGGTTGCGGAAATGAACAAAGTTCGTGCAAACCCCCAATCCTACATTCCCATTTTAGAAAATTATCGGCGGAAATTTCGGGGAAATCGGGTGCAAATTAATCACAATACCTTTCTTCAAACCCAGGAAGGAGTCAAAGCGGTTGATGAAGCGATCGCATTTTTAAGGTCAGTTCGATCGGCAGGACAGTTACGTCTCTCTACGGGGATGTCCCGTGCTGCTCGTGACCATGTTCGAGACCAGGGACCAAAGGGTACGATTGGTCACAGGGGTAGCGATGGTAGTACCCCATTTACCCGGATGAATCGCTATGGAAAATGGCAACAAACTGCGGCGGAAAATATCGCCTACGGACCAAATCAGGCTCAAGATATTATCATGCAATTAATTATTGATGATGGTGTACCCAATCGTGGCCACCGGGTAAATATCTTTAATCCGGCTTTTAGAGTAACCGGGGTTGCTAACGGAAACCATTCACGCTACCGTACAATGAGTGTAATTAAGTACGCAGGTGGTTATCAGGAAGGGAGTTGAAGTAATTCGTAATAGCCTACGGCAAGTTGCTTCGCGTCTACGTAATACCCGCTACGCGGGAAGCAAGCTACGTAATAGCCTGCGGCAACGCTTTGCGTACGTAACAGCCTTCGGCAAGCCGCTACGCGTCCACGTAATTTGTAATACCCGCGTAGCGGGAAGTCAGCTACGTAATGTAATAGGCTGCGGTAAGGCTGTTTCTACCTACCTAATTTCCTGTGGAGTGCTATGTAATATGTACATGGAGGATGGAGGAACTTCGTTAAGGTTACTTTATCTGCGGTTAACAGTCAACAGTGAACTGTCAACCGCTATATGCGATCGCTAATCATTTAGCTGAATGCATCTTCAACCATTCCGTAATTCCCTCCGCTAGAGTCCGTGCTAATTTAGCTTGAGATTTTGGGTCGGTAATCCATTCAAATTCACGGGGATTACTCATGAAACCTAATTCCAGTAACACTGACGGAGCGCTGTGGGGACGGGTTAAGGCCAGATTATTCCAAAATACTCCGTAGGAAGGACGGTTTAATTTCTTTACTAAATAGTTGTGCAAAAATACGGAAAGATGGTGGGCTTGACTATGATACCAAAACATACCTACACCTTGGGTGTTTTCCGCATCACCATTATCGGGAAGGGAATTGTAATGGACTGAAAGAGCAATAGTCGGTAGTTCCCGATTGATGATTGCTTGTCGTTCCGGTAGGGAAACTTCCCGGTCGTCTGTACGGGTCATGACCACATTTGCACCGCGTTTAGTTAATTCATCCCGCAGCAGTTGAGAAACAATCAAGTTAACTTCCTTTTCTGGGACTTCAGTTGGTCCAACTGCACCTAATTCTCGACCACCGTGACCAGGGTCAAGAAGAATTTTCACCCCTTCCAGGGGACGACGACGATTTTTCGCTAGTCGGGGAGGATGGCGCAAACTCAACACCAATGTTGTACCCTCGTATTGGAATTGATAGCCCCATTGTTGTTTAGTTTTGAGATTGATCTGATATTGAACGGTTTGGGGAGTAATTTGTTGCCAATCGACTCGCTCGATAATCGGGTCATCATCGGTACGAATAATATCAGTTTGAGCGGTGGTATTGTGGAGAGTCAGGGTGAGAGTATTACTTCCTTGCTGGATACTTACAGGAACAGCTATTTGTAGGGGGAAACGCAATTCGGTGGTGTTAGCACCTTGACGGTAGCCGACACTACGAATTATGGTGCGGGGTGGCACGGTAACTGGTATAATACGGGTCTCTTGACTATTGATCCAACCACCATAATCGAGGCGATACCAAATTCCCTCTTTGCCTGTGATTGCCGCTTGAGTTCCTTGAGGTAAAGGGGTCAAGCGAGAATAATCTGTGCTTGGACCAGTGCGAGCCACACCAGCTGCCACTGTAATTTCCGCGACTTGCAACTGATGAGGTGACAGAATTTGTACTTTGCCCCCAGCCGCTTGGGTCAGGGTTTTACCGTTGAGGGTTAGTTGATATTGGGGTTGTCCAAGATCCCCCATCGAGTTAAAACTGATACATCCAGCATAGAAACCAGCTGTAGCTTGGGCTTCGGGTTGGTTACGTCCCGTTAGGGCTGCTAAGTTGCTGGGTAACAATGACTGTTTTGGCTGAGAAACAAGATTGATAGTTTGATCGGCAAGTTTAACGCTAACCTTGGCATTAGGTGGGGCAATAGCACTGAAACAGATTGGTTCTCCTGTCATCCGAGCTATATCCACCTTGGGAACTAGGGAATCTTTACCAAAAGCCAATCCTTGGGGTACTTCTGGTTGAGTCGCGGTACGTGTCACCTGAATAGTTAATTCTTGGTCTTCGTAGCGCACTACAAATCGGTTTTCACCTAATTGTAATGGTAAACTGGGAGCAAAGTTCCCCGACGGACTGCGGTTAATGGGTTGGCCATTTATGAAAACTTTTCCGGTTGACGGGGCACTACCAATGAAAAAGATTCTATCCGCACTGGTTTGGTGATTGGCAGGAGGATAAACCACTTTCAGGGGTTGTTGTTGGGCCAAAACAATTGAAGGAGTAATTATCGAGCTAATGAATACTAAACCAAATGCTATTCTCACGCCACAATACCAATAAATTAATGATTACGACTGTAGATTACTGTGGCACAATGACGGGGTGTAATTTCAGAGGTTGCAAGAAATTCAAAAAAGTATGACTAAGTTCGTATTTGTCACCGGTGGCGTTGTTTCTAGCATCGGTAAAGGTATCGTCGCAGCAAGTTTGGGACGCTTGCTCAAATCTCGAGATTACTCAGTCTCGATCCTCAAGCTTGATCCGTATATTAACGTTGATCCGGGAACCATGAGTCCGTTTCAACATGGCGAGGTGTTTGTCACCCAGGATGGAGCCGAAACTGATTTAGATCTGGGACACTATGAGCGCTTCACCGATACACCCATGTCTCGTCTCAATAGCGTTACCACTGGTTCGGTTTACCAAGCGGTAATTAACCGCGAACGTCGTGGTGATTATGAGGGGGGTACGGTACAAGTTATTCCCCATATTACCAACGAAATCAAAGACAGGATTATTCGGGTTGCTAAAGATACTAATCCCGATGTGGTGATAACGGAGATTGGGGGTACGGTTGGAGATATTGAATCCTTGCCTTTTATGGAAGCAATTCGCCAGTTTCGCAAGGAAGTGGGACGGCAAAATGTCCTGTATATGCACGTGACTCTGGTTCCTTGGATTACTTCGGCTGGGGAAATGAAAACCAAACCCACCCAGCACTCCGTGAAGGAATTACGTTCCATTGGCATTCAACCAGATATTTTAGTTTGTCGCTGCGATCGCCCCCTACCCCCTGGTATTAAGGAAAAGTTATCTGAGTTTTGTGATGTTCCCTTTGAATGTGTTATCCCCGCACCCGATGCCAACAGTATCTACGAAGTACCGTTAATTTTGGAACGGGAAGGATTGGCACAACAGGCCCTGGAGTTGTTACAAATGGAACAGCGCATCCCGAATTTGTTACAGTGGCGAGAGTTAGTAGAAAGGCTGTATAGTCCCAAATATCCCATTGAAATTGCCATTGTTGGTAAATATGTCCGTTTAAATGATGCCTATATTTCGGTGGTGGAGGCTCTGCGTCATGCAGCTTTGGCTACCTATGGTGATTTACGATTGCGATGGATCAATTCGGAAAAACTGGAAACCGAACCTGTGGAAAATTACCTTGCTGGTGTTGATGGGATTGTGGTCCCCGGTGGGTTTGGCATACGGGGGATTGATGGTAAAATTGCCGCGATTCAGTATGCCCGCGAACAGCAAATTCCCTTTTTAGGTCTATGTTTGGGTATGCAATGTTCCGTAATTGAATGGGCACGGAATGTGGCAGGTTTAAAAAACGCGAATAGTGCCGAATTTGACCCGAATTCCCCGAATCCTGTGATTCATCTATTGCCGGAACAGGAAGACGTGGTGGATTTAGGCGGAACCATGCGCTTGGGCTTATATCCGTGTAATTTGCTACCTAATAGTTTAGCCCATCGCCTATATCAACAGGATTTGATTAGCGAGCGTCATCGTCACCGCTACGAGTTTAATAATGGGTACAGAAACCTGTTTTTGGATTCAGGATATTTAATCAGTGGTACTTCCCTGGATGGACGCTTAGTCGAAATCATCGAATTACCGAAGCACCCATTTTTCCTTGCTTGTCAATTCCACCCAGAATTCCAATCCCGTCCCAATGTACCCCATCCTCTGTTCAAAGGATTTTTGCAAGCAGCCATTAGCAAATGTCATCCAGGAGTCAACCAACCAACCCCCGCAGAAGTGCTATAGAAAGAGGAGATTGGGGGATGACAGAAAGTGGAATGCAGAGTATTTGGATACAGAATAACTGTGATGTTTGCTTTTATATTTTTTACACCGATATGTTTCTCTTTCGGTTGGTTGACAGCTGACTGATGACATTTGAATTCTAAGCATTAACCATCTAAACCAAAAGCTCACTTATTGAGCGTGTAAAAGCATAGTTGTGGTCAAAATCCAGACTGTGTATAGGGTATGTAGGGCTTGCTGTATTCTGATTCTCATTCCCAACCCTTCACTTTGTTCAGGATGCGAGGTAATTTATTTGTCGGTTATTTTGTATCCTGTATTCTGTCTCCTTCCTGTGATCAATATCAAGATTGGAGAAAAGATTCACAAAAATTCATCACCAGAAACATGTTGCGATCGCCGTCGAATTTACGTTAAGTTATTTTCGGTGTCAACTTGCTGACGAGGATTTATAATCCACAATCATAGGGTTTTGCGATCGCAAATCGCAATCGGGAACCCCTAATCCCCATTATTAGTACATTATTCCCAAACGTGGCAGATATTCAACCACTCCCTCATCACCAAGCCAATCCCTATTGGATCAAAATTAACTACGAACGCAACGAATATATTATTAATCTTGCCAGTATCAAATCATTTTGTCGCGAACCCAATGGTAGAATCACATTCTGGCTACCGGATAGTTCCATCCCCATCATTATCAGTCCAGTCAGTAACCCCGAATCCTATGAATTGGTTGTAAAGCATATTGAATCCATCAGTGGGTATCGGTTTTAGATCGGGGGAGTAGGGAATTGGGAATAGGGAGTAGATACAAACGCGACATGTCCGTCTGTACAGGAACAGTTTTAAGCTTTAGACACAACCAAATAAAATAGTTATTTTGTACTGTACTCCCGACTCCCTATTCCCTCACCAGTTTATTTCCCAACTACTCCCGACTCCCTATTCCCTCACCAAAAAATAGGAAATGAGAACTCAGAGTCAAATTAATCACTTCAACTCCAGAGCAATTTTCGCAGCTCCAACGATACCAGCCTGATTACCGAGTTGAGCGGGGATAATTTGCAGATTTTCCCGTGATGTGGATAGTACCCGACGTTCTACCTCTGCACGGGTAGCGGGTAAAAAAAACTTGGCGCTACCACTGACACCTCCACCAAGAATGACGGCATCCGGTGTTAATACGTAAACTAAACTGCTAATACCAATACCTAAATTTCGTCCGTATTCCTGCCAAAATTCTACAGCACGGGTATCTCCATTAGCAGCTAAAACGCCTAATTCCACAGGTTCTAACCCCGTTCGTCGGCGAATAGCTCGAATAGAGACAAACTGTTCCAAGGAACCATTATTACCGCTATTACAGGTAGGACCATCTGGATACAAAGTAATTAAACCCAATTCACCAGCAGCACCATAGTGACCGCTAAATAACTCACCATTGAAAATAATTGCTCCACCGACACCCGTACCCAATGTGAGTAAAATAAAATTGGGGAAATTCCGACCAGCACCCAACCAAGCTTCACCTAATCCAGCACAATTCGCATCATTAGCAATAATTGTCGGTTTGTGGAACTTTTCCTCCAACCAATCAGCCAACGGTACATCCACCCATCCAGGTAAATTAATTGATACCTTGGCAATTCTACCCCTTGCATCCGTTGGACCAGGTAATCCCACCCCGATAGCTGTACTAATACCATCTGGATCGAGAAATGCGATCGCCTCTACAATTGTCGCAAACACATCTTCCGGATTCGCAGGTTGAGGAGTTGGTACAGATATGGTTTTAATTAAACTACCATCAGTTCCTACCCTTCCCAATTTAATTCCCGTTCCCCCTAAATCAATTCCAATTACTTCCCTAGACACGTTTTTGACCACACGACAATTTTAGATTTTAGATTTTAGATTACCTTGCGGTAAATCGGCTACACATATTATATGGATTGAAAAAACCTTACAGAGCATTAACTCCCAAAATCTATCGCAGTCCTAAATGATTTGTAAAATCTTAGATGTGGGGTTGTTGACGGTTGACGGTTAACAGTCATCAGTCAACAGCACGCTATTTTTCACTACTAAAACTAAAATTGGTATTATTTCCGAATCTAGAAGATAGGATACAGGATATGGAATACCCTCGATAGGATACAGGAATGCAAATTTGACTCTATAATAATTTTTCCCACCCAGCTAAATGTTACAAACTCAACCAACCAAAAACCTGTTCAACAGTTAATTCAACTTCAATACCTTCTAAAACCGGTAAACAGCTATTTCCTGTGTATAGTTCCAAACGTTGACCAGGGAAAACACCAAAAATGCTGTCATTTTCCGAGTCTATTAACCATCCTAATTCCGTTCCATTTTTTAAACAATGAAATATCCTGGTTAAGACTTTGGTTGTATTCTGATTAGGGGATAAAATCTCAATTACCCAATCAGGGGGAATCTCAAACCGATTACTTACCCTTCCAGTACTTTCTCGGGGAATTCTCGACCAACGAAATACACTGACATCTGGAACCAGGGATTGACCATCAAATGTACACCGTAGCTCTGGAAATGCGATCGCTATTTTCGGACTTTTCGCGATACCGTTGATGACTTCGCAAAAAGTTGTTTGGATTAAACTATGTTCACCCTGGGGCATTGGTTTTTGTTGGATTTTTCCGTTAAAGTATTCAGATGCGGGTTCGGTTTCTGGTAAGTCCAGAAATTTCTCTAGATTGAGTGGTGGTGATTCAGCAATTGTCATATCTAAGTAGGGAGTAGGGAGTAGTTGGGAAATAAACTAAGTAGAGAGTAGGGAGTAGGGAGTAGGGAGTGGTTGGGAAATAAACCCGTTATTCAACGCTTACTACCAACTCTTGATAAATCTAGGTTAATACAAATTATTCAAGGAATTGCATAGAATTACCTCGTAACAATTTAATGTAAAGTTGCACATAATTTGAACCCACTCCTTCACCTACGGAGAGGGAGAAATTCAGTCTCCTCCCCGATTTCGAGGAGGGTTAGGGTGGGGTTCTTTCTCTGCGTCTTCATATTAAATTGACCTCACACCCTAATCTCCTCCCCGTAGCTTGCTTCTCCGTGGGTTTTTCGGGTCGGTGACATGAGAAGAAGAACGAAAATGGGGAGGGATTTTTCCTTTGATTTTAGTATAAGTCCTGTCAAAGTCGGGACTGACCTATCGATATTTATGCTGTTCTAATAATTGTTGCGCTCTGGGTTTATACATCAAATAAAACAGCGATTCAATATACCGTAATAGGTCTTCTCGATTCTCACGCGAAATAAAATTCCAGAAGCCATAAATTCTGGATAGGGATAGTAATTTTGTGGTATGGATTTTCCAGGTGTAGGTGCTATAAACTCGTTCGATGGCATTTGTGGAAATTTCTAACCATTTATCAGGGTTATTTTGGCATTCCTGGATAAATTTTACTATTTTATGGGCAGTTTCTTCGTGGTTTGTAGGATTAATATAAAAGCCGTTTTTCCCATCTTGAATAATTTCCAAAGGACCACCAAATTGGGTGGCAAATGTTGGTAAACCGGAAATCATGGCTTCTAAAATTGTTAAACCAAAGGCTTCAAATAAAGCTGGTTGGACAAATATACCCCGATGGTCAGCAATGACTCGATATATTTCTCCCGAATCAGCTTTTGATAAACGTACTCCTAACCAGCGAATTTTGCCTTGGAGTTGATATTCTTCGATGATGCGATATAGCTTGACAATTTCTTCTCTTTCTTCCGCGTCTCCTGATTCTTCAACCCGTAATTTGCCAGCTACTAAAATCAAATTACAATGTTCTTGCAGTTCTGAACTTTTACCAAATATTTCCGCTAAACCAGTGAGGTTCTTAATCCGGTCTAACCTTGCCATTGAGAATAGGGGAATTTTTTGGGGATTATCTAAGTGACCAAAAATGTGTGATGGATCATCCAGGATAAACAACATTTCAGCAATGCGATCGCATTCATTTTTTACCCTTTCTTCGTATCGTGTGTAGGGGAAATAATATCCTTCATTAACTCCGGGGGGAACTACGTTAAACTTAGGACTAAATAATTCAATGCCGTTGACAACATGATATAAATCTGGCATGGTAAAACATTTGTAGGATTCATACTGACCCACACTATCGTTTGTTCCCACAATTTCTTGATAGGTGCTACTAATAATAAAATTAGCAGCATTCATGGTCAGTAAATCGGCAGTAAATTGTAGGGAAAAATGATATTTATCTTCCAAATCCTGCCAGTACAAATTACTAAAGAGATATTTCGATTTTTCTAAGGCATGGGCAATATTACACTGGGTAACTTTCATCCGCCTTGCTAACAAAAATGCCACCAAGTTACCATCGGAATAATTACCCACAATTAAATCTGGACGACCATGCAATTCTGTCCATAACTCCCGTTCTGCATCCAGGGCAAAAGTCTCTAAATAGGGCCAAAATTCAAATCGAGAAATCCAGTTTTGAGTCATATTGGGATTAAATTCCCGTAGGGGTACACGCAATATCCAAGCATTATCACTTCCATGTACCTTCTCCAATCTCTCATTACAACGGGTTCCATCACTATTCGGAATCAACCGTGTTAAAATAATCACCTTTGTTTCAATATTCAACCCTTCCAAACCAGCTAAAATTGCATCTTCTTTGAGTTGTTTATCTAAATTTTTTGCTTGGTCGAGGACATACACCACCTGTCCCCCCGTATCTGGACGACCTAACACCCCTTCCTGACCAAACCAACCATGAGGGGATACCAGGACAATCTTAAAAATCATGGGAATCCGAGAAATAAACGCTTCCAAGGTTTGGGGAGCAGGGGAATCCAATAACTCATCCAACATTTCCAGGGTTTCTCTCACCCTTGCGGTTGTATTTCCCCACCCCGGTTCAAAACCCATACTTTGCAATTCATACTGGAAACTTTCATAGGGTTTATCATCAGGATAATTGCTGAAAAATGCGATCGCTTTTTTCACCTGTGTGGATAATTCCTGCTGTGACTGAATCCGGGGATTGATTAGTAACTGATTACCTGCGTAACTATGCACCCGGAGAAAGTTCAACAGGCTTTCCAACCATTGTTTCGGATCGGCAAATAACTTACTAGAAAGGTAGCGATTCAAAAACTGTACCCCTTTACCAATATTCTTCGGGTCACGAATTATGGGAGAATAGTCGTAGAATGGGCCAAAGTCTATCTCAAACAAATCACCGTCCGTAGGATGATAACGATTGACCAAGCGATCGCGTAAATCTAATAGTTCCTGCACACTCATTTCATCCCAGCTTAAATCGTCGTTTAGCCGACAGATTTCTTGACTGGCTATCTGGGGACGAATAATAAAACAAAAACTTGTATCCTCCTGAATTATTTCCTGGGTATAGTAAATTAATTTACCTAAATTAGACGATTGTAAGCAAGCTGGAGAAATTTGATTGGCTTGGCAATAATCACCATATAAATTTAAAATATCGTTACGCAGTAAGTATTTTTTCTCCGATTGACGCAGAACACTCATTAAAATCCGCAAGTCTTTTTTTTCATCGCTTTCGAGTACTGCTTGCAATAATTCAGACATATATCGACTTTCCTATTTGCGTAAAAATCTTCTGTTTTATTCGCTACTATAGTCCCATAGTATATTCCCACCCCGATTAACGACACATCCCCTGAAGAGAAAAAAATCTTGTTCCCCCACTCTATCTCCAGTCAGATTTTTGCCAATCTCCAAATCCCAAGTAAACACAAGCCAATGAGTCAAACAGAACTTCGTGGTGTCTGGTTAACAACAACCGACAGCACCGTTTTCCAATCACCAGATACAATCATGACAGCAATGGATTTTCTGGCAGAAATTGGTTTTAATGTCGTATTTCCCGTAGTTTGGAAACAAGCTGCAACCCTGTTTCCCAGTCGAGTCCTCGCAACAGCTCTCGGAACTACACCCCAACCCATCAGTCAAAATCGCGACATCCTCGCTGAAGTAATTACCGCAGCCCACCAATTTGAACTCAAGGTAATACCCTGGTTTGAATACGGATTCGCCAGTTCCTACAAATCCAACGGTGGCAAATTACTCCAATGCCACCCGGAGTGGTCGGGACGGAACAGACAAGGCAATCTCCTCAGCAAAAACGGCTTTGAATGGATGAACGCCCTCCATCCCCAAGTCCAAAACTTTATGTTAGAAATGATACTAGAAGTAGTCAGAAATTACGATGTTGATGGGATTCAAGGAGATGACCGCTTACCCGCTTTCCCCAGTGAAGGAGGCTACGATCAATATACATGCGATCGCTATCAACAAGAATTTGGCTGTCCTCCCCCAGTCAACCCCAAGAATAAACGCTGGTTACAATGGCGTGCAGATATTTTGACAGATTTCCTGGCCCAACTCTACCAGCAAATCAAAGCCATTAATCCTCACCTCATAGTATCAATGGCTCCCAGCATTCCCGGCTGGGCACTACAAGAATATTTACAAGACATTACCACCTGGTTAGAGCGGGGATTAGTCGATTTTATCCATCCCCAAGTCTATCGCCGAGATTTTCGCAGCTATCAAGGCATAATCAATAGTTTAGTTTGGGATTACGGCAAAAAAGGCCATTTATCCCGCTTGGCACCAGGTATATTAATCAAAATCGGCGACTACACAATAAATCCTGATTATTTACGTAATGCGATCGCCTATAATCGCAGTCGAGGCATCAACGGAGAAGTTTTCTTTTTCTACGAAGGTTTACACGTCAACAACAACCAACTTGCCAAAACCCTGAAAACAATTTACACCCAACCAGCCAAATTTCCCCCAACAATCCTGTAAATAGGGAGTAGGGAGTGGTGAGTAGTCAATCAGCTATATATACAGGACTTACCCCAGGACAAGGTTAATACCGTCATTGCAATTCTTTGCGCAACGGCTTCTTGCAAAGTAGCAATCCCAAACATCTAATTTCTCCTAACGAGTGCGTAAGTCCTAATATGTCTTAATATACAGTCAACAGTCAAGAATTAACTCACATAGACAAGAGATGTCGCAAATAGGACATCTCTCCATCCATAAACTACCCAAAATTAACCGTGAAAGCTCGGACTATGACGGATCAAATTCATAAACTCCTCACGAGTCCTTGCATCCTCCGCAAACACACCCCGCATCGCACTAGTCACAGTCCAAGAACCAGGTTTTTGCACACCCCGCATCACCATACACATATGGGTCGCTTCCACCACAACCGCTACACCTTGCGGTTTCAATAATCCTTGCAGCGCATCTGCTATTTGTAATGTCAAACGTTCCTGTACCTGCAAACGTCGTGCGTACATTTCACACACACGAGCAATTTTTGATAACCCAATCACTTTACCATTGGGAATATAGGCAACATGAGCACGACCAATGATTGGTAGAATATGATGTTCGCAGGAACTGAAAATATCAATATCCCGTACCAACACCATTTCATTGGCATCTTCAGTAAAAACAGCTCCATTCAACAGTTCGTCTAAAGATTCATGATAACCCTTAGTCAGAAATTGCAGGGCTTTCATCACCCGCTTTGGTGTATCCTTTAAACCCTCTCGATCCGGGTCTTCTCCCAATCCAATCAATAAAGTTCTCACAGCTTGCATCATTTCTGCTTCTGTAACTTGAGGCTTTTGTTGCAACGAAAGAGAGGAGATAAGTTGATCCGCAGTAGTTTGTTCTGGACTAATGGAAAAGGTCATGGCGATAAATGCGTAGTAATGTTTGGGTAATCAATTATTAATTCTGATTTAGGACTGTTGCTATTCCTGCTATTACCCAATTACAAATCAGATTTGCTCTATTTGTAACTAGGTGTCAGCAAACGTCTTAAATTTAATCAAGCAATCTGCAACCGAAAAATTTCAGCACAGGTTGATTTGCTAGCAACTATTAACAGCAGCTAACTAAATTTGCCTGATATTTCAAACTTTTAAGACCAAGTTTGTAGACAAATCAATTATCATAGACTCAAGCTATGAATCGTATTCGCTATATCTATAGCCTCAAAAACCTCAAAACTCCTAAATGAATCAATGATTTTGTTTCGACAGCAGTTAGTTACTCGATAGAACACATATCCCAGGTCACAAGAGAGATTTAAAATTTATTTCGCTCCTGTATCCTGTATTTTGTATTCTTATCCAACTTAACACTTCTTAATCATAGCAAACAATTGCTAAGTAGTGTGTGAATTTTATTTTTATCCAGATTTCTACCGATAAAAACGACTTCATTTTTTGGCTGGGTTTTCCACTCATCAGCATCTAGTTGATAACGCGGTCCACTCAACTGGAAGATATGTCGTAATTCGCTGTCGCTGAACCAGAGAATTCCCTTAGCACGAAATACGTCATTTGGCATTTCTTCAGTGAGAAAATGTTCAAACTTATGCACATCAAAGGGTCGATTGAATTGAAATGAACAGGAAACAAAGCCGTCATTTTCTAAATGATGGGAATGATGGGAATGATGGTGGTGATGATGATGGTGATGTTCATGTTCATCGTGATGGTGGTGATGGTCTTCCTCTGAATTTTGTAAAGAGGTATACAAATCCTCTGGAGTCAATCCCACACCTAGAATTAAAGGTAACGCGACTTTTCCGTATTGAGTGTGGAGAATTTTCGGATTGAGCTTGACATTGTGGATGAAATCTTCTATCTGACTAATTTTATCTCGATTGACCAAATCAGTTTTATTGAGAAGAATAATATCTGCATAGGTGATTTGCTTTAAAGCAGCTTCACTATTGAAATGATCGGGACCAAAAGCTTCTGCATCAACCAGGGTGAGAATCGAATCAATGTTGGTCAAATCTCGTAATTCCGTCCCCAAAAAGGTGAGAATAATCGGTAACGGATCCGCCACACCGGTCGTTTCAATTACCATACAATCGACACGCTCATCCCGTTCCAGGACACGATAAACAGCGTCAACCAAACCCTCATTGATAGTACAGCAAATACAACCATTACTGAGTTCCACCATATCCTCATCCGTAGATACCAGTAATTGGCTGTCAATATTAATATCACCAAATTCATTCACCAATACAGCAACCTTCAGGTCTTGTTTATTCTGGAGAATTTGATTTAAAAGGGTTGTTTTCCCACTTCCCAAAAACCCCGTAATAATAGTTACAGGCATTCCTCTCTTGGGTATATCAGGGATAATATTTTCATTTTCATTGCTTGTGGTCATAGTAGTCATATTTTCTCCTTCGAGTATAGATAATTGAATAACGGGTTAATAACGGGTAAGGAACGAAAATTTTCATAACTTGCATGTATTTGTCGTACAGGACGAAAAGCCCGTTATAATATCCCCAGTCCAGGCAAGATGATTGCTCCACAGGAAAAATTGCACTTCACATCCCCATTCCCCAGTAACCCTGTGACAGAAAACATTAAAGACAATCATAGCTGAATATAATGATAATCGTTTTCATGTTCATCCAGAAATACTTTTCCAGTAGTAAAAATTGACTTGATTATAAGAAATACGCCGAAAAACCTTGAGAAACAGCAACAATGCAGCAATAAACATTTTAAATCTTGCAAGACAAGCTAGGGGAGGACATCCCTGAAGTAAAGCTGTAGGACTCGTTACCGCTACTCTTTTAGGCGAAAGCCTATTGGAGCAAGTGACGAGGTAGATTACAGAATCCCCTCTCTAGCGAGACGCTCACGCGAACGGCTAAGGGTAGGGGAGAGGAGAGTGTCAATTCAATAGTCACCATTTCTCGCTGGTAAATTAGGGAGTAGGGGGTAGACATGAGTTAAACCTCGTCCATCATCAAAACTGGAGTTTTTCGTCATTGCACTTCTTAGCGTAGCGGATCGACCGTAGGGTCGTAAGGGAGCAATCGCAACAATCGTGAATGAAAACAACGGTTCTCAAAGCGTCCAAGCGATGTGGGAAGCTTGAAAGTGATTTTTTCCTACTCCCGTCACGAACTATTCCCGACTTACTTGCAAGGGAGTAGATATCAGGATTCAAATTCCCCAATTCACTCCAAATCCGATAAAATAGGCAAGGTACAAAAATACTGGAGATACACCTACGGTTTACGCACGTCCACTAGCCAGATTAATTGAACAGTTGCAGCGCTTACCGGGAGTTGGTCCAAAAACGGCCCAACGTTTAGCACTGCATATTATTAAACGTCCAGAAGCGGAAATTGAAGCCCTTGCGAGGGCTTTGGTGGAAGCAAAAAAACAAGTTGGTCTTTGTCAGGTTTGTTTTCACCTATCATCGGAACCGGTCTGTGAAATTTGTCGCAATCCGAACCGCGATAATGGGGTAATTTGTGTGGTTGCCGATTCCCGTGATGTAATTGCCTTAGAGAAAACCCGTGAATACAAAGGTAAATACCATGTCCTGGGGGGTGTGATTTCCCCCATTGATGGCATTGGACCAGAACAGTTGACAATTCAAGCCTTAGTACGACGGGTGAGTCAACAACAACTCAAAGAGGTAATTTTGGCAATTAGTCCCAGCGTTGAAGGTGAAACAACGACCCTGTATGTGGGACAATTACTGAAGCCCTTTACGAAAGTAACGCGGATTGCCTTTGGTTTACCTGTAGGAGGCGATTTAGAATACGCTGACGAAGTAACCCTAGCGCGTGCTTTAGAAGGTCGGCGGGAATTGGAGTAACCAGGATGACTGCACAACCAAAAATTATTGTCCTTGATGACGATCCGACAGGTTCGCAAACCGTCCACAGTTGTTTACTACTGATGGATTGGGACGTGGAAACACTGCGGATGGGATTACGCGATCGCGCACCAATTTTTTTCGTATTAACAAATACCCGCGCTCTCACCCCGGAAAACGCCGCATCGCGAACGCGGGAAATCTGCCAAAATTTAAAAGCGGCTTTAAAAGCAGAAAATATCAGCGATTTTTTGGTTGTAAGTCGTTCCGATTCCACCTTACGAGGTCATTACCCCATAGAAACCGATGCGATCGCATGGGAATTAGGCGGTTTTGATGCCCATTTTTTGGTTCCAGCCTTTTTTGAAGGCGGAAGGTTTACCAAAGATAGTATTCATTATCTGCTCGTAAATGGTGTACCGACTCCTGTCCATGAAACCGAATTTGCCCGTGATTCCGTATTTGGATACAAGTATAGTTACTTGCCTAAGTATGTAGAAGAAAAAACCCAAGGACGCATCCTTGCGGAGGAAGTAACTCGGCTATTACTGGCAGATATTCGGGCTGGTTGTTTGGATAAATTGTTAGAATTACATGACAATCAATGTGTCGTCGTCGATGGGGAAACCCAAGCCGATTTAAACCGCTTCGCCGAAGACATTCTAACCGCAGCAAGTCAAGGGAAAAGATTTCTCTTTCGCAGTGCAGCCAGTATTTTAACCGCTTTAGCCGCTTTACCTCCCCAACCGATTCCAGCCGAAAAAATGTCCCAGTACGTACGCAACGGTCAACCGGGAGCGGTAATAGTCGGTTCCCATGTCAAAAAAACAACTCAGCAGTTAACACGATTACTGCAAGCGGATGGGGTTGCTGGGGTAGAAGTGGAAGTCAGTAAACTGCTAGAAGGTGACGGTGGAGTAGAAGAAAGTATCCTGGAGGATGTGTTAAAAACAGTGCAAACAATACATCAACAAGGGAAAACCCCCATTGTCTACACAAGTCGCCAAGAATTGACCTTTGCAGACAGTAAAACCCGTTTAGACTTTGGGATTCGGGTTTCCAGTTTACTCATGGATCTCGTTCGTGGTTTACCCAGAGATATCGGCTTTTTAATTAGTAAAGGTGGAATTACTTCCAACGACGTTCTCAGCGACGGGTTAGCCCTAACATCCGCTCGATTGCTAGGGCAAATTTTAGCCGGAGTCTCAATGGTGACAACATCCTCTGAGCATCCTTTATTTCCCAATTTACCAGTAGTTTTATTTCCAGGAAACGTGGGGGATGAAAATGCTCTGTTCACCGTTTATAAACGGTTAACGGCTAGGTAATTTTTAATAGCCTGCGGCAACGCTTCGCGTACGTAATACCCGCTACGCGGGAAGCAGGCTATTACGAATTACGAATTACAAAAAAATTGGAGGTAAATTGGTAAATCAAACCTTAGAATCAATAGTCGGATCAACCGGGGTGACACCTTGGGAAAATCTAGCAGCTAGTGAACAACAACGCATCCAATTGGTAACGAAAAAAGTACCTGGTTGCGTAGTTTACCCAGAAACTCCCGAACAACTGGCGGAAATAATCCAGGCTGCATCATTGGCAAAATGGCGATTACTATTGTGTGGTAACGCTAGTAAATTGGATTGGGGAAATATCGCCGACCAAATAGATGTAGTCATTAGCACCCAACGTTTAAATCAGGTTGTAGAACATGCTGTCGGTGATTTTACCGTCACCCTGCAAGCAGGAGTGAAATTCAGCGATTTGCAAACCCTGCTCCAACCCACGGGACAATTTTTTGCCGTAGATCCTTTCTATCCAGAAATGGCCACCATTGGTGGAATTATTGCCACGGGGGACACAGGTTCCATGCGACAGCGCTATGGAAGTGTGCGGGAACAGGTATTAGGAATCAGCTTTGTCAGAGCAGATGGAAAAATTGCCAAAGCTGGGGGACGGGTAGTCAAAAATGTCGCTGGGTATGACCTGATGAAATTATTTACAGGTTCCTACGGGAGTTTAGGGGTAATTACCCAGGTGACACTACGGTTATATCCAATTCAGGAAGCTTCCAAGACAGTGGTTTTAGTGGGAGAAACCGATGCGATCGCCCAAGCAGCCAGTACAATACGTAACAGCGCCCTGACACCGACCCAATTTGATTTGCTAAGTCAGGGATTGGTGACAAAACTCGGTTTAGGTCAGGGATTGGGAATTATGGTGAGATTTCAAAGTATTTGGGAAAGCGTCCAGGAACAAACCCAGAAAATCATTCATATCGCCGACAGTTTCAACTTACACCACCAAACCTATGAAGGGGAAGAAGAAACCAAATTGTGGTTGCGATCGCCCCAGGAAATATATACCCCTCTCACAGGGGAAGCAATTATGGCTAAAATTGGCATATTACCCAGCTATGCCATCGAACTACTTACCAACATCGAAATGGGTCGAATTCACCTCGGTAGCGGTATCGGTAATATTCAATGCCGTAATATCGACCAAGTTAAACAAATCCGGACATTAAGTCAATCCCATCAAGGATACCTAACCGTGCAAATCGCTCCCCCCTCCGTCAAAAGCGAATTAGACGTTTGGGGTTATAGTGGCAATGCACGGGGTTTAATGCAATCGATTAAATCCCAATTTGACCCCAATAATCTTCTCAATCCCGGTAGGTTCGTAGTTGGTTAGAAATGTGGATTTTTCTCGTCTTCTCATCCCCATGTTCCGTATGGGGACGAGGACAAAAATGTCACTGACAAACGTTATTCAGACAGTTTCTTTAACAATTCACAAAGCTCTCCCTTTTTCTGTTCGGTATGTTGAACACTAATTAAGGTCGTCAATACTCCACCGGATGCGGTGAGAGTAGCTTCAGACACTTCGTTGAAATATAACAGTCCAACACCAAAGAGAGTCATCAACGCAGATGCAGCAGTAACACCGAATGCAAGGTTGTAGCTTTTACGGGTCATCTGCAATAGCTCACGGATGATTTCTTCTTTGATCTTTTAGATTATCCAGAAACTATTTGCTTTTTTAATATTCGTGCTGAGGGGATGAATCGTCCCGAATTATTTCTCCAGAAAATTCGCCAGCAATTAATTGTTCGTTTCCAATTACAAAATCTAGATGATGGTGAATTTGAGGGTTTCTCTGATATTGCTATGAAAATATTGCAAATTCTCGCAACTGCGGAAAATGAAGGTATATCAGCAAGTTCAATCCTACAAAGGATTCACCAAATAAACCCATCAACTCCTGATATGGACACAATAAACATATTCGATGTCGAAGAAGTTTTAGAAAACTGGTTTGAGTTTTTACAAATGCATCAAGTAAATCACGAAATCCGATACAGTTTGTATCATCCTAACTTCCGCAATTGGTTGCGTAAAAAAGTTGATTTATAGGGGTTTAATATGAAGATACTGATAAAAGAATAGGGAATAGCTTTACTATTTTTCAGCAAGTCCTAATTAGATCAATAATTTCTTTTGGGGGTTTTTCTGCGATCGCGTAGCGGCTCCTCTGGAGCATCGCGGCTAGTAAATTGATGGCTTTGATTAATAAGGCAGTACATTAACTGTGGCATCTGTATCTAATAATGCAGAAATTGTTACAGTTGATTGCTGGTTTATAAGCTGAATCAGCATGTAGGCAAGAAATCTAGCTTCACCCAATCTTGTATCAAAACTGGTAAAGGGGAACTGTTCAGTGTTACTCATTGTTTTGATTTTGAGTATAAAATCGCAACGCAACCGTTCATTCGTCTCAAAGCCTTACTCCCGTACAGACGCGATATATCGCGTCTCTCACTACTCCCTACTCCCTGATCTCAACGACAATTTTTACCACCCACCTACTTAACAAGGTAAAATTTTACAAATTTTAATAAATATCGTTTCAATCCCATACGAAAATGAGAAAGGGAATTTGCGATACAGAAAAGCAACTCAGGTAAATGTTTGTGAATCCCGAATTACAAGGGAGTATGTCACTGTAAAAATTCGGAAACACAAAAGGAACGAACCTGAAGTTTTGTGACATCTGGTGTGAATTTCAACAGAAAAACCAAAAAATCTCAAACAATTTGTTGTTAACTGGGAGTAAGTTGAATGGCTTTCGGACCAGCATCACGGTTAGGAGTGGCAGCTTTTGAAGATACCCCTCCAATCGAACTCTGGACAGGGTGTTCGGCAGAAGACGTAGAAACCGTCATCCGAGCAGTCTATAAGCAGGTCTTAGGGAATGCGTATGTAATGGAAAGCGAACGTCTCGCAATTCCTGAGTCCCAACTCAAGGGTGGTGAGATTAGCGTGCGCGAGTTTGTGCGACAAGTAGCTAAGTCAGAATTATACCGTTCTCGTTTTTTTGACAGTTGTTCGCGCTATCGGGCGATTGAGTTGAATTTCAAACATTTGCTGGGTCGCGCTCCTGATAGCTACGAAGAAATGAAAGCACACAGCGCTATTTTAGACGCAGGTGGATTTACGGCGGAGATTGATTCCTATCTCGATAGCGATGAGTATCAATCTGCCTACGGTGAAAATACCGTTCCCTATTATCGCGGCTACAAAACCCAAAATGGACAGAGCATGGTGGAATTTACCCACATGTTCCAGCTATTACGGGGTGCTTCCAGTAGCGATTTGAAGGGTAACTTAGCCGGAAATCGTCCCCGCTTAAATGCACTAGTGATTCAAAACACGCCGACTCCAGTGGTTCCACCGAGTGGTGCATCGGAAGGTTGGTCATTCCAGAATCCGGCATTTGGTTCGCGATCGCGTCATGGTGCGGGTGCAACAGAAGACGGTAAATCATATCGGATTGAGGTGACAGGCTACAGAGCGAATGCGGTAAATCGGATTTCCAAATTCCGTCGTGCCAACCAAGTCTTCATTGTTCCTTACAACAAGCTATCGGAAGAGTACCAACGGATTCATAAAATGGGCGGTGTGATCGCCAGCATTACTCCTGTTAACTGATTACTGCAAATTGTTGTCAGAATCGGTGATAAACCATTTTTGTAAGGAGTTATACCAATGGGAAGTATAGTTATCAACGCGACTGCGCCGACAGAATTGCGGTCAACCAGTTCCCTGGAAGAGGTGGAAGCGGTCATCCGTGCTGCTTACAAACAGGTGCTGGGAAATGCCCATTTAATGGAAAGCGAGCGCTTGACAACTGCCGAATCCCAATTGTGCGATCGCAGAATTACTGTCCGGGATTTTGTCAGAGCAATTGCCAAGTCCGATTTGTATCGGGAGCGTTTTTTTGAAAGTTCTTCACCCTATCGGTTTGTGGAATTGAACTTCAAACATTTATTAGGACGCGCTCCCGCAGACCAGGCAGAAATTTCCGAGCATATTCGCCGTTATGCTGAAAGCGGTTACGATACGGAAATTGACTCCTATCTTGATAGCATCGAATATAACAATGCCTTTGGCGAAAATATCGTTCCCTACTATCGCGGTGCTTCCACCCAAGTAGGACAGAAACAGGTGGCTTACAACCACATGTTTGACTTGGTAAGGGGTTTTGCCGAAACCTCCAAAGCCGCCAAAGATTCCCGGTTAGTGTCTGCGATCGCCACTAACAGTCCCAGCAAAATTAAATCGACAAGTGGGGTTCCCGCTACCGAAAAGCGGTTCAAAATTTTAGTTGCTGGAGCAAAATTCGACGCACCACGTCATCGTAGTAATACTGAGTACATTGTGTCCGCCAGCAAAATGACCCCCCAAATCCAAAGAATTCATCGGACTGGAGGTAAAATAGTCAGTATTACGGAAATTGTATAGATAAAAAACCAATAACAACCACCAATAGGAAGATTGAACCGAACGGTTGATGATTAGCTGTGATTGGATTAAATTCTAATTCACACAGTTAATCGTTGACCGTTATTTAGCTTGAACAGCAAAAAAAGTCGGTTGGGGAATGTTCTGGTTATTCGATGGTTAATAGTCGAAGAGACGTAGCAATCTACCGCTCTACAGTCAACAGTCAACAAACCAAAAGGGAAATATATCAGCGCGCGAAGTATCAATCCAAAATCCAAAATCCAAAATCCAAAATCCCCAGATGTTCTACCAATCGGTAGGTGCGTCGTGGGCGGAAACTCGTTTACAACTAACGAGAAAGCTAAAACCAAAGCAAAATACTAGAAATCTATCCCAATGCTGGTATTTCCCTGCTTGGCATTTTGGCATAAATCAGCCAAAATAGCTGTTTTAACTCACGTTTAACCCATGTTTAACTACTGAACTCAAAAAAATGTTTCTCACCATCCTTGACATTTTCTAGGAGATCGAATATTTTCTTGTTCGCAATCACCACCTATGTAATGACTCAATTTCGTGTTAAGACAAATACATTTTCTCGATTACCACGACCAATCCGTAAATCCGGATCTAGATATGTAATATCTAACCAACCGGGATTATTATTGGCGGAAATCGTAAAATCCAATGCGGTAAACTTTTTACCATTTTCTATATCAGTGATGAGTTGGGAGGGCGATTTATAGCCAATTAACCGACTTAAACCAATCACAGAACGCCGGAATCGAACTTCGACTCGACGTTGGCTAACTGGTGAAAACCGAGCGCAAGCGGTGACAATTCCGTCCAGATACGGTAGACCAAAAATTTCCGCAATGTTATAAACACTATTGGTTTTTGTGCGAATACACTGATAAATTTGACCCAGGTGTGAAAAAGGCAAGCGCTCCAGGTTTAAAAGTTCCCTACTTGTGGTGTATATTAATCGCCAATCACCCTCTAGCAGTTCCAGAGCTTCTAAAGGGCGGGGAGTAGGATTAAAGTCCTCTAAGGTGGCAATCGCTGCGAGGATAGCTTGTTTTTCTAACTCCGTTGCTTTTAGCCCCCGATTTACCGGAGCTATAGCTGCAAGTAGTTGGTTTTTTGCTAACATCCCTTGATACCTTTATTGAATTTCAAATGGATTTCCGTTGATTTGAGTCTATGAGCTAATCAAAAAGCGTGTATCTAAAAACACAATAAAAAACAAGTAGTTCTGCCCTTTGCTTACGGATATTAAATAATTATTTTTTGTCGGATATTCGTAAAAAAGAGTTGAATGAATAACTAAAATCTTTTGTATCAAGTGATAGACTCTTATTGTCCAGTTTCATTTTTATCTCGTGTCTTTGTCGATATGGTAAATTCTCATTCGCCTTTACGTGAAGAACCCCGTACCCAACGCGCCCCTGTTATTCCATTAAAGCAGGAATTATCATTGCTGGACTGGCTCAGACAAACGGGTCGTTTAATTGCACGTTCAGAGCAAGAACCTGATTTCACAGAAGATGAAGAAGAGATATCCGAGTTTTTAGGTGGTGACGATGTTGGTGGCTATGATGACGACGATGACGATATTAGTCTCGACGATTAAATAGCCATTGGTTCTGGTGATGGATGCTGTTAACCAGCATCCGAGATAACAAGCTTTTATTGAAGTGTGGAGTGAAGGGAAATATCCGTGGACGCAAAATTATCTCCTGACCAAGGGTTGAATATTACGGGCATCGGTCTAGTTTCATGTTTAGGTGTAGGATTAGGTATTGCGGGGTTAATTTTAGATGGCATGGCCAACAGAATGCCTTGGCAAGCTGATTCCTTAACTTTACCATTCCTCTTATGTGCCCTGATTTCCGGTACTGTGGGTTATTGGGTTGTACCGTGGTTACAAGCTCTCAAAGCTGGACAGGTAATTCGCGAAGATGGCCCACAGGCACACCTGAAAAAAGCCGGAACGCCAACAATGGGTGGGGTTTTCTTTATTCCCGTTGCCTTGTTTGTGGCTTGTGTGTGGTCGAATTTCGCAGTTGATGTCTTGGCAGTTTCGGCTTTGACCTTGAGCTACGGTTTTATTGGTTGGATTGATGACTGGCAAATTCTGCGTCGTAAATCCAACAAAGGCATATCGCCACGCATGAAGTTGGGTTTGCAGGTAGGTTTCGCGGCGCTCTTCTGTTTGTGGTTATTGGCAACCAAGGACTTCAGTAATATTACCAGTATATCATTACCGTTTGGATTGTCTTTATCTCTGGGTGTCTTGTTTTTCCCCCTAGCTGGGTTTGTCTTGGTAGCAGAAAGTAATGCAACGAATTTGACAGATGGAATCGATGGTTTGGCTGGGGGAACAGTGGCGATCGCCATGTTAGCATTAGGCGCATTAGTTGCTCCAGAGTCCACTGGATTAATGATTTTCTGTGCATCTGTTAGTGGAAGTTGTTTAGGATTTTTAGCACACAACCGCAACCCCGCACGAGTATTTATGGGGGATACGGGCTCCCTCGCTTTAGGTGGTGCGCTGGCAGCAGTAGCTTTATTAACAAACAGTTTGGCAGCCCTGTTTATCCTTAGTGGTATATTTTTTATCGAAACCCTTTCAGTAATGGCTCAAGTAAGTTATTACAAAGCGACTAAGGGTCCCGATGGTAAAGGAAAGCGTTTATTTAAAATGGCTCCCCTACACCATCATTTAGAACTGTCGGGATGGTCAGAGCTACAAGTTGTTGCTGTCTTTTATGTAGTTGGTGCAATCTTAGCGATCGCTGGATATTTTTTAGGTAAGATTTAGGTTTAATTCCAGTCCATCCCTACGTAATTACACAGTTTTTCGACAAGACACGATATCCTTCCCAAATGTATGAGTTGGGGAGGATTTTTTTTGCTGTAGTATCCTCGCTTGTAGACAGGGAGTAGTCAGTAGTGAATCGGAAAAATCACTTTTATCAGCAAAGATATCAACATTACAAGGCTACTCCCAACTCCCGATTCCCATACTCCCTGACCCAAAAAATAGATTTCAAAAATCAAACCAGATTCCTACAATTGTTTTACCAGGTGGATAATTTCTGGAAGTATGAGTTTTTCCATTCCCAAGCGGACAGCATTACGGGAACCGGGGAGAGAAAAAATTAATTTATTGTGATACACTCCCGCAACAGCACGAGATGCGATCGCTCGTGAACCAATTTCTTGATAACTTAAGTAGCGAAAAATTTCTCCGAATCCCGGTAGGGTTTTGGTTAAAAGTTTTTCCACCACATCGTAGGTAGTATCACGTTTGGCAATTCCCGTACCACCATTTAAAATAATTGCTTCAATGTCATCTCGTTGACCAAGGGTGGAGAATTCGCTTTGGATTAGGGTCGGTTCATCGGGGATAACTTGGTAATAATTAATTCGGTGTTGAGCTGCGTTTAATAAATCTTGGATTAATTGACCACTGGTGTCAGTTTCCGGTGTACGTGTATCACTCATAGTCAAAACTGCACAGGTGACCATGTAGTTGGAAGTATCCGGATGGGGTTGTTGAGTCATAAAGTCAAAGGGAGTTGGGAATAGGGTAGATAAATACCGCTCGACTTACCTTACGGGGTCAATAGGTAAGCTTTTGCTTCAGATGGTTAATACTTAAAAGCCAAAGTCATCTGTCAACAATCAACAAACCAAAAGGGAAACATACCAGTGTGTGAAGTGTGAGTCCAGAATCCTTTGTGGTGTTTTTTATTTTCCAACGGATTTTGCAACTGTTCCCCAAAAACTTCCGATAGGAGAAGGGACAGGGTTTGAGATTTTTGGGATCTGATTTTCCTACTACCACTTACCTCCTGTCTCCTACTTCCTGTATTCTGTCTCCTGTTTTGATTATGACTTATCGAAACCTAGACCGTTTTCTTCCGCATAACGTTCCATAAACCGCATAAATCGGTTCCATTCCTCCTCCGACTTCATCACATAAACAGCTTCTAGAGCTTCCGGTCTACCATTGACGAATTTACCTTTGACCTCACGAGTAGAAATTTCTCCCTCCTCATCAATCATGAACATACCGAGAATCTCTTGATTGTTACCCTCACTCAAAACCTTGGGATTTTGGAAAATAAACGTTGCAGTTCCACTATTCCCTGTACGCGATCGCGTTAACTTGACTTCGGGAATAACTTCTTCGTCTACCCCTGGAGAAAATTGAATACTGGCCATAATTACTTTTGTTTAACTTAAACTTTAGTCATCGTTAAACTACCATTCTCTCACGAGTGAGAACCTTTGCGATCAACTTCTGAGATACCCTAATCGTCAATAGGGAGTAGTGAGTCGGGAATAGGGAGTAGTGCAGATGCACGATCTGATGTCCCGCTAACGTTTATTTGATTTGAGTAGTGAGTCGGGAATAGGGAGTAGTGCAGACGCACAAGCAACTGACCGCAGGCTGAAAGAAAAAATTATTTTTAATTACATGTAGGCTGCTTTCTCTGCATCCAGCGAAGAAAGAAGCGATATGATTTGAAGAAGGAAATAGATATATTCAGGTATATTCAGCGATCGCACCCACACCCCATCACATCAAATCTAAATTTCTCGTAAATAGTTAGACAACAATAGTAACTCTACAGAGAAAGTCTTAAAATATTGTTAACTTCTGCCAAATTTTCGCCTGTTGCGAACAAGCAACCCTTTCCGGCGTACAATTAGGCTTTTTCAGATCAATACCCACCATTGCCTTTACTACCAATTCCAGGCAAAAATCTGGTTACTGATGTAAGCTGGTCAAATCAAACTGTCAAATCTGACCTCAGCACCATTTGGATTAGGTCGCTTGTTTCCGGTGACAGCAATCACCATCAGGAATTGGTAGAACCACTCCCCAACTCAATTATCTTGGATTTACTATGGCTATCGGCTATGTTGCACTCGTCCTTCACGCCCACCTACCCTTCGTTCGTCACCCAGAAAGTGACTATGTATTAGAAGAAGAATGGCTCTATGAGGCAATTACGGAAACCTACATCCCATTATTACGGGTATTTGAAGGCTTAATCAGCGACAACATTGATTTTAAAATCACGATGAGCATGACCCCACCGCTCGTCTCCATGTTGCGCGACCCCCTTTTACAAGAACGTTATGAGGAGCATTTAACCAAACTAGAAGAATTAATTGCTCTAGAAATTGAACATAATAGTAACAATGGACACATAAAATATCTAGCCGAATTTTACGCAAGTGAGTTTAAAGCCATACGTTCGGTCTGGGAACGTTATCAGGGTGATTTAGTCACAGCCTTTAAACGTTTTCAAGATTCCAATAATTTAGAAATTATTACCTGTGGTGCGACCCACGGATACTTACCCCTGATGAAAATGTATCCCCAGGCGGTATGGTCTCAACTGAAGGTTGCCTACGAACACTATGAGGAAACCTTTGGTATTCCACCCCGGGGTATTTGGTTGCCAGAATGCGCCTACTATGAAGGTCTGGAGCGAATGCTTGCCGATGTAGGCCTACGCTACTTCCTGGTGGATGGTCACGGAATTTTGTACGCCCGTCCCCGTCCTCGGTTTGGTACTTATGCACCCATTTATACTGAAACCGGTGTAGCCGCCTTTGGACGCGACCACGAATCATCCCAGCAAGTTTGGTCTTCAGAAGTAGGTTATCCCGGTTCACCGGAATACCGGGAATTTTATAAAGATTTGGGCTGGGAAGCGGAGTATGAATACATTAAACCGTTTATCATGCCCAATGGTCAACGTAAAAATACGGGGATTAAGTACCATAAGATTACCGGACGTGGTTTGGGTTTAGGTGACAAACAGTTGTACGACCCTTACTGGGCAAGGGAAAAAGCCGCCGAACACGCGGGGAATTTTATGTATAACCGGACTCAGCAAGTTGCCCATTTACACGGAATTATGCAACGTCCCCCCATTGTCGTCTCCCCCTACGATGCGGAATTATTCGGCCATTGGTGGTACGAAGGTCCCTGGTTTATTGATTATCTGTTCCGCAAATCATGGTATGACCAGCAAACCTACCAAATGACCCACCTTGCCGATTATTTGCGTGCCAACCCCACCCAACAAGTATGTCGTCCCTCCCAATCCAGTTGGGGATACAAAGGTTTCCATGAATATTGGTTGAATGACACAAATGCTTGGATTTATCCCCATTTACACAAAGCTGCGGAAAGAATGATCGAAATATCCAAACTAGAACCCGCAGATGAATTAGAATGGCGAGCATTAAACCAAGCAGCTCGGGAATTACTTCTAGCTCAATCCTCCGACTGGGCTTTCATTATGCGAACAGGGACAATGGTTCCCTACGCAGTCCGCAGAACCCGTTCCCACCTGATGCGGTTCAACAAACTGTATGAAGACATCAAAATCGGCAAAATTGATAGTGGTTGGTTAGAAAAAGTTGAATACATGGATAACATTTTTCCCAACATTAACTATCGCTGCTATCGCCCACTTTAAGTGATAAATTTTCTAGATTAAAACCCCTCTTGGCAAAAGCCATCAGAGGGGTAAGTAACTCCGATGAGTCAAGAATCCCACGGCTTGAGGTCAAAACGAGCGTAAGCGATGTTTTGATAGCCGTGGGGGTGTCAAAACCAAACACTTATTTAGCTTTATTTAGCTTCAGTAATGGGAACCCATTCCGTGTGGAATGTACCTTCTTTATCAATACGTTTATAGGTATGGGCACCGAAGTAATCCCGTTGTGCTTGGGTGAGGTTTTGAGGTAATCTTTCCCGACGATAGCTATCAAAGTAATCCAAAGAAGCACTAAAAGCAGGAACAGGAATACCTAATTGAGCAGCAGTCATAATTACTTCCCGCCAAGCATTTTGTCGATCCAGAATTGTTTGTTTAAATTCCGGTGCTAACAACAGGTTTGGTAAAGTTGGATTTTCGTTAAATGCATTCTTAATTTTATTCAAGAAGCCAGCACGAATAATACAACCACCCTTCCAAATCCGTGCTAACTCGCTCAAAGTTAAGTTCCAATTATAGGTTTGGGAAGCAGTATTTAACAGCGCCATCCCTTGAGCATAGGAGCAAATTTTCGAGCAGTATAGTGCATCCCGAACTTTACCAATAAATGCGTTAATATCTCCACTAACTTTACCAGATGGACCAGTTAGCTGTTTCGATGCAGCAATCCGTTCATCACGAATCGAGGAGATAATCCGCGAGTTAACTGCGGCAATAATAGTCGGAACTGCCACACCCAATTCTAAGGCTGTTTGTACTGTCCAGCGTCCGGTTCCCTTTTGTCCAGCAGCATCAACAATTAATTCCACCAAGGGTTGTTTGGTTTCTGGGTCAATGTAGGGGAAAATATTGGCTGTAATTTCGATCAAAAAGGAATTTAGCTCGTCAGTGGTATTCCACTCACTGAACACCTGATGCAATTGATTGTGGTCAAGTCCTGCTGCATTTTTGAGTAAATCGTAGGCTTCGGCAATTAACTGCATATCGCCATACTCAATCCCGTTATGTACCATTTTTACATAGTGACCTGAACCACCAGGTCCAATGTAGGTGACGCAGGGACCATCATCAACTTGAGCCGCGATTTTGTTAAAAATAGGTGATAGGAACTGATAGGAACTTTCTGTTCCTCCAGGCATCAAAGAAGGACCATTGAGAGCGCCTTCTTCTCCCCCACTCACACCCATACCGATGTAACGTAGACCAGTGGGTTCCAGTTCTTGGGTGCGACGCTCGGTGTCTTCAAACCAGGAGTTACCACCATCGATAATAATATCACCCTCGTCCAAAAGGGGTTTTAGCTGTTGAATCACAGCATCAACAGGTTTTCCAGCCTGTACCATTACTAAAATTCGCCGGGGACGTTCCAAAGCTGCGACAAAATCTTTCAATTCATACGCTGCTTTGACATTGCGACCTGTTGCACGGTTAGCCATGAAGGCATCGGTTTTTTCTCGCGAACGGTTATAAACAGCGATTGGGAAGCCATTACGCTCCACGTTAAGCGCAATATTTTCACCCATTACGGCTAACCCAATCACACCAAAACTTTGCAGTTGCGTCATAATATTTCGTTGGCTAACTCTTGCAGAACCTTTTAGTTTCTAGGGTAATCCGATATTTTGGCTTATCCCCTAAAGAAGACATTAAGAGTTGCGGCTAATAGTAAAAATACAACATTTACACAGATAAAAAATTTTTATTTGTGTCCCAATTCACATTACAGTGGTTGAATTTGCGAAATCGCCAATCCGTATTTCCGTGGGTTCCCCAGAATATTTATCTACTATCCAAGTTTTAGCGGCAGTGGTGGCTAATATTCGTTTTTGGGGAAGGATTACATTGCAATTTATAAACAATTACTCATATCGGAATCCGGTTTGACTCAAAATCCAAGGATGTATATTCATGGGTAGCTTTGGGTCAGTTGTATGTGATTAGGGAACTGTTTCAAGATTTCTGCGATAAATCAAAACTACAAACCCCTTTTGATAATTTACTTGTGAGATGGCTGGTAGCAAATGTACCTAGTCGCTACTGAACTTATGAGCGATATCCAGCAAGATTATGGATCGGCGATCGCTTTTTTCCTGAAGGCTATTCGGCTTCCTATTCCTCCAGGTAGATATGTTGATTTCCGCCTTGACTCTTGCATACTACATTATGTAGTATATTAAGCCTTGACCTTTGAAATCACACACTGTTGTCGGTGTGCATCATGGCGAATTTTAAAGATTTAGTTGGTTATTTTCGCCCCTATTGGCGATTAAGTATTTTTAGTATTGCTGCGTCTTGTGTTTACGAGTTATTGGATTTAATTGTACCCTATGGTATTGGACAAATTTTAAACGTAATTACCAATCAACCTTTGGATAAACCCTTAGCTGGGTTGATGGGGTTGATTGCTAATGGGTTTGGTGTTGAGGTAAATTCATCTTTGATGATTAGTGTATTGCTGGGGTTAATTTTTTTAGTCACAGTAGTACGCGCACCAACTCAACCTTGGTTGACGGTTTGGTTCCATTGGGATATTGCCTTAAAAGCGAGACGAGATAAGAATCGGGAATCAATCGCGAAAATTTTAACTCTACCGTTAGAGTATTACGATGAGAATAACCCTGGACGAATTGCGGGAAGGGTTGCAAGGGGTCTTTCTAATCATACTTGGACCTATCCAGAAATTGCGGGACAGATGATTCCCAAGTTGTTTCGAGTGGTGGGGATTTTTGCCTTTATTGTGTTTGTGGATTGGCGGATTGCGGTTTTATACTTGTTGTCCTTTGTGGTGATTTTGGGTTTAACCCTGGTGAAACTGCGGAAATTAATTTGGCACGAAGAACGGTTAGATAAGTATATGGAGGATACGGAAAGCCGGACTTCGGAAATTATTTCAAATATCAAAACCGTGAAAGCCTTTGCCACGGAAAATAAGGAATTCCAACGTCAAGCCAATCGATTGGAAAGGGAATTAAAGGTTGTTGAACATCGAATTCACCAGGGTTATACAAAACTTTCCACCCTCCAGCGTAGCCTAGTGCAGTTTTGTGTATTTATTGTCTTTGGGATGACTTTGGCGGCGACTATTAATGGTAGTATTTCCATTGGTCATTTTATTATGACCTATACCTTAGCAAGTATGGCCTTTGCGGAGTTAGAACCGATTGCAACTTTAGCGGAAATCTTTGCCCGACGTTATTCTTCGATGGTGCGTTTCCATCAGTTTTTGCAACAACCGGGGGGAATTGATGCGGGGGAATTATTTGCTGGAGAAAGTACTCTGACTAATCCCTACAAATTTACGGGAAAAGTTGAGTTTGAAGGAGTGAGTTTTGGTTATGAAGCGAATCGTCCTGTGCTTCAAGATATTAACTTGCTCATAGAACCCTATCAAACCGTAGCTTTGGTGGGAAGGTCTGGTTCAGGGAAATCAACCCTAGTTAAATTATTACTGCGTTATTTTGAACCCAGTCAAGGACGAATTCTGATTGATGGGGAAGATATTCGTAGTTTGGATGTGGGGAATTACCGACGCAGATTGGCGATTGTTCACCAGGAAGTGGATGTCTTTAACGGTACACTGTTAGATAACCTCAAATATGGTAGACCAGATGCAACGATGGCTCAAGTAGAGACCGCTTGTCGGATAGCTCGACTAGATGAGGTGATTCAAATGTTACCCCAAGGTTACTATACGGTTGTGGGTGAACGGGGGGTAAGATTATCAGGAGGACAAAGACAGCGTTTAGGAATTGCGCGATCGCTGTTGGTGGAACCGGATGTTTTGATTTTTGATGAAGCGACTTCTAGTTTGGATTATGAGTCGGAACGTTCGATTCAGTTAGCAATGCGGGAATTGCAAGGTACTCGGACAACGATTATTATCGCCCACCGTTTGAGTACGGTACGGGAAGCTAACAAAATAGTTGTGTTAGATCGAGGTAAGATTCTGGAGGTGGGTAGTCACGAAGAGTTATTATCCCACGGAGGAATTTACCACCGTTTACACGCTCTACAGGAATCGGGAGATTTGGGATAGGTTGTATATTCCCATTGCTGAATAGAAATATGAATTGAAAATTTTGCAAATGTAGAGACGTAGCATTGCTATGTCTCTACATTTATCAATAACGGTTGATTATTGACAGTCAATAGTTAACAACAGATAAATCTAGTTAGGCAATTTACTATGTATGCAAAAATAACATATTATGTGGCTTGCAGTGTTGATGGATTTATTGCTCACACCGATGGTTCACATGATGCCTTTTCCCAGGATGGTGAATATTTTGCCGATTTATTTTCCTCTTTTCCGGAGACTGTTCCATCTCACCTTCGTGGTGTCATGGGAATCAACTCCGAGAACAAGTGGTTTGATACTGTTTTCATGGGACGGAAAACCTATGAAATCGGTTTAAAAGAGGGTGTGACCAGTCCCTATTCCCACATGAAACAGTATGTTTTCTCACGGACTTTACAAAAAAGTCCAGACGAAAATGTTCAACTTGTTTCTGAAAATGCTGTTGAACTGGTGACAGCGCTTAAAAATCAGACTGGTAAGGGTATTTGGTTATGTGGTGGTGCAAGTTTAGCCACAACACTGT
The DNA here is from genome assembly GCA_937973965.1 of uncultured Calothrix sp. Lineage (GTDB taxonomy): Bacteria > Cyanobacteriota > Cyanobacteriia > Cyanobacteriales > Nostocaceae > NIES-3974. The sequence goes on along the minus strand of CALJJQ010000078.1, from coordinate 15,560 downwards.
TTGAAAATAGCTTAGTTGATCAACTCATTTTGAAGATAAATCCGTTTTTGATGGGTTCAGGTATTCCGTTATTTTCTGGAGTAATTCGACAATCTACTTTGGAACTGACTGATAGCAAAATTTATGGAAATGGAGTTGTAATGCTATACTACAAAGTCATTATAATTCATGATCAGGTTTAACTGCTCCTATGATTTTCCAACCAATCAACCAAATCAGAAACATCAGAAAAACTCAAAAATTCTTCCCCCAACATTTCTAGCTGTTCCGTGGACAATACCCGAACACGTTCAATTATCGACGAATCAATTTCCCCAAACCGCCGATTTAACTGCCGATTTAAGAAGCGAAAAGCCTCTTTCTGCTCACCCTTCTGTAAAATATCTTGATAAATAACCGATTCCTGCATAATATTCTCGCTCAACAACTGACGAATCAAATCCTTTTCAAATCTCAACCCTGCTAAAATCTCAGTACAAGCTGCCGTATTTTGCCTTGTCTCCCTATCCGCAATTTTAGCGATTTCCTGGGCAACCTGGGATAATAATTCCCGTGGAGAATCCGTTCGACACAAAGGTGCTAGCGGTAATAAAGCCGAATTACTCAAGAAAAAGCTTGCATCTTGCTCCCACATCCTCACCACACGGTAATGATGTATCGTCGTATCATCCACGTATTGCTCAGTATAGGCAATTTCGTGATCTGTTTCCTGTAGGAAGATAACTACTTGTACAACTGGACACTGATATTGACGTTTTAACCTGACAGAATAATCAAGCTCTCGAAAGGGAATCGCAGGTTTAGATTGGGTAATAGTCTGAAACTCGATATGTAAAATTAAGCCATCCGCTTGTATAAAAATGAGCGAATCTGCTCGAATTGGCTCCAAACTTAACTCGGTTTTTAACACCCGGATGTTGAGGGATTGTCCACCAATTAGCCAGTGAACAAAATCGGCTGGATACTTTTCTGCTAGCAATTTACAAATGTTATCAAAACTCACTCAAGCTGCCCTTGGTAGATATTAAATATCATACAATTACAAGAAATTGATGATTTTTAAAGATAAGAATATTTAGAATTATTTAAAGTTGCTTTCAAGTAGAATTATGTGGTGGCAGAGTTATCGATTGTTGGCTAGGGCTAATCGATGCTGATGAGTTGAGGTAATACCGATTTGAAAAAAGAATGCGACAGATGAATTTTGTAGAGACGTAGCACTGCTACGTCTCATGGTCTGGATGTGTGGCAAACATTTTTTGAATCGGTAAATATAGAGGAATGATATAGGACTCCTATTTGAATATTGAACAAAACTCAGTACAATTTCTACTCACTACTCCCTACTCCCTCACCCCAATAGATGGATTCAAAAACCAAACCGGATTCCTATAGTTGAAGTAAGTATAATCACAAAAGTATATATAAATTTTTTCGTCAGCCTCTTGCTGATTTGCCATGAGTGATATGATGTCCGGTTAATTAACCATAATTAACCGGACATCATATTATTTGATAATGTGTTCGCTCGACACCTTCTTTTGCTTGACGGTATCGTATCTCCAATTCATCCAGGCTAAGATGCTCCTCGATTTTGATTCGTTTCGGCCCAAGGCGATCGCTCTTTGACTGCACCCTTCTTCTATATTATGGTTGATTGTCCGGACATCATCTGATTTGGGTATGATGAAGGTTTAGATGGGGTTTGGTGCGTTACGAACTTCTTTCTCACGCACCCTCAATTAATACTCCTAAATCACTGTGTTTTTTTATCCCAATTTGGATTGGACAAACTTTTCTAGTCTATCCATACCCTTTTCAATGGTTTCCATGTCTGTAGCATAGGAAAGGCGAATATTATTATCAGCACCAAAGGCAATACCGGGAATTACAGCGACTTGCTGCTCTTCCAATAAGGCATTACAAAAATCCGGGGATTTCAATCCCGTTTGACTGATATCGGGAAACAAGTAAAATGCACCATCAGGTCGAGGACAGGTTAAACCGGGGATAGCATTTAAACGTGCATACATCACTTCCCGACGTTTAGCAAAGGCTTGACGCATGGTTTCCACACACTCCTGGGAACCTGTTAGCGCGGCGATCGCACCATATTGGGCAAAGGTACACACATTTGATGTACTATGGCTTTGGATGGTAATTGTGGCCTTAATCAACTCAACTGGTCCTGCTAAATAACCAATTCGCCACCCGGTCATGGCATATCCTTTGGCAAAGCCGTTACTAACAATGGTGCGTTCTAATATTTCTGTCCCCAGGGAACCAATACTCAGGTGTGTGGCTCCATCGTAAAGAATTTTTTCATAGATTTCGTCGGCAACGACAAAAATATCTGCTTTGACAATCACCTGGGCTAAAGCTTTGATTTCCTCTGGGGTATAAACCATCCCGGTGGGGTTGGAAGGGGAATTAAGGATAAATAGTTTGGTTTTGGGGGTGATAGCTTGCTGAAGTTGTTCTGGGGTAATTTTATAGCCATTCTCCACAGTTGCTTCAATAATTACCGATTTTCCTCCAGCTAAAGTCACCATCTCCGGATAGCTTAACCAATAGGGTGCAGGAATAATCACCTCATCCCCTGGTTCAATCAAGGCAACCATCAAATTATACAGAGATTGCTTACCCCCATTGGTAACGATTACCTGCTCCGGAGGATAATTCAAATTATTTTCCCGTTGTAACTTAGCCGCGATCGCTTCCCGTAAAGCTGGTTCCCCTGCTGCTGGCCCATACTTAGTTTTACCGTCTTCTAAGGCCTTAATGGCAGCAACTTTGATATGATGGGGAGTATCAAAATCTGGTTCCCCCGTACTAAAACTACAAACATCAATTCCTTCCCCCTTCATCGCCTTTGCTTTTGCGGCGATCGCTAGGGTCATCGAAGGAGTCACCTGACTTACTCTTGCTGCCAATTTCATAACAATCCTGTTCCAATCTCCCGTTTGCGCTTCCGGAAAGTATTTAGCAAGCAGTTAACAGTCAACCTTGGTCTATTCCTTGACTGTCTCCAAATTCTGCCTATTACAGCATATCCCATTGCTTCCCAAGATGATGGCGATCGCCCTGTCTAACTGTCCCATACCCGTTAAAATATGAAAGACTACTTTATAAATCTTCATTAAGTACATCTGTGGTTACTCCAGCGATATCCCTCTCTGCGTCCATCGAAACCCAAACTTGGACATGGCAAAATTACAAAATTCAATACACCGTCCAGGGTCAAGGTCAACCATTAGTATTAATTCATGGATTTGGTGCATCCATTGGTCATTGGCGTAAAAATATACCTGCCCTTGCCGCCGCCGGCTATCGAGTATTTGCCTTAGATTTATTGGGTTTTGGCGGTTCCGATAAAGCAGCGATCGCCTACAGTATAGATATCTGGGTTGAGCTAATCAAGGATTTTTGGCAAGAACATATCCAACAACCCAGCGTATTTATCGGCAATTCCATCGGTGCTTTAATTGCCCTGACCATCGCCAATCGCCATCCGGAAATTACTCAAGGAGCAGTATTAATTAATTCTGCGGGTGGATTGAGTCATCGTCCCCACGAATTAAACCCAGTGTTACGGTTTGTCATGGCTAGTTTTAGTCGTTTAGTTAGCCATCCCCTCACAGGTACAATCGTTTTTAATAGTATTCGTCGTAAATCCCAGATTCGGCGTACCCTTTACCAAGTTTATCGTCGTCGCGAAGCCGTCACCGAAGAACTGGTGGAAATGCTATACGCACCCTCCTGTGAACCCGGAGCGCAACAGGTATTTGCTGCAATTTTGACCGCACCCCCAGGTGATAGTCCGGAGGAATTATTACCCGCAGTCACCGTACCCCTACTGGTCATTTGGGGTGCAGACGACCCCTGGACACCGATTACAGGGGCAAAAATTTATGAACAAGCACGTGCTGAGGGTAAGGATATTGAGATTATTCCGATTGAAAATGCTGGTCATTGTCCCCATGATGAGGTTCCAGAAGTAGTTAACGCGGAAATTATTAACTGGTTACAGGTAAAAGTAAGGGTGTAATCTGAGAGGGTGTTTTCAAAGTCGATTTTAATACTTGAATTATCGTTTTTGGGAGCAGGGAGAGACGCGACATGTCGCGTCTGTACTCTCGAAGGAAAAATCAGCTTGATAACCCCATGTCCAGAGTCAGGACGATAGTCAAAATGGTGATAATTAATACTTGACAAATAACCTCTTATGCTAGAGTGGGTCATAGTATTTTCTATGCCCACTTGCATTATGTCCATATTTTCTTGCACTTTTTAATTTCAGTCACCCATCTTGTTTCATTTGTCAGCTACATGGTTAACTGAATCAATGCAATAATGCAATATAGATTAAGCTGGAATACCGAGTGTGTCGCGAGCTTTGATTAAAGCATCCCGGAACTCATAACTAGCTTTGACAATAGCATTTCGCTGTTGGATGTTAAGGGAACTATAAGGTTTAGCAGCAACTTTTCCCTCGGTAAAGAGCGGTTCTACAGTCTTCAAACAAGCTCGATAAGCTGACTCGACCTTTTGAGCTAAATTCGCATCCTTTTCTGTAACCAGCTTGGCAAATGGTTCATATTGAGAATAAATGCCAATCCAATTGTGCTTAAAGATGAGTATACTCTGGTCAGACCAGGTTTCTTCCTCACTGGATATTTTCTTTGCTGGAACTTCAGTCGCGATCGCAATCATACCCTCGAAGTGGTCTTTGGCATTAAAATTACTGGGGTCGTTTAATTTTTTGGTCAAGGATTTAACACTTGCAATTAACTCTTCAGTATAGGGAATAGCTGCTTTTAAATCCCCATCCCGATAAATCAAAGCTTCTATGCGATGAAAACCTTTAAACGCTTTGTCTTTTTCTCCTGCATCGAAAGCATAGGGACGAGCATCAATATCAGTATCTTCTTGCGGAAAATTCTTTGCTAAGATTTCAATTTCCTCGTAGAGAGGACGAGAATTGACGTAAGCTGTCTTCGCTGCTTCGATATTGCCACTTTTTAACGCTTCTAATAACTTTTCAACTAGTGGTAGCTGTTCTTGAGCTTGTTCCCGAAAATACTTCACTCCAGCTTGAACTTGCTCTGCGTAATCACTAGATGTTGTTGCAACAGTCGTAGCATCAGAAGTTGTCGTACTATTAACAATCTCTGACGATGGAGTACAATTCGTTAAGAAAATTAAACTTAAAGCTGTCAATCCCAATCCCAAAAAACGTAAGATGGTTTTCATTTTCTGAATACCATTTTCTTTAAACCACCTAATGATATCATCACTATTAGTAAAATTTCTCAATAAAATGCCAATACATTTGTTGCAAATTCAAATTAATACCTGAATCTATGATTAGGCGTTGCATGTATTCATTGTATAGAGATTAAAGATGCGATATCGCGGACACAGTTGGTTGCTCAAAGTGTACCAAAGTAAAATATAGTCCTGGTATACCACCTGGTTGCCCGATAACACCATGTTAGTGGCGATTGGTGATGGTGGCAATCCTCCTGTCCAATTAGCTGGGGAATTAATTCGTTTGGAACCCCAAGGTTAAGGTAATAGGATTTTGGATTTTTGATTGTAAAATATTTACTACTCCTCACTCCCTACTCACCCTATTTACAGTAATGATCAACCTATTCAAAAAACTGCGTGGTGGAGCCTTAATAGCTATTGGTTATATGTTATCCCCACTTTCTTGGTGGAATGACCTATTTTTTAATTTGCCCATAGCCTTAATATTTGCCTATGCAGTAGCTTGGCTGAACCCAACTTGGTTTTTACCTGGAGCCATCGTTGGATATTGGCTCTCTAACTTACTTGGTATCTTAATGATGCAGTTTGGAGCTACGGATATGTTTGTAAATGAAGATAAACGCAACTTGAGGCGAGATTTATGGATTAGCTTGGGTGGTTCAACAATTTATACCATAGCTGTGGCAGCTTTGGTTTATTTCCACATCCTCAAAGTGCCTGAATTCCTCTTGAATTTAACACCTTAAAAGTTCTAATCATCACCACCATCAATTTCTTCGCTAAATTCCATTCCACTATCAATCGCACCAAAATCGGAACCATCTTGATCAGTCACTATTTTGCCATCAAAAAACTCTGCTAGCTTTTTGGCTGCATTTAATATTGCTTCTACTTCTACACTAGAAACAGGGGAAGAAACTACTGGATTTTTTGGTGTTTCCTGGATTTCAACTGGTGGATTATAGGGTTGTTTATTTTCCGCTTCGATTTTTGATGGAATGGGTGTTTGTGTAGATGGAGAAACTCCTGGTTCTGTAGGTCTGGGTGATTGATAATTATTGGTTTGAACTGGTTGGTTTGGATAATTTGGAACTTGAGGATTTGGTGTGGGATGGGTTGGATGTTGATCATTTTGAACCTGTGAATTTGGAGTTGGATAGGTTTGGGATGAATGATTTTGAACTTGATGGGTTTGGGGGGAATGCTTTTGAACCTGCGGATGATTAACAAAACTATGGGTGGGTAATTTAACAGTAGTAGTACTACTTGGGGGAGAAGAAATATTTTTCGGTAAAGATTGATAGCTTTGACTACGATTTTCAGTTGCTAAATGATTGGTGGAATGAAAATTATTGGCGCTTTCTAAAGAAACATGAATATGTCGATTCAAAACCGCACTAAAAGCACTAGTAATCACAGGTAAATCTTCTTGCACCCGTTTGTACCAAGCACTTTTAATTGCAACTCTAGCCGAAATATCATCCATATACACAACTTGACACATTTGTCTGAGCAATTCTCGTCGAGAAATTGGCTCAATCTGCATTAATACCTGCTGCCATATTTGCCCATAGTCGTAGACAGGTGCAACCGATTCCTCCATTACAGGTTGTTCAACTGGTTGAACTGGTGGGGGAATTGTTGGGGGAGGAGGTTCTACTGTTGGTGGGGAAGTGGGAACTGGTGGAGGTGGTGTCGGTGATGATTGGGGGGGATGAACTGCTGGGGGAGGTGGTGGAGTCGGTGGTTGCTCAACGGATGGAGGAGAAAAACTAGCTTTACTAACTGGTGGGGAAGAACTAGTAACGACAGTTGTATTTGTCACAGTCGCAGAAGGTAATAAACCGAGTAAAGTCACCTCTAACCATAAACGGGGTTGGGTGCTATTTTTGAGTTGAACCTCGGCACTACGTAAGTGCTGCTGTCCGTGTAGTAGGGCTGAAACAGGAAAATTTTGAGCATAGTTAACCATCGCTGACCAAGTTTCCTCAGTACAGGCAACTAAATCCGGTCGATTAGGGGCAGTCTTAGCAATCAGTAAGTCCCGATAAAAACCAGCTAAATTATGTAAAATAATTAACGGTTCTCGTCCCCGATCTAAAATGGCCCGCACCGACTCAATTGTCACCTGGGGATTATCAGTTGCGATCGCGTCTACTAAATTTAACAAATCCCGTTCGCTGACGGTTCCGACTAAATTCCAGACACTTTCGGGAACAATTTCCCCCGACAACAAACTTAACTGGTCTAACAAACTCTCCGCATCCCGCAAACCACCCTGGGATAATTGAGCTACTAAGCGAATTGCATCCTCGCGAATGGGAATATTTTCGTTAATCGCAATCTGCCTTAAATGGGCAATCATTGCTTCTAGGGGAATACGTCGATAATCAAACCGTTGACAACGGGAAATAATTGTTGGTAATACCCGTTGTGGATCGGTGGTCGCGAGGACAAAGACAACATGCTTCGGTGGTTCTTCTAAGGTCTTAAGTAGCGCATTGAACGCCGCCGTACTGAGCATGTGACACTCATCAATCACATATACCTTATACCGACACTGAACAGGAGCAAATTGCGCTCTCTCGATAATTTCCCGAATATTATCTACTCCCGTGTTACTCGCTGCGTCAATTTCAATCACGTCAACGGCATAACCCTTACTAATTCCTTGACAAGCATCACAAACCCCACAGGGTTCAGCAGTCGGAACCGGACTACTCAAACAATTGAGGGATTTCGCTAAAATTCGCGCACTCGAAGTTTTACCAGTCCCACGAGGACCCGTAAACAGGTATGCAGTCGCAATTTTTGCCGACCGAATTGCATTGGTGAGGGTAGTAGCGATCGCTTCTTGTCCCACGAGTTCAGCAAAGGTTTTTGGGCGATACTTGTGGTGTAGAGGTTCGTAAGACATGTCGGGTGGCAAGAATTACACCTAGGAAAGTGTTGGGAGTGGTGGAAGGTCAAAAATCGGGTCAAAAGCGCTGCTTTTGGGTAATTCGTAATTCGTAATTACGAATTACGAATTATTAATTATTTAAGAATCTTTTCTGTCTAAAATACCATTTTAGATTTAAATGCCAGCAAAACAATACAGATGTATTTAAATTTAACTCTAGCCTAACCCAGCGTACATAACCATACCACATCTAGCCGACCTGATTTCTTCGCTTCACTCACTAATTGCCAAGGGGGGGCGGTGTTGAATCCAGGGGTTGACTTTTTCCAGTTGAGCGGCTAACCCAATTAAGGTCAATTCATCGGCTGGTTTACCTATTAACTGTACGCTCATGGGTAAACCTTGGGGATCAAAGCCAACAGGAAGGGCAATAACAGGCTGTCCTGTGGCATTAAAGGGTGGACAGGGAGCAACCCAATGGGCAATATGATCGAAGGTGTCTTCTGGACTCAAGTGAGACCACTCACCGACCCGGATGGGTCTATGTAAATAAACTGGTAAAACTAATACATCAAAATTATCGAAATAGGCAACTATTTTCCGTGATGCTATTTGCATATTTAACACAGCTTGCAAGTATTCTCCCCCTGATATCTGCTTCGACAACAGCCAGCGATTTAGGGGTTGGAGAACCTCTGGGGGAAATCCGGAAGCGGCTACTCCAGTACTCCAAACGGTTTTAAATGGCTCAATCAGGTCACAAAAATCCAGGATCGTTGTTTCCAGTTCGTGACCTAAATCCTGTAAATGCTGGACAGTTTTGAGAACAGCCTCCGTACAGGTGGCATCGGCAGCACCAAATGGTAAAATTTCCGTCCCAAACGCAATACGTAATTTTGCTGGTTCCTGTTGACTCGCAGCAAAAAAAGACACTTGTGGGTCAGGTAACCAGTAGGGATCACCAGTGACATAGCCAGACATGACATCCAACAGCGCTGCGGCATCGGCAACAGTACGGGCAATCGGTCCGTTGATGGCAATACCACTAACGCGATCGCCTGCAGGTGCATGGGAAACCCGACCCCGTGATGGTTTGATTCCCACCAATCCGCAACAGGCAACAGGTCCACGGATCGAACCACCCCCATCGGAACCTTGGGCGATCGCGCACAAACCCGCAGCCACCGCACTCGCTGCACCTCCACTTGATCCCCCTGGTGTATATTCCAAGTTCCAGGGATTCCGTGCTGGTGGAAAGGGTATGGTTTCTGTATAAGGAAAAGAACCTAATTCGGATGTAGCAGTTTTACCCAGTAGCGTAAATCCAGCCTGACGAATCTTGGTGACAATTATATCTTCATAATCGGGGATATAATTTAGGGCAGCTACGGTCCCAAAAGTACATCTGACCCCCTTAACTGGATTTAAATCTTTGATTGAAATCGGCACACCAAAAAAAGCTGGTAGATCCGTATTTGTCACCAGCATCTCTGTTTTTGCCTTTGCATCCTCCAAAGCCAACTCACCCGTGACCGTAAAATAGCTACCCAATTGGGGGTTTAAACGCTCAATCCGTTCCAAATAAACTTCAGTTAACTCCAATGGGGAAACCTGTTTGCAGCGAATCAACTCGGCTTGTTGCAACGCTGGGGTAAACGCTAAATCAACTACATCCATTGTCTAAAAGTCACCGTGAGACTAGTTTGTGTATGAGACAACTATTTTAGTCTAGAATTCGGTGACTGAGGGGAAAGGTTGGAGATAGGAGAGGGAAAATAGGTAATAACTAAAATATCTGGAAATTATGATCCTAATTTTCTATTTCTCAATACGGTTCGGTTAATGATTTTTCATGGCGATTTCGGGAGAGACGCGATATGTCGCGTCTCTACAATATATTTTGGGTTTACGAATTTTCTGATCCGAACCCTATTGTCCTATCTCCTGTATCCTGTCTTCTGCTATTCTCACCTCAAAACTTTGTGCAACAATTTCGGTATTTCCAAGGGACTTTGGGCGACGGGAATACCAGCTTCACTAAGGGCAATTTTTTTACTTTTGGCGCTACCAAAATCCGGGTTTCTACCGACTACAGATGCTAGGGTTCCGGTTGTGCGTCCGTGTTTTGCTGGGGGTGCATTAATTCCCGCGATATAGGCAAAAACTGGTTTGTCAATGGCTTCGGTGATATAGCGTGCTGCGGCTTCTTCGCTTCCTCCCCCTGGTTGTCCGACTAAGACAATCGCTTCCGTGTCTTCGTCTTCGTCGAGAATTTGTAACCATTGGATAAAGGAGGAACCAACTATTGCATCACTACCAATACTAACGCTGATTGATTGACCAATCCCGGCATCGCTCAAAACACGGGCGATTTCGTAGGTGAGGGTGGTACTACGACTGAGAATTCCAATTTTACCAGGTTGATAAAATTCGCTAGGCTGGATTCCCAATAAAATTTTTCCCGGAACAATAATACCAGGACTATTTGGACCGACGATCAAAGTTTCATGTGCTTCGGCAATGCGTAATAACTTCACCATATCTAGGGGAGGAACCCCAGGAGAAATAATAATTATCTGTCTGATATTTGCTGCGATCGCTTCTAAAGCTGCATCCAAAACTTGATAGGGATGAACACTAATAATTGTCGTGTCAATAGAGCCGTATTCCTCAATAATTTCCTCTACAAGATCAAATATCGGTAGGTCGTATATTTTTTGTCCCCCACACCCAGGATTGACTCCAGCAATCAAATTTGTGCCGTAGGCTTTCATTTGCGTGACATGGGTCGCAGAAATAAATTCGCTGAATCCTTGGATAATAACTTTACTATTTGGCGTTAAATTCATAAAAAAGCCAGGTAGTTATTTTGCACTATCAGTTCTAGCCATTGGCAATAATGATTCTTCCATTGTAGTTAAACCAGTTTTCCTGGTGACGATGGCAGACTCAAAATCATCACTATATCAAGAAAGTTTGATGCAAAAATGACGGTATTGGGAACACTTTAATATTATTAACTTTTTCACAGGAAATTTGGTTGGTAGATTTGGAAGTAGGGAGTGGGGAGTAGTAATAAATCATTAACTTTCCTATGGCAAACTTATACCAATTTAAAGTTGTACATAATTTGACCCTACTCCTTCACCTACGGAGAGGGAGAAATCCAGTCCCCTCCCCGTAGCTTACTTCCCGTAGGGGAATCGGGGAGGGTTAGGGTGGGGTTCTTTCTATGCGTCTTCATCTTAAATTGGTATTAGTTGGTAGATGATTTCTCACAAATTCCTAAAACTTCCTTTTTAATGGGGAGTAGCCTACACGTAAAGCTGACACTAGGAGGTATGAAAGGAATTTTTCCCACTTCTAACTAACTCCCCACTCCCTGTTCTCCAGCGAGTAAAAAGGAAAATCAATCCATCACTTCAGGCTGATAAATTTATACCATTTCACAAAAATTGTTGATATATTTTCTTAGCCTACTCCCGAAAGCTTCCCGTCAGGTATCAACTCCCAAATAAAATGGTAAGTAGGTAGGTGCAATTAAACATAAAACCACAATGTAACCAATCATTCGGCGAAAAGCCTTACCCCCGTACAGATGCGATATATCGCGTCTCTACTCCCTGAACTGAATGACGATTTTCACCACCCACCGACTCATTAGCGCTACCTAATTATTTCATGGCTGAAGATACCATTTTATCTCCCCCTACTCCCGATTCCCTACTACCTCCCCAACAGAGACAGTTGACTGGGTTTTGGTAAGGTTAACTGCTTCTGTAACAGCAGTGTCTAAATTATCGGCAATGGTGATGGGTAGATTTTTGCTGATTTGCAAAGCTTTCAAATCCGTTTTTGCTAGTTCAAAATCTGTACCTGCAAGTCTAATGACTAATTGGGGTACTTGTAATCCATTGTGATCGCCATTCACCCCCAATCTGTTGCTTCCTTGAGTAGTTGATCCCGTCGGAGACTGTTGCAGGTAGCAGTTTTCAATCACCTCCACAAACTCACTCACCTGGGGTATTGTACCAATCAGATTAATTAAAATTACTTTAATCGTGCGATCGCGGGCTAATATCTGTAACGCTTTTTCCAATCGACTACGGAATGTTGTCGGTGAGGTGTCGATGGGGGAAGCATGGCGTAAATTTAAACACATACCCGGTTTTCCACCAGCATAGACAACCAAATCCATCGTCGTCAGAACCGACCCCACACCATTACCTAAAATACCAATCTTACCAGTAACATTCGACCCATTCACATCAAAGATATTACCATTCTCCGCCTCCACACTGTAGCGTCGAGAGATTTTTGTGGCCAACTTGGCAATATCTGGATGACGGGCGATCGCTCGATCATTGACACGCACACTACCATTTAAAGCCATCACCTGTCCAGCACGATTAATCGCTAAAGGATTAATTTCCACTAAATCCAGGTCTTTTTCGATAAATAGCTGGTACATTTTCTCGATCACGGTACTAATCGACTGCATCAGCGAACCTTTCAACCCCATTTTTAAGGCTAACCGTCGCGCATAGAAAGGAGAAAACTCCTGCTCCACAACCACATGGTGCATTTTTTCGCTATCGAGTTCCCAATCAATATCCGCTTGTACAGAACCCAGCAAAATCGGACGACAGACCACCGTGTCCAGCACAACCGCTAAATAATACTCCTGTTCCACATTGTATTTAGCCTCCGCTAATAACAACTCGGGAAATTCCCCACCAATCGACAAATTAAAAATATTCTGAGCAGCTGCGATTGCATCAATCGTCGTCTCTACAAATCGCACCCCCCCCGCTTTTAACCGCGAATCCCCATGAACCTGCGACTTCAACACCACAGGATAGGGTATCTTTAAACGCTTTAAATCAGTCGGATGTTCAATCCGTTGTGATGGCAGTACAGGAATACCTATTTCTCCAAACCATTCTTTTACTTGGTACTCTAATAAATCCATTGATAGCACCTACATAGCACCGAATATGACCAAGGGTTTAACATTTTGCCCAAAAAACATCTAAAGTGCTGACCCACCCATGTTTTGGCATTCACTAATTCCAGATACACTAGCAATAAAACTAGTAATAAAAACTTATTTTACTGAATTTAATTTTATCTAATTTTCTGTTCCAGCCAACAATATCTAGTAATTTAGATTTTTCTATTGCAGAAACAAAAAAACACACCACCTTGATTTCCGTGAAAATGCGAGCATGAAAAAACACAGTTCAAAATTAGAGATAGTTACAACTGATACAGTTTCATCCCCAAGATTTCAGTAAATAGCTTTCATGAAAGTTATTTTCATATCCAAGCATTTAATTAATAATCATATTATTTGAAGTTTGTAGCGAGGACTAAAGTCCTCAAAGTGATACCATTTCACTCAAATTCTGAGACATTTTCTTCCCCTGCTCCTGAAAGCTCCCCCTTAGGTATCAACTCCAAAGTAAAACGGTATAAGCACTATACGTGCTAACTACAAACAAAAACCAGAATTTTTGTGACACTTGCATAAGTTCTAAATAAAAAATTGAGCAGAAACGAGAATCTGCTGCAACCAGATAACTCGAAACTACTCAATATGACTTAAATTAGCAAATTTGAAAGTAAGAGGCTTAAATAATTTTAGATTTGAGATTTGAGATTTTGGATTTATCTCATAAGTCGGCTTTGTTTGGCAATTTTCTGGACTTGTTAAAACCGGACTTCTCACCTAAAGCAAAATCTAGATTTTGTTTATATCTCCCCATTGAAGATAATCAATCTACCTTAGAAGTCCATCTCAGAAGTCATGTTTTATCTTTGACAAAAACCCGACTTCTCATCCCATGCACCTAATTAGCAGAAACTTTCTTCCGCTTACCAGCAGCAACTACACCACCAATCGCTAACGCACCAAGGCTAAATACAGTACCAGGTTCAGGAACTTTAGTTAATTGCAAATTCACCCCGTCACCAGTTCTGGGAAATGTAGAAGTTTTCGGAGAACCAAGTTGAACTCTAAAGGATTTAACGTTTGTTAAAGTAACTGTCTGTACATTTCCATTATCACCAGGAGTTGTCAGAATATTACTCAAATTTCCATTCAAATTAGAAATTAAAGTACCAGGGTCTTCCACATCGAAAAAGGTTAATTCTAATTTATCAATTACGCTCTTAAATACAAACTCGAACAAACCAACCTCTAACCGTCCATTTTCTACGGGTCTACCACTTCTATTTACAGCCATTGGACGGAACCATTTTTCACCGAGAGCAGGATTAGTTCCTTCGTCTTCTGCTAAGAATTTAACCCCAAAACCATTAACTGTGAATTCCTGGGGGGTAGAACGGTCATCAACAAATAATAAACTTTTACCGTATTTAGTTCCATCCGCAGCAGAAAATCCGAAGCTTTCAACGGTATAACCCACAGGATGCAAAGAGGTTGTATTAATACAAGTTAAGCTAGAACGACATCCAAGACCGAATAAGCTGACCTCACCTTCCTGATTAGGAACCAAAGATGCTGCACTTGCAACAGATGCGCTGGAAATAATACCGAAACCGATGGTGGAAGCTGTCAGTAATTTTAAGGCTGCTGTTAACTTTTTCATTTTTTTCCCTCAGTAATTTCTTAGTTATCTAGAGAAGCTATCAATACTTTTTCAGTGTTTCTCGAAAGTGTTTCTCTGTGTTTTTTCTTAAGCATGTACCTATACTATTTCCCCACCTGGAAGAATGTCATCATCTCCACTGAAGGTTCATGACAACTTGATACCAGTGTTAATTTCGTTTGAATTACCGATAGCAATCCTGAAAAAAATCACAGATTTTGAATGCGTGCGGATATCTTTTTTAACGTGATAAAATTTGAAATTACTGAAAAAAATAAATATTTTTAAATAACTTTTTAATTTCTTAACCAAAAAAACAGGCTGTTTGATGAAGAATGCATTTTGTGAAATTAGATACGTATTTACATGTAATCGCTGAAACTATTACTAATCAATAGATACAAAATTTTTGGAGATGGAAAAACCGCGATTAAATGGTAACCCGTACACAAAAAAAGCCTCTACTAACTAAGTAGGTAGGCATCAAAAAAGTCCGGTATGTTAAGATATACAAATACTGAAAATGCATCTACAAGGTGATTTGTGTATGGGGAATGAATCCCATTGAATTGGAATGGCAACACATAAAAAAAGATGAGTTATCTGGGCAAGCATTTGATGATGAGCTAGACCTTGCTTACGCTGTAATCAATGGCGTTCAAGCTAGAGGGGAAAAAAGCAATCACAGTACACGACGTGTAAAATTTAATTCTGAAAAGCTTGGTTAAGATTCTGTTACATAACGGAAAATTTTTGCACCCACTTACTTA
>CALJJQ010000077.1 GCA_937973965.1 uncultured Calothrix sp. | reverse complement strand
CCATTTACCTAACAATTTGACTTCACCGATACCTTTTTTATCAGTAAAAGTGATGCGTCGTTTTGTTGGATGCAGTGACCACCCACTAGTTTTGTACTCAACCCAGCGATTATCCTTTTGAAATCTGGGAAAACCTTTCCTTCCTGGTTTCTTGGCTTTGCAATTTGTGTAGAATCTA
Source organism: uncultured Calothrix sp. (assembly GCA_937973965.1). GTDB lineage: Bacteria > Cyanobacteriota > Cyanobacteriia > Cyanobacteriales > Nostocaceae > NIES-3974. The sequence goes on along the minus strand of CALJJQ010000077.1, from coordinate 54,976 downwards.
TCAATCGCAGACCAAGCTCTTTCTGTTGCAGCTTGACAAGCCATTGAGTTTAATTCTTCGACAAACTTGAATTCTGTTCGCAGTGTTGTCGAGTAATTATTCAAAGTTATGCGGTTGATTTTTGTACCTTGAGGTGCGTCTATCCAATATCTAATAGCTTTATTTCTGATGAACTGAGTGGTTCTAATAGCTTCATCAATAGCCTTATATTGTTTAAGTCTACCTTTAACTTTGTACTCTAATACCAACACTGCGGAATCACCCCCTGTTGTTTATGTTTTATAGCGATTTTACAATGATATTTTGGACATCAAAGATGGAATCAGAGAGTCCTAAAGGACTGAGACCGTTTTCATCCCTTGCCTAAAAGCGAAGAGTTTTCAACGAGTATTTTTATAATTGCCATATTCAGACTTCAAAGATAACGTATTTTCATCGTTACGACTGTAGGACGAAAATCACAAAGGCTGAGTGTGCGTTTTGACTGCGTAAGTCTTTTCATAACTTGCCATAACCAACCAGGTAATTGATGGGTTGACCGATTGAAATTGTTCCAATTCGTGGGTTTTAATTGCTTTAATCCCGGATTTCTCACAAATCCCTAAAACTGATAAGGAGTGGGGAGCAGTGGGTAAATTAATCCATTACTCAACGCTTACCACTATATAAATCAGAAATGCAGGTAATGCACTAGGCAAGGAATTTTATTTTTTATTGAATCAACATCTTCCCAGGGAAGATGGGAAAATTTCCATCCATTGCTGTGAAAAATCCTGATGGTATGTGGGTGGAGAAATTATCGTTATGGTTAGGGAGTAGGAAATAAGGTTTAAACTACATGTTAACTTAGTTTTCGCTATACTGGTCTGCCGGTAGATTTGCAAAACAAGGGTATTGATTATTTTCTCGCTAACGTTTGTATGTGTCTAGTGTCTATAGATAGAGTTGGTTGAATCAATATCAGCAGTTAAGTAGGTGAGTGGTAAAAATTGTCGTTGAGGAGAGACGCGATATATCGCGTCTGCACGGGGTAAGGCTTTTTGCCGAATGATCGGTTACATTGCGGTTTTATGTTTAATTGCACCTACCCAATTATAGTGTTTGAGCAATGGGAAGTAGGATTCTACTTAACCCTTCCCCTTCTTGATTTGAATGTATAGAAGTAGGGTCTGCTGTAAAAGTCTTTTCGTGAGGGTAGGGAACAGGGAGAGACGCGACATGTCCCGTCTGTACAGGGAATAGTTTTTACTTAATTGCTTGTGAGAAATCCTGTGTAAAGCAATGGAAAGCGATAATTATCGATTTCCTAAACACTTTTAACCATGACATCGGGAAATTCGATTTGTACCCAAGCTCCACCTGTTTGGGGGTGGTTCATGGCTTTAATGGAACCTCCGTGGGCTAAAACGATTTGCCGGACGATTGCTAACCCTAATCCACTACCAACTGTGGTCGTATTTGTGGTACTGGTTGATGATGGGTAGGAGGGGGAAGCTAAACTCAAGGAATCATGACGCGATCGCGCGGTGTCACCTCGATAAAACCGCTCGAATATATGGGGTAAATCTGCTTCGGCAAATCCAGCACCGGAATCAATGACGTTAACTTCTAAACTGGATGCATGGGGAGGCATATCGGCGGTCATTTGTTTTTCTGGCAACATCCTCGCTTGTACCTGAATCTGAGCATGGGGGGCGCTGTATTTGATGCAGTTATCAAGCAAGTTGATAAATACCTGATACATTCTAGTTTGATCGGCGTTAATCCACAAGGGGTTGGGACCATCGTAGGAAAACTTAATATCTTGTTTTTGAGCTAGGGGTTCCAGGGTTTCCCAAACGGAATGGATCAGGGTGTAGAAATCGAGGGGTTGACGGTTGAGTTGAATTGTGGGATTGGTTTCCAATTGGGTGAGGTCGAGCCAACTTTGGACTAAACCAATCAAACGGTCAACTTCGTACATCAGTCGGTTTACCCAACGGTCAAGGGGGGGAGAAATCCTGTCTTGCAGAGTTTCTACCACTAGGCGAATCGAGGTGAGGGGGGTACGCAGTTCGTGGGCTAAATCGGAAAAAGCGCGATCGCGTGCTTGGTTAACATCCAGTTGGGGTTGGAGATTTTCCAGGAAGACACCGACATGACGATTGTAGAGGGGAAAAGCGATCGCCCGTAGTTGTCGGTCTTTGAGTTCTGGACTAATGCTCGGATTATCGTAGGTAGGGTGGAATAACCATTCTTTGACTTGGATTTTTTGGCGATCGCGGGTTTGCTCAATGAGGCGATCCAATTCGTAGGAACGCACTAGTTCCAATAACAAACGAATCTGTTGTGGTTGCCAACGCTGTAAATATAATATTTCCCTAGCCTGTTGATTACACCATAAAAGTTGATTTTCCTCATCTACCTGAAGATAACCAATTGGTGCATTCTCCAAAATTTCTTGATGGGTTTGTAATTCTTGGTGTAAATGCTGGCGCTGATGTTTCCAGAGGAGGATTTTTTGGCGTAGTTGCGGCAACATCAACATTCCCATCGGCAGCTTCTTGGGAAGAGGTTGCATTAGTAGTGTGAGGTAGCGATGCAGTTGCAATTGCTGCCAAATCCAAAAACCCATACCAATGCCGAAACCGACAATTAACCCCAGTACAAACATTGACAGGTCAGCCTTTAGTAGTTTGCAACTATTAGATTAGCAACTATCTAACCAAAACGATAGCCAAATCCACGCACCGTCACAATATATTCGGGATTACTAGGGTCCTGTTCTAGTTTTTCTCGCAACCAGCGAATATGCACGTCCACAGTTTTACTGTCACCAACAAAATCCGGTCCCCAAACCTGATCTAACAACTGCTCCCGCGACCAGACCCGTCGCGCATAACTCATAAATACTTCCAATAAACGAAACTCCTTCGGAGATAAATTTACCTCCTCTCCCCGCACTATCACCCGACATTCCTGGGGATACAACGTTACTTCCTTATGCTGGAGAACCGGAGCTTGGGGTTGGATGCTTAATCGCTGTCTACGCAACAAAGCTCGACAACGAGCAACTAATTCCCGCACACTAAAGGGTTTAGTTAAATAATCATCCGCACCCACCTCTAAACCCAGCACCCGGTCTGTTTCGCTACCTTTGGCACTGAGCATTAAAATTGGTATAGGATTGCCTTGATGACGCAATAGCCGACAAATATCTAAGCCATTGATGTAGGGTAACATCAAATCTAGCAATACCAAGTCGAAGGAGCTATCCGTTGAATTGGGATCTCCCCCTTTGAGCAAATCCACCGCAGTCCGACCATCATTTGCAGTCACCACTCCATAGCCTTCTTCTTCTAGGGCTAGGACAATCATCTCCCGAATTAATTCTTCATCTTCAACGACTAAAACGCGACTAACTTGTCCGAAGTCTGTAGTCGGAGGGTATTTGGCAAGTTCGCTAGTATACATTAGATGTGCTGATTATCGTGTTTTTACTTATAGACGTTGTATTTTGTCATTAATCTTCAAAAATTTTCAAAAATCGGCTGATGAACAAGCACCATCTGACGGAAAGTAATTTATTTCACAGAATCTGCACCTGTTATTATAAAGCAATTTGCACCGAATAAACATGCTAAATTTAGCACAGGAAGGACAGGATGTTTAAATAAATGTTAACTGAATTCTGTGGGAATGAGCTGGGGAGGGGGAATAGGGAACAGTCCGTTACGGGAGTAAGAGAACAAACACTTTCACAGGTTCTGGTGTACGTAGTACATGTAGGCGAATGATCTGTGTTATTTGTTCTGATGGGTTCGTAGTTGTGGCTCTAGCCCCAAAAAAGCTTTAATATATAAAGCGCTATACCCGCAGGTTTGTCGTAGACTAGCATTACTACATGCCTTTTTTAACCCATCAAAATTAATGACTATGGAGTACTTAGTATGAGTGGGTGCTGTTGATTAACCCTTGCTCCTGCATCCTCATATCCTGTATCCTCTATTTTTCCAGACTAAAAACTGGAAATACATGGGCAAAACAAAAACATTGTTATTAGTGCTAGCGATCGCTTGTTGTGGAAAAATCCCATCAAGTCCATCGTTTTCAGTACCAATGATCGCTGCAAGGGTGACTAGGTTGGATCGGTTGTCCCCTTCGGTGGTTGAACATCAACTTCCGAACCAGTTGCTGCTCGCTGGAGTTGATGCATTGGGAATAACAAGTTTGGGATTGCTGGTATCTGTGCTATCGGGTAAAAATCGTCAGCAACTGGAAGCAAATCTTCGCCATACGGAAAAGTTGCTCACCAATGGGGAGAATCAAAAATTTCAACCAATACCCAATAACGGTACAAATAAATCAACCCACCAAGACTTTCAACTAGTGACCCGTGACCTGGTTGAATCATACCACACCCAAGCCCTAGCCCAGGCAACTTCCCAATATTGGTTTAGTGTGATTGCTGCATCCTTTGGCTTTGGAATTATTATTTATGCTTTAGTGGGACAATTACATTCTCCACAGCCACAAACAGCCCTGCTTCATGTTATTCCTGGTTTAGCGATTGAGGGAGTTGCGGTTTTATTTCTGACCCAAGCAGATGGAACCCGCAAACGTGCAACAGAACTTTACGACCGATTACGTAGCGACGAAAAACAACTAAATGTGATCGCCTTAATCGAATCGATTGAAGATGGAAAATTACGGGATATAGTTAAAGCTCAATTGGCTTTACAACTAGTGGGAATAGTCCCCCAAATCCCCAGTTTTAGCCAGTCTTACCCAATCTCCCCCAGTAAAACTCCCCCTGTAGTGGACTTGGTGGAAATGACTGAACAAACGATGTTAAATGAAAATCAGTGGAAATGATTGGTATTTCCTGGATTTGGAGCAAGTGAAGAGTAAGCCTTAAGTAAAGGCTGAGTTTTCTTTCTACTCCCTATTCCCTATTCCCTCAGAGTTGGAGGGATTTGTGAGAAATCCGGAATTTATACTTGACAGGCTGGTATATTGTCCTTGTAGTTTGTTGACAGTTGACATTATAAACATGAACCATCCAAAGGAAAAGCTTGCTGATCAACTGTGTAAAGTATCGCTAAAATCTAGGACAAAGTGACGAATCCAAGTCCAACAAAATTGGAATACGATTAATAGTGAAACTGTCGTCTGTTATCTATTGCCTACCCTTCTCCGACTTAAAAGTCTTTTTGCAAGCTTTAGATGAGCTGATTACAGGGAAGCACACCACACCGAAAAATCAATAAAATGATCGCCGAGTCGAGAATGGAAATAGCTAGTTTCTGTATCTCCAACAGCGACTAGTTCACCAAGGTATACTAAGCTAACAATCCCATAAATCACGTAACTACCTGATCTGCTGTTGAGGGCTAACAGCAATTTCGGGGATTATTCGAGAACTACTTTGTTTTTTGTTTATAGGCTAAACCTAATCCAGTTTGAGCAGAGGGAAAAGCAAAAGCAGCCGATTGTACCACAGGTTTACTGTCGCGAATCACTTCATATTCAAACCCAGGAGTGGTTGTTCCCACCGGTTCACTCAGTGCTTCAACCTCTGGGGTTGGTTCATGGGGAGTTGGAATTGTCGTGTTCGCTAACACGGTTGGTTGGGTCGGTTCTTCATCCATAAACCACTTCAACTGGGACATCATCGGACTAGATGGTTCCAACTTCAAGGCTTGAATTTGCTGTTCCCGTTCCGCAATCAATTTCTGGAGTTTACTAACTTCATTTTCCAGTTGACTTGATTTTTTTATTGAATATCCACAGCCAATCGCAGTCCAAGCGGCTAAACCAACTCCTGCGCTCAATAATACACCCATTGCCGGCGTAAATACATCGCTGACCCTTCCATTGAATATCTGTTCATTATCACTACGCACTTCAATCAATTTTGGTCCTTGAGTTGCAATCATAGTGGCAAATGCGGCTAAAAAGGAACCGGAAACAATTAACGCTGGTAATACAACTTTTCTGAACATAGTTTTGATCTTTTTGTCCTGTTTAGATTTGTTTACCAAGATTTCACCATTTTGCCATGTCACAAGTGACTAGCTATTGGTCTCATCTTTGAAAATTAGTGACAGAATTCGGAGTCTATGGAAGTGCCTTGATGGATATTGACCGTATATCGAGAGCAAAAGCAAAACACCTATTACCTCCGAATCCGTCAATTTCTGTCTTTTTCAGCACTTTCCCGTATAATTCATCCCTCAACACCCTGATTGCGTATTTATACGCCTCTATAATATTGTAAATTAACTAACCCTTAATACAAAATATGTATCATTTTCATGAAGAAATCAAAAGCTTTATATTTTTTTGGTCAAAAATCCTTCTAAATACCGAACATATGGGAATAACGAATTTCAAATTATACTTTATTCACCGAAAAATCGAAAAACGGGCAATATATAAATTAATGTTGAAACAGTTAATCTATATGCCCGTCAATTAGTTGATGTGAAGTTGTAAATTATACTCTGGCAACGAAAAAATAGGAATTTACTCTTGAATCACCCCTGCTATCGGTAAGCGATCGCATGACCATCAGAGGGGTTCGTAAGTTATGACTCTAGCCCTGAAAAAGGGTTAATATGAAGCGATAAAGCGTAACTACGTGTCTTTTCTCACCCATCAAAATTCATGGGATAGACCACTAGGGGAGAAGTTGGGGCGATCGCATATAGTCACCGTTATTCTGAACTAGTAATTGTAAACTCAGCAAATCCTGTCGTAGGGTGACATAATCAGGATGAAATCTTTGGATAAACTCATCAATTTCAGCTTCAGTGTAGCTAACCCCTACTTCTAACTGGCAAACTAACCATCTTAGAACCACCAAGCGCTTTTGTCGATTTGTAGGGATTTCCCGCAACCGAATGACAGCATCAGGATTATCAAAATCCCCTTCAATCACTGCTTTAAGAACCTTAATGTCCCACACCTCTGTATTTAAATCCTGTACCAAACTTGCCATTTTTTCTAGTGTAAAGATTTCTTGTCCAAAAGCCTGTAATGTTTCTAAATTGATTTGATATAAATGCACATTTCCTTCTACCTGCATCTTCACTAAATCTAGTTGCTTTAACTTAGTTAAATGGTGGGATACCGTTGGTTCTTTTAAATTCAACAAAGTTGCTAACTCCTCAACACTGCATTCTTGATTTGCAAGAATACCTAAAATCTTTAAGCGACTCTCATCCGCTAACGCTTTTAAAAAGCGCAACCACACCTTTAGCTGCTGATCATTCATATCCAATCACGACTAAATATTGACATTCATCTAATTAGACAAATGTCAACTTAGTTCGTAGCCCTCCTTTAGCCCAGATTCAGACTTCGATTGCAGAATTTCAAATAATTTTCAATTTTGGAATCTTTTTGACGAAACATTAAGTTTCTTAAGTAGTTTTTTACATTTCCCCAGACAAGTCAGCAAACAATAATTAAAACTTATTCAAAAGCTGGCTTGAGAATAATTTTTAGTATAGGTAAAACCGTAGAGATCAAGGATATTTCCGTTTTTTTTCAGCATTCAAAAACCATCAACCCAGAATGCATAAGGAAAACTAAATATATCAATTAATAATTTAAATTTTTTGGGGAAAACTCATGTCCTCTATTGAGAGCAAATCTCTAAAAATTTCAGGAAATAGGGAGAAGTGATTAAAAGTAAAATTAGTACCTTAATCAATGCTTATAAGCCACTCAAGAGAAAATTGTAAGTTACTTGGATTGCTTACCTGAGTTATGTGTTTGCTCCTGTTCATCGGGAGAATTCTCAAAATCTGACCTTTAGGATTGGGATTTTAATATTAATTTCTAGCTTGATTTTCCAAGGATTAACATTTGCAAGTAGAACCGATTTGATGAAAGCATGTTAGATTCCTTCCGGTTCAATAGAGCCAACTTTACACAGTACTCCAAATCAATGGGAAGCAGATAAATCCTGGTTGATAAATTTGCCTATTCTAGTTTTATTGATTTCAAAGTATAAGAGAATCGATATAATACCATTTCACTAAAATTTTGACATATTTTCTTCCCCTGCTCCCGAAAGCTCCTGAAAGCTTTCCCTACACCCCGTCATGTATCAACTTCAAATTATAAGGTATTGTTCTGAAATATTGCAGTGACGAAAATCTAGACTTGATTTCTCAGTCGGGTACACTTTGGGATTATGATATTGAAACTGTTGACGTTTTAATTTTTTTGTTAATTACCTATGGCTGCTCAATACCGAATCACTATTCTTCCTGGCGATGGCATTGGTCCAGAAATTATCACCGTGGCCGTGGATGTACTCAAAGCCGTAGGTAAAAAATGTGCCATTGAATTTACATTTACAGAAGCACTAATTGGTGGTGCGGCGATTGATGCCACTGGAGAACCTTTACCAGAAAAGACTTTACAGGAATGTCGCCAGAGTGATGCCGTTTTATTGGCGGCAATTGGTGGGTATAAATGGGATAATTTGCCACCTCAGCAGCGGCCGGAAGCCGGTTTATTAGGGTTGCGTGCGGGTTTAGAACTATTTGCCAATCTACGTCCAGCGAAAATTCTTCCCGAGTTGATTGACGCTTCCAGCCTAAAAAAAGAGGTGGTGGAAGGTGTGGACATTATGGTGGTACGAGAATTAACGGGGGGGATTTATTTTGGTAAACCGAGGGGAATTTTTAGTGATGAAAGCGGTGTCAGACGGGGTGTGAACACGATGGTTTACAGCGAAGCCGAAATTGATCGCATCGGTCGAGTTGCCTTTGAAACTGCTCGGAAACGTCGGGGTAAACTCTGTTCCGTTGATAAAGCTAATGTGTTAGATGTTTCCCAACTATGGCGCGATCGCATTACCAAATTAAGTTTAGAATACCCGGATGTGGAACTTTCCCATCTCTACGTAGATAATGCGGCCATGCAACTACTGCGCGCTCCCAAACAGTTCGACACAATTGTCACAGGTAATCTATTCGGGGATATCCTGTCCGACGCAGCTGCTATGTTGACAGGAAGTATTGGTATGTTACCATCGGCTAGTTTAGGTGCATCTGGACCTGGGGTTTACGAACCCGTCCACGGTTCTGCACCTGATATTGCTGGTCAAGATAAAGCCAACCCTTTGGCACAGGTTTTAAGTGCCGCCATGATGTTACGCTATAGTTTAAATCAACCTGCTGCGGCTGATCTCATCGAAGCTAGTGTGTCGCAAGTTTTACAGAGCGGTTTCCGTACAGGCGATATAATGGCAACGGGAATGACCCAGTTAGGGTGTAGAGGGATGGGTGATGCATTATTGCAAGCGATCGCCGCCATGTAGTTGAATACTGTTAGCTAACAGAAATCCGTTGACTTTTCGATTAATTTCAAACCATAAATCTAAATACAGAAAAAAAGTAAACCGTGTACGCTTACAGACAAGAACAAGACGAATTTACCAAAGTGCGACCGCAAGCTGCATTAATTGACCCAGCAGTCATCCGCGCAGCTGGTCAAATCTATCACACCTATTGTGAAGTGCATCCAGAAATCACTGGTCAAGCAACGGGTGTGGCAATAAAACGCACGAATTTGCGAGGTAAGGTGATTTTTATCGAAAATCCAGCCTTGTTACCGGATGAATGTTTCATTCCCCTAAGTCAAATAGAATCCTATGTTTATTAGCCCTTGAAAGCAGGTAAAAACGGATTTTTTCTGATTGCAACACCCTATTGCCTACTCCCTACTCCCAAGCAAAGGCTATATTTGTAGCCGATGTTGCTTTTGTGGTGAGTGTATTTGGCGATGGATATGGTAGTTTTTGTTCCTGCAAGTGCGATCGCATTTGTGGTCGGTACTGCGGTTGGTAGTTTTCTCAATGTAGTCGTTTATCGTTTACCTGCAGGTTTGTCGCTGTTATATCCACCATCCCGTTGTCCCCAGTGTTTCACACCCCTTAAACCCCATGATAATGTCCCCGTGTTAGGGTGGTTATGGTTAAAGGGTCGGTGTCGTTATTGTAAAGCTCGTATTTCTCCCCGGTATCCGGTGGTAGAGTTTACCACTGGAATGGTTTTTTTACTGGTTTTCGGGAACTTTCAATTTTCCCTTTCAACCTTGGGCTATTGGGTATTTTGTAGCTGGTTGATAGCTTTGGCTTTGATTGATGCGGATACCATGACCCTTCCAAATCCCCTAACCGCATCGGGAGTTATTTTAGGTATTGGTTTTAAATTAATTGAGGGATGGCAGCAAGGAGGTTGGTCACAAGCTGTAAACTCCTTATTTGCAGCCATTTTTGCGAGTGTGATTGGTATTTGGCTATTTGATACGATTCGCATCCTGGGTTCGGTTGCTTTCGGTAAAACCGCGATGGGTGGAGGAGATGCAAAACTCGCAGCAATGATGGGTGCTTGGTTAGGATGGCAAAATCTGCTGTTAGCGAGCTTTGTTGCTTGCTTACTCGGTGCAGTTGTTGGAGGGATAATGCTGAGTCGAACTTCCCAGAAAAGTATGCTAAAGATACCATTTGGACCCTATTTAGCAATTGGAGCTATCTTGGCGATGTTTTTTGGAGAAACGTTTATCTCTAACTATCTGAATTTATTTTCCGTTTGAATATATTATTTCCAGGATGTATTTCCCAGATTTAGATACACCTACATAGGGGGGGTAACTATCATAAACTGAGTACACCAGAGCTGATAAAAGTGGTTTTGTCCCCCACTCACCACTCCCTACTCCCTAATTCCTGTAGATTTGAGGAATTTTTGAGAAATGCGGGGTCAGAGTTTATAACTGTTAATTTGATTACAAGCAGCAGGGTTTTTCTTCTGATAGTATCAATTTGTGGTTAGAATTACCCTCAGCCCTTCCGCAAATTACTAATCTTCTGGTATTAGGGCTTACTGAAAAGTAGTAAAGACGCGATATATCACGTCTCTATATCTTGTAAGCGTTAGAGGGTATGTTAGTCGCAAAAAGTGCAAACAAACTAGACCTATAGAAGCTCAAAAAACCTTACATCTGTAATTTGTGGGAGCCAAGCAAAAGTGGAATTGTTAGGTTATGAGGTTTTACTTTGGGGGAAACTTGCGGAAGTAGGAGAAGAAAATGTATCAACATTTTTGTGAAATGGTATTAAAACTATTCCCTACTGCCTACTCCCCCCTCCCCCTACAGACTTGACATGTCGCGTCTGTACCCAAATTCCCACTCCCTATTTATACTAAGTGTTTACCTTTCGAGAAAAATATCCGAAGATACTTGATTTTATGAGCCTGTTACCAATAAATTACTAAGCCGAAAAGGGTTTATATATTTTCATTAAGCTGGCAACCAAAGCAGTAAAATCGGGTCTGAATGGTAGAGGGCACGAACTTGACCTATTAGTCAAGGGGTAAAAGTAATAACTCCTAACACCCTCAACCGAACTTTGTAATTTGACCAAAATCGGATTATCTTTACCTAAAGAAGAAAAAAGATTTAACTATTTTCTCAAAAACTACCAACTAAAACATCAGCAAAAATGGCAAACAACGAAGAATCGCGCGGTTTAAAGTCTCTATTTGATTGGTTTGCAAACCGACGCAAATCGGGTGCAACAAGTATAGAACGGCAAGAACGGGAAATAGCGGATGGATTGTGGCATAAATGTCCCAAATGTGGAGTTTTGTCCTACACTAAAGACCTCCAAGCCAATCAAATGGTGTGTAGTGAATGCGGTCATCATAACCGGGTTGACAGTGATGAGCGTATCCGTCAACTGATAGATAAGGGAACATGGCAAGAGATTAATAATCATTTATGTCCAACTGACCCATTACAATTTCGCGATCGCAAACCCTATAGCGATCGCCTGCGGGAAATGCAAGCCAAAACCGGTTTAATCGATGCAGTGAAAACAGGTTTAGGAGAAATTGACGGTTTACCAATAGCCCTAGGGGTGATGGATTTTCGCTTTATCGGTGCGAGTATGGGGTCGGTTGTCGGCGAAAAATTAACTCGACTAATTGAAAAAGCCACCGAATTACAGTATCCAGTGGTGATTGTGTGTACCTCTGGAGGAGCGAGAATGCAGGAAGGAATGTTGTCCCTGATGCAGATGGCGAAAATATCTGGTGCTTTACAACGTCACAGGGATGCAAGATTACTTTATATCCCCGTTTTAACCAACCCGACCACTGGTGGTGTCACCGCGAGTTTTGCCATGTTAGGTGATATAATTATCGCCGAACCCAAGGCCACAATCGGTTTTGCTGGTAGACGGGTAATCGAACAGACCCTACGGGAAAAATTACCTGAAGATTTCCAAACCGCAGAGGATTTACTCAAGCATGGATTTGTGGATGAAATTGTCCCTAGAACTCAACTGAAAAAGGTTTTAGCCCAGTTAATCGCCCTCCACCAACCTTCCACCCCCATAGCATTAGAAAACGTCGCAGCCAACACACAACACCAGGAAAATAACCATAAGGTGTTGATGTTAGACCGTGGTTTTTCTTCCAGTATGGCTGAATAATTGAGGGATTTTGGATTTTGGATTTTGGATTTTGGATTAACTAAAATCTTGCATCTCCTATCATGTTGTACTAATGGGACTTAGACAAAAAATAGCCGGAAAAACCACTCAAATGTATACACAGCCAGACTTTGACATCGTTTTGAGTAGTTTCTTGCTATATCTGGGTTTGAAGCATTTTTGAGCATGTAGTGTATTTTCCTTCCCCTGTATAGGTTTGAAGCTGATTTCTGCCTCAAAAATGTTTAAGTCCCGTTAACGGTTAGCAGTCAAAGGCACGCTATTTTCACTACTAAAATCGGATTGCCATAGATTTCTCGGATTTCTCACAACCTTCTAAAACTGTTAGTGAGCAGGGAACAGTCCGTGACGGGAGTAGTAGAAAAATCAACCCGTTGTTGAATGCTGAAGACTTCCTGGTGAGAAATGCGGGATTTGCGATTTTGGACTAATCCCACGATTGAAATCAATAGCGTGAAATCATCAAGGGTTTCCAGCAATTACAACCTCGATTTTCCCCTAAAAGCTAAAACATCAAAACATCAATATTAAAAGCTGTATTTCCTATCCAGCAAGGGAGCGACAAAGCTCTTGCAAAAATCCAAAATCCAAAATCTCAAATTCGGTCACGAATAACCACCCTTTGGAAATTCTAGATTTTGAATCTAGCCTGCGCAACGCTCTTGCGACAATCCAAAATCCAAAATCTAAAATCTAAAATCTCGGTTAACAAAATCAATAATCGTCCTGACGGAATATACCAAAAACGGGAGCAAGTATCAAACCAAACACAAAACCACCAATATGGGCCCAGTATGCCACACCCCCCGTTTCTACGCTCATTCTTGCTATTTCTTGAAGATTCGCTAACCCAGCAATGACGTTTTGAACCACAAATATACCGATGAGTAATATGGCTGGAACCCGTAGGGTAGTGACAAAAAAGCCTAAAAACGCCAGGGTCATAATTTTTGCTTGGGGAAAACGAATTACGTAGGCTCCTAAGATTCCCGAAATCGCTCCACTTGCACCCAAGGAGGGAATGGCGGAACTGGGGTTGATTGCCCATTGACACAGGGCTGCTAAAGCCCCACAAATTAAATAAAAAATAATATACCGAATCCGACCCATGCGGTCTTCGATGTTATTGCCAAACACCCACAGAAACAACATATTAGAAATTAAGTGCCACCAACCGCCATGTAAAAATTGAGATGTAAAAAGGGTTGCCCATTCAGGAATTTCCTGTCTGCCGATTTCTCCTTGAAAACTGGCCGTGAGTTGCTGGGGAATGACAGCGTAGGTTTGGAAAAATAGGTCGAGTTCTTGGCGAGATAGGCTGATTTGGTGTAAAAACACAAAAACATTTGCGCCGATAATTAGGTACGTCAAATAGGGGGTAATTCGAGTGGGATTTTCATCGTATAAAGGAAACAAAGATTTATCCTCCCAGAAAGTTTGTTATGCAAGCAATTAGGATTCCTTATTCCTAATTTAAGCTCTTTAAAGGGATGGGGGACAGATGGGAGCAATAAAGTGGGAAAATAAATACAATTAGTACTCGATAAGCGCCAAAATTGACGGTTATGTCATTTCACTAAAATTTTGATACATTTACTCCTCCTGCTCCCCTGCATCCCTTAAGCCCGCATTTTGAGCAAAACCCTAAAACTCACAGGGAATAGTCCGTGACGGGAGTAGTGTAGCCGAAGGAAAATCAGTCCGTTACTCAAGGCTTACAACTTACTCGTGAGAAATCCAGGTAAAGGTATCAACTCCAAAATAAAACGGTATTAGGGGTCAGGGAGTAGAGACGACTGGTGGATTATCTTGATTGGGGGAGCAGGGATAGAAAGACCACTAGAGTATAATCATCAAAAATCAAGTAGATATTTATACCTCATCAGAATTGAAAAGAATGCTAAATCCAAAATCTAAAATCCAAAATCCAAAATCCATTGATTATGCAAATTTACCTTGATTACAGTGCTACTACCCCTCCATGTCCGGAAGCGATCGCCAGTTTGCAAATTGCTTGTACCCAACTATGGGGAAATCCCTCCAGTCTCCATGCTTGGGGAAAAAATGCAGCAACGGTGCTGGAAACTGCACGGATGCAGGTGGCACAATTAATTAATGCTCCCCACCCAGAATCGATTGTTTTCACCTCCAGTGGTACGGAAGCGGATAATTTAGCGATGATGGGTGTGGCCAATTTATACTCCCAACCTCAGCATGTGATTATTTCTAGTGTGGAACATCCAGCCGTTTCTGAACCTGCAAGATTATTAGAAATGCGAGGATGGGAAGTTACCCGTTTACCAGTGGATAGCAAAGGACGTGTCAATCCCCAGGATTTAAGGGAAGCGATTCGGCAAAATACCGTATTGATTTCGATTATTTACGGTCAAAGTGAGGTGGGAACCCTCCAACCCATTCCGGAATTAGCAAAAATTGCCCAGCAACATCAGATCTTGTTCCATACCGATGCGGTGCAGGTTGCTGGTCGCTTACCGATTTGCGTGCAAGAATTATCAGTGGATTTACTGAGTATTTCTAGTCATAAAATCTATGGATGCCAGGGTGCAGGTGCTTTATATGTGCGTCCCGGTGTGGAAATAATGCCAGTTTTGGCGGGGGGAGGACAGGAAAATCGACTACGTTCGGGAACCCAAGCAGTACCCGTCATCGCTGCATTTGGGACTGCTGCACAGTTAGCTGCATCGGAATTACCAGAGGAAACAGCTAGATTAACCCAATTGCGCGATCGCTTGTTTACCCTATTAGCTGATACACCCGAATTAGTCCCCACGGGTGATTTAGAACACCGTCTCCCCCACCACGTCAGTTTTTGTTGGCAGCACAGTGACCATCAGCATCGGAATGGTCGTAGTCTTGTGCGTCATTTGGATATGGCAGGAATTGCCATTAGTGCAGGTTCAGCCTGTAGTAGTGGTAAACTTAAACCTAGTCCAATTTTACTGGCAATGGGCTATTCCGAAACCGCAGCCCTGGGGGGAATTCGCTTGACACTGGGAAAATCAACAACAATGGCAGATATAGAATGGACTGCGATCGCCCTGAAGCAGGTTTTAGCTCGTTTACGTTGATATACTCTCGAACTGTTATTGTCTTCAATAAGTGGTTGATAAAGAAGTCAGGAAAGAAAGTTATGGGATAGAGCGGTTTTTTTCTTCTTGATATGACGGATCGATATTGGGATTATCATTTTTTGCGCTATCGCTAGTCAGCATCGAAAAACAAGGAAGTTTAAATGAAAAAGAGTGGACGCTCCTTTCTACCTATCTTAAAACTCAGGACTACGTTGAACTGGCGAATGATTCTTGGCAAGCGGCAGCGCGGATTTTCTATGATTTGCGTCGTCAAGGACTAACAGTTCGGAGTCCGATTGATTGCTGCATTGCCCAGGCAGCTTTGGAGAATGATTTACTGTTGATTCACAACGATCGTGATTTTGAAACAATTGCTCAGGTGCGATCGCTCCAACACTTTCGTTTTCAACCTTGAGCTTTTGAGAGGTCGATGGGTAACAGCAGAACGTCGCGATTGTAGTTGGGAGATCCTGGTGAGGGCAGCCAGCGAACAACACAGTAGAGTTGTTTATCGTTCTAGTTCTCTCGTTGCCGTTCACTCTAGCCGTTATGCTGCTTAGTTGTCAATAGAAAATTGAGAAAATTGTCAATATATCAACTTCCTCTACTGCAGTTTTTACGTAAAAGGATGTCTTGGCTTGTTAAACTTTTAGCTCTGATTATCCCAACTCTCCACTTATCGTAACCCTTGCAATTTCCGCATTTCCCCTTGCACATCGAGGGCAATTTCTAAGGCTTCGTTTAATAATCTACCGTGTTCGCTAGCTTTTTCCTTGACTTGTAATGCCGATAGGGTAGCTAAATTATCAGCAAATAAATCGGCATTATTAATGATAAAACTTTGATTTTCCCGCATAATCCGCTCAGTTTTCAAGGCTCGCACCAGATCCACCCGCGTTAGCTCTAAAGCCTGAATTACCTTAGCGCGATCGCGAATTTCTACCTCTGGATTTCCAGCTGCTTCTAATTCATCATTAATATGAATTGCCTGAATGGCATTATTATATCGTTCTACATCGTATAATAATATTCGTAAACTGGGGGTAATTGCGGTTGATAATTGTTTTTGTTTTTGTTTCCAAAGCAAATAAAACCCTAACTGGGCTAATCCATTTATCCCCAGGAATGATAATATAAATACCATCCATGAGGGAAGCTGCATAAATACACCAACCAATGCATACAGCAAACAATAAATAATCACAAAACTGGAAACACCAATAAATACAGCCGTCGCTGCTTCTGGTCCTTGCAGTCTTGCGACAAACCTTTGTCCGAGTGTTTGCCAAAAATTGACAACCCGCACCAATTCATAATTCACAGGTAGATTTGTCAGTTGCTGCAACTCGCGTGTGCTAATTTTTAACCCTTGTAAATCACTACGCACAGCTTTTATTTCCCCGTATCAAAATAGTTTATCTGATATCTATAATCAAACCACAATCTTTCCCTTCAAGATAAAGCTAATTGCCAGTTTCTGAATACAGGATAAATCTAGGGAGTAATTTATACTTTCTGTAACAGGTTTGATGTTTCTGAGATTACAAACACCTATCTTAACTGGATATTTTCGGAATCGCCAGGGTCAAAAATTACAAAAACCTAAATCCTATCCCCACCCCGATTGTCAGCAGTATTTTCCGGAATATATTCCTACATTTCCCACAAGTGAACGGTCAGTCTCAAGTAACGGCTTAATTTCCTTTCTATTCCCTACTCCCCACTTTCTATGACTGTAGCTAATTCTAGCTAGACGTTTTTGACCCATTTCTTGCAACAATGATTCAAACTCACTCCAGGTCACATTCGGAATTGTCACCTGACTCCCTGGAGCAAGGTGAATTTGGCTGATGGGTTTGACAACGGGAAGAATGGTTGTCATATTCATCCATATTTACAGGGCATCAACTTCTATTATCTTGAATATTGCCTAAATCAGGCAAGTCTATATAGGTAGGGTTTGCGGAAAAAGTCTAAAGTGTGAGGGTCGGGAATAGGAAATAGGGAGTAGGAAGTAGAAGGAAAATCAGTCCGTCACTCAAGGCTTACAACAATCTGATTTAAGTAGTGAAAAATAGCGTATCGTTGACTGATGACTGGTAACAGTTAACCGTCAACTGTCAACTGTTAATAACCCTAAATGTAAGATTTCACAAATCCCACTCGGACTGCGGTATAACTTAACTTGTGATAAATCCGGATATGGGGGGATGATAGCCAACAACATGCTGCATTTGCCAAGATATTTCAGAAGCGATTCGAGCAGCTAATGAATCGGATTTTTAAATAGCAAAATCACCCAAGTTGGATGAACGAAAATATGATATCAATTTTTTGAGCTTTTGTCCAGGTATCTTCACAAGTTCCTCATTATTTTGATCTAAATTTTAATCTAACTTCAAAACCAGATTCAATCCAGGGGCTAGAGATTAATGATATGAAAAACTTTACTCAACTCATTCATTTTTTAGAAGCTGATTTAGAAATTCCGACAGATAATTTACTTCTGGCATTACGACATCCAGAACTTAATCCTCACACTTTGCCCATGATTTTGTGGCAATATGGATTAGTGCAAACCTATCAGTTAGAACGTATTTTTGATTGGTTGCTGGAATAGGAAATCGATAAAAATATCGAAATTGTCCCTGTCGAGAGACACGACATTTAGAGACACGATATATCGTGTCTCTACTGTTCCCTATTTAGTTACTATCATTTTCCAGCCCATGTCACCCATCGGTGAGATTGTCCGGGATGCATCCGCATTCCACTCATTTCCTCTTCGGATAGGGAGATACCCGTGAGGTTTGCACCAGAGATTTCAGCTTCGTTGAGGTTGCAATCGCTGAAATCGGCATAGCTAAGATTTGCACCGCTGAAGTCTGCACCGCTCAGTTCGGCAGAATCGAGACAGGAACGGGTCATGTTTGCCAAAATTAAGTTGGCTGAACGTAGGTCTGCTCGTGTTAAATTTGCACCTTCCAAATTGGCGTGTATTAAATCAGCGCCGATTAAGTTAGTTTCGTATAACATTGCACCGTGGAGGTTTGCACCACTTAAATCCGCGTCGGTGAGGTTAGCACAGCGCAGGTCACAATTTTGTAGGTTTGCGCGACAAAGATTAGCACCGCTTAGGTCGGCTCCGGCGAAATTGGCACCTTGTAGGTTGGCATCGCAGAAGTTGGCTTGATGAAGATTTGCTCCATGAAAATCGCGATCGCCTTCTGCATAGCGACTGAGGACTGTTTGTGCATCCATGTTAATTTGCCTCAATATTTCAAAGTTCTGTATTAACTTGGCTATTGATTCCCCTCAAACCACACATCAATCAGTCATTTTAGTTCGCGACAAATTCAGTTTGTTTGTTCACAATCATTAATTTACATTGTGTGGTAAATTTGGCAGTTTGACACTTTTTCTTTACAGAAATATAAGAATTAATTGTTGAGTATTTGTTGATAGGTAAATATCATTAGTGGGAATTTTTGAGGATAGAATTAAAGAATACAGGAGATAAAATAAAAAGTTCTGGATATGGGGAAAGGATGAAGTCTATGGGTTTGAGGTATTGGATGTGCAGATATTTTAGCTTATTTATAGCTATTAGCTGACGAACTTTCTCACGGGAGGCGTGAATTTACTGGCGCAAATAATTCCTGTATTTTCGCTGTTAAAATATCCCTGATGAGCATATTTCCTTGCACATTTAAATGAATATGGTCGTGGTAGAGTGTTTCCGGTTGGGGGTGATGATTAAGTACAGGTAAAACATCGATGTAGGGAATATTTTCTTGGTTTGTAAATGTTTGTAATCGTTCTCTAGCTTTGAGTTCATAGTCACGGGGTCCGGGTTTTCCTAGTTCCCGCTTCAAGGGTGTCATAATTAGTAAAAACCTACTTTGGTGGGCGATCGCAAATTCATAGATTTGTTTAATTGCTTCTAGGTTAATTCCCACCCGATCACCAGGTTCCTGCTGTAATTGTGCAAGTTCTGGTATTGCTGCGGGTTTTTGGAGGTAACGCTGATACACTTCCACTAGCGCTAAATCCGGTTTCCGGTCAGGATAATTGCGATCGCGTCCAACAACCACCGAATAGGGGGCGATCGCAAATAAATCATCGGTATTAATTACTAGGATAATTATCTGCGCTCCAAAATTACCAAATTTACGTAGGTAAGCTAGTTCGTTACGCGGTCCCCAGGAATTGGCTGATGCATTGAGTACTTCTGCTTGAGTAAATTCCTTTGGTATTTTTTGATTTAAACTTTGGGTAATTAAATTAGAGATAGTATTACTCTGGTCTGTCCACCATCCCCCATTCAGAATCGAATCCCCCACCATCAACACCCGTAGGGTTTTTACTTCTGGAACCTCTGTCACCCCCCGACTACGCATCGAATATTTATTAATCTCGATTAAATTCCCATTTCGACGGGTACGTTGATTGGGAGCGATTAAATAGCCAATCTCCGGGTCAGTTGTGTAGAGCAAAGGATTACCAAAACCATAACGCGATCGCAAGCCAATTTCCACAATCACCACCAATCCCATTAACAAACCAACTAAAGTCCAAAGAATCATTTTCATCATCAACACCGATTAGCGATATAGTGCTTGTTAAAAATAACACACTAATGACTCTGTGACATCAATGAAAACCCCTTCCCTTCTTCGTTGTCGGAGAAGGAAAGGAGTAAGGTTGGGATTTGACTGACAACCACCTATTTACCAATGGGAATAGTTGCTGCGGTGGTAGTTTCCATACCCACCATTGCGATAGTAGTTGTGATGATAGCGATTATGTCCGCGATGGTAATAGTTGGAGCGGTGATAGCGATTGTGCCCATAACCATTATGGTAGTAGTTACTGCGTCGATAACCATTGTTATAGTAGCCACGACGATAGTATCCAGAACGTCGGTATCTACAATCCCCATTGTAGTAGTTGTGAGCAAGTAATTGGCTGGGGTTGGGGATTTCGTTGCTAACTAAGTTTGTATCCGTATTGGTGGTTGCTAAATTGTTGGCTGCAAGGGTAATTTGTTTCGCTGTTTGTTCGGGAACTGCATTACTAGCTTGTGCGCTTCCAAATCCTAAGCAAGTTGGCAAAATCAACGCACTGATAGCGAATTTCCAAAACATTTTTTTACTCCTAGAAATTATGGCAATTAACTTTTCAGAGACGGCAAATATGTGATATCGGGTAAAATGATTTGTTGATGCTGGATTTGGAAATTACTTACGTCCAGATGGTTATGGGTGTTTCAGGTGATGAGAACAAGGATGAAATCTGTCTTGAATTATTGAATTACAGATAGAAGCATCAATCCTGATATCACTCACTGATTATGGGAAAAGGAACAAACGTAAGTTATGAACGATTTTTAGGAGAAAATCTAGAAAATTTTATTCCTTCTAGATAATCAAATATCCGTATCAATTTCAAAATCACAGGACTTGTGCAAGAACAATGTAAACACCGTCATTACAACTTCAGGTAGACGCGCAGCAGCTTCTTTTAAAGTAGCAATCCCAAACACCTAATTTCTCCGTCAAGAGTGCCTAAGTCCTCAATCAATTGAAAATCTATTCTGGAGAAATTATGTAATGTCGTAATGTCTGATTTTGCCAATTTATTCTTGATGACAATGGCATGACATGACAAATTATAGCTACCTAAATTTATCCAGAAATCAAAATCATTTCCCTCAGAACCCTCTGATTAATTAAGAGTTATCATGATTTTTTCCCTAAAATAGTTAGCCGCGATCGCAATATTTCTATTTGTGTCTGTCCTGATTATTTATTTATAAATCAAGTTATTAATTAACTGTTTTTAAACGTACAGACAAAAATCCTTATTTTATCTCATGACTTATCCCATTTCATAAAAATGTTGTTCCTATTTTCTCCCACCACTTCAATCAATATACCGTTTGAACCTATTTACTGTTTTCAAGAAATGATTGATCAATTATTGATTGACACTTTCCAAAAATCCTCTCAGAGTAATCTTGTCGAAAAATTGACAACTGTTCGATTGCGTTACTAGCAGAACTCACTTTTTAGTTTATTTTGTGACTATTGAGGCGAGAAAAACCCCTTCATAACAAGCTCTACAAGGAAAAATCTTGACTCTATTGCCCACTCCCTATTCCCTACTCCCTCTTTCCAAGATACCATGTCACATACTGTTGACAATGACTGGTGGAGATGGGTAATTCGCGTTATTAATAAATATAATCACCTAAAATATCAATTTCAGATCACGGTTAAATACCACACTATACATAATATCTAAATAATTAAATAAATATAAAAAAATACAAACATGGGTTTTTTTAATGATAGCGTTCCCCCCCTGCGTCGGAAGCGGGAAAATTTAGATATACAGGATTTAGAAGGATTGTGGCGGGTGAATTGGCGGATTGGAAAGTTGCAAGTGTATTCCACCTACTATACCAGGGTTGATCAAGCATTTATTCTCTGGGGTATTTTATTACTGCCGATGTTTATCACAGCGCAGTTTTTTCCTGTTAGTTGGACATTGCAAGCGATGGTCTGGTCGATTTTGAGTTGTTTCGGTGTGCTAGTGATGATGAATTGGACTCGTTATTGGGTAGTGAAACGGAATGTAAACTGGATTTTATACTGTTGGGCATTTTTAATGTTATTTGGGGTGATATTGACGAATGTGGGGATTTTTTGGGGTTGGGGAGGAATTTTATTTCATATTTGTCCTCTGTGGTTGGGATTGAGTGCATTAGGTTATTTTTGTACAGGTTTTGCCGTGCGCTCGCGAATGTTAATCCTCACAGGAGCTTTACACGTAGTGGGAATCACAATTTTACCCTGGATGCTAGGTTGGCAATTTTTGCTGACAGGTGGGTTAATGGCTGCTTGTTTGCTATTATTAGCCGAGTTTGAATGGGATCATGTTTGAAGTAGGGAGTAGGGAATAGGGAATAGGGATGCAGGGGTTATATCGATTCCCTTGTACTTGGAAATAAATGAAACTAGAATACAACGGTTACAGCCCCTGATATGTAGCAAGCATTAGCGTCAACGATAATTAGTAGAGACGACCCACCGGGTCGTCTCCCAACTAGGCAAAATACAAGAATTCCCGCAAGCACCAGAATAGGTTAAAATTAAAGATGGCTAAGAATAATCACCAAATGCCCTATGTTTATTGAAACAAGGAATTAAATCCAAAATCCATTCCCTTACTGTATCCTGTCTCCCTGTATATTCCCAAATCCCAAATCCCAAATCACCGGCCATGCACAAATCAGTTGAATTCCAAGACGAATTTGATGTTATTGTAGTTGGTGCAGGTCACTCCGGTTGTGAGGCAGCCCTGGCAACTTCTCGCCTCGGATGCCGGACGCT
This sequence comes from uncultured Calothrix sp., assembly GCA_937973965.1. Lineage (GTDB taxonomy): Bacteria > Cyanobacteriota > Cyanobacteriia > Cyanobacteriales > Nostocaceae > NIES-3974. The sequence continues at coordinate 31,967 of CALJJQ010000077.1, read as the reverse complement.
GCTACTAACTTTAAATCTCGATAAAATCGCTTGGCAACCCTGTAATCCCGCAGTGGGTGGTCCAGCTAAATCCCAACTCACCCACGAAGTCGATGCTTTAGGTGGGGAAATTGGCAAGATGGCTGACCGAACCTACCTGCAAAAACGTATCTTAAATTCGTCACGGGGACCTGCGGTTTGGGCTTTACGCGCTCAAACTGATAAGCGGGAATACGCGGCGGTAATGAAAAATATTGTCGAGAACCAAGTCAATTTGTCGATTCGTGAGGCAATGGTGACAGACTTGGTTTTGGGCAAGAATGAGGAAATCATCGGCGTTGAAACCTATTTTGGTGTCGCTTTTGCCTGCAAAGCAGTTATTCTCACCACCGGAACATTCCTGGGTGGACGTATCTGGGTGGGGAATAAATCAATGGAAGCTGGACGAGCTGGGGAATTTGCGGCTGTTGGCTTGACGGATACCCTGAATCGGTTGGGATTTGAAACTGGTCGGTTGAAAACTGGTACACCAGCGCGGGTTGATAAACGTTCCGTTGATTATACGAAAATGGAACTGCAACCCGGTGATGAGGAGGTGCGCTGGTTTAGTTTTGACCCGCAAGTGTGGGTGGAACGGGAACAAATTCCCTGTCATATGACTAGAACCACCGCCGAAACCCACCGATTAATTCGGGAAAATTTGCATCTATCTCCCGTATATGGCGGTTGGGTTGATGCTAAAGGACCCCGCTATTGTCCCAGTATTGAAGATAAGATAGTCCGTTTTGCTGATAAGGACAGCCACCAAATTTTTATTGAACCAGAAGGACGGGACATTCCCGAACTCTATATTCAAGGTTTTTCCACAGGTTTACCAGAGAATTTGCAATTGCAAATGTTGCGCAGCCTACCCGGTTTAGAAAATTGTATTATGCTGCGTCCAGCCTATGCAGTGGAATACGACTATTTGCCTGCAACCCAATGTTATCCCACCTTGATGACGAAAAAGGTGGCAGGGTTATTTTGTGCCGGACAAATTAATGGGACAACGGGTTACGAAGAAGCAGCAGCGCAAGGTTTGGTTGCGGGAATTAACGCTGCGAGATTTGTCCGCTCTCAGGAGTTGATTATCTTCCCCCGTGAACAAAGTTATATCGGTACGCTAATTGATGATTTGTGTACCAAAGACCTCCGTGAACCCTACCGGATGTTAACTAGTCGCTCGGAGTATCGGTTATTACTACGGTCGGATAATGCGGATCAACGGCTAACTCCCCTGGGTCGGGAAATCGGTTTAATTGATGACCGTCGTTGGCAATTGTACACCCGCAAGCAAGCCCAGATTACCGCCGAAAAGGAACGTTTACACACCACCAGAGTCAAAGAACACGACCCAGTGGGTCAAGCGATCGCCCAAGCAACTCAACAGGGGATAAAAGGATCGATTACTCTCGCAGATTTATTACGTCGTCCCGGTTTCCACTACCAGGATCTACTGAAATATGGTTTAGGAAACCCTGAATTAACAAGGGATGAGACCGAAGGTGCGGAAATCGAGATCAAATATTCCGGCTATCTCGCTCGTCAACAAAACCAAATCGAGCAAATCGCCCGTCAAGGAAATCGTCCCCTGCCATCGGACTTAGATTATGCATCAATTGATACATTATCAAAGGAGGCACGGGAAAAACTCGCGAAGGTAAAACCCCTAACAATTGGTCAAGCAGCCCGAATTGGTGGGGTTAACCCTGCGGATGTGAATGCGTTATTAATTTACTTAGAAATTCGTAAAAACCAGTCTAGTCCTGGCGTGGAGGCAACTGATGCAACAAATCTTCATGAAGTGCGATTATAGTAGTAGGGTATACCATTAAAAAGAGGGTACGATGGAAAACATATTAGTGGTGCTTCTATCAGTATTCTCCGAAGAAAAATAAAAAAAACTGCTTCAGGTGTTTATTCAAATTAAAAATTTGGGAATGATAAATATCAAGATGATTTAAATTCCTAAATTACCCAGTTTGAATTTAATTCCAGTTGTTCATATATCCGTGTGATTACGCGGATGATTCATGAAAAACTTCAACTTTTGCAGTTTTGGCGGAGAGGGTGGGTAATCCAAACCGCTCGATTAAGCCATTATTAAACACAATTGCTATGTCTACTCAAGCTAGTACCTACACTTTTATTCCCGAACCAGCTGATGACTTTATCACCAATGAACCCTGGTCGATAGACAAATACGCAGACGGTTTAATGGATGAGTTGTTTGCGGATTTAGATCGAGCTGTTGACGAGGTAAAACAGCAACCAGTCCGGACAATTGAACCGGAATATGTGCGGGTATCAACGGTGAAACTTCCCACAAACATCGGCAATGAGAGCGAATTTCGTCCGGTACGGGCTACCCAAATACCCAATCAACCCCAAAAAGTCGGTTCATCGACCCCAACAACTCGCAAAACCGTAGTTAAAAGTCGTCGGAAATCCCGTAATTGGTTGGGACAGGTTATTACCTGGGGGGCAATGGTGGGCATAGCAGTTGCCGGGGTAATTCTAGTGCAAAATAGCGAATTAATCAACCGTTTGACCTTCAAGCGATCGCTGCAATTCTCCATTCAACCGGATGTACCCCAGAATCAAGTTGAAACCCTCACCCAAGCGGATTTACGCGCTAACTTGGCTAACTATATGTTAGGTGCAATGGCAGTCATTGAGCGCGAACAGGCAAAAATCCAGCAACAACCAACAACAATTAACCAAAATCTTCCGACTGCTCCCCAACAAACAGTCGCAATGGCAAACCCCACTGGTAGCCAATTACCCCCACCAATGGCAGCCAATAATACAGCTCCCGCAGTTCCCCGTTCCACCACCCTAGTTGAACGTATCTACATCCCCGTTTACCAAGCTCCCCTCCCCATGCGCTATGCACCTCCAGCCATACCGGGGATAAATGTAGCGACCACCCTACCACCCATACCAACAAACGCCAAAGCATCACAACCAGCAACGCAAACAGCCGCAAATCCGCCAGTCAAACAAGTCAAAAATCAAACAGTCCCTCCCCAACCCATGAATGTGTTAGCGGCTGTACGTCCCAACATCAAACCGATTAAAGTTCAAAACCAGCCGATAACCCTGAGTCAACCCCAACCGCCAAAAGTAGCGCGTGTTACATCTAGTCAACCACAAACTCCTAAAGTAACAGCACCAGCCAAAGCAACTACACCCACAGAAGTTGCGGTCGCTCCTGCTAGTGCCAACATTATTTTAGAAGGACTACTAGAGCTAGGGGAAAAATCAGCCGCATTATTTAAAATCGGCGATGTCACCCGACGGATTGAAGTCGGTGAAACAATTAGTTCCAGTGGTTGGACACTAGTGGAAGTTGCTAACGGTGAAGCCATAATCCGTCGTAACGGGGAAGTCCGTTCCATTTATGCAGGTCAGAGATTTTAACCGAAAAAACCATTTGTAGAGACGCGATATATCGCGTCTCTTTTTGTAATCCCATTGATTACAGATTACTGATGCGAGCGCGGTATTGGGAAGTATTTAAACCATCTTGTCCACTGGTTGATTCTGAATTAATCAAACGTTGCAAAGCCGCAATGCGATCGCGTATCGGAGGATGGGTACTGAGGAAAGCGGGTATGGAGGGACTTCTGCGTTGTAAAGTTTGCATAAACGAAATCATTGCCGATTGCGCATATCCAGCTTTCGAGAGCATTCGTAATCCCCGTCGATCCGCATCAAATTCATCTTGACGACTCCGGGGAAGGTTCAGAGCAAGTTCAACACCTAAAGAAACTGCTGTATTTCGGTCAATACCCGCAGCACTCGCAACTCCACTTGCGATCGCTCGTTGACGCAATTGACCGATTAAATGTCGTCCTGTGATATGACCAATCTCATGACCCAGGACACTAGCTAATTCCGCTTCATTTTCCACACTTTTAATCAATCCGGTATGGAGATAAACAAAGCCCCCCGTGGTGGCAAAGGCATTAATGGTATTATTATCAACAACCTGGAAAGTAAACGGATAATCTGGACGCTCCGATTGGGAAACTAAACGCTGACCAATTTGCCGCACATACTCGTTAATGTTCGGGTCGCGCACAAAGCGCATATTTTGGCGAATTTGATCGTTCATTTGTCTACCCAATTCAATCTCTTGACGGGGTGATATATTGGATAGCTGGTACACCTGCACACCACGAATAATACTGGGTAGCCAACGATTTATATTTGCTTGAGCAGGTAGAACATTAGCCAAACCAATGGAAACAGCGACAACCACGGAAATAACAGGGTATAACCAGCGTCGTCGCACTTGATGATGAAAATTAAACAAATTCCCAAACATATTCATATATTCATCCGGTAGTTAAAAGATTTTGCCAGAACGTACAATAAGTACAATCAACAGATAAAACAGATAGATTTATTATGCGATCGCTGCGATACCAATTTGAACCATCAATTGCGACAGATGTCCAGATGAAAAGCTGAAGTAAGTAGGCGTTAAAAAATCAATGTACATCCGAAGCGAATGAAACCTAGTGAAACCCACGGACAGACTTCGCCAACGCAAAGGTTTGACACTTGTTTACATTCTGTTGCATGATTGGGTTTATTTGTGCCGACTTACTTACATAGCAAATATAGTACAATCCATAATCTCAAATCCCAAATCTCATAACCATCTATGCAATACAGACGACTTAATCGATATATTAGTTGCAACACCTCAGTCCAATTATCGTCTTGTCCCAATACCTAGCTTTCCCACGAGTAATATCGATTCTCCTGTACTTTGATATAAAGGAAACTAGAATAATCAACGGTTACAGCCCCTAATATGTAGCAAGCATTAGCGTAAACGATATAAGTTGTAAGCCGTAAGTGACGGACTGATTCTCCTTATACTCACTACTCCCGTCACGGACTATTCCCTTTTCTCAAAATGCGGGAATAGCATCAATCCCCTCAAAGGTTTATCCTGGGGATTGACATAGTTAATTTTTCTCCATACTGATCTATCTAGCCTTGACGAAAAACACTCTTTGCTGTTAAACATACCTATCGTTTGTTCTGCACATAATCAAAATATATTTAATTGGGAAAACAGTATTATGGCTCTGTTAGATTCTAAAGGTCGCCTATTTGGCAAATTTAACCTGCTCGATGTCGGTGCAGTGCTAATTATTCTTCTAGTCATTGTTGGTATTTTTATCATTCCCGGACCCACGGGTTCCGTTGCGCAAGTCAACAGCAAAAAAGTACCCATCGAAGTAGACCTGGTAGTTCGTGGTCTTAACGTCCGCAATGTTGAGCAACTAGAAAAACAAGGATTTAAAGCAGAGGGGAAAACCAGGGTGATTATCCGTAATCAACCCTATGGCGAAATCGGCATCAAATCAGTGCAAATCCTCCCCCGCACCATTGCTATCCCCCTACCCAATGGAACCGCAAAGGAAGTACCTGACCCTCGCTCTAATAACTTTAGCACCGATATGCTATTAACCCTCCAAGGTCAAGCAGATTTAACAGATACAGGACCAGTTCTTGGCAATAGCAAAGTCAAAATCGGTATGCCTTTTGAATTAGAAGGATTTAACTATAACTTCAATGCCAGTGTAATTGATATTCGATTACTCGAATAAGCAAATCTACTTAGCAACTTCATCACAAATATCAACCAAAATTTCCATTGTCTGCATTTATCAGTCAGTGGTTATTTTTTTGTGATAGGCAATACCAGTTTGAAACATAATAAATGTAACAAGTAGATAATTACCCATGCATAATTAGGACTTTACGTAGCTTCCTTCTCTGAAGGAGTGTGTGTAAACGCACAGTAAAACGAAATAATCGCAAGCATTTGAGACTGCTTGACAATAGCACAAATAATTTTGCATACCCACTGATGGAAATATATTTTTGTATAATACAGCAATCCTATTTAAGTCGTGAAAAATCGCGTGCTGATGACTGGTGACTGTTAACCGTCAACTGTCAACCGTTAACAACCCTACATGTAATATTTCGCAAATCCCACTCGGACTGCTGTAATTGGCAAATCAAAAATCCTATAAGTTTACTTTCTAGCACGGGTATTCAGACGCTTTTATTTTTCCCAAAAATCTTAAATTCTATAGTATAATTCCATTTTTTGTAGTTGCGATTCTCGATTTTAATATGTTAGGTTAATGATGTAATCAAATATTTAAATGTAAAATAATAGACCTTTTTTTCGGGGTGGAAGCTGTGTCGAATACTTGTATTTGTTAAGCACATTACAAGTAACAAATAAGTGAATAATCTCTGTGAATATATCGTCTGTATATTCAAAATATGACGACTGTTGCAGCAACTTTTCTACCTCATCAAGGAAATTATTAATGTTACCATTTGAGTTTGTCGTCATTGGTAAGCCTGTTTCCCATCAAACAAAAGAACGTAAACGCATACAAGCTTGGAAAGAAAAAGTTCGCCAAATAGCTGAAGCAAATTGGTCAGCAGAAACACCAATCGGTAATTTTATTCAAGTAGTAATTACCCATTACTACGATGCACCCTATGGAGATGAATCTTCCGTCCCCGACAGCGATAATATTGTCAAACCAATCCGTGACGCTCTCAATGGTTTAATTTATGTAGATGATTATCAAATTACCGATTTTGTCAGTCGTAGACGCAATTTAAATGGTTCCTTTCGTGTCCGCGGAATTTCTCCAACATTGGCACAAGGTTTTTCCCAGGGAGAGGAATTTATTCATATTCGGATTGAAGTTGCTCCCGACCCCGGAAATTTAGATTAACTGCGACATCAAACCGAGACAATAATCATAATCTATAATTTGTTTCCTTTACTGCCTCGCTAGAAAATAGGGAATAGGGAGTAGGGGAAAACCTCTTTCATTGGTTTTTGCTGTCAGCATTACCTATAGACTACTCTCTCCAATAAATAGAGATTTCTCTGGGTTAAACCTCAAACATTAATCATTTTTATAGGGTTTTCGTGTATTCCATGACAGTGTATTTACGGAGATAGATTGTACAATCAGGAATATCTCAAAAAAAATACCGTATTATCACGTAGTTAAATATTTATTGAGTTCGCGTTTGAGTGCGTCTGGTAAGTTCCGACTTTTGCAACTACACTTAAATTAAATGTGTAGCAATGCAAAATTTGTCATCCCAATTTCCATCTCAAGCAGGGTATAATCTCCTGATTCGGCTAGATTTGTTTTTGCCGTTTTGAGACAAAATGGGTATCAACAACTCCCTATTTTCCAATTTCTACATGCCATGAGTTACCGAGAACATCCGAATCGGCTAGAAGATAAACGTGTGCGTAAACTCGCTCAAGAGTATACACAAAAAGGCTACGTTGTCAGTATCTACCCTTCTGCAGATTGTCTTCCTCCAACCTTGGCTAATTATTCCTTAGATTTAATTGCCACTAATGGTACAAAAGTGATTGCAACTAGTGTCAGAACTAGGGAAAATCTCAGTTTGAATGGCGATAAAGACCTATTACGGATTAGTGAGTCCGTTGAAAAAATTCCCGGATGGGAGTTTGAATTGGTGGTGACAAATTCACGTAAACGTTCTTAATTAAACTTTCCCCCTATTTTCGGGAATTTCCTAGTTTCGAGGAATTACGTAACTGGCAAATTTACCCAGAAATTGGATCTAAAGCTCGCCCTTCAAGGGCGACTTTTGTGATCTGGTGACGGAGTGCGAGATTAACGTACTAATGTTAGTACAACGAAATGTCTGAAAAGTTTATAAAATAGGCTTTGTGATTTTTTGACTACTAGTACGGGTTAGCGGAAATATCCATACCATCTATCTGGTGACTATGCTCTGCGTAGTCACTCAGTGAATGAAGGCGGAGCCTTCATTCACGAGGCTGGAGCCTCACACCCTTGGACTCCCACGCGGAGCATGGAAGCTAGGGAAATGGTAGGCGTATTTTCGCCGACTTGTACTAGCGTGATTTATTATACATTTATAATATACTTGCTGATAACACTGAGTGACATATTACACTTTTGCGTTATAGTTAGATAGACGTTAAAAAAAGTGTGCAAGGAAGTCATTAGGGTGTATCTATTTTGGATTTTGGATTTAGTGCTTTGTCCCATTAATTTTGATGGGTGGGGAAAGGTTCGTAGTAGGGCTTTAGAACCCTTAGCTTAACACTTTTTCGAGACCAAAGCCACAACTACAAACCCTTGAAAACTGATATGGTCGAGTACTAGTACAGCAAAGCGGAAATAAAAAACTGCTATTTAGGTTTTATTTTCATTGGGTGCATTGCATGGCGGTAAACCAGGATATCATTCTTCGAGAATTCCGTAGGATATGGGGATACGATGATTTTCGTCCCCCCCAGGGTGAAATTGTTCAGACTTTATTGACGGGTCAAGATGCGTTGATTATTATGCCTACGGGTGCTGGAAAATCGATTTGCTTCCAGTTACCTGCTTTATTGCAAACTGGGTTAACCTTGGTGATATCGCCCTTGGTAGCATTGATGGAAAACCAGGTGCGGGAGTTATGGGAAAAACAATTACCTGCGGCTTTGTTGCATAGTGAGTTATTACCCGGACAACGGCGACAGGTGTTTACGGCGATTGAGCAACAAAAATTACGTTTGCTGTATCTTTCCCCAGAGACTTTACTGAGTCCACGACTCTGGGAACTTTTGTGTAAACCAGAACTGAAAATTAACGCAATCATACTGGACGAAGCCCATTGCTTAGTGCAATGGGGTGACACCTTTCGTCCAGCGTACCGGAGGTTAGGAGCGGTGCGTCGTTCCTTGGTGGCAGCAAAACCGAAGGGAACAAAAATCAGTTTTGCTGCCTTTACCGCGACCGCCGACTCTCTAGCCCAAACTGTAATTACTGAATGTTTAGAATTGCAACAACCGCAGGTTTTCCGTCTCAATCCCTATCGTTCTAATTTAAACCCGTCGGTACGGATTTGTTGGTTGCCTAAACAAAGGTATCATAATTTACTGGATTTTATTCAAAAAAAAGATAAACAACCCGGACTAGTTTATATACGTACCCGTCGAGATAGTGAAGAGTTGGCAAGTCGGTTATCGAGTCAAGGTTTGGTAACAGTTGCGTACCATGCAGGTTTAGGTGGGGAAATACGACGACAAATTGAAGGGGATTGGATTGAGGGGAAGATACCGTTTGTGGTGTCTACGAATGCTTTTGGTATGGGTATTAATAAAAGTGATGTGCGGTGGGTGGTACATTATCAGGTACCGTTGTTGTTATCTGAGTACGTGCAGGAAATAGGTCGAGGGGGTCGGGATGGTGAAAGTGCGGATGTTTTGGCTTTGGTGAGTGAACCGACTGGGTGGTTGGATAGGGAGGATAAACGAAGAGCAGAATTTTTTATCAATAGTATGGGGGAAACCCAACAGCAAGCATTACAGTTGCGTCGCAAATTACCGCAGGTAGGGGATATTGACGAGGTGAGTAAACGATATCCCCAAACAGTGATCGCTCTAGCAATTTTACATGCTCAAGGTTATTTGTATTGGCAAGACCCGTTTAAATATACAATTAGGAGTAATTTGGCGAAAAAACCCCAATCACCGACAGATATTGGGAAAGCGATGCATAGATATTTGTATGGTCGGGGTTGTCGTTGGGGATATTTGTTAGCCGCTTTTGGATTTTCCCAGGGTTCAGATTTTCACTGTGGACATTGCGATCGCTGTCGTTAAAAGACGACCCACCGAATCATCTGTACAAATGTAGAGACGCGATATATCAAACGTAGAGACGCGATATATCGCGTCTCTACATATCCAACAACACCCATTGTTTTATTGAATTTGCAGATTTAATGTTGACCGTCAACAGTCAACAGTCACCTAATTTCCCGGAAACGGTGCAATATTCTCCGGTTGTAATGTTTGCACTGTTAATACTTGCGGTGGTGTCGCATCGGGGGGGTAGAGAAAGTCTACTTCCACTAACCGATTTTCCTGGGGTTTCAGATTTAGTTGGGCTAAAGCTTCACCAGGTTGGCCACGTCTTTGGACTAAATGAATATATCTCGCTGCGGGTCTACCAGCATCGTCTCGATAGCGCACTAGAATGGTTCCCCGGAAGAAGGTGGGTCGAGCAAGTTCGGCAAAAAATCTCAATCCTTGTTTGCTGAGGTTATCTTCCTTAATGGGGGTTTGGAGGGCGATATTTACAGTTTGATTGCTGCTAGTGTTGTTGTAAAGGGGGATGCGGATGCGATATTGAATTCCGTAGTTTCCGTGGGCAAAGTAGGCTGTGTCAGGATAACGAACTAACATCGGCGCACTTTGGGATTGGTTGGTTCCTAGCATCCCTCCCGGAAGGGTGCTAATGCCGTAGGAAACGGCTTGTCCTGGTGCGGGAATTGTGAAAAAATTACTTTTGGGTGTATCCGTAATTCTGGCGCGCCAGGAGGAACCCTGGGCAACACCAGCTACCCGTCCGTAAATCCGGGAGGTTTGTTGTTCTGGGGGGGTAGGGGCTTTATCACGGGGACCGGCAAGGTTGCCATTTTCTAGTAAATTTTGCCACTCTTCTAGGGTGGGTGGTCGTTCGCTACCATCACCATTGGTGGGTGCAAACATGGCTAAACTAGCAATATGGACAACACCAGTACTACGTAAACGTGCGTAGGTAGAACGTCCGTTCAGGGGAGGAGTTAATTCTCGCACCGGGATAGGTGCGTTCAGTAACATTTGGCTACTACCGGGGGGAATGGTAATTTCGGCTGGAAAGGTATCTTGGCGACGACCCCGGAGAATATCACTCATGGCACGACTACCGGGACCTGCGTAGACATTACCGAGCATGTTGATGGCAAAGGATGGTAAGTCGATAAAAGGTGCGTCCGGTTGGCTGAGGTAGCTCGCAGCTTGGAGAATATTCACCCGCACCGGGGTCGAACCGGGATTGTGGAGGAGGATACCGTGGTAAAGGGTGCGCAGGTCTTCCGGAGTCGATGCTTGAGCTACATGGTGGGAAAACACATCAAAGCGATCGCGAAAGGCGAAATTGAGATGGGCTTGGGGATGTTTTTTCCCTTGGGGGGGTAAGGTGGATAGAAGAATCCCTTCGGTGAGAACTTTTTCAGGACTGTTGCTGTTAAAGACAGGAACCCGATCGAGTCCTCCCGGTAAGGGTCTAACTTGATGGGGTTGGACTACTTCCGCAGGGGGAGGTGGTGGGGGGGTCTGTGGTGTTTGGGCTAGGGTGAAACTAAGTAAGATTGGCAACATACACGGATATATTTTTTGAAATTTAGTGACGCGACATGGGGGCTAAAAGTGCCAACTGATGAATCATGAGCAGAAAATCATCAGTTATGCTCTCCCGATTTTCCTCAGTCAAAATCGGAACGTGGACAAAAAGACATTGGGTTTGACATTTTTGCTGTTTGAGATAATCAAGAATCGAGTAATAAAGTCCCTCACAAACAAATTTGCCACAGTCATAACTCAGGGTAATTTTTGGTATTATGGCTACCAATTTTGCTAAATCAATTTGCGTATAGAGAGTTTGGAGATGGCAATTTTCTTCCTCAACTAATTCCGACTGGGAATTTAGCATACTCCAATTTGTGGCATTTTCCTCTAAACTTAGATTGTGGCGACTTGTAGCCATCCCGCAAGCAATGACAAAATCCGGTTGAGTCCGATTAATTTCAGCAATCACTTGGGAAGAAGCAAGGGAAATATCAACGGGAAGTCGGCGCAAAAAAATCAAGGAATAGGGAAAATTCTCCCTTTGGCAAACAATCTCTAATAAATCATCTGCAGAATTTGATTCTTGATGGCTCAACCAAATGTCAAAAGAAGTTAAGAGAAATCTTTTCGTCATAAAAAATATTATTTACAATAAGAGATAGCCGACATAATCAAAATCATATCGGGAGCAAAACGATGGCGGTGATTGCAGTTGTTGATTACGACATGGGAAATTTACACTCGGTCTGTAAAGCATTAGAAAAAGCAGGAGCAACTCCTCAAATTACCGATTCTCCAAAATTGATTGAACAAGCAGATGCGGTTATCTTACCAGGAGTAGGAGCCTTTGACCCAGCAGTGCAACACCTACGCAAACGGGGATTAGAACAACCAATCAAAAATGCGATCGCCTCTGGTAAACCTTTTTTGGGTATCTGTCTCGGATTACAAATCCTATTTGAATCCTCCGAGGAAGGAATCGAAAAAGGATTAGGAATAGTTAAAGGAAAAGTTAAAAGATTTCGTCCGGAACCAGATATTACAATTCCCCACATGGGTTGGAATCAATTACAACTGCAACAACCCCAATCTATTCTATGGGAACACCTCCCCCCTAATCCCTGGGTTTATTTTGTCCACTCCTATTATGTAGACCCAACCGACACCGATATTCGCGCTGCTTGCGTTAGTCATGGGAATCAAACAGTCACTGCGGCGATCGCTCGTGATAACCTCATGGCCGTCCAATTCCATCCCGAAAAATCCTCCAATATCGGGTTGCAAATTCTCTCGAATTTTGTCTCCCAAGTCTATCAAAAAGTCGCTGCTTGAGAAGGTCGCAGACAAGAGACGGAATACAGGAATCAAAACATAGAATGTATGTGGTCGTGAGGAGATAGAATCTTGGGAAATAGGCATATATGTAAGTGGCTTTTTTGTCATTACGTTACTTGAAAGTTCATCCCCAGGATTTAAATATTTCGGAATGTAAAAATAGAAATACAGTTAGTAGGGAATAGGGAGTAGGGAGTAGAAATGAACTATTTTGAGGTTTGGTTATGTCCAAACTCTAGGTGAGACTCACTGGAAAAAGACAGCTTTGCTGTAGAAAAAACGTTTTTTCCTCGGTTATGATGTAATTTATATTATGACAGCTACTAAATTTATGCTTTCTCATCCAAAATCCGTCTTGGAAAGTTTAGTGGAAGAATAAATCTCCCACCAACTTTCAGCAAAATCCAAAATCCAAAATTCGATGTCTCTGAGAATCCACGGTAATCGAGCGCTGAAAACACTACCAGGAAATCAAACTCGACCTACAGGTGCGAGGGTACGTGCTGCTGTCTTTAATATTTGGCAAGGATACATAGAAGGTGCATCATGGTTAGATATTTGCGCTGGAGCAGGAGCAATGGGTGCAGAAGCTCTCTGTCGAGATGCGAAACAAGTAATCGGAATCGAACAATCCAGTCGAGCTTGTGCAATTATTCAAGAAAACTGGCAAAAAGTCGCCCGTCCCCATCAAGAGTTTCAAATTATACGCGGCGATGTGGTGCAAATATTACCGCAACTAGTGGGACAGCAGTTTGAGCGAATTTACTTTGACCCACCCTACAAAAGTAATTTATACCCAATAGTTGTAAATGCGATCGCCACATACAAATTACTTGCACCCGACGGAGAAATTGCCGTAGAACACCCTGCAAAAGGTTGGGAAGCACCTGCGATCGCGGGTTGGGAAATTTGTCGTCAGAAGACCTACGGTAGCACTGGTTTGACCTTTTATCGGTATCAGATATAAGTCAGATCAATTATACAGGGATGTTTTTTCATCATTTTTGGAGCGAATTATCAAGCAAAAGGGGAAGTGCAAAATACTGTAAGATTAGTTTTTGACCAGAGTAAAAAACCGCGATTAAAAAAGCGTCAAACCTCTGGGTTATCCCTACCACAACCCCAATATTCAAAAAACTGCGTGAAAACCGACAGCCGATTCTACCGAATATTTCAAGAATTTCCGGATATTTTCTTTGAACTAATTGGAAATTCCCCCGGAACTGCCGCAAATTACCAATTTTCCTCAGTTGAAGTTAAACAAACAGCCCTTCGTATCGATGGTGTTTTTCTTCCAACAACCCCAGAACAAGCCATTTACTTCGTCGAAGTTCAATTTCAAGCAGACACAGAAATCTACTCGCGACTATTTACCGAAATTCATTTATACCTACGGCAAAATAAGCCAGAGAATGATTGGTTAGCCGTGGTGATTTACCCATCTCGCAGCATCGACACCGCATCAACCATCCATTATCGCGAATCCTTTACTTCTGGTAGAGTCACCCCTGTTTATTTAGACGAACTAGGAGAAAATTCATCCTCACCCATCGGTATTGCTACAATTAAATTAGTTATAGAAGATGAAGATACAGCAATCAATTCAGCAAGGGAGCTAATTAACAGAACTAACCAGGAAATCGATTCAATACAAAAACAGCAGCAATTATTGCAGATTATCGAAACTATTTTAGTTTATAAATTTCCCCGCATGGACATTGAGGAGATACAGCAAATGTTTGGATTGAGCGAATTAAAACAAACACGAGTATATCAACAAGCCTTTGCAGAAGGAAGAGAAGAAGGAAGAGAAGAAGGAGAACGTAGAGGAAAGTTAAAAACAGTACCTCTATTTTTAGCATTGGGTTTAACAATCGAGCAGATTGCTCAGGAGTTAGATTTGACTGTTGAGGAAGTAGCACAAGCAGCGCAACAACAGTCCTCCAGTTAACGATATGGTGTTATCTTCCCCTGAAATGACTGTGGGATAGGTAAAAACTCCAGTCTGTAACTATTGCGATACGGCTTTAGCCGTTAAGCTCCGCTTATCGCAAACCATATTCCATCAAATTCCCTTAATACTATGTCAACCAGGAGGTGTATTGATCGAAATATTTGTTATCAGATACTTCAATTCACCAGTATTTGGTTTGCGGCAATTTTGGAAACAGGGGTCTTGACATACAATCCACATCTGCGTTATTTCTATCATTAGAAATATAATCTAATGTCAAAGTCATGTTAGTAATGCAGCCATCCCTACAACTTACTTCTAGCCGACTTATTGTGCTAGGGCTGCTTTTATGCCTTGGTAACTAGACTAAAAATCAGATTTTGAGTTGAATTAAATAGTTTTTTCCGTGCTTTGCTGAGAATATTTTATCCCTCATTTTCGAGTCAATTTGACCAAAAAATACTGAAAACTAAGCAGATAAAGGTTTTTAAAAACTATGTGGACTGCTTGGGAACACCATATTTATTATCGAATCCTGAATGTAGGAATCTGATTTGAATATGGTTCGACAAGTAGAGACGTGGCAATGCTACGTTTAGTATTTGTATTTAGCAACGCCCAAAATTAGCAGGTGTCAAACAAGCAATAGTCCACTTTTATAATGCTACCTCACCCAGATTTCGACGAATTGTCTTTGGCTTGCAACCAAATGCTTGTATTGACTTAGCCGTTAACGCTGCTCAAATTATCTCCGAATCTGCGCAAGTATACCCAAATACCAATTGGTGCTTTGAATATTCACCGGAAACCTTTAGCACCACAGAATTAGAATTTTCCAGAGACATTTGCAATGCAGTTTTAGATGTCTGGAAACCGACACCAGAAAATCCCGCAATTATTAATTTACCTGCAACTATCGAAGCTGCAACACCAAATATCTTTGCAGACCAAGTGGAATGGATGCATCGCCATTTACAATATCGCGATCGCATTATCCTGAGTGTTCATCCGCGCAATGATAGGGGTTGTGGAATTGCGGCTGCGGAATTAGCCCAAATAGCTGGTGCGCAACGAGTTGAGGGATGTTTATTTGGAAATGGTGAACGTACAGGAAATGTGGATTTGGTGACATTAGCCTTGAATTTATACACCCAAGGAATTCATCCTGGTTTGGATTTTAGCGATATTCACGAAATCGCAAGAATTAACCATACATGCACCCAAATACCTGTTCATCCTCGTCATCCTTACGTAGGAGATTTGGTATTTACAGCGTTTTCCGGTTCCCACCAAGATGCAATCAAAAAAGGATTTGCTGTACAAAAACCAGAAGCACCCTGGGAAATTCCCTACTTACCCATCGACCCCCAAGATATCGGACGCAGTTATAAATCGATTGTCCGTGTTAATAGTCAATCTGGAAAGGGGGGTATGGCTTATTTATTGGAACGAGATTTTGATGTGGTATTACCACGCAGATTGCAAATTGAATTCAGCAAAGTTGTGCAAACAGAAATGGATGCGAGCGGGAAAGAAATGTTAAACAGGATTGTGGGAAATATTTACGCGGGAATATTTACACATAGAAACACCATTAAAATACATTAGCCATGAATTTAATAATCAAGTTGAACATGACCACCAATCCATCGTAGTGGAATTACAAATTGAACAACAAATCATAAAAATTAATGGTCAGGGTAATGGTCCAATTGATACATTTGTCAATGCTTTACCCTTTGCCATTCAAGTACATCACTACGAAGAACGTTCCCAATCTAGTGGTAGCGGTGCAGCAGCTATTTGTTGTGTGGAAATAACCACTGATTGGATAGATGGTTCTTGTCATGGTGTGGGAAAACATGCCAATATTATCACTGCTTCTTTGATGGCGATTATTAGTGCTGTGAATCGAAGTTCAAAAGGTGTTGCTGTTGATAAATATCAGGGTCTATCACAGTTATTTACTGTCAATTTAATGTGAATTCGATGAACCTCACCCCATCCCCTCTCCATTTCGGAGAGGGGCAGAAAATCTTTAGTTTTAAACCAAAAATAAATGCTTTTACAGTCTCTGTTTAGGGAACATTCCAATTTTGCAAAATAAAATCGGTGAATTATTTAAATCCAAGAACTAAACCACATGCGTAGGGAGTATTGGGAAGTGGTTAGGGGTAAACCCAGATAAATCGGTAGCCAAAAGATAAATCCACCTAGTAAAGTCCAAATAATAGCAGTACCGATGATTTGTAAGGGAGTATTTTTCGTTTGTAGACACCAATCCACAAACCAAGCTAACCCTAAAAAAGCGAATACAACTCCAGTCATATAGTGATAAATAAAGACACAGCGACTGACTTTTACCCAGGGTGCAAGATGGATAAAATAGTTAATTACTATATATAAAGCAATCCAAGTACGACTATGGAAGTTACTAGGAATTATCAATTTTGGCTGACGTAGCCATTTATATAGTTGTTGTCCTAGCAAAGCAGTAATTAATAAAATTGCAGCTAAACCTAACCACCATAAAAATGGATTACCCATCGCATGAACATCATAGACAATTCGATGGGTTCCCGGTGGTAAGGGTGGACCATAAACCGGTAAAGGGTCATCGACACTCATCGCAGTTTTATACAAATATGCCATTGGTCGAATCATTAACGGCCATGTGTACCAAGCAGCACAATAGGGATGTATTTTAGTCTCATTACCACCAAGTCGTTCGTGGAAGCTAAAAATTTGCTGGTGAACTTGAATAAAGTCGTAGCGAGTATCTAGTTGGAGATGGGGAATCCAAATTAAACTATAGGTAATTATCGGAATAATAATTAGATAGAAAATAACGTGAAACAGATTTAATTGCACCAGGTTTTGTAGGGGGTTAGGCTTTTCATTATTTATCCGTAAAAATGGCTGAGATTTTCCTAACCAATTCACTAACCAGGCTAACCCACCTAGTAGATATATTCCCAGTAAATACCATAATCCATTCCATTTACTGGCAATGGCAGCACCGAAACAAATCCCAGAAATCAGTAACCAAAATTGACGGTAAAAAAGACGTTGATTTAATGCTAGTAAAAAACAGAAATGGGCTAGCAATCCAAATATAACTATATACTGATTTATCAGTGCATAGCGAGCTTCGACGATAAAAATTCCATCAATAGCCGCAAAACCACCAGCGATAATTGCCAAACTGCGTCGATGACTAAGTTGATAGGCAATACCCGCTAAAAGTAAGGGAATAAAAGACCCCAACAAAGCATTTAGCCAACGATAACTCATCGGCGATCGCAATGACCCTGTTAAGCCGTTAAGATCATCTTGCCACCAAGGTATGTGACTACCCAACCATATCCCCCCAGCGATAATTAATTTACCCAAAGGGGGATGACCGTCAAAAAATGGTACATGCGTAAGATAATTATTACCAAACTTTGCGTAATAAACCTCATCAAATACCAGCGTATTAAACCGAGCTAATCCCCAAAATCGGCAAGCAAGAGCAAATAGAAAAATTCCTAATAGCGCGAATTTAAACCAACTTTTAGTCATTATCTATACATTGAATCTGGATGGATAAATCACCATCAAATCAACAGTAATTAGATCCGATGGGACATCATTTCCCATCTTACTGTTCGTGGTTCATATGCGGGGATTAATTGTCAATTTTATCCTGTTTCCCGAAAATTAAATTTCGGAGAGAGTTAAATCCGGTAATTTACCCTCCACCAACCGCAAGGGAGGATACTGGTAGGCTGCAATGGTTGTGAGCAGTGAAATTAACTCAATAAGTAGTAATGCAAAATAAAATATACTCTTGTGAGCTAATCTATTTTAGCTGTAAATCTTAATAATTAGGTTATTACGCTCGCTCTATTCGCAGTAAAAAATATATATTTTATTTTGCCTATGTACTTAGTCCGCTCGCGCTCTGCTATCTGAGTAACACCCAGAGAGAAAAAAGTCATCCTTCGATGCTAATTTGATGTTTCAATAAATAAAAACTATCGGATGCTAATTGTGGCTTTTATCCAAATTGGTTGGATAAAGTTACAAAAATTTACAATTCGTGTATTGAGAGCGATCGCGATTCAAAAGAACCTCTGCAACATTACTTTTCTGCGTTTCGGTCAATAGTGTCCAACAAGAATTTACATGGATTATGGTGTGGCGATAAGCGGAGCTTAACGGCTAAAGCCGTATTGCAAACTATACTTCCCACGGCGATATATTTACCTTTTGACTTTTTGACGGTTAACGGTTAACTATTCTTTTTCCCTATTTCCTACTCCCTGCTCCCCTACTCAAAGCCCGGATAATTCAACGCTTTTACTTTCAGATGATAAATATGCCCAACTGCTTTCACCATTTCTCGTTGCTCGTGGGATAGTTTCACCTTGTCGATAGCAGTTTCTAAGGGTTCCCCTCGTCGTAAATACCGTCGTAATTGCTCCTCCTGGGAGGTATCTAATACTGCTTGGATATCCCGATTGCGACTCTGACGCAACCCTTGAAGACGTTGACGTTGTAGAGGAGTTAACTCCCTGGGGGAATCTACCTTTCCTAGTAGTATTGTCCGATGGTTCTGAGTCCAAGATATTGGTAAGGCAATACCCGGAACATCAAGCCTTTGGCTTATCGCCAATACTCCTTTCCCAGGTATTGTTAATACAATAAATAATACACCAATTATCAGTATAATCCGCAGGGTGAACCGAATGAACATCATGTACATCTCTCAAAACAGACTCAATTAAAAGCAGGAAAGGGAAAAACCAACTTGTCTTCAAGTCACTAAGTGCAACTTCTCTTTCTGAATGCTTGTCAAAGACCCAAGCATACATATATACAACCATATTAGTGTCGCTGTGATCCAAAATATTTAATCCAAGGCATCAACTTCCATAATCTTCTTTGATGATTTGACTCAATAATTGATAATTTTAAAAAATATATAAATCATATTAGTATTAAAATATTTTATTAATCATCCACTTGTTGCTATGATTGGGAGCATCGATACAGGTAAACCCCAATGCGTGAACAAGTGGTAGCACAGACAGCAATTCAGGAAAAATCTTCAATTCCAACAATTGATTTATCCAATGCATTTCAAGAGTCCCAAGTGCAAGAGATTCTTGATCAGCTTGACCAAGAGTTGGTTGGCTTGCGTGGAGTCAAAAACAAAATTAAGGAAATGGCTGCTTTACTGCTGATAGATCGAGTACGCAAAAGTTTAGGATTAACCGCAGGAATGCCAACTTTACACATGACCTTCCTGGGTAATCCGGGAATGGGTAAGACAACTGTGGCTAAAAGAATGGCGGAAATACTCCATCGTTTGGGATATATTCAACGTGAAAGCGTCATGTTAATTACTCGCGATGATTTAGTGGGACAAGGAATCGGTCAGACTGCACCCAAAGCCAGAGAAGTGTTAAATAATGCGATGGGTGGAGTTCTATTAATCGATGAAGCCTATACTCTGTTTCGTCCCGACAATCCTGGAGATTTCGGTTTAGAAGCGATTGAAATCCTCATGCAAGTGATGGAAAACCAGCGTGCAGATTTAGTCGTGATTTTGGCGGGCTACAAACAACAAATGGAGCATTTTTTCCATAGTAACCCTGGAATGAACTCCCGTATTGGTTTACATATAGAGTTCAGTGATTACTCGATTGACGATTTAATGATTATTGCTCGCACAATCTTGCGGGAACAGGATTACCAATTCAGTCCGGAAGCGGAAAATGCCTTTCAAGAGTATTTAATTAGACGTAAAACAATGCCCCATTTTGCCAATGCTCGTAGTGTTCGCAACGCGATTGACCGAGCTAGATTGCGTCAAGCAAGTCGTCTGTTAAGCACTGGTAGCAACCACATTACCAGACAAGATTTGATTACGATAGAAGCGGCAGACATCCTCGCAAGTAGAGTCTTCCGGGAAGGAGTTCCTGATTGTGAATCCTAAGAGTTTCTCAGGTCAAGACAAAGCAGGACTGATTATGCCTGATTTATTTCGTCTCACAAGCAAACGTGAACGTGAATCGTAAAACTTTTGAATCGATATGGGATGCTTTCTTGTCTGCTTTCCCATCTTGATTTACCCTAAACCGAATTACAAAAACCAACCCCCACTCCCTCTGATAAACTTAAGATTGGATAAATAAATTCATAATCAGGAGTCAAACAGAATGGGTGGCGAAATTCTCACCGCAGCGATATTGCCCTTTAGCTTAATTTTTGTTGGTTGGGGACTTGGTACATTGTTACTCAAGATTCAAGGTGCTGACAAGGAATAACTACGCACTGCAACGACGGTAAGGTAATCTTTACCTTGCCTGATTACCTCCGGTATACGGAAAATTTCGACCGACATCTTTACACATAAGTGGTCATCTCTGATAAGATTCTATTAATAAAAGTTTACGATTTGTAAAGAAGCCTCATGAAGATACTAATCATCGGTGCCACAGGCACCTTGGGAAGACAAGTTGTTCGCCGCGCTATCGATGAAGGACATGAGGTTCGTTGCTTGGTCAGGAGTAGGAAAAGGGCAGCTTTTCTCAAGGAATGGGGTGCGGAGTTAGCTGGGGGAGATTTGTGCTACCCCGAAACGGTAGCAGAGGCTTTGGTGGGTGTGGATGCGGTGATTGACGCAGCAACAGCCAGAGCCACTGATTCCTTGAGTATTCGTCAAGTGGATTGGGAAGGGAAGGTTGCTTTAATTCAAGCTGTTCAAGCGGCTAATATTTCCCGATTTATCTTTTTTTCGATTTTAAATGCGGACAAATATCCAGATGTACCGTTAATGGAGATTAAACGGTGTACGGAATTATTTTTAGCTGAGTCAGGGATTAATTACACGGTTTTACAATTAGCTGGGTTCATGCAGGGTTTAATTGGTCAGTATGGAATTCCGGTATTGGAAGGACAACCGGTATGGGTGACTGGAGAATCCTCACCAATTGCCTACATGGATACCCAAGATATTGCTAAATTTGCAATTCGAGCTTTAGAAATTCCGGAAACAGAGAAACGAACTTTTCCAGTAGTCGGAACTAGGGCTTGGAGTGCGGAAGAAATTATTGCTGTATGTGAACGTTTATCCAGAAAAACGGCCAGGGTGACACGAATGCCAATGGGATTATTGAGGCTCATGAGAAGAACTTTACGATTTTTCCAATGGGGTTGGAATGTGTCTGACCGTCTAGCATTTACAGAGGTTTTAGCCAGTGGTAAACCATTAACTGCACCAATGGAAGAGACCTATCAGGTGTTTGGTTTTGAAATCGGTGACACCACTACACTGGAAAGTTATTTAGAGGAATATTTCAGCCGAATTATGAAAAAGCTGAAAGAAATAGATTACGAAAAGAATAAAGCTAAGGAGAAAAAGAAAAATAAACGTAGTCCTTTTAAAAAAGCTAATTCTCAGTAAGGATGGGGAGTGGGGAGTAGGCAGTCGGTTTTTTTTAAGGATAGAGAGTGGGGAGTAGGCAGTAGATTTTTTAAGAATAATATTGATTATAATCAAGTAATTTTTCCCAAAATCCCACTTCTCATCCTCATATTTTCCACCTGAATTCAAGAAGATGTTCATTGCTGACAAGTTAAGCTCATTGGTCTTTTGTCAATAAGTAATAATGCTCAAAATCTTGTCAAAATCTGGATGAATAAACATGATTTTGAAGGATGCGATCGCTAAATTTTCAATGCATAATTCATTCTGGCGCTGAAAACTCAGTGCAAAAGAGAATTTAATACTTCTTTTTCGCCTCACTTTTAAGGATAATTACAAGTTGACAAAACTAATTTCACCTTATTAACTTGTCACGAATGGAGGATGTTGTAAGAGTCAATTTTAATACTTAACAAGCTCGTTGTTTCAAGAGTAGAGAAGACCCGTCGGGTCGTTTCTAATTCCACTAAAAGACTTTTTCCGCAGACTCTAATTAGAATAGAAGTTAGTGGAATTGGAGGAGTCACATGAACCGCCAACTTTTGCTAGATCCAAACCGCTCCTATACTTTTAGCAATTACTTTGAGTTAGGTTTTCCAGTTGATGATTTAGTGGCAGAATTTGGGTACTTATTCGAGCATAAATTTTTAGATTTACCTCAATATTCAGGTACATTAGATTGACTCCTCGAATTGAAACAGCGAATTGAAGAAGTTTTACCATATGTAGACCTAGAAAACGAGGCTACACGCAGGGAAATTTTAATTGCTCCTATTATTACTGATTTAATTCATTATTCCCGTGCTAAATTACGCATCGAATACACTATTAAAGTAGATAATAAACTTCAAGGAAGTTTAGATTATTACTTGCGTTCCAGTAACAATTTAATTGTCATTGAAGCTAAACAAGCGGATATAAATAGGGAATTTACA
Organism: uncultured Calothrix sp.; assembly: GCA_937973965.1. Taxonomy (GTDB): domain Bacteria; phylum Cyanobacteriota; class Cyanobacteriia; order Cyanobacteriales; family Nostocaceae; genus NIES-3974. Next base: position 9,012 of record CALJJQ010000077.1, on the reverse strand, counting down.
CAACTGACAACTGAGATGATCGCTTTAGATAAATTAATAGATTCTCATCAACTAGAAATATTAGGAGTAGTCACCACTGGTAATATTTGGCAATTTAGTGTATTGTACCGACAAACACAATGTATTGAACAAGCAATTAATCTTTACCGGATAACTGACGACCTGGAAACTGTGATGAGAATTTTACTAGCTGAACTTATAGTCAGTTAGCTTGGTACTTTTATTTATGGGTTTGCGATCGCGCTGATCCAGATGAACATGTTTGCAACGAGCGATCGCTCGATTACTTCAGAATTTTGTTTTTACTATATAGCCCCGGCGGTAATGTACTATAGTATATTTGGAAATTGTCAAGATGTCAATAATCAGTCTTGAAAGTATGATGATTACGTCAGGAGATTGAGAATAGAATCAATAATATTGAGAATAGGGTCGTTTTTTTTGTCAATAAGCCGTGAGGCTTGGGAAAATGACGTATTTTGAGTTTTTACGGATTAAAAAAACTAATCAATCCCAGAGGAAAACCAACTACTCTACGTTAATGCTCCCATTTAAAAGACAGGGTGACAAACCCCTGTCTATGTAATTTGCGGATTTGTCCAGTTACCAGTTAACAGTTACTGATACTAGAGAATTTTGGCAGAACGTAAACCGAACAGTAAACCAACTGCAATACCAAAAAAGATGGCAATAAAAACGACGAATAAGAATATACCCATGATGTTCTCCGGTTTGATGGATGATGAATCTATTTATTATATTGAACCATTTGATTAGCTCAATTTCCATTGGCAACTTCGGAATCTTGGTCGCGGTGGTGCTGCTTGTATTGATGGAAATTAGATTTGGACAAACGAACTAACGCGGCTTCAATTTCTGGGGAAAGTCCTAAAGTACCGGAACGGATATGTAAATCTCGTTGGGGGAAGGGTATTTCGATATTGTGTTCTGCTAAGGCTTTGAAGATATCAAAGTACAAATCACTAATGGTGACGAATTGTTTATGGGGTTCGGATGTCCAAATTAACAGTTCAAAATCGAGGGAACTATCTCCAAAGCGTTTAAATAGGATACTAGGAGGAGGGGAAGCCAGAACACTGGGATGGGATTGGACTGCTTCTAGTAAGATTTGACGGACGGTTTCGGGGTTAGCGTTATAGCTCACTCCCACAGGGATGTGTAAACGGGAAATAGGGTTACGATGACTCCAATTGACGACTTCACTTTCTAAAAAGCGAGAATTGGGAACAATAATAGAAACGTGGTCTAGGGTTCTAATTTCCGTACTTCTGGCACCTATCCGTTCCACTGTGCCGTTTAATTTCCCAACTTCGATAAAATCTCCGACTTGGATGGGACGCTCGAACACTAATACTAGACCGCTACCAAAGTTTTTGGCAATATCCTGTAAACCAAAACCAACTCCGATACTTAAAGCACTGGCTAAAATCGTCAGGGAACTTAATTCTAGACCCCAAACCTGTAATAGAACTAAGCCACCAATAACTATTAAACTGTATTTTGCTAAGATGGCGATCGCTTCTTGGGCTCCTCGATTAATTCCGGCTGCACTAAGTACACGTGTTCTAAGAATATTGGTAGCACTACCAGCAACAATCACCAAAGTAAATAGCAAAGTTCCTAAAACTAAAAAGTCAATCACCGTATAGGAACGACTACCTAAACTGACAAAGGAGGAGGTAAAACTAGATATTAAAATGCTGGTAATTCGATAACTCCACTGACGGGTGTAGGGGAATAAATTGGCAATATACAGAATCGAAACAATCCAGATGCCTAAGCGTGCTGTAATCAACAATAGATGTAAAAGCACTGTTAATCCCCGGACTAAATCAGCACCAGCAAATCTCGCACTGGTTTTATTCAGTTGTTCAATAATTTTTTCTAAAAAACGCCCTCTTAAAAATCCGAGTAACCAGGAAAGTGCAAATGCTAGTAGTATAATCCCGACGGAGACGAGGGTCATGTTACGCAGGTATCCTAGACTTCTTTGGGATTGGGCATTAATTAGGCTGTTTTGAATTTGTCTCCCCCATATTTGCGCTTGAGTTTGAGGGCTATTTTCGTCTTCAATATCGTTGGGTGTGACAGTTAATAACTGTTGATTATTTAATAAAATCTGTGGCGTTTTTTGGTTTTCTGGAACAGTAACTTCGATTTTTTGGTCAGAACGTACAGCCTGTCTTAATCGATTGTTAAATTCTTGAGCGCGTTCCTTAGCACTTTGATTGACTGATTCACCAATTTCAAAAATTTGCTGACCATCAATAACAATCGGTGCTTTTTCTTGATTTTCGGCAATTACAGGATTTATATATAATCCCCAACTGAAAATTAAAGCCAGTGTGATCAGAAATACGGTTGAAAATAGGGAAGAAATACGCAAATATCGACAAGACATGGTTAATTGGGGAAATTATCAAGTAAAAAGTGGCGTTGTAGATCAACTCCTGAAAATCATTATAGGTAGTTTTTAAATACTTGATACCAGGTTGCTTTCTGTCATGGTAGTTTGAGGATGATAAGATTGCTTCCCTGTGGTTTCAATAACGGATATTACTATCTTTGGTAGCAACAGCAACTTAGTTATATCCAACACACCTCAGCACACTTTTCTTTTCCGGAAATTCCCATGTACCAATAGTTTTGATTTCTGTTCCCTATTTCCTGTTCCCTATTCTCTATTTTTAATTAGGGCTTGCTGAAAAGCAGTAAAACTCTTATACTGTTAGCTTCGGAGTGTATTTTAGTTCCAGAAAATGCAAATAAATAAGTGCATAGAAGCTCAAAAAGCTGACATCTGTAGTTTTTTTGGCCTTGTGAAAATTGGAATCCGTAGGGCTAAAACTACTCCCTGTGCAGACGCGACATGTTGCGTCTCTCCCTATTCCCTATCCTCGCGAAAAGACTTTTATATCGATTATCTTTTACTTTGCAATAAATGAAACTGGAATAATCAACGGTTACAGCCTCTGATATGTAGCAAGCATTGGCGTAAACGATATTACAGCTAGTGCTTCGCGAACAGCAAACCCTAATTAAAAAAATCCCAGCAAAGCTGGAATTAATTGATGATCGTCAAATTGAGTAGTTTTGAATGTATCTATAGCAATCCGATTTAAGAATTGAAAAATAGCGTGCCGTTGACTGAATCATGAAATCATGAATATAACTCCATCAAAAATCTCTCATCTCAATCTAAAAAAACCTATCGCACAACCGGATCAACTAGATTTTCCCAGAGAGATTTATTTTTTAACCAATCTTGACCGACTTGAATACTAATATCTGAACCAATAGAACCAGTACTTTCGATCCGAACTTCGCCAAAACCTAAAACACCACGCATCGATTCCGCACTTTCTTGATCACCGTATTGAGCGATAATCCGTGTTTCTTCCAAATTCTTACCAATACGTTTTGCCATATACACATTACGGTATCCAGAACGAATTAGTTGATTAACCAATGGCTGAAAATTAATATTATCTTCACCAGTTGCATTTTGAATCGCAACCCGTAAAGACCTTAAATTCACATCTCTGGTCGCAACTGGATTATCGGTGGGTAGATCAAAATGTTGTGCCATCATGCGGCGAATTTGATTGCGATAGGGAACCCAGTAACTAGCATCAAACTCTCCTGGTTGACTAAATCGCCCAGGAACCATTAACATTTGCAGGTTAGAGCGATTCGTACGTGCGCCAAACCCTGCTAAAGCTAGGATTTCCTCCACATTCAAATTAGTATCTATGTTCTCCTTGACGACATTCAGAATTTGGGGTACTTGAGTAAGAATACTAGGATTAAGAACTTGGTCAATTAGAGCGCGAATGACAAGTTGCTGCCGTTGGATTCTACCAATATCTCCATTTTCGTCATGGCGAAACCTTAATAATTGTAGTGCTTTTTCCCCATCTAAATGCTGTTGGCCTTTTTTGAGATCAATGTATAGATGTTGGGAATGATCATGGTATTTCATATCCTGGGGAACATAGACATCCACCCCCCCCAAAGCATCGATTAATTTCGCTACACCCAACACATTGATGCGTACATAACGGTCGATGGGGACATCTCCCAGCAACTCGCTAACACTCTTAGCAGTTAAAGCCGGACCCCCATGAATATTGGTGGAATTAATTTTCACCTTGCCATGTCCTTTGAGATCGATTCTTGTGTCACGAGGAATCGATAACAAGGTCATTTTTTTGGTTTCTGGGTTAAAGCGGATCAGTAACATCACATCCGCTAAACCATCAAAGGCATTAACCTGGGGGAAGTAACCCAGTTCCTTGAGGGATTCCGGTGCATTTTGGGTGTCGTGGGGTAAAACGCTCATCCCCATAACTAAAATGTTGACAGGACGGGTTAATTCCGAAAATCGAAATCCTTCACCGGAAATTCTACCTTGTCCAAACACAGCCGCTTCGGATGCGCTGAGATTTGCTTGCATTAAGGGTTGACTAGTAAGTGAAACCGCTAATAAAGCTCCTGCGGTGGCTGAAATCATGGCGATACCACTCATCCCTAGCCAAAACCACAGCCAACGTCCAGGTTTGCCATTCGTAGACTTTTGCTCCTGAAGGTTCACTGTATTAATCGAATTATTTCCTTCTGTGGAAGTTCGTTGAATCGTCACTCTCATCCTCACACTTAATTACAATTTCACATTTCTGTCTGAACAAAGCAGGTCTATCGATTTTGGATTTTGGATTTGGGATTACTTCAAAAGTATGCTAGTAAGCATTCTCGAAGATTAAGCGTTACATCTCTGGGGATATGTCTATGGATTGACTTTATGGACGAATCCATTGTGTTTTTTACCTGGTGTGAATGATTGGTCAACCAATATATAATATTTAACTTTTGATTATCAACGCTAAATTTTCTAATACAGTGTTAAGCAAAACACTTATTGTCGTGTTTTTCCTATTTCTTCTCTTCACCTTTACATTGATCCGGATATGTTTTATTGAAGTATGGCAAGTTTTTTGCTCATTTGACCACTCTTATAAGTAGATACTCTAAATTTTAAATTGCAAATACGTAAATGTACTTAAAATTTACTGGTTTAAACAATTTTCGCTGCATATACTGATAAAAAAAAAGAGTAGGGATTAGGGAATAGGGAATAGTGGTCTGTCAAGTCAGTTTTCTATTTCCTTTGAACACAACCAAACAGGACAATAGTTCATTCCTACTCACCACTCCCGATTCCCTATTTGCAAGTCAGTTAAGTAGGTAGGTGCAATTAAACATAAGAGGATGTTTTAAAAGTCGATTTTAAGACTTGAATTATCGTTTTTGGGAATGGGAAGAGACGCGACATGTCGCGTTTATACTCTCGAAGGGAAAATCAGCTTTATAACCCCATGTCCAGAGTCAGGACAATAGTCAAAATAGTGATAATTAATACTTGACAAACAACCTCTAAAACTGCAACGTAACCGTTCATTCGTCTCAAAGCCTTACTCCCGTAAAGACGCGATATATCGCGTCTCTCCCTACTCCCTGATCTCAACGACAATTTTTACCAGCTACCTATTTAACAGCAATTTATTTACGTTTGGGTTTTTTGGCAAAAATCCGTCGAGAGAGGGGGGTAATTCCCGGTAGACGTTGGGTTTTACCCTTGATTGTGCGGAAGATGAGCCAAATGCTGACCAAAAAATAACCCGATGTGAAGAAGCTATTGAGAATCATTAATCGCAGTTGGGCGAAATGGGAAGTTTCAGCACCTGTTGCCAATAATAAATAACTGAGAATCCAGGTGAGGGTTAGGGTTGTAGATAAACGACTGATTGCGATTTGTTCCCTTGTGCCATCCCGACGGTAGAGCGTCCAGAGGGAAGGAAAGACACCGATGATGGGTACAAGGTAAAATATGAGGCTAAAAAAAGTGGAAGTGTCTGGAGAGGATTGGCCAGAGACATTGCTGTTGGGGTGATAGACTAGATCTAAATACTGGTCATCTGGGGAGATATCCGGTCGCCATTCGTGGTTATTTTGCTGGGGATGACCCTGGGGAGAAAAATTTTTCATCGTATTTTGGTAACAATCTTGGTTAAAGTAGAATTTTCTGTACTTTTGTTAGAGATAATAGGCTTAATGGCAGATATATTTTTAGTTGTATCCCGAATGACGGCAGATGCAAACACGTAAGCTCCTTGATTGGTGGCAGACCTTAGCCCCCCTATCCCGATTGATTGCGATCGCACTTTTTGCGCCTTTGTTGGTTCTCAATGGTTGGGCTATTTCGGCAATTTTTGAATATTTCCACTCCTTGATTGTGATTTTGGTGGGAGCGTCGGTGCTGGCGTTTTTGCTGAACTATCCTGTTAGCTGGATGGAACGGCAAGGAGCTAAACGCACCCCTGTTGCTATCTTAGTATTTTTACTGGCATTATCGATTTTATTGGCATTAGGTGTCACCCTATTTCCTTTGGCGTTAACGCAAGCACAGCAATTGGTGGCGCGGATACCGGAATTAATTGATTCTGGACGCTCCCAACTTATGATACTCAATGAAAAAGCCGATAGTATCGGTTTACCAATTAATCTTGATGCCCTAGTTTCCCAAATCAATGATAAAGTCAAGGGGCAATTACAAGCGATCGCTGGACAGGTGTTAAATTTGGCGGTAATCACCCTCACCAGTTTGCTGGATTTTCTCTTGACGATGGTATTGACTTTTTATCTACTCCAACATGGGGATGAATTGTGGCAAAGTATCATTGATTGGCTCCCGACTCGATTCCGTGAACCTTTTACAAATACGATTCGCCTCAGTTTCCAGAATTTTTTTATTACCCAGTTAATCGTTTCAACTTGCATGGCTTCAGCTTTAATTCCTACCTTTTTGTGGCTGAAGGTTCCCTTTGGATTATTGTTTGGCTTAACGATTGGCTTAATGGCTCTAATTCCCTATGGTGGTTCCGTGGGTATTGCTTTAACGACTTCAATTGTGGCTTTACAAGATTTCTCGATGGGAGTGCGGGTTTTAATTGCAGCCGTAATTGTGCAACAAATCTTGGAAAATCTCATTGCTCCCCGGATTCTCGGTAGTTTTACGGGGTTAAATCCAGTGTGGTTGTTAATTTCTGTACTGACTGGAGCGAGAATCGGTGGACTTTTGGGTGTGGTTTTAGCTGTACCAACGGCAGTGGTGATTAAAACGACTTTAAGTGCTTTGCGGGAAAGAAATGAAAATGGCGATGAACATCCTGTCTCAGTGGAGATGCAAGCTCCCCCAGAGGCAAAACAGCCGGATCTCAAACAGAAGTCTCTAGGAATTTTTGAAGCTTGAGGACAGAGAAGGGGAGTAGGAAAAATTAAATTGCGATACGGCTTTAGCCGTTAAGCTCCGTTTATCGCCCATCTCCAGTTCTGGTGTCAGCAGTATATGTCGGCTACTCCCCAAAAATCGATATTTGAGTATAAACTCGTTTCGGACATAGATTGATTTTTTTACACCGACTAACTTAGGTGGGATCGAGGATGGAACCCATAAATAAGATACTTCCTGTTTGATTGTCACGAATCGCAGTGAAAAATGGCCGATCGACTACCATCTCGAAGGGTGGTTCTTCTTGTACTGCCGAAAGACGGACTATACCTACAGAAGTCACTGCTGCGGCTTCGGTTCCTTCCTCGTTCACTTCCACAAAGGTTTTATGTTTGACTTCGCTAATACTTAAATTTTTGCCCATTCCGGAAAAATTGGCTTTGTCAGTAAATGCTTCCCCCATACCCAAGGCTGTGAGTGCATCGTTAAGGTTGATATCGTAGTCCAGTTTAAATTTGGGTAGACGTACTAGTCCTTGACGTTGGCTAAATTCACCCATCCATTTTTGCCAGTTTTCCGAGTTCAGGTTTTGATGCAAAGCAGCTAAACTCGAATTCTCTTTGGGTAAAAAGACATACATGCTAATTTTCCCGTCTTTACCGTAGGGTAAGCTAACTGCCTGAAATTCAGGAGTTTCATAGTAGCGATATTTACCCCGTTGTGACATCATTGGATGTTGTTTTGTTTGTCCAGAGGGGAGATAAAAGGGTAAATCTGTGGTTTGATTTTTGTCAAACTCCCTAGACCAATTTCCTTTAAAATAAATGGCGTTAATAAGGAATAATGCCTGATTCGGATGAATTTGTTCAACTATTTTTTCGATTTTGCCTTGGGTATTGTCTTTCACCCAATTGTTAATTTGATTGCTAGCGTCACTCGCTGCAAAGTTCAAATTTGTGACTTTGGCATTATAAAAATCTCGATTTCGTTGGAGAAAATCTGGCTGAAACTGAATGTTTTGATTTGCCCATAATGAATTGGCAATGGTCAGTTTGACTTTTTCATCTGGGTTTGTCAAAAGTTGGGCTAGTTCGGCATTGGTGGAGTTAATTTGTTCCAAACTAAATCCCTGTAACTCCAGTGTTTGAGCCATTTTTTCTTGAGTGGAACCACTTGCTCCATTGTAGGTCATTGCCAATGCCATGGCCACACTCGCAGGAGAAACAAAGATATTTTGATTTTGGTCTTGTTTGTGAACTTCTGTAAATAACTTAAACCCAAATGTAGTATTGGCAGCGATAATTTTCGGGTCGGGGGTCATCGGTTGATTAATGCGTGGTACTTCTGTGCGGGGTAAAGGGGATTCTGCGATCGCCCGTTCGGAGTTGCTGCTAATCTGGGAACAACCTAGTACGCCGATCAACATCACACTTGCAGCCGCTAAGACGTATCTTCTACCCAACTGTACACCATAGCGCCGTTGTAAAAAAATTTCTCGTGCTGTGTTTGATTGATATTTCATCACACCACCTGAACTCTCTTGTTTTGATGTTAAATATGGCATAGTTTGGATGCAGAACTAATGGCGGTTACAGTTTTAGCAACAACTAAATTGATTAACCAGCAGTATTTGATGAATATACTACATTTATGAGCCAAAGTACAAAGAAGTACGCCTCCAATAAGTTGTTTTTTTGACTAAT
>CALJJQ010000076.1 GCA_937973965.1 uncultured Calothrix sp. | reverse complement strand
AACATCGGCTGCATTCGCAGTACAGTCCCACCTTGATGACTATCAGCTCAAACCACACTGATACAATTTTGGTGGGAATGATCGTAATCTGTGACTGTACAACGAATTCCTTTTCCATCGATTGCAATTACTTCTCCCTTTGTCGTTTCTAGGGAAGATGATGCCCAACTATTGAATAAATCTGTTAATGGTTGAAAGAAAAGAAGTGCAAATACATGGGTGTATCAAACTTCAAAATCTTGCATTTGTAATTTTCTTGGGTCTTTTGAAAAGTGGAAGGGGAAAGCTTAAAACTATTCCCTGTTCCCTACTCCCCATTCCCTACCCGTACTAAAAGACTTATTCAGCAGACCCTATTTAAAAATTTAACTGCCTCAACTAGGGTGTCTATTTCGGATTTGAGGGTGAAATAATGGACGCAAGCACGAACACAATTGGGGTGAGCGATGGTGCGGAGATAAATCCTTTGGGATTCGAGTTTTTTGACTAGATGGCTGTGAATTAGGGGGTCGTTGCTGTCAATTTGAAAAGAGACTAAACCGCTTCGGGGTGGGGAAGTTAGTAACAATTTAACCTGGGGTATTTGTTGAAGTTGTTCCCACAGGTAACGGCTGTTGGTGCAAATTTGTTTGTGACGTTGATTGGCGTTTCCCCATTGTTGATGAACTGCGATCGCACTTACCAAACCCTGCCATAATGGATAATCGGAGGTGGCGATTTCGTATTTACGTCCATCGCGATGCCAACCTGTGGGCTGACCGTTGATGTCTGTGGGAGTGCTGCGCCAACCCACAAAGGTCGGACGTAGTGTTTCCTGTAATTCCCGACGGACATATAATCCCCCTAAACCAGCTGCACCGCACAGCCATTTATGACCAGTAAAGGCATAGAAATCTACCCCTAAACTAAATAAATCTAAAGGTAGAACCCCCACCGATTGCGCTGCATCCACTAACAAACGGGTTCCATTTGCATTACAAAGCTGGGCAATGGTGTCTAGTTCCAAAACTTGCCCTGTATTCCACAATACATGACTCACGACTACTAACCGAGTTTGCGGACGCAGGTGTTCCGCAATAATTTGGGGTGGGTCTCCCTGATTGCAAGTTGCTAAAATCGGACAGGTCGTCACCTCTACACCAAAACGACGGGAAATTTCTTGGGCGATCGCCACCACCGCATGATGTTCGCAGTCGGTTAATAGTAAATGGTCGCCTTTTTGCCAATCAATCCCCCACATGGCAATATTACAACCGATGGTGACATTTTCTGTCAAAGTAATAGTATCTGGGGTGACACGCAATAAATCAGCTAAAGCTGTCTTCGTTTTTTCGGTTGTCTGTTCAATCCACGGTACCATCGAATTACTAAAAGGACCTAGTTCCTGGATTTGCTGATGGGCTAGAAATATGGCATCAATCGCTGCTTGAGGCATAGTTCCTTGTCCGCCATAATTAAAATAGAACTTGTTTTTGAGTCCAGGAAATTGGTCACGATGGGAATTCATGGGAAATGGAAATACAGGATACAAAATACAGGATATAGGATATAGTTCCGCTCTGAGGATTGGCGGAAGGGAGATAGGAACTATTGAAGGATGGAATGGATAATAACCTAAGTTGCTATATCCTGGCCCATCATCCCCCGAATTTGATACAAAAATTAGGTTTTTGAGTGATTTCAAGTACACTAAAATCTGATTTTATACTGGGAGTAGGGCGTTTTTTTGAGCAAAAATACCCTGAATGGGATGTGGGATTTGAGATTTTGGATTTGAAAATGCACTTGATACCATTTCATTCACATTTTGATACATTTTCTTCTCCTGCTCCCAAAAGCTCCCCACTACTTCCCACCCCTGAAAGTCTTAGGGGTCTACTCCAAATCCGGGTTAAATACCTTCTGTCTCCCATATTCTGGAAAGGGTAATAATTATGTACTTTGGAAATAACCACAATGCTCTCTAACTAGTCTGGCTAACAACTAAATAGCTAATCGCTTGAAGTATATACACCTCTGCTCCCCTGATATCCTGGATTCTGTCTCCTGTTCCCTATATTCCTAACCGAAAATTCGCAAGCCATCAAATGTTCATAAATGCCGAGCTATTGCTACAATATCAACGCTGTCAACGCCGTTCCTACCTAGATGTTCGTTATGATGTTCAGCGTCGAGATGCACCCACAGACCTACTAATCAAACTCCAAAATGATCGGCTTGCTCGTCAACGGCAAATATTAACGCGGTGGAGGTATTCTCGTCCCCAATCTCCCCATCAAGATCGAACTGCTGCGATCGCGGAAACAATTGAATTGATGCAAAGGGGGGTGGATTGTATATATGATGGTACTTTAACTATCCGCTATGGACAAATTCCGGCGATAGCGGAAATTACAGAGAAACCGGATGATATTGACAATTTTGATAACATTACCCTTATCAGTAATCCCGATTTATTGATTAAAGTCCCAGGCAAATCCCGTTTTGGTGACTGGGCGTACATTCCTGCTAGTATAGAATTGGGAAAGCGTCCGAAGCAGGAATATCAAGTTGTGGCGGCTTTCCATGCCCAAATTCTGGCAGCAATTCAAGGTGTCACCCCGAAAACAGCGTTATTAATGTTACGAGGTAAGGATAGCGATTATCCGGTTGATTTATCCAGATGGATACCCCAGACCCAAATCCTACTTCGGGAATGTCTAGAAACATTGGTAGCACAGGAAGCACCGGAAGTGTTTATTTCCCGACAAAAATGTAGTTTGTGTCACTGGTACAGTGATTGTTATGCTACAGCCCAAGCTCAACGTCATCTTTCCTTGCTACCGGGGGTGACACCAGGTCGTTACAGCCAACTGCAAAACCTCGGTATCACGACCCCAGAATCCCTCGCCAATGCGAATCCAGAACTGTTAGCTAGTTTACCCGGTTTTGATGGCGATGTGGCTCCTCGCTTAGTATTACAAGCCCAATCTTTGCTGGAAAATCGTCCCCTCCTGCTTCCCGAACCCCTATCTAAGTTTCCCAATGGGGTATCTGATTTATACACCTTGACGAATTTGCGTCCCCAATTAGGTAGAATTCAGGAAATTATTACCTCCACATCGGAATATGAGATTTATTTTGATATTGAAGCTCAACCCGATTTAAATTTAAATTACTTGTTAGGTGTGTTAGTAGTTGATCGTCAAAACCACCAGGAAAAATTTTACTCTTTCCTAGCAGAACATCCCGACCAAGAAAAGTCAATTTGGCAGGATTTTCTCGAATTAATGTGGGCTTACCCCCAAGCGCCAGTATACCATTTTTGTGTCTATGAATTTGATACCGTCAAACGATTAGCTCAACAATACCGCACCCGACAAAATAGCGTGATTCCGGTTTTAAATCGATTTATTGATATTTACGAAGAACTTACCCGGAATGTAGCCTTACCCATCGAAAGTTATGCCCTCAAAGCGATCGCTCGGTGGTTAGGATTTAGTTGGCGTGACCCAGAAGCCAGTGGGGCTAAGTGTATTTACTGGTATGACCAATGGTTAAAAACCGGCGATCGCAATTTGCTCAAACTCATCCAAAGATACAACGAAGACGACTGTCGCGCTACCCGCAGTGTGAAGGAATGGTTAGTTCAATTTTTTCAGGATTTAAATGTGTAGGCGATGAATAAATGTTATGTCGCTATCCTAACTCGGTGTGCGAAGAAACTGGAAAAGTCAAGAGTATTACTGCTGGCGATATTTGAGAATGTCGTCGGCAGTTTTTTTGCATGGATCAGGTTGAGTTAACAATCCGAGTATATCTAGCCATTTTCGCCTTTTTTGCAACTGAGGTGTAATTAATTTTCCTCAGAGGATGTTGGTCAAGTGTCAATAAATACCTTATCAACCACCTCTTGAAGACAGGAAATAGGTTCAAACGGTATATTTTTCTCTATGTCTTTATAAACACTCCAACCTATCTACACCTCTATAATATTTCCTATATTAATCGAATTTGATAGCTACAGCGTCTGGAACCATTTAAAATATGTTCTACCCTTTCCACTTGTACATTATCTCCTAAAACCTGTCTAAATACTTGTAATTCCGAGTCACATAACAGGGAACAATTTTGAGCAGCAGTATAAATTGAACAATGATTTTCTGTTAGCAGTAATTCCGTTTCTGACATTTCGATTACTTCTGCCATGTACCCTTCTTGAGTGCGAATTTCTGCCAGGATATTCGCCTTTTCTCGAATGTTGAGATGGGATGGTATTTGCGGCAAATAAGCTTGGATTTGGGCTTGAGTGCGTTCTTGAATTAATAATTTCAATCCAATTTCCCCAAACACACAATTAACACTTTCCAACAATTTCATCACCAAATCTGCATGGTGATTCGGAAATAATTCAAGAGACTTTTCTGTTAATTGCCATAATTTTAATGGACGACCAACAGCTTGCTTTGACTCCTGATAACTGACTAATTCCTCTGAGAAAAGATTTTGCAGATGTTGACGAATTGCCATTGGTGACACCTCTAATTGTCGTGCTAAATCTGTAGCCGTCTGCGCTCCTTTCCATTTTAGCAATTGCAGAATTCCATTTTTTACTCGTACACGCTCAACTGTCGCAAATTTATCCATATCACCTGGATAGACTGTCGGGGAATGTCTATATATTAGGATACAGGGGAAAGGAGAAAAACGGCTTTTTGTGTTTAGATTTGTTGATTGATTAGCTTTTGATCGGAATCAAATTTCCTAGCAATAACCCCAACCAAGCTAAACCAGTAGAATAGACAAGCGATCGCTGATAACCCCACAAATGAAATGTCCGTTTCACCCCAATCCAGGAATTAATGATTGTCACCAAGCCAATGGCAACGGATTCGTATATACTTAAACTTGGATTTGTCTGTTGCACTGCCATTGCGATCGCACTCGCAAGTAAACCGGAAATCATCACTATCAGTGGTTTTTGCTGCTGGTAATTCCCTTGCTGATTAAATTTCCCTTGATATTCTAAATTTACCAAATAATAATGATTAAGAAAAATCCCCAAACCCCAAAAAATCAGATTTACCTGCAAAAAAGCTAAACACCACCCCACTACACTATAAAAGATAACATTCATCAAACTTAAACTGATAACCCGGAAAACTCCTCGCTGTGCATATTTAGGTGAATTCCAGATAGGATGTTTGTCTGTCATAAAATTCTCAGTTTTGATCTCTTTTTTACACCATCGGTGACAACAGAAAATAAAATCCCAGAAGACGCAGCATTTTGCCACGTCTCCAAATCCTAACCAGTGAAACTCCTACATTTGCGTAGACATCGCTAACCGATTATTCACTTCCGACCAATTTACCGTGTTCCACCACTGCTTCAAATACTCTGCACGACGGTTCTGGTACTTGAGATAGTAAGCATGTTCCCAAACATCATTACACATGATCGGAAAATTTCCATCTGTCCAAGGACAATCCTGGTTCGGAGTACTCATAATTTCCAACTTACCTGCTGTATTCCTTACCAACCAAACAAACCCACTACCAAAGCGTTTTGCACCTGCATCATTAAATTGGGTTTTGAAGTTCTCAAAGTCACCAAAGGTATCCTTTATCGCTTCAGCAATCTCTCCCGTCGGTTCACCTCCGCAATTTGGACCCATCAAAGTCCAGAAAATAGAATGGTTAAAGTGTCCCCCTCCGTTATTCCGTATCCCATTCCGTACCGCTTCCGGTAAGCTGTTCAATTCTCTAATCAGGTCTGCAATGCTCTTAGTTTGTAAATCTGGATAATCTGCTAATGCAGCATTTAAGTTGTTGACATAACCACCGTGGTGAAAACCATGGTGAATTTGCATGGTTTGCGCATCTATATAGGGTTCTAATGCATCCGTTGCATAGGGTAAAGGCTGCAATTCAAAGGCCATAACACTTCTCCTACTGAGAATTACTTTTGATAGATAAATATATCAAAACTTTCGATAGAAAAATCTGTCAAAATATAACGCAACGATGAGAAATGCTAAGTATAAATGCAATCTAGCAACATTCAACTTAGCATGAGCAACATCTAAAGCCTTAAACCCTTGAAATTACGTATTCCTTCTTAACTATTGATAGTTTATCTCAATAATTCTTGGTATTCAACATATTTATTTACAACCCAAAAACGGAATCGGGAAGGGATTAAGGGATGATTAAAATTATTTTCTCTAATCCTTAAGAACAAATAATTAGTAAACTGGATGAGTAAATCCCAAAAAATCAAAAAAACAAATACTTGATTTATTGAGAAATAATAGCTATAATTAGTTACAGAAGTTCACAGATTGTCGTTTGGAGTACAAAAGATGACGGACACAACAAAAGTGAGTGCAGAAAAGGTTGCAGAGGGCGATCGCAATGGTTGGGTATGGGGTTTTACTCCCCAAGCGGAGATTTGGAATGGTCGTTTGGCAATGATTGGATTTTTAGCAGCAGTGCTAATTGAAGTATTTGCAAATAAAGGATTTCTTCACTTCTGGGGTATTTTATAAAATCAGGTTATTGGGTTAATTGCGGTTTTTGTATTGATTACAGATTACAGATAGTTACTCTTGCTTTGGGTAGGTAAAAGTAACTCAAGTAGTGAACAAGCAGATCAGAGTTGATAGCCAACTCCATGTCGTGATGGAGCATAAGCGACATGGAGTTTTTTCTATGCATAGATGAATTCATCGATTTATCGTCCAACAACGCGTTTGTTGTTAAGCTTCCCCAAGTTGACTGTAGCGACCTTGACAAACACTTTATACTTCCTAACTCCTAAACCTATACAAAATCCTTGAATTTATTGAAATTTTTTCTCAATTAATCTATACTAAAGTTCATTCAAACACCATCACTACTAATTGTAGCCATGTCAGATCCTGTAACAGATCACAAACAACCGAATCCACAATGGCAGATGCATATTGAATGTGGTAATGCAAACATGCAATCAGGACTATATCCACAAGCTCAAGCAGCCTATCTACGAGCGATGGAGGTAGCTGAAAAGCTGTTGAGTCAAGCTTTATCCCAGCGTAATGATGTGGATGCGATTCATGGGTTTGTGATTTCTTGTCAAAATTTAGCGGAGAGTTATTGTGTAATGGGTGCGGAGAAGGAAGCGGAGAGATTGTTGCTGAGAGCGCATCAGAAGGCTTTAGAATTGATGGAGATGGAAAATCTTTCGATTCCGTATAAGGCAGAAGCCTACAGGGCTTTTCAAGCAACCTTGATGGAGCTAGTGGAATTTTATCGACGTACAGAACGCCATGAAAAAATGGCAGAGACGATTACCGAGTCTAAGTTGTATGCTCAGAATTTCTTGCAGAATATTTATTGCTTATTTGAAAATAATTTGCATAATTAATTTATTGGAGACGTAGCACTGCTACGTCTCTACGCAATGATGCAACCGTGATTTTGTACAATTCATGCCGAAATTTGGCAACGCTGTATAAAACTAGGAATAATTTCTCCTGTATTTTGTATATGATGAAAAACTTTGGCGATCGCCTATTGATGTATCGCGATCGCATTTCTCATCAAGCTTGTAAAACAGTGTTATTTATGGGGGGTTCTCAAATTCATTGCTGGAGGGGTAAATTTATTGTGGAAACTAATGTTGGTACTTTTGGAAGTATTTTTGCCCAAATTGCCAATTATCCCTGGTTGGAGGCGAATTTAACGAATATGTCCCTAGCTGAAATATTAACGGTTAATTCTGATACTATTTTTGTCCAAACCTATGCTCAGAGCAAAATGCCTTTATCTTTACAGCTGACAAATAATCGAATTTGGCGACAACTCACAATAGTACACAACCATCAAGTTTATGAAGTTGAACAGTTGTGGCACTATGGTAATGGTACACGGATGATTCGTTTAACTTTAGATAAATTAATATTAATAATTATCGGTAAATTTATTAATGAATTTTGAATATTTTTTGAATATCTTAATTGGAGTTAGTCCCCCATGTCCTTATGGACACAAGCAAACGATGAAAAACCTATTTCCACTCACTACTCCCTATTCCCCACTCCCTTGGAAAAGGTTGGTAGATACCCCTCAAGGAGAATTTTAGAGTTCGCCAAACATCACCTGTGTCGATTGGGATTTAAAGTTTTTCACACCCGTCAAAATTGCACCTTCCCAAATTGCTGTGGTGAGATTGACATCTAAAAGGTTTGCACCCATAAAATTTGTTTGGAACAGATTTGCAGTTTCAAAATCTGCTTTTTTAAAATTACTACCCATCAAGTTTGCTGCACTCAAATCTGCTTCTTTTAGGGTAGCATTGCTAAAATTAGCAAAGTAGGCTTCTGCGTACTGAAGTTTAGCTGCATTCAGGTTAACTTGCTGAAGATTTGCACCATTTAAATTCGCGCTTTGCAAGTTTGCACCAATTAATCCGGTTGCTTGTAAATTCGCTTTACCTAATTTGGCTCCTTGCAGATTTGCTAAAAATAATTTTGCTGATTGTAAGTTGGCTAATCTTAAATTGGCTGATTGTAAATTTGCCTTATATAAATTAGCTCCTTGCAAATTTGCACTACGTAAACTTGCACCCTGTAAATTAGCACTTTGAAGATTTGCACCGCAAATCCAAGCTCGGTTAAGATTCGCATTGCTCAGATTTGCAGAACGAAGATTCGCCTTGTGGAGGTTGCTTTTATACAGACTTGCTCCTACTAATTGGGAGTCATCTAATTCTGCACCGCGCAAATCTGCACCGCGCAAATCTGCACCACGTAAATCGAGATTGTTACAGTTTGCACCCCGTAAATCGGCATGGGGAATTTTGACATTTCGTAAATCTAAGAGCTTATTTGTCGGATCTAAATTTATATCCCGTCTCCCGATGACGGTGAGTGCAGCTTGAATATCGACGGGGAGGGGTGGTAATTCGCTTGTTTGCGGATCCCGTTCATCTATTTGTTTGCACTGTTCCCGCAAAAAGGCACTCAGTATTTCCATTACCGTCCAATGTTCTTTTAATGACTCATGGGCAACCTGCTCTAGAGAATAAATTGCTCCTGCACGGGTAGCTGTGTATTCGTTTCCTAACTGGGAAACCGCAGTCATAAATCGGTCAGCAATCAAACGCGATCGCATGACTTCCGTATTTCGCTGGTTAATTTCATTACTCCTCTCTGTGGCGATCGCATTTTTAATTTCTGCTTCCGCTCGTTTGGCTGTGTAATAGGCATTAACCATGACCGCAATTCCTAAAAAAAAGGTTGCGGCGGAACTTATTCCTTGGGCTACAGAGTCAAATTTGGCTTTTTCTGATACCCGCTCACTCCGTGAAAACGCAATAAAAAACAGAGATGGCGACACCACAAACATCATGGCGATCGCAATCAACTGACTTTTTAATGCGTCCGTCTTCCTTGCAGACATACTTTTTGTATTCCTCAAAACACTGAGTTTTTAAGTATATATTTGGAACACAGAGTATAGCATTTATCCAAGATTTGCAACATCTGCTAAGTTACACAATCATGATTCCGGATTTCTCACAAATCCCGAAATTACAGGCATCCCTACCTTGTCCCACAAAATTTTGGACAATTATTAAATTGGGAATCCCTTACTTTTGAAAAATGCAGGTTAAGCAGACAATTTTGGATGCTCAAATATCTGAAAATTGTGTACAATAGGAGTTATTATGCGGATGCTAGTACAAGTTAGCGAAAACATCCAGACCATTGATCTGGTGACTATGCTTTGCGTGGTCATCCAGTGAGTGAAGGTTGCGCCTTCATCCACGAGGCAAGAGCCTCCCATCCTTAGAGTTCTCACACGAAGCATGGGAACTAGGGAAATGGTAGACGTATTTATGCCGTGCGGTACTATTGTAAAATTCCTCTCCACTTCGCGTGACTTACCAAACATCTGCTTTGAGACTTTTCCATTCATCCGAATAGCTGTATACTATACCCTTCGGGTGAATCTCACATCTCAAATCCATTGACACATGGCTGTTTTGCACGGAACTTGGTTGGGTGAAAGTAACCGTAACTACTTGTTTATCTGGGGGGAAACTTGGCGCTCCCCTGATGAGATGGTGATGGGGGAAAAGACGCAAATTCAACCTCATCCCCTCTCAATGTCGATTTCGGAATTGGGTGCATGGTTGCCAACTTTGAAGTTAAAATTACCAGAGGCTATTTCTTCAACTCCAGTGGGTGCGACGGGGGAGAGCAAAGTGACGACAACAACTAATCGTACCCGTAAGCGTTCCACGAACCAGACGACAACTAGTAGTATTTCCTTCCCATCGGTGACGGAAGTTATGGGAATTCCCAGTCGCTGGACAGGTGGGGTGGATAATTTACCAATACCGATTCATTCATCGACCCCCTTAGAATCCCTTGATTTTGCCAATATAGACCTATTTCCTTGGCAGATAGAGGGAATTTGTTTAAAGGGAAATGATGCGATCGCATTTTTGCATTCTTTACCCTTGAATCCCACCCCGGAGCAGGGATTTATTGGTAGTGATTTACGGTTTTGGTCCCAGGTAGCTAGGTGGAGTTTGGATTTAATCGCTCGGTGTAAATTTTTGCCTACTTTAGAACGGATTCCCGGCAGTGGAGCAGTTGCCAAGTGGAAGGCGATTATTGATAGTGCCTTGGATACGGCTCGTTTAGAAAAGTTTGGGCAACGGATGCCTTTGGGGTGTCGGTTTATTAATCTGTTTGCGGAAAATACAGATAAAGACAAGAGATTACATCTAGATTATCCCCCCCCACCCCAATCATTAATCCAGGGGTTTCTAGATGGGGCTGTGGATGTTCAGATCCGGCAGATGGTAAGTTCCCTTTCCACGGGAGAAACGCGGCTTCTAGCAGCCTTACCGCCGGTGGTGCGGCAATGGTTACATAATTTAACTGTATCAGCAAATCCCTTGGCAATGGAAGCCCTGGGTGCAGAAAGATTAGCAGGGGTTTTGAAAGCTTGGACTATGCCCCTGGAATACCAATTGGCGGGAAAAAGTTTATTTAGAACTGGTTTCGAGTTAAAAACACCCCCCCAGGGGAGTAATGTTTGGAAATTAGCTTATTTTCTCCAAGCCACGGATGATGTTAACTTTCGGGTGGATGCGGCGACAGTTTGGCAACATCCCCAACCCAGTTTTGATTACCAGGGACGGACTATAGAACAACCCCAGGAAACTTTTTTAAGGGGTTTGGGTTTGGCATCACGGTTATTTTCACCCATTGCCGATAGTTTAGCAACCCAGTCCCCTGTGGATTGTGAGTTAACTCCTGTACAAGCCTACGAATTTATTAAAACAGTGGCTTGGCGGTTAGAAGATAGTGGACTAGGGGTGATTTTACCACCTTCTTTAGCCAATCGGGAGGGTTGGGCGAATAAATTAGGCTTGAAAATTACAGCCCAAACCCCGAATCAAAATCAGGTGACAATGGGGTTAAAAAGCCTGTTAAACTTTAAATGGGAATTAGCCATTGGTGGGCAAACCTTTTCCCAGCAGGAATTTGACCGCCTAGTCGCCCTTAATAGCCCCCTAGTGGAAATTAACGGTGAATGGGTCGAATTGCGATCGCAGGATATTAAAACAGCCCAATCCTTCTTTGCCAATCGTCAACAGGGGATGAATTTATCCCTGGAAGATGCTTTGCGCTTGAGTACTGGGGATACCCAAACCATCGAAAAGTTACCCGTAGTTAGTTTTGAGGCTTCCGGAGCGCTCCAGGAACTAATTAGTGCCTTAACAAATAATCAAACCATTGCCACCCTCCCCCCACCGAAAAATTTGCAAGGGGAATTACGTCCCTACCAAGCTAGAGGTGTGGCTTGGCTGTTATTCCTCGAACGCTGGGGTTTAGGGGGATGTCTTGCAGATGACATGGGTTTAGGTAAATCTGCCCAATTTATCACCTTTCTGCTACATCTGAAGGAAGCCGACAAATTAGAAAATCCCACCCTACTAGTATGTCCCACCTCCGTGATGGGGAACTGGGAACGGGAAATCAAAAAATTTGCTCCCATCTTTAAAGTTTGGCAATACCACGGTGATAAACGTCCCAAGGGCAAAAAATTTGTCGAAATCGCTGAAAAACACGATATAATTATCACCAGTTATACTTTGGTTCCCCGCGACCTCAAAACCCTACAGCAAGTAAAATGGCAAGTAATTGCCCTCGACGAAGCTCAAAACATCAAAAACCCTGAAGCCAAACAGTCCCAAGCCATCCGTCAACTACAAGCCGATTTTCGTACAGCTTTAACCGGAACCCCCGTCGAAAACAGATTACAGGAACTATGGTCAATTTTAGACTTCCTCAACCCCGGTTATCTCGGTGACAGACAATTCTTCCAACGTCGCTTCGCCATCCCCATTGAAAAATATGGTGATACCTCTTCCTTGGAACAACTGCGATCGCTCGTCCAACCATTTATTTTAAGAAGACTAAAAAGCGACCGCACCATCATTCAAGATTTACCGGAAAAACAGGAAATCACCGAATTTTGTGGTTTAACTTTAGCTCAAGCCGATTTATATCAACAAACCGTGGAAACCACCCTCACGGAAATCGAAGCAGCTGAAGGAATCCAGCGTAAAGGAATGATTTTGGCATTAATTACCAAACTCAAACAAATCTGTAACCACCCAGCACAATACTTAAAACAAAATCGTATTGATAGTAGCAATTCCGGGAAACTGCAACGACTAGAAGACATGCTAGAAGTAATTATTGCCGAAGGAGACCGCAGCTTAATTTTTACCCAATTTGCCGAATGGGGAAAACTCCTCCAACCCTACCTCGAACAGCAACTCAACCGCGAAATCTTCTTTTTATACGGAAGTACCAAGAAAAAAGACCGGGAAATCATGATTGACCGCTTCCAAAACGACCCCCAAGCTCCCCCGACTATGATATTATCCCTGAAAGCTGGTGGAGTTGGTTTAAACCTTACCCGTGCTAACCATGTCATCCACTTTGATAGATGGTGGAATCCTGCGGTGGAAAATCAAGCTACCGATCGGGTATTTCGTATTGGTCAAACCCGCAACGTTCA
This sequence comes from uncultured Calothrix sp., assembly GCA_937973965.1. Lineage (GTDB taxonomy): Bacteria > Cyanobacteriota > Cyanobacteriia > Cyanobacteriales > Nostocaceae > NIES-3974. The sequence goes on along the minus strand of CALJJQ010000076.1, from coordinate 48,059 downwards.
GGTGCATAAATTCGTTTGTAGCGGTACACTCGAAGAAAAAATCCACGACACTATCGAAAGTAAGAAGCAATTAGCCGAACAAGTTGTCGGAACAGGGGAAGATTGGTTAACGGAACTGGACACTGACCAATTGCGTAATTTGTTGGTATTGGATCGAAGTGCCATTATTGAAGAAGAAGAGGATTAAATTAGGATTTTGGGATTTTGGATGTTATTCCACAATCCTATAGAATTTTGTTTGTAGAGACGTAGCATTGCTACGTCTACGCAACGATAATAATTCAATACGGTTATTTAGGTGTAGATATCTGTAATCCCAGACAACCCCGCGATCGCATCACTACAATCAACCACCCCTAACCGAATCCTGTTTATTTTACTTTGATGTACTAGAGTCTAGTTTCCCTACTTCCTGATTGATTCTTTCCCTCAACTCATCCAAATCCGACTTAGGAGTATCCGGTACATCGGGAACAAATTCAATCCTGACTCTAACCTTTCCTTTTTGCCAACCACCTCCCGTCTCTCTGAGAACACGACAGGGTACACCTTCTCCAATCCACTCTTTAAAATCCTTATTGTAATCACTATTTTGGTATATAGCATCCAACATTTCATCAACAGTGGATGTAATTGCATTTCCTAAAGTATTTTCATTCTCTACCTCTACAACATCATCCGTTGACAATATTAAACCATTAAACCGTTCCGTTCCATATCTATCCCTAAGTAAATAATTTTATCAATAACCATACTTAGAGTGCCCAAAAACTAGGTATTATACTTCATTCTAAATGAATATACTGTTGAAATTACAGGTACAGTTGCATTTTGTTCTTCAAATAGTTCGAGATGTATTGTCAAAATCGGTTATCAAGTAAAATGGCGTTGCTGAATCCAGGTATGAATAAAATGTAGAGACGCGTTATATCGCGTCTCCATCAGGGTTTTACACATCTAACGAATCAATTTCATACATCAAATCAGCAACGTCAGTAAAATTAGCTAAATAATGCGATCGCACTACAAAACCACCCAGTAGAGACGTAATATATTACGTCTCTACTGGGTGTGTTGCAAATATTTTTTGGGTAAATACAAATATGAATTGAAAATTCATTCTCAAGACTCAGTAAGGGGATATTTCTGTTGCAGATACTTATAGGCAGAAATTTTATCTGTAATTAATCCATCTAGGGTTGCAGCTAATAAATCATCCAGAATTTGCTTAAACAAAGGACTGGGTTTGTAACCTAATTTTTTCAAATCATTGCCATTTAACACAGGTTGAATTGGTCGTAAAACGGTAAAATAATGCCAAATTTGTTGACGAATGGGACGGGGAGTTTGCAAAGCAATTAAAATCAACATTGGTAAGTCGTAGCGTCGCAGAGTTCGGACAATGTGACTAAGTTGGTGGGTGGTAGATAAATCGGTAGTCACAGATGATACTGCATCCTGTAGCTGACGCAACCGGTTGATGCTATCTTCCGGAAGTTGCAGCTGAATGGCTACCTGGGAACGATACACTGGTTCCAGATGCGCAATTAACACTTCTAACCGAATTTGCCAATCCACTAAACTTTCGCTGTGCTGGAATTTCTGTAAACACCTGTGGACTAAACGCATTTGTCGCAAAAGTTGATGATTGAGTTTGAGGGTGGGATGAATACATTGAAGTGCATCTAGCTGAGATAATAATTCTAAGGCTTTTTGCCAATAGGAAGCCTGTAGAATTAACTTTAATTCGGCTTTGAGACGGGTTTGCAGGGCTGGGGTTCTGCGGTTTTCACGGGTAGCCCGGTAAAAAACACCACTATTGACCGCATAGCGAATATAGGCTTCCGTCTGCGGTTCAATGGTAAAACCGAGACGAGTGGCAAATCTGACACCGCGATAGATGCGGGTGGGGTCTTCAATAAAACTATTGGCATGTAAAACCCGAATTAGTTTCTTCTCAATATCAATAATGCCACCAAAAAAATCCAGTAATTCCCCACTTCGGGGAGAAGTCAACCGCAGGGCGATCGCATTAATCGTAAAATCTCTCCTGTATAAATCTTGACGAATTGAACTGGCTTCCACCTCCGGATTGGCGGCTGGATAGGGATAAAATTCGGTGCGAGCTGTGGCAATATCTACCCATAATGAGTCAAATTCTGGGTCTTTGTGCCATAATAAAGCGGCAGTTTGGAAGGCTCCATGAATATCTAAACGTGCTTGGGGATACTCTGTTTGCAGTGCTTTGGCGAGTTCTACCCCTGCTCCCACATCCGCAGTATGGTGGAAACCGTCAACCACTAAATCAATATCTTTAATTAGTAATTTTTCCTGACTATCTCCCGCCAACAACATATCCCGGACAGCACCACCAACCAAGTATAAATGCCATCCCCGTTGACTAGCTGCTTGGGAGGCTTTTACTAGTAATTGCCATAGTTGGGGTGCGAGACGTTTTTCCAGATTATGGGTTGATGGGGGATAACTGGTGCTGGGGTAGGTGGTATTTTGGCTTTTACGATTAGCTTGATGGAGTTCCCGTAAAATATCTGTTCGGGTGACAATCCCAACTAATTGTCCCTTGTCGATGACAGGTAAGCGACCAATATCATAGGTCACCATCAAAGCCTCAATTTGTGGCAAACTGGTATCGGGACTAATGGTGTGGAGATTAGTTGTCATGTAACCCTTGACGGGTGCATGACTAAAGCCGTGGTGGAGAGCAATATCAATGTCCCGTCGAGAAATAATTCCCACCAGTTCACCTTGACTATCCACCACCGAAAGTCCAGAATTACCGTATCTTAATAAAATCCGTTGAGCTTCAGCAATGGTGGTTTCCGGACGAATTGTCCGCACCGGGGATGACATTAAATCCCTTGCAGTTGGTGGTTGGGGAATATCAGCTTTGAGTTTGTCGATTAATTGATGGATAATAGCCTGCGCATCCACTCCCCGTAAATTTAAAGATGCAGCTTGGGAATGACCACCACCCCCAAATTCGGCAAATAACTCCCCTAAATCCACTCCCGGAATTTGCGATCGCCCAATTAAACTTAATCGCATATCCCCTTCCCGCAAAGGAAATTCATGGGCTAAAAGTAAAGTATCAATTTCAGCAATCGAACCCAACTGGGAAGCTAAACTAGATAAACCAGGGATAAAACTCTCAGTCCGCAAAATCACCCAGGCAATTGTATATCCCCTAACACATAAATATTGCAACTTTTCCAAAGCTGTTTTCAGCAAAGACTGCAAGGGAACCGACAAACCAGGGTCAAGATACTCATTAATCACCTTCAAATTTGCCCCCTGACCCATCAACCATCCCAAGGCGATCGCATCCCTAGAAGTAGCCTGTTCAAAAGTCAGGGAACCCGTGTCAACATGAATACCTAAAGCCATTGCGGTGGCTTCAATGGGGGAAAGTTTAATTTGTCGGCGTTGAAGCTCCTCCACAATCATAGTGGTGGTTGCACCAACCTGATCTAAATATACCTTCGTCGCCGGAATATCCCCATCCTGTTGGTGATGGTCATAAATAATCACCTCCTCCACATTCGGTAAATCCAACCATTCCCCAGCAGCACCAATGCGATCGCGATTTTGAGTATCGACAATCACCAATGAGCGAATTTGCTTCGGATTCACCGACCGACGCTCCATCAAAGGATACTCATCCCGATGCAACGCCAAAAAATCCCGCACTGGTGGATGAGCGCCACCTGTTAATACAATTTTACTGCCAGGTAAAATCCGCGACAATCCCACCGCCGCACCAAGTGCGTCAAAATCAGCTGTTGTGTGGCAAAGGATTAAGTCCATGGATTTGGGATTTTGGATTGAACCCGGTAGAGACGACCCGTCGGGTCGTCTCCTAAATTGTGATAGATATTAGTAGCGCAGTTTACCTTTGAGAGGAGTAGCCGTCATGCACTACATACATCTCGAAGAGATGAAAGTGGATTTTTCCCACTTCCCACTCACTACTCCCCACTCACTTTCCCTGTATAACCTGAACAATTCTCCTCACAAGCACCAATACTCACCCAATTTGATGTGACAGTTCCCTGGGGGGTGCGGATATATTCTTTTTTCCAAATGGGAGCATTGTGTTTGAGAGTATCAATGGCATAACGACAGGCTGCAAATGCTTCACTGCGATGGGGACAACCAACGGCGACTAAAACGCTGATTTCCCCTATCTCTAGTTTACCAATCCGATGGTGAATAATCACCCGATTGACATCTGGCCATTGTTCACGGATGGATTTGGCAATTTGCTTAAATACTATCATCGCCATCGGTTCATAGGCTTGATATTCCAAATATAAAACTGGATTGCCTTCAGTTTGGTTGCGGACAACTCCACTCATCAATACAATCGCTCCATTGCCATCATCCCCAGCTTGAGCATACACCTCTGCTAGGGATAGGGGAGCAAAGGCGATCGCAAAACTGTCTCTGGGGTCAGATGCTGTTAATGGGCTAATTAATGGCAACTTGGGGGTAGATGGTTGACTGGAAATCATCGGTTTCTATGAATTTATGTTAATAACTATTTTGATTTATTTGTGATTTTTTGAACAATTGCGGTAGTATTTGAGACCCAGTTCCCTAATTGTCACCTGAGTGACATCATCCCACATATATTTATTCATAACTATGTATTTTTAACTCTGTGATTCGAAATTTCCCTCTAGCAAAATTTTGTCAATAAACTTAATATCTTGTTAACTGTGGTTTAAATCGGGGAAAAGGTACATTTGGGATGATTATCATACGTGATTTTACGTAAACAAGAGGAAATAAGCTGCTGCCCAATAAATTTAATTTCACTTACTATATCTCTATAAACAGGTTTAAAAATTTTTTATTTGATGTTTCCAATGTTTATTTTGATTGATTTTAGTCCGAACCTAATTCTCATGAGATTTATTCATACAAACTATGGTTAAGTTGATGAGAATTAACTATCAACCATCTACTAGTAGAAACGGAAATCAGAAGCAGATTTTGCTATAGATTTGTGGGAATTAGGGGGAAAACCCGTCAGATCGGGGGTAAAAGGTTGCTAAACCCGATATATTGCATCTTTGCCCCAAACCAAGGGAATTAGGGAGTCGGGAGTAGGAAAAAATTACATTCATAGGTTCTGGTGTACGCAGTTCTCTACGAAAAGGCCACTCCCCATTCCCTCTACATAAAAGGGATATAGTAACGAATTTGATATTTATGGGTGGGGGAATTTACCCCTAGCAAACAAAGTTTATTTTTGATATCGTTCCGGTGAGGGGGTATCAGGAGTAGCAAAATACCAGGATTGTCATAATTGAGCAAGCGTAGGGATATAGAATGAGCGCATTTGTATTGGACAACCAAGCAGCGCGAACAGCAATGCTGCAAAAATACCAAATCCTTGACTCACCACCCGAACAGCCATTTGATGATTTGGTCAATTTGGCAGCACAGTTGTGTGATACACCGATGGCGATTATAAATCTGATGGATCGCCATCGCCAATGGTTTAAGGCTAAAGTTGGTATATATATGGAAGAAGCACCAGCGAATATCGGTTTTTGTCCCATCTGTGTAGCTTCCACAAAGCCCTTAATCATTCCTGATACCCTAGCTGTACCCGAATATGCAGTATTACCCTTTGTGGTGGGGGAACCCTACATTCGCTTCTATGCAGGAGTTCCCCTAGTCGCAGAAGGAGGGGTGATAATTGGGACTATATGTGTATTTGATACCAAACCTCGTCAATTAAGTGTAGGTCAAATTGATGGTTTAACGAGAATTGCGCGATTAATCATGCGTCAACTGGATTTGCGTCTGGGGATGGCAGAATTAGAGAATATCAAAGCAGAATATGAAACCGCAAAAACTGCATTGAAAAATAGCGAGTGTACCCTACTGAGTTTCTTTGATAATACTCCCTTAATGATGGGAATTGTGGAGGTGGTAGAAAACGATATTCTCCACATTTCCGACAATCAAGCGACCGCAAATTTCTTTGGGTTGACACCAGCAACAATGGCCAATAAATTTGCCTCCGAATTGGGGGTAAAACCGGAGATATTAAAGTTGTGGCTCCAGCACTACCATTATGCCCTATCGACTGGGGAATCCAGAAGTTTTGAATATGTTCACAACATAGGTAATAGACAACATTACTTTAAAGCCACCGTTACCTCCATTAGTTCCTGTTGCCATCCTCGTAACCGTTGTGCCTACGTGTTAGAGGATATCACAGCCCATAAATTGGCGGATTTAGAATTAGAATGGAAAGAAGCCCTACTACGGTCAATGACGGATGTATCCCCCTTAGCCTTTTACGTGGTGGATAGCCGGACTGACCAAATTCTCTACTGCAATCAAAGATTTTGTGATATTTGGCAAATACCCCACCTTGTTACCGATTTGCAAAGTGGTAAATTATCCCATCAGGATGTGACGGTTAATTGTATGCATTTAGTTGCAGATGGGGAAATATTTCGCAAATGTAGCCAATCCTTTGAGAATTTGACCCATGCTCAAATCATTGAAGCCGAAATACCCCTGGTTGACGGCAGAATTATTCGTCATTTTGGCACACAAATTCGCGATCGCCATCATCAGTATTTAGGTAATTTATGTATTTTTGAAGATATTACCGCTCGCAAACATCACGAGCAACAAATTCGGGAACAAGCGGCTTTACTGGATATTACCACCGATGCAATTATTCTCAGAGATTTATCCAATCGGATTTTACTGTGGAATCAAAGTGCGGCAAAAATCTATGGGTGGGAAGCAGGGGAAGTATTTGGTAAAAATGCCACCGATGTACTATTTCAGACACCGAAACCCGAATTAGCAGATATTTATAACCAAGTTCTAAAAGAAGGAGCTTGGCAGGGAGAACTACGTAAAATCACTAAAACCGGTAAGGAAATCATCGTTGAAAGTCGCTGGACTTTGGTATTAGATGAGCATTTGCAACCTAAATCAATTTTAACCGTTGACACGGATATTACCCAGGCCAAGGAATTAGAAAATCAATTTTTACGAATTCAAAGAATGGAAAGTATTGGCACCTTAGCCAGTGGGATTGCCCATGATTTAAATAATGTTCTCTCACCAATTTTAATGGCAACCCAGGTATTACAAATTAAAACCAATAATCCCGAATTAAAACCGATTTTAGAAATAATTGAAAACAATACCAAACGTGGAGCCAGCCTAGTGAAACAGGTACTTTCCTTCGCGCGAGGAATGGAAGGCGAGCGCACTACTATTCAAGTTCCCCAAATCATTCAGGAAATTCAGCAAATTATCGAACAAACCTTTCCTAAAACTATTAATATTCAGACCAAAATTCAACCAGAACTATGGCAAATATGCGGTGATTCCACCCAAATTCACCAAATTTTAATTAACCTTTGTCTCAATGCTCGCGATGCCATGCCGGAGGGAGGACACTTAACAATTACTGCTAAAAATATTACTATAGACGAAAATTATACCCGTATGAACATCGAAGCCCGTGTCGGTTCCTATGTTCAAATTAATATCAGTGACACCGGTTGCGGTATTCCCCAAGAAACAATCGATCGCATTTTTGAGCCATTTTTTACCACCAAAGAATTCGGCAAAGGCACAGGTTTAGGTTTATCCACAGTTTTAGGTATCGTCAAAGGACATCAGGGATTCATCAACGTCTCCAGTCAAATCGGAGTCGGAACCATCTTTAAAGTTTACCTACCCGCCATGCAAACCCAACTTTCCCAACCCGTCGAACCTCCACAGGTGATTACAGGTGCAGGGGAATGGATACTAGTTGTCGATGACGAACAGGCTATCCGGGAAATTACCCAAAAATCACTAACTGCTAATAATTATCAAGTAATAGTTGCCAGTGACGGAATCGAAGCGATCGCAATTTATGCCCAACACAAAGATAAAATTCGCGCCGCTATTATTGATATGATGATGCCAAATATGGATGGTAGTGATACCATCCATACCCTGCGGAAAATGAACCCCCACCTACCAGTGGTTCTAGTCAGTGGATTAGTAGCTAGTAGTCAAATTTATCACAACATGCTGGATTCCCACCTTACCCAATTTTTAGCCAAACCCTATACGACCTCAGAATTATTAACAAAACTGCATTTGGTAATTCGTAATTCGTAATAGCTTGCTTCCCGTGTAGCGGGTATTACGTACGCGAAGCGTTGCCGCAGGCTATTACAAATTATTCAGCCTTTCCCGTAATCACCAACAGTAGTCATGATGCATATATTATAGATGCTACTGGTATAAATTCCTATGACTACTAACTTGCTGAATGCTGTCACCCCCACCAGAGAACAAATTCAACACACCCAAAACCGGATTGACGCTTATATTCAAAGTGTAGAATCCAATCCAAACTTTCGTCCTGGTTCCACCCCCTACTATGGATTCCATGAAGCGGGAAAACCCATCCAGGGTACAGTGATAATTTTTCATGGTTTTAGCGCTAAACCCACCCAATTAAAAGCACTGTCTGATTACTTATTTGCCAACGGTTTTAATTATTATCAAGCAAACTTAGCCCACCATACCCTGCAACCACCAGCCAAATATTGGTGTCAAGTTGATTTAAAACCAGAAATTCTCAATCCTTTGCGGGAGAAAGTCAGACAAGACCCGGTGTTACTAGAATATGTACGCAGTCTACCCGAAAATCCAGTTCAGTTTCTCCGTCCTTCAACAATGCAGCAAATTGGTATCGTCTCCCGATTACTATTAATTGAACCTCGTTTAGGAGAAATTGTCGCTGCGATTGAAAAGGATTACCACCGCAACTTTTCCCGCTATTATCTTTCCAACCACATGGATTATTTGCGAGATGCTCAAGAAAGACTCGCAGAACTTGACCAAATACCAGGGCCAATTTATGTGATAGGCTTATCAGTAGGTGGTGCGATCGCATTAGGTTTAGCGGCAGCCCAACCAAAACGTGTCTCCAAGGTGGTAGCCTACGCACCCCTGTTGAAATTATATGAACCAGCAACGGAACGCTATATTAATTTAGCAGGTCCATTGGATATTGCCGAAAAAAGCTGGAGTCCAGGAGAAAGTTTCCCCGTCGGAGCATTAACCGCAGCCGCAAAATACGGAGCTTTTGTGCGAGAATCCCAAAATATTCGTGCTTTGCGACAAGTACCCACCCTGATGGTATTAACTGAAAACGAAGATGCAGCCCATATTCCCACCAATATCAAGTTTTTTAATGATATTGGTGGAGTGTCTAAGGGACATCGCTTTTATATGTATTCCCAAAGTGATTTAGTTCCCCATCCCTTCGCAGAACCGAATGTGAAAAGTCAAGGAATGACCAATAGATTTTGGCAAAGTTTATACCAAGAGACCTTGAGGTTTTTAAAAACCGGAGAAATTCAACCAGCAAATATGAACACCGTGGAACAGGATAGTAATTTATCAATAGTTCCTGGATTAGGTGTTTAAATTACCAGGGGTTAGGGAGTAGGGAGTCGTGAGTAGGAGGAGAAAAATATTATATTTGTGAGGGGTTTGTAGTAGTGGCTCTAGCCTCGAAAAAGCTTGAATATAAACGCTATACCCGCAGGGTTGTCGTAGACTGGCGCTACGATGTGCCTTTATTTACTCAGAGTACTACCAGGTTCAATCTCAAATCCAAAATCCAATTTAGGGTATGAAATCCACAGACTAAAACACGGTATATTCAAATGGAGGCGTTGCATCGAGAAATCCGACCGTGGCGAAAATTATCGTGATTCTCAATGGGAAAGGCGGTGTAGGCAAAACAACCACCGCAGTCAATTTAGCTGCTACCTTCGCGGAAGATAGTCAGGTGTTGTTAGTTGATACGGATATTCAAGCTTCTGCAAGTTGGTGGTTTAAACGTAGTCAACAGGGGATGGGTTTTGACCTTTCCTTTGAAAAAGACCCCACACTTTTAAGTCAATTACGACGCATAACGAGTTATGATTTAGTTATCGTCGATACTCCTCCAGCTTTGCATTCATCCGCCTTACTCACAGTGGTCAAAAGTGCAGATTATCTGGTTTTACCCTCTCCTCCAGCACCGATGGATTTAACGGTGTTAGTGGAAACGGTTAAGTCCGTCGTGAAACCAACTGGAATTCCCCATCGAGTTTTATTGACAAAGGTGGATACGCGCTGTTTGGGGGAAGCAATCGAAGCCCAAAATACATTAATCAAGTTGGGAATTCCTACTTGTCATGCGTTTATTCGCATGTATAAAGCACACGAACGTGCGGCTTTAGAAGGGGTTGCGGTGAGTCAATGGCGAGGCAAAAATGCACGGGAAGCGGAATCTGATTACCGCCGCGTTGCAGACGAAATACAGCGTGATTGGAGAAACTAATGGCTAGACAACGACGCATCACCGAATTAATTCAAGATGAGGTAGAAAAACCAAATAATCCTCAACCTGTGGATGGGGTGATTGATGTAACTGCAACGGATGTGGATCAAACAGAAGTGAAATCGACAAAATCGACGAAAAATGCTGTTAATAGTCAATCCCAAACCGTAGATAAAGCGACCCAAATCGATCCGGTGGTGGTGAAGGAAGTTATAAAGGAAATTATTGACCCGAATCCAGAATTAGAGGCAAAAATCAAGCAATTACAAACAGAATTAAAGCAAGCTGTGGAGAATGCGATCGCACTTCAGGAGGAATTAACAAATACCAAGCAAAATCTCTCGGAACAAACTGCTGTATCGAGTAAGTTAGAACAGGAATTACAAACAGCTAAACAGGATGCTGTACATTTAGCAGCATCAAACCAACAACTTAGCCAACAGGTGGCGATATTAGAAGAGGAAAAAGCCGCACTCTTGAAGCAAATCGAAGCTTCTAAACCCAAACAACCATCCCACATCCAACCTTTAAAATCCCAACCCCCCACCCAAATTCAAAAGTCTACACCTGCTTCTCAACACGTACCCGTCCGTAAAACCGATCGAATATACCGCGATCGCTTTTTTGCCAGAGTTCCTCCCACACCCACTCCGAAAACAGAAGACACAGAATCATCCGGTGAGAATTCGGGTAATCAAATGTGGTTGTTGGATTAGTTATTTGTTGACGGTTAACTGTTGACTGTGGATATTGCGGTTTATGTAGTGTCACACAAATGCATTGCTTAATTAATTTGAGTAATCGCCCATAAAAGTTAAGACAGTTATTCACGCGAAAGTCCCTAATTTTTCTGTATCGACGCTCTGGATGAATCACTCGTAAAACTGAATCATTCAGTTAATTTTACGGAGTTAGATTATGCAATCGATAGAGCGTGCATTGACGGCAATGGCAACAGCAATGGAGATATCATTGCCTCATTATGCTTTGATACAAAAATTACGGGAAAGTGTAGAAGGTAATCGACTGCAATTAAGTGGTGACCTTCTGGGTGCGTTTAATATTTTGGGTGAGATTGTTGGTGATGTGGTCAATGTATTCGTGGAAATTGAGAATCCCACAATTGAGTTTATAGAAGGACAACCAGGATTAGTTGGCGACCCTGGACGGGAAATTGAAAATGGCGATCGCGTAGCGATTCCTGAAAATACGAAGACGAGAATCACTGGTGAAGTCACTTACCTGGGTTTGGAGCGGGTGTTGCTCACAGCCGAATTTTTCCTGTTTAGGGGTGTTCCTCATGCCATTCTCAAATTTGAACCCTTACCAGAACTAGCGAATCCAGTACCTTCCTGGGGAATTGGCAATGTCTTTCCCGATATTCCCATTGTTCGAGCGATGCGGTTTACTGCTCCTGCAATCATTTTATCTTCCAGTGACCAAGCCTACGATCCACGCTTAGATGCAGCTATCAATCGGGGATTTAACTTTTATGGTAATGTGGAGGTAGAGAACTCCGGCGATCGCACCTGGGAATTGGTGGGGGGACTGCTCCATATTAGACAGTTAGCAGTTCATGCAGCCCTAACGGTAGATGAATCATTACCTAAGTATGTGCTGGAAGGGTCGGTGCGAACCAATACTGATTTAATTCGGGGTAAGAATTTCCAGATTAGTTTTTCACGTTCGGATGTGGGGTTAGAAATTTCGGGAGCACCCCCAGAAGCGCAGTTAGGTATTGCCCAAGATATTGTTGTAACCCTGCGGGAAAATGGGCAGAGGACTCGCTTGGTTTTCACCGGTGGTGTGCGGGCTGAAGCTGAATCCCTCACCAGTTTCTTTACTCTCAATGGTACTGGACGTAGCCCCGAAGGCAATCTTACTGGGGAAATTCAAAATACCGATGAATGGGTTAATCCCTTTGGTATTCCTGGTATCACCATACGTCAACTCTCCCTGCAACTCGGACTTACCTATTCCTCACCCTGGATTGACAGCATTGGTTTGCATGGTAACTTGCGTCTGGGAGATATTGATGGCAGCATATCGATTTTGGTAGATAGTAATGACCCCGATGAGTTTGTTTTGGCAGGGTCAACCGATCGCTTAACTTTCCTACAATTGATGAGTGCCATGACTGCACCCACCTTTGTCGCCTATAATGCCCTACCAGCAGAGGTGCGGCAACCTTTAGAAAGGGTTGTTAATGCCCAGATGGAAGATGTGAAAGTGAATATTGTGCCAGTACCCACCCAAATTGGTCAGGTGTTGTTCCGCGAACCCGGTGTAACTCTACAAGGACGGATGACTGTTTGGGGTTGGGGTGCAGATGCGTTTGTGAATGTAGATTACTTTGATGGGTTGACGGTGCGAGCGACAATGGATGCCATCGATTTGGGAGCGGGGATTTTGCAAATTCGGGGTACTCAGGGTGAAGCCAACCCTCAACTCCGTTTACGGTTGGCTCCCTCTGTCAATTCTGAGCTATTCATTTCGGCACTGGTTTCCGTATTGGGAATTACCCAGGAATTGCGTATCGAGACAACTGTGGCAGGATTACGCTTCAATATAGCGGGAAGACTGTTCAATCGATTTGAGGCTGCTGTGGTTGTTACAACTCCCGGTATTGGCGATCGCCGTAATTTCCAAATTGCTGCAACTATGCAAAACGACTTGCTGCGCTTCCTCAAAGATGAAGTTTCGCGGGAAATTCAACAAGTTGCTCGTAATGCCAGTAATAGTATTAATACGGCTCAACAGGAAGTCGATCGCGCTCAACAGGAAGTCAATCGCTTGAGTGATCGCATTCGTCGGCGACGACAAACTGTAGAACAGGAACGAGCGACTGCAAATCAACGGATTCAACAACTCGAACGAGATGTGACAAATGCCCGTAATACTCTCAATAGTCTTAACAGTCGGATTCAAAACCTGCAACGGGAGATTAATCGCCTTTCCCGTCAGCAACGGTGTACAGATATTCCGTTGATTGGACGGCAATGTATTCCCGATCCAGAGGCTCTTGCTCAAGCTGCAAGGTTAGGGACAGAACTTGCAGGATTACAAGCAGGATTACCAGCCGCTCAAGCAACCCTAGCACGGTTTGAAGCCAGCTTACAGACAGCTCGTAATGGGGTGAGTCAGATACCCATCGATGCTGACCCAGAAATCCTTAGTCTCAATACTTCCCTCTCCCTGGCTAACACTGCACTGAATCGTACCCGTGAGATACTACAAACCACAACGCGATCGCTGGGAGCAATCGCACAAATCAATACTTTTATCACCCAACAAGGTTTAAATAGTTTACTGGATGTGCGCTCGGCTCAATTCAATGCTAACCTTGATGTGGCTGCTAGGGGTGAAGTGGCGATCGCATTGGAAATGGTATATATGAACCAACCGCGTCGTCTGAACTTGACATTCAACTTTAATGCACCCCAGGAAAGTGTCAAAGTATTAGCACAGTTGTTATTACCTAGGGGTTAATCGGAAATTCGTTAACCTCATCCATTTTGAAACTTGCAGTAGTACTAATAGGTAGGAAAGTGCAATTAAATATAAAACCTTTGTCGGATGGGTTAACGGAGCATAACCGATGCAGAAGAAGACTTTGATGCGTTACGGCTTGTGTCTAACACATCCTACCTTTGATTCAACCTGACGTGAGTTCGATGAATCACAAAGTCTGAAACTCTTGTACAGCAATATTCGCGTCAAATAAAAGTTTTTCAAAACCCATCCAGTTCTGAATTCCTTAACTTTTCTACATCGACAGTTCAACCAGCAAGCCATATAAATATAGAACTGATGGGAATTAATTTGCAATCAAAAGGCAGGTACACCCGTGCAAAAACTGACTTCATCCTATGAATATCACGTTGGTGGTCGTTTACCTGTTGATGCACCCAGTTATGTGGTTCGCCATGGGGATGATGAACTGTACAATGCTTTAAAAGCGGGTGAGTTTTGCTATGTTCTGAATTGTCGGCAAATGGGAAAATCGAGTTTGCGGGTGCAGGTAGCAAAACGGTTGCAAGCAGATGGGATTATTTGCACGACGGTGGATTTATCGGGAATTGGTAACAGCAATATTACAGCTGACCAGTGGTATGCAGATATAATTATGCGGTTGGTGCGGAGTTTGGGATTGTCGGGAGAAATTAATGTCCGCAGTTGGTTAGCTCAAAGACAAGATTTTTCTCCTGTGGGACGCTTGGGGGAATTGTTGCAATCGGTGCTACCGGAGTTAATTGAGCAACCGATAGTGATTTTTTTCGATGAGATTGATAGCACTATCAGTTTACCATTTAATACGGATGACTTTTTTGCTCTGATTCGAGCTTGTCACGAACACAAACGTCTGACTTTTGCACTGTTGGGAGTAGCAACACCTTCCGATCTCATTACAGATAAAACCCGTACACCCTTTAATATTGGACGCGCGATCACTTTAAATGGATTTAATTTGTCCGAAGTCCAACCCTTGGAACTGGGTTTAGCAAATAAAATCGACCATCCCCAACCAGTATTGGGTGAAATACTCGCTTGGACGGGGGGACAACCGTTTCTCACCCAAAAATTATGTCAATTGGTAGCAGAGTATGGGAAAAAGGGAACAGGGGAAGCAGGGAATATTTATGGGAACCCATCCCCCTATCTGCAAAAACTAATGCGGGAAATCTTGACGCAACCAGAGGAAATAGCCGAACAAGTAGCTGCAATTGCGCGATCGCATATCATGGATAATTGGGCTGCACAGGATGAACCACCCCATTTACGCACAATACGCGATCGCTTACTGGTTTCGGAACAACGTGCAAGTCGATTACTGGGACTATATCTACAAATTTTACAAAACGGTGAGGTTCCCGCAGATGATTCCCCGGAAAAAATTGAGTTATTATTGTCCGGGTTAGTTGTCAAAAAACAAGGTAATTTACAGGTTTATAATCGGATTTATCAGGAAGTATTTAATTTAGAGTGGGTGGAAAAGCAATTAAAGCAATTGCGACCCTACGCAGATTTACTTAATAGTTGGGTAGCATCAAATTACGAAGATGAAAATTATCTACTAGGAGGACAAGGACTTTTAGATGCTCAAATTTGGGCAAAGGGAAAAAGTTTAAGTAACCTCGACTATCGCTTCTTGGCTGCAAGTGAGGAACTGGAGAAACGAGAAGTACAAACTGCTTTGATTGCATCGGAACAAGCAAATCAAGTCCTACTAGATGCGGAAAAACAAGCGAAAAATGCCATTCGTCGGGGTTTGCAGGGACTATCGGTGGTGTCTGTAGTCGCTTTGACGTTGTTGGGAATATCTAGCTTATTGATGTGGCAAACAACACAACAACAAAAACAGGTGACTTTAGGTGAAATCAAAACCTTAGCTATCTCCTCAGAAGCCGCATTTACTTCTCAACAAAGCTTTGATGCTCTACTTTCAAGTTTAAAAGCGGGGATCAAATTACAACAAATCGGTTGGGAAAACGGAGATTTACATTTGCGATCGCAGATTGATAAAACTCTGCGTCAATCCCTTTATTGGGTACGGGAAGAAAACCGTCTCATTGCTCACGGTGATTTGGTGACACGGGTAAAATTTAATCCCGACAGTAAGACTTTCGCAAGTGCTAGTTGGGATAAAAGCATCAAAATTTGGCAGCGTGACGGAAAATTATTGCAAGCCCTCCGAGGACATACGGATGCAGTATGGAGTATTAATTACAGCTATGATGGAAAATTATTAGCAAGTTCCAGTCGGGATAAAAGCGTCAAAATCTGGCTTGTAGAGGAGGGAGAAGAATTATTAACTCTACCTCATCAAGATTGGGTTGCCTGTGTCGGATTTAGCCCCGATGGTAAAATCGTAGCATCCATGGAATGGAATGGTACAATCCGTCTGTGGAATTTACAGGGAAAACTATTAAAATCCTTCCAAACCCACAATGCTCCCGTGGTTGCCATCCATTTTAGCCCCCAGGGTGACAGGATTGCCACAGCAAGTCGGGATGGTACTGCCAAAATTTGGAGTCTGGACGGTCAGGAATTAGCGACATTACGCGGACATCAGGATTGGGTCATGTATGTTAATTTCAGTCCCGATGGCAAAAGTTTAACTACAGCTAGTCGCGATCAAACCGCAAAACTCTGGAATTTACAGGGAGGGGAACTCGCAACCCTACGAGGACATGAGGATGCAGTCGGTAGTGCAGTTTTTAGTCCTGACGGTAAAATAATTGCTACCGCAGGTTGGGATCGAACAGTACGAGTATGGAACCGTCAAGGGGAACAATTACAGGTTTTACACGGACATCAAGATGCAGTTTGGAGTGTAAATTTTCACCAAGATGGAAAAACCCTGGTCAGCAGTGGTGAAGACGGAACTGTGAGACTTTGGAACTTGCAGGGGCTAAATATTGGTGCAGATATCACTCTCCAAGCTTGGAGTAAAAACCTTGGTGAAGCAGCTTCTGTCAGCAGCAATTTTAGCCCCAAAAGTCAAATTTTGGGTACAACAGGAAGGTCGAATACAGCAACACTGTGGAAATTACCAAACGGAGAAACGGGATACATCGCCTTTCCATGGAAGTATACTGCATCTTTGCAAGGTCACAGCGACACCTTAAGAAGCTTAGAATTTAGTCCAGATGGGAAAACAGTTGTCACCGCTAGTCGAGATCAAACCGTTAAATTATGGAATCTAGCTGGGAAAGAATTGGTGACATTGCAAGGACATCATGCAGATGTGAGAAGTGCTGTGTTTAGTCCCGACGGTCAAACCATTGCAACTGCAAGTTGGGATAATACGGCAAAATTATGGAATTTAGCTGGTCAGGAATTGATGACATTGCAAGGACATAATGCAGGTGTCAGAAGTGTTAATTTCAGTCCAGATAATCAAATGATTGTCACTGGTAGCGAAGATGGAACCGCGAAAATATGGAACCGACAAGGTAAACAATTAAAAACATTGCGGGGACATGAAGATGGAATTATCGCTGTCAAGATTAGTCCTGATGGTCAAATAATTGCTACAGTCAGTAAAGATAATCGGATTAAATTATGGAATTTCCAAGGTAAATTATTACAAACCATATATTGCCATGAAGGTGCAATCAATAGTCTTATTTTCCATCCAAATAGTAAAATCTTTGTGACCGCAAGTGAAGATAAAACCATGAAATTATGGACTTTAGATGGCAACGTCCTGCAAACCTTTGGGGGACATCAAGCTGGGATCAAAAGTGTTAGTTTGAGTCCAAATCACCAGCTTTTAGCTTCTTCCGACTCCTTGGGGAATGTAATTTTCTGGAATTTAGACTTAGATTCTCACCTAGATAAATTATTACAGGAGGGTTGCGATCGCATTCGCAATTATCTGCACCATAGCGGGAATGTGAAAGAGAATGAGAGGGGATTGTGTGATGGGATTGGTAAAATCTCTAATTAATTGACATAGGATAATCCTAGATTGAGTGGAGCGAAGCAAAACCCAAATTTTAGATTATGAAGATGCACATTATAAGCCTACTCTAAGCAAGGTTTATTCCGATTAGACCCAGACTTTAAGCCTGGGTCATTCCATGCAGCTTCATATATAATCGGTATGACTCAGCGATCGTAATCATATCATGTTACATCTGGTAATTCTATTTCGACTTTCCTCAAAGGGGGATAATAATATCCAAAAATGGTGATTAACATGGTGATTAATCCCATCAAAATAAACATTAATCCAATCCCCCGTCCTGTCCCAATGCCAATTATTTTTCCCATACTTCCAGCTAGGAAACCGTTGGCAGACATTAATGGTTCAAAAATTTTATCAGCAAGGGGTCCAGCAACTAAATAAGCTAAGGGGAAAGATATTCCCGTCACTCCACCGATTAAGGCAAATACTCTACCTTGAACATCATGGGAAACTTTCTTTTGAAAGATGAATCGGGTAGAACTGTTGATGATTGGCCAGGTAAAAAAGAATAGAAATGCAGCTAAGGCTGAGAGGGTGACAGAGGTTTTTAATCCGGCTGCTAAAATTGATAATCCACCTAAGAATTGAAAGATAAATATGCTATTAATTTTATGTTTTGGTCCTCGATGAATAATAATTAATAGACTACCAAGTAACATCCCAATTCCACCAATAGACATAATAGTTCCTAAAACTGTTGGGGAAGCAAAGGATAATACTAATGGGGTGATTAATACTTGAACTACTCCTAATCCTAAGTCAGTGACAGCAGAGAAGATTAGTAATCCCAGTAATCCCTTTCTCTTGAACACGTATTTACAACCATAGATTATCTCTGTGAATAATGAGTTATGCTCTATTTTTTTGCTCAGACTTCTTTTATCATTTGGAAAGTGAATACTAATGAGGATTAAAAAGGAGAAAATAAAGCTGATAAAGTCAATCATAATAATACCTTGTAGCTGGATATTTATTAATAAAACACCAGCTAATACAGGTGAAATTAGTTGAGGTAGAGCTTCTCCCAATTCAATCATGCCATTCGCACGACTTAAAAATTGTTTGGGAACTATCAAGGTAGTAGCAGCATTATAAGCTGGCCATTGAAAAGCACTAAAACTAGCACTAGCAATTGTCACTAAATATATATGCCAAATTTCTAGATGACTAGTAAGTAGTAGCAAAAATAACAATAGCGTGCTAATACCTGCACCCGAATCGGCAATAATCATTACCCAACGACGTTGCCAACGGTCTACTACAGCACCAGCTACCGGAGAAATTATCACCCGTGGAATGGTTGCAAATAAAGAGATTAAGGCAAATTGAGTTACTGAACCTGTATCTTGATATACCCACACACCCAAGGCAAAGTTAGTTAATCCAGAACCAGTCAGGGAAGCTACTTGTCCCAACCATACAAGTATAAAAGTTTGCATATTTCTGACAGTTAGGGGTTGAATCATTTTACGCAACTCCCACAATTTGCACTTGATTAATACAAGCTTTGAGTTTTTCAGCTAATACTTGAACGTGGGGTATATTTAGCATAGTGTGATGATTTCCGGGAACTGTATGAATTTCAATTGGTTGAGAGGTAATTTTATTCCAACCCCATGTTATATCTGTAGGGATAAAAGTATCTTCTGTATCATCTTCTTTGGCTTGGAAAAGTGCAATTTGTAGGGGATAAATATCTACGGCTAAAGGGTTAAATGAGTAACTCATTCCCGCTTGGACATTAGCATCAAAAACTTGAATTAAACCCCGAATTTGTTCAGTTTTACTGTCGTTGAATTGTTCCCGAAGAAAATTTAATTGTTCCTCAAAATTAAGTTTTTCCCAAGTTTGGTAATCAACTTCTAATTTTTGTTCAGATAGACGTTCTACAACACGAATTATGTGCTTAAGTCTAATTTTTGCATCCAAATAAAAATCCTTTGGTTTATTCACATCAATGGGAGCAAAGTTGTCTAAAACAGCTAGTAAAACGACTTCATGACCTTGTTGTTGTAATTGTTTCGTCATTTCCAATGCAATATTACTTCCAAAGGAATAACCACCAAGAATATAAGGTCCTTGAGGTTGTACAGTTTGCATGGCTTGTATATAGTCAGCAGCCATATCTTCTATTTGATTATGAGGTATTGATTTACCGTCTAATCCTCGTGCTTGGAAGGTATAAAAGGGTTGTTCTGAACCTAAATAATCAGCTAATTTATAGAAGTATAAACCGTTACCACCCACTCCAGGAACACAGAAGAAAGGTGTTTGAGAACCATTTTCGTTAATAGCTACTAAGGTGGAATTGGATAAGGAATTTGTTTGTTGACTAAGGATATTTGCAATCTGTGCAATTGTCGGATTTTGCAGAATTGCTGCTAGGGGTAAATTGATGCCAAAATTTTGTTGAATTTGAGCCATTAAACGCACGACTAAGAGTGAATGTCCACCCAGATTAAAGAAATTATCTTGAATACTGATGGGTCGAATATTTAATATTTCTTCCCAGATTTTTGTAAGTTGTAATTCCACTTCATTACTGGGAGCAACAAAGTCATCAGAAATATAAATTTCTGATTTTTCTGGTGTGGGTAATGCTTTGCGATCTACTTTTCCATTTGGAGTGAGGGGAAGATTTTCTAGCTGCACAAAAGCAGATGGAATCATGTAATGAGGTAATTTTTGTTGGAGAAATTGATGTAGTTTATTACTGTGAAAAGTATCTGATTTTTCAGAAACAATATAAGCAACTAAATTTTTATTTCCCGGTTCATCTTCACGGACGATTACTGTTGCAGAAGCTACACTGGGATGTTGGACAATTAGGGCTTCAATTTCTCCCAGTTCAATTCGGAAACCACGAATTTTAACTTGATGATCAATGCGTCCCAGATACTCAATATTCCCATCTGCTAAATAACGCGCTAAGTCACCCGTTTTGTATAATTTGGGAGACGTTATCGATGGAGATGTTATAGATGGAGACTTTATATATAACGTCTCTACAATATGATTAAATGGATTATCAATAAATCTTTCTTGGGTTAATTCGGGACGATTTAAATAACCCCTCGCAACACCAGCACCACCGATATACAATTCACCGATAACACCAATGGGAACTGGTTGTAATTGGCTATCTAAAATGTATAACTCAGTGTTAGCGATGGGACGACCAATAGGAATATTTCCTCCAGGAAAGCTTTGTTTTTCAACTTCGTAAATACAGCATCCAACTACGGTTTCTGTGGGACCATATTCGTTAATTAGTTTAGTTAATGGTGCTTTTTTTCGCCAAAAATTAGTGACTTTTTCTGATAGAGCTTCTCCACCAATAATAAATGCTTGGACTTGAATATTTACCTCTTGATTAGCCAATAAATGACTGAGCATTTCCAAATGAGCGGGAGTTATTTTGACTAAACTAAATTTAGTTCCAGAACACAAAGCTTGTTTGAGTTCTTCTATTTCATTCTCTTCTGGTAAAAGGACTACTTTGCATCCTACCAATAGGGGAGAAAATAAACTGGTAATAGTAGCGTCAAAACCAATGGAAGAGTTGACGGTAGAACCTTCTCCAGTAGCGACATTATAGGCTTTTGTACACCAACTTAGATAGTTTACCATCCCACTGTGGATAATCATTGTTCCTTTGGGTTTACCTGTGGAACCAGAGGTATAAATGATGTAAGCTAAGTTGTTGGGTTGTACTTGACTATTGGGATTATCTTCAGAGTAATCCACAAATTTTTCCCAATCTTGATCTAAACAAATTGTTTGTGCTTGGTGTTGAGGAAGTTTTGCTAAAAGTTGGTTTTGAGTTAATAGAATGGGTAATTGGGAATCCGTTAGCATATAATCCAAACGTTCTGAAGGATAGGTCGGATCAAGGGGTACATAAGCACCACCTGCTTTGAGAATTGCTAACAGTCCTACCATCATTTCTAGGGAACGATTTAGACAAATTCCTACTAATACTTCTGGTTTTACTCCTAATGTTTGCAGGTGGTGTGCTAGTTGATTTGCACGGTTATTTAATTCTTGGTAAGTTAATTGTTGATTTTCAAATACTACTGCTACTGCATTTGGTGTTTTTGCAACTTGCTCCTCAAATAATTCATGGATACATTTATTTTGAGGATATTCAGTTTGAGTATCATTCCATTCCACTAATAATTGATATTTTTCATCTGCTGTTAGTAATGAAATTTCATCTAATTTTTGCTGAGGGTTTTCGGTCATTCCTTGCAACAAAACTTGCAGATTTCCTAACATTCTTTTAATAGCATCATCCGTAAAATGGTTCGTATCATAGCTAATTCCTACAGATAATCTTTCTCCAGGTTCAGCTACTAATGTGAGGGGATAATTAGTTTGCTCAAAGTTACGAATATTAGTAACTTGAATGCTATCATTATCTGTCTTTAACAAACCATTTAATGGATAATTTTCAAAAACTACCAAACTCTCAAACAAAGGTATGTCACGAGGTACTTCACTCCATCCCTGAATATCAACTAGTGGAGTATAGGAATATTCCTCTTGTTCTACTTGTTGTGTTTGTAACCCTTTTAACCACGGTAATAATTCACTTTCTTCTGGTATTTTTATCCGTACTGGTAAAGTATTAATAAATAAACCCACCATTGATTCAACTCCCGCTAAAGTAGTGGGACGACCGGAAACAGTAGTACCAAAAATTACATCTTTCTCACCACTATAACGACTCAACATTAATCCCCAAGCACCTTGTAAAATTGTGTTGAGGGTCAAATGATTTTCCCCTGCTAAGGATTTTAAATTTGCTGTCAACTCAGGAGATAATTGTAGATATTGCTCTTTGTAGATTGACTGTTCTTGAGAGTTTTTATCTGTAGGTAAAGGTGTCGGAGCGTGAAAATTCTGGAGTTTTTGCCGCCAAAAAAGTTCTGCTTGTAAAAAATCTTGCTGTTGTTGCCAAAGAATATAATCCTTGTAAGGACGCGGTGATGGTAAGTTTAAATTATTACTGTTTATCTTTGCTTCATAAATTGCAAAAACCTCCTTAAGGATAATCGGTAAACACCAACCATCCATCAGTACATGATGATGACTCCAAATAAATTCATAGGTATCAGCTTGTAACTTAATTAAGGTACAGCGCATTAAGGGAGCTTTGTCAAGGACAAAACCTTGCGATCGCTCTATTTTCAATAGGTTTTGTAAACGTTGTTGCTGTTCAATTTCCGAGAAATTTTGCCAATCGTCAAATATCCAAGGTAATTTCACTGATTTAGACACTATTTGCAGAGGTTGTTTTCCATGTTCCCAAACAAACAGGGTTCGTAAAATTGGATGTCTGTCAACAATTTTTTGCCAAGCTTGTGCAAATGCTGTAATATCTAAATTTCCAGTTAAAGTGCAACTTAATTGTTCTATATAAATACCAGACTCGGGTGCATAAAGAGTATGAAATAACATACCTTGTTGCATCGGAGAAAGGGGATAAATTGACTCGATATTTTTATTTTGTTTGCTCATAATTCTCACCTTGTTGACTAAATATTTGTGTAACTTAGCGATACTCTGGGTTAAACAACTCTCAATATTCAAACAGACAACTTCTCAAGTAACTCCTCTAATTCATGTTGATTTAAACCAGCTTCAGGGAAATCAGAAGGAGTGTAGCTACCAACTTCTACATCAACACAGTGTTCAATCAAAGATTCCAAATATTTGATAAACATGGAAGCTAAATTTTCAATCGTATGTTGATGATGAAAATTACTGCTATAGGTCCAATTTAATTGCAATTGTCCATCCACGACACAACCATCTATTTCCAGTAAATGACTACGATATCCTTGGGGACAATAGTTAATTCCAGTAGATTCCTTTGCAAATCCTAATAACATTGATGATGAACGAATTGTATCCAACTGTCCCAAGTAGTTAAAAATTATTTGTGCTGGAGGAAGAGATTTTAGTTGCTGATTCTGACTCAAATATCGCAATATACCGTAACCAATACCACGATGAGGAATCTGTCGTAATTGTTCTTTAATTGATTTGAGTGCTTCTCCTTGAAGATGATGATTAAGTTGTAATTTCACTGGAAAAATAGATGTAAACCAGCCAACTGTCCGGGATAAATTTACATTTTCAAATAATTCTTCTCTCCCATGACCTTCCAAATCAATTAACAAAGAATTATCACCAGTCCAATCAGCAAAAGTTTCCATCAAAGCAGTGAGCAAGATATCATTAATTTGGGTGTTGTAGGTAGCTGGTACATCTTGTAGTAATGCTTGGGTTTTCTCTGGATTTAAACTAACTGATACTTGTGCTGTTGAAGCTATTGTATTCTTCTGTTTGTCAGCAATGTAATCCACTGGTAAAGGTGGAATATTTATCGCAGATTGGGTTAACCAGTAATCTAACTCAGTAGCTAAACTTGGGTTATAAGCATATTCATTTAATCGATTTGACCAATCTCGGAAAGAAGTTGTTTTTGCTGGTAATTGAATTACAGAATTATGACTAAGTTGCTCATAAGCTGTAAATAAATCTTCTAGTAAAATTCGCCAAGAAACACCATCAACTGCTAAATGGTGGATGACAAGTAACAAACGTCCAGGTTGATTATTACCAAAATAAAATTGTACTGCTTGCAATAAAGAAGCTGTTGATAAATTGAGTTGAGTTTGGATTTGATTAGCAGTAGATTCGATAACTGATTGTTGTTCTTTGGGAGATAATACTGATATATCGACCCAATTTAAAACCTGTTTTTCCTCATATTCAGTGTTAAATTGCTCAACATTATTTCCATCTGTTGTAAACTGTAGACGTAGGGCATCATGATGTATTAATAGTTGCTGCAAAACTTGTTCTAAGAGTTCCGATTTCAAATCTGCTGATACCTCTAACATCACAGATTGGTTATAGTGAGAAGGATTTGGGAAATCCTGTTCAAAAAACCAATGCTGAATAGGTGTTAAGGGTAATGTGCCTGTAACTACACCTTGTTCTGCTATTACCGTAGTATTTGTGGTCACTACAGTGGATAATTCGGCAATGGTTTGGTGTTTAAATAGTTGTTTGGGAGTGAGTAGCAAACCTGCTACGTTTGCACGAGTTACTACCTGAATACTGAGGATAGAATCTCCTCCTAATTCAAAGAAATTATCATAAATACTTACCTGTTCTAAGCCTAGTAATTCTGCCCAGATTTTGGCTAGTATTTCTTGGGTGGATGTGGTCGGTGAAGTTAATTCTATTTCTGTGTTTTTATCCGGTAATGGTAATGCTTTATAATCGACTTTTCCATTAGGAGTTAAGGGAAATGCATCGAGAACGACAAATCCACTAGGAACCATATAATTTGGTAATTTCTGCTGCAATTCCAAGTGCAATTGTTGAGTATCAAGAGTATGGGAATCAGCAACTATATAAGCAACTAATCGTTTCTGATTCGGATTATCTTCTCTTGCAATTACTATTGCTTGTTTAACTTGGGAATGGGTATGGAGAACAGATTCAATTTCTCCTAATTCAATTCGGAAACCACGAATTTTAACTTGATTATCAATCCGTCCAATAAATTCAATATTTCCATCTGCTAAATAACGTCCTAAATCCCCAGTTTTGTATAATTTAGAATTACCAAAAGGATTATCAATGAATTTTTGTTGGGTTAATTCGGGACGATTTAAATAACCCCTCGCAACACCATTACCACCGATATACAACTCACCGACAACACCTAGAGGTACTGGTTGTAAATTCTTGTCTAAAATATAAATTTGGGTATTAGCAATTGGACAACCAATCGGAACACCCCCAGTTTGATTTTCTGCATTTCGCAAATCCGGTTCATAAATTGTCGCTGTAATTGTCGCTTCCGTCGGTCCATAAGCATTGAGTAATTTGATATGGTGACCTACGTATTTCTGCCACAGTGCAACTTTTTCCCATCTCACTTGTTCGCTACCGACAACCACCAACCGTAAACAGTTGGGGAGAAAATATTCCGATTGGGATAAATCCAAAACCCATTCATGCCAAAATGCAGCAGGTAAATTTAATACCGTTAAACCTTGTGATTTAATCAATTCCAGGAAATCTGTGAAAGTCGCAAACATTTCCTGGGGACGTAGTACTACTATTGCACCACTTAACCAAGAAGGGAAGATTTCTTCAATTGCAACATCAAAACTTAAAGCTGCAAATTGCAGAACTTTGTCTGAGGATGTGAGATGGAATTTTTGCGTGATCGCACTGCTATGATTAACTAGGTTTTGATGGGTAACTAATACTCCTTTGGGTTTTCCGGTGGAACCGGAGGTGTAAATTACATACCCCAGGTTGTTTGGTTGAACATTGGATAAGATGTTGTTTGTACTGTGATCAGAAATTTCATCTTTACCTGTCACTAGCAAATCAACTAATTTATCTGGTCCTTTTAAATGAGCGCCAGCCAATACTCCTGAAAGAGTAATTGTAATTGATTTGGTTTTCAGTCCAGATAATCAAATGATTGTCACTGGTAGCGAAGATGGAACCGACAAGGTAAACAATTAAAAACATTGCGGGGACATGAAGATGGAATTATCGCTGTCAAGATTAGTCCTGATGGTCAAATAATTGCTACAGAGACTAGCTTATTCACCCTCAAAAAATGACTTCCAAGTCTATATAGTTATAGGAGGGAAAGAGTTCTGTCAGATTAATTTTCTATCTTACCATAATCTAGTTTCACAATCCTATCTGATAGATGGAAATATTGGTCGTCATGAGTCACGACAATTATAGCTTTGCCTTTACTCTTTAATTCCGGTAATAATTGAGTATAAAAAATTTTCTTAAAGATTGGGTCTTGGTCACAAGCCCATTCATCAAATACATAAATCGCTCTATCTTCTAGATAAGCTGTTAATAAGGCTAGGCGTTTTCGCTGTCCTTGAGATAATAATGTTGTAGAAACTATACCATCTTTGATTCTAACTTTTTTATCTAGTTGCAACTTTATTAAATAATCACGTACTTGCTTTTCATGAATATTTTTACCAATATTTAAAAGATTATCAAATAAATAAAAATCATAAAATACTACAGAAAAATGCTGACGAAACCAATCTTTATTTTCCTGACTCACTAATTTACCATTCAGATATATTTTTCCGCTTTCAGGAATATATAAACCAGTTATGAGTTTAATCAGAGTAGACTTACCACTACCGTTTCCACCGATGATAAAAACTATTTCACCACCCGAAATAGTAAAATCGATAGCACCAAGAGTAAAAGCTGTATCTTCATCCTGCTGATAATAAGTATGAGTTACACCTATAAGTTCTAGATGTTGACAATAATTCTCTACTTCTTGCAAATATATGAAATTATTCCTATCATATTGATTGGATAATGACAGCTTGAGAGAATCAATTTTATTTAATGCAACAGTAGCTTTACTAAAAGTAGGAATAGCACTCATAATATAGTCTAAAGGTGAAAGTAGATAGAGAATAGTTAACACATATCCAGACAAAATATGCGTGGGGATAGTTTGAAAAATAGGTACAGCAAAAATTATCAGTCCAATCACTACAAAAAATAAGATATTTCCCCAACCAGCAGCAACAGTAAATATTGTCAAACCCGCTATATTTTGATGTTGATATGATTGTGCTGTTTGTTTTAATTCTTGTTTGATAAAGGCTTGTTGTCGCTGATAATGAAGCTTAAGCTCTTTTGTTCCCTCTGTAATACTACGAAAATGGTTAAATAATTTATCTTCTTGCAAACGAGCTAAGGTAAAAAATGATGTGGCTTTAGCTGATATTTTTTGATAACTGATTATTCCTATAAATAAAGTAATGATAATTATGAAAAATATGGTTGGTGATAACCAAAGTAAATAACCAAGACAACTGACTACAATTGCAATATCAATACATAATGTTGGAATCACATAAACTGTACGAGAAATGGATAAAACATCATCGGTTAGTGTGGCTAAAATTCTATGTTGACCTAATTTTTCTAAATGATATAGTGGAGCAGATAAAATACTCTCACTTAGTATAAGCCGTAATTCGAGAATTGCTTTTTCTGCGAGAATAATTAATAAATATTTAGAAGTTATATTAGTAATCAATCTGAGAATACAAAGTCCAATAAAACTCCAGACAAGTTGATTAATTAATGGATAATTGTTAATTTGAGCATTGACAAGAATAAGTAATCCGGCCGTACTCAATCCGCTTAATAAACCAAGTAAGGCTGAGATAACTATAATTTTCCAAGAATAGCGCAGTAATAAGTTAATCAAATTCATAGTCAACCCTTGGATGAAGATGGATATTGTTACATATAGATATTAATGGTTTTCTGGTCAATATAGAAAAGTTCAGTAATTAGTTGGAACGAAAAATTTAGGATGGGTTTTCGCCTTACGGAAACAGCACCGCGTAACACATGTAGTTAAAACCTAGTGTGGTAAAACTCACTAGAGGCATCTTTCAAAGGTAGAAAACTTGTTTTATATTTTATTTTTGATTAACTTAATTAAGCCTTTAATTTGCCTCTCAAGTTAATTTGACCGTTCTAGGTTAAAACTTGAGTGTTTATTTAAGAGATGTTGAGCTTAAATACCTTAACTAATCTATATTGACTGTTGAAATTTAAGATTTTATAAAGATAAAAGATATATATATTTGCAATTCAAGTGAATATTATGAATGCTGAACTAGATGTTATTATTATTGGGGCTGGTTTTTGCGGTATCACTGTAGCTGCAAGTTTAAAAAAATTCGGAATTGATAATTTTGTGATTATTGAGAAAGGTAAAACTGTTGCCAGAATTTGGAAAAATGCTTACGAAAGATTAGTTACTCAAAATCCTTATTTCACTTTGCCTTTTTTTGCAGGTAAGCAAAAATATTCCACATTTAAAACTAAAGATGAAATTGTCGATTATTTAACAGAATATGCCCATCATTTTCAAGTTTATTCACATATCCGTTTTAGTGAAGAGGTGCAAAATATCAACAAAATTAATCATCAAATAGATAATTACTGGCAGATACAAACAAATAAAGATATCCTGAAATGTAAAGTATTGGTTATCTGTACTGGGTTAACTAATCAACCTATCGTCCCCAGCTTTATGGGAGAAGAAGATTTTACTGGTGAGATTATTCACAGTAGTATATATAAAAATGGTATTCCTTATAAAAATAAGAAAATTTTAGTTTTGGGTTCAGGAAATTCATCCGCAGAAATAGCACTAGATTTATACCAACATGGTGCTGCTAGTGTTGATATGTTAATTCGTGGTAAACGCTGGGTATTTCCCCTTTATCCCAGATTGCGATCGCTACAATATTGGTTATGGCAAATTAGGTCATATTTTAAAAGTTTATTTCATGAAAATACAGTAGATACTAAAATCGCAGCAATGGAGAAAGCTATTGATTTTACTCCTGAAGAATTGCAAATAGAAATTAATGAGTATGATAAATTTGTTCGCCATTTTGCTTTAGATTTGAGTGCTTACTCTATTTACCCAGAAGATAGGGGAGCTATCGATATGGAGGTTAATTATGGTCGTGTAGCATGGGTGGATAGAGGTACTGTTAAA
Source organism: uncultured Calothrix sp. (assembly GCA_937973965.1). Taxonomy (GTDB): domain Bacteria; phylum Cyanobacteriota; class Cyanobacteriia; order Cyanobacteriales; family Nostocaceae; genus NIES-3974. The sequence goes on along the minus strand of CALJJQ010000076.1, from coordinate 18,557 downwards.
CACATTAAGCAAGGAAATATTCAAGTTATTGCTAGTGATATTCAGCAATTAACAAAAACTGGTGTGATTTTCAGCAATGGGGAATCAAAGGATTATGATGCAATTATTTTAGGAACTGGTTTTCATCCTGGTATTAATAAAATATTGAGACAGTCTGAATTATATTTAAATCTCGACGATAGATTACTACCAAAAACGGATGGTAAGTGTCAATCAGTCGTTGACTCTACACTTTATTTTGTGGGGTTTGAAAAAATTTTAGGCGCATCCGTAACCTATGGATATTACGGTTGGTGTACAGGTAAAAGAATTGCATTACAATTACAGGATAGACAATTATTATCACCTCAAAAATTGAATATGGAGAGCAAATTTAATTAGAACTGACGTCACTGACACATTTTTCACTGTAGGGTGTATGACACTTCGATAAATTTTCTACGCAATAACAAAACTTTTGGTATAGTGCACCAATTCACAGATTAAGCTCTTAAATATAAAACCTTTGTAGGATGGGTTAGCGCAGCTTAACCCATGCAGAAGAAGACTTTGATGCGTTACGGCTTGTGCCTAACACATCCTACCTTAAACCTGCTGTAAATAATAATAATTAATAATAACGCGATAAAGGTTAAGTTCCCAGTTAAGTTAGCTGATGTCTTAAATTCCTTAACTTTTCTGTATCGACTTTGTTCTTGGTCAATTATATAAAAACAATATAACACCTTGAAGGAGTTGAACTTATGAAGACTTTAATCTATTCAACGAATAATATATGCTGGAATAGAATGCTTATGCTTGGTTTATCAATTAGCATTTTGTTATTTACACAAGCTTGTGCTCCTCGTAGATTGTCTATGCAATCTCATGGAGAAATTCCTGTAAACCAATCGCTTGATTATAGTGGTAATTAAATCAATAGTTTTCAGATTGATTTTGTAGGGGTGTGTTAGATGGAAGGAAAGTCTAGCACACCCTTTTTCCGGGAACGAGTTTAAGATTAGTCAAAATATAGTTGATGAAGAGTTAAGTCGTAAATTCATAACTTTTACACATGGACTAGAAAAAGCACAAGTAATATTCTAAGAATTATCAAACTAAAATACTAAGAGGAAGTTATGCTACTATCTTATCGTGGTTCCCATTACGAATCGAATATTCCGAAATTAACAATCACATATGAGAAGAATGCAAAATATCGAGGAATTAGTTACCATACATCTAAACCAATATTCTTGAAAACTTTCTCTCAATTTGAACTCAAGTATCGTGGTGCCAATTATATACGTGGTTGTTATTGATAGATTGTTTACTGAATAGAATTATCTATTTAATTTACAAATAGCAGTTTCATCCCCAGCTCATTTTCAAAGAAGAAATGATGTTGTAACTAATCCTTTACTTGGATATTTTATCATTTATTTCTCTCTATTTTTTCTCTTGATATTCATGAGCTATGGTAAATGTCAAGCTTCTATTTGCAAACAACGCATCGATAAGCTAGAAAAACTGTGGTTATTAAGGACAACAGAAAAAAACCATGAATATTTATAAAACTGCACCCAAAGCTTGTAGCGTGAAAATTGTCGCATCTGTTAATCCTTTGACTCCGTTAATTCTCATTCCTTCATAAAGCCTTTTGGCAATTAAAACTCTTGTACATTCACCCGTATTTATATCCCAAATTCTCACGGTTTGGTCTTGGGAACCACTAGCGATAAATTTTCCATTGGGACTAAAAGCAATGGAGGAAACTAAATGAGTATGTCCCCGACAAATATGTTGACATTCACCTGTATTCACATCCCAAATTCTCACGGTTTGGTCATGGGAAGCACTGACAAGGGTTTTACCGTCAGGACTAAAAGCGATAGAAAAAACCCAATTATGATGTCCGGTTAAGGTTTTTAAAAACTTACCCGTTGGAAATTTCCAAAGCTTAATTGTGTTGTCGGTACTACAAGTTGCTAAAATCTGATTATCTTGACTGAATATAACTGCATAAATTCTATCTTCATGAGGATTTAAAATTTTCACGCAATTACCTGTTTTTATATCCCAAATTCTCACGGTTTGGTCAGCGCAGGCACTGGCTAATATTTTACCATCATGACTAAAGGTGATTCCCAGAATTTTATCAGTATGACCAGTTAAATTATTTAAACATTGTCCTGTATGCCAATCCCAGATTTTAATTGTACAATCGGCACTTGCAGTAGCAATAATTTCACCATTGGGATGAAATTCTACCGCATAAACCCAGTCTGTATGTCCTGGTATAAGTTGAAAACATTTACCTGTATTTACGGTCCATAATCTGACTGTAGAATCGGTACTCGCACTAGCTAAAATTTCTCCGTCGGGACTAAAGGCAATTCCATAAATAAAATCTGTATGTCCTGAGAAACTTCTCAAACAATTTCCGGTTTGTAAATCCCATAATTTAATCGTTTTATCATTACTTCCACTTGCCAAAATTTGCCCATCTGGACTATATTTTACAGGAAGTGCCCAATCTGTATTTCCTTGCCAAGTTTTTAAACATTGTCCGCTATGGTAATCCCATAATCGCATGGTTTGGTCTAAACTGACGCAAGCAATTGTTTGATTATCGGGACTGACAGCAACGCAACAGACCTCATTAGTTTGTTTATGTAAGGTTTTCATGCAAGTATGGGTATTGCAATCCCAAATTTTCACAGTGCGATCGCCACTTCCACTCACCAGTATCTCACCCCCAGGACTAAAAGCGACTGAATAAACGCTGTTTGTATGTCCTGTATAGGTTTTGAGACATTCTCCTGTATGATAATTCCAGATTTTAATTGTGCGATCGCCACTTGCACTTGCGAAAATTTCCCCATCGGGACTAAATGCAATCGAACGTATCCAACTTTGATGTTCAGTTAAGGTTTGCAGACATTTCCCCGATTTTACATCCCATAATTTAATTTGCGCTTCTGCACCGCTACTGGCTAATATATCCCCATCTGGGTGAAAAGCGACACAACGCACCCAATCTGTATGTCCGGTAAGGGTTTTGATGCTGTGACCATCATGAGTATTCCAGATTTTGATTGTGCGATCGCCACTGGCACTTGCTAAGATATCACCCTTTGGACTAAAAGCAACAGAAAATATTTCATGATGGTGTCCAGTGAGGGTTTTAATGCAAATACCATCGCTAACGTTCCATAGTTTAATTTGATGATCAGCACCACAGCTTGCTAAAATTTCTCCCTTTGGACTAAAAGTAACAAAGCGAACCCAGTTATTATGACCTTGACAAATTAATAGTAGCTTACCTGTTTTTACTTCCCAAATCCGTACATTACAGTCGGTATCACAGGTTGCTAACAGTTTTCCATCGGGACTAAAATTTACAGATAAAATATTACCTAAAGTTTCTGTGAGCACACAACGAGATAAATCGGAATTAGCAAAATTGACATGATGTAAATTTACCCCTTGTAGGTATGCTTGCCATAATGTTAAATCCGAAAAATCACAGCCACTAATATCAACTTGTGCTTGAGATAATAAATTCAGAGAATTACCCGCCACATATCCTGTTTCTTGAGGAGCTTTTCCCCGGAACTTGGAAATAATTTGATTGAGGTATATATAAATATTTTCTGAACTAGCAAGTTGATTATTCAATTCATTAATAATCGGTTGTAAAATCAAATTAATTTGAGTTTCCCGGACATAATCTTTCGCCTGTGCTTTCATTAAAGCATGACTTGCAAACAAACAAATGTCTTGATTAACTATTTCCTGAGAGACTAACTCAATAATTTGGTTAATCACATATTCCATGACTACAGGTTGCTGAGTAAAACCATCACTGGTTTTTTCTAAAAAAGAACGTCTTTGCAAAGAAGAAAGAGACTCTAACAACTCACTGAGGGAAATATAACTGACAAAATCTGTTTGTAACTCCGATAAAGAAAGAGGTTCACGATTAATCGCTACCCAAAACATGATTTCCCGTTCCAACTTTGTCAGACGAGAGAATTGTTGGTCAAGTAAATCTCGAATATCATCAAAAATGAATGTACTTTGTGGAAAAATTTCTAAAAACTGACAAATATCACTATCAAAAAAATCATGAATAGAAGACGCAACAATCTTTAAAGCCAGAGGATTGCCACCATAACGAGAAATTAAAGCTTGCCATTCTACCTCTGAAGCTCTAAACTGACCCTTAAGGGCAAATAATTCCCGTCCCTCTGCTTCCGTTAAACCTGTTAATTGTAAAGAACGTACAGGTAAACTTTCCCCCTCATCTCTTGCTAAACCTTGGGGTTTTTCCCTAGAAGTGAGAATTAAACAACTTTGATGGGAAGTTTCCGCTACACATCTGAATAACTCCCCATATCCCTCATATCCTGCTTGATACTTACCCGTGCGATCGCCTGCTTGTAAAATCGACTCCACATTATCTAAAATCACTAAACAGCGTCGAGAACGTAACAATTTTAATAACAGATAAATTTTGCTATTTAAACTACTCGGTAAACTACTTTCCTGTTGTCCTGACAAAAACTGAATTAATTCTGGCAAAATATCTTCGATTGGTGGTGCATTCCGCAAACTTCGCCAAATTAAAGCTGAAAAATCCGACATTTTGACAACTTCTTGCCCTAATTTAACAGAAAGCGTCGTTTTCCCAATCCCTCCCATCCCCAACAAGGTGATTAAACGACACTTTGCCTGCACCACCCATTCCTGGACTGTCCGTATTTCTCCCTGGCGGCCATAGAAAATTGACACATCGGGAGCATCACCCCAATTTGTTAAAGGGGGGGAGAGGGAGAGAGGGGAAGAAGGGGAAACTAGTTTTTCTGGCTTATTTTCTGCAACCTCTTGCCAATTCAACCCCAAAACCTGACAATAAGCTTTAAAAGCCCCAGCATTAATTGGATGCTTCCCAGCTAGAAATCTTTTCCAAGTCCCCTCGGAAATTCCCACAGCCAAAACACCTTGTTCTTGCCAAGAAACACCCAAAACTTCACTTGCTGACTCTAGCCAGCGAAAATCATCCACAGACCAACAGGAAGCAATTCTAGCTTGCTTGATCATCCTTTGTCCGGGTTGAGAAGCTTTGAGAGTTGCCACTATTTCTTTATGTATCCTAATTTTATACAGATTTTTTGTGATCACTATCAATCAATATTCCAGAAATTAAATCATGATTGCAATACCATATTCACAAAAATTTGCCTAGATCAGTTTTAGCTGTATTTGCGATCGCCAAACTGATCTGGAGTAACTCCGGTGACATCATCGAGAATTGACAATAATACTCACACTCACCCCATCCCCAATCCGTTGGGAAAATTTTGCTGAAACCATAAAACTAGGCACAACTATCCACAAAATCTAAAATCCCCATGTCTTTCCATTCCGGAGAAATCGCAGTCCAAACCCAAGCAGGGAAACGGGAAGAAGCACAAAAGCTGTGTAGTGTAATCAGTAACTTGATGAAACCAGCAGCGCAGGAATTTTTACCCACGCAACAATTAGCAGTTGCTAGTACAGTTGATATACATGGTCAAATTTGGGCATCTTTATTAACGGGAGAACCTGGTTTTATCCAAGTTTTGAACCAGCAGACCCTAGAGATTTGTTTACAGGTTAGTGGCAGTTCCATCCCTACCGATCCACTATACCAAAACCTGCACCACAACCAAAATATTGGTTTATTAGTGATTGACCTAGCAAACCGTAGGCGATCGCGCTTCAATGGTAAAGCCGAATTGGGTACTAACAGGATAAAATTACACGTTCAGCAAACATTTTTTAATTGTCCAAAATACATTCAAACCCGTCACATCGAAAAAGCAGTAACTGAATCCAGGGAAGAATCGGAAACTTTTATCAACAATGCTTTAAGTAAACAAAATCAACTTTGGATAACCCAAGCAGACACATTTTTCATTGCCAGTTTTCATCCAGAAAGTGGTGCAGATGCTTCCCATCGAGGAGGATTTCCCGGATTTATTCAAGTCATAAATTATCGTCAGTTACTATTCCCTGATTATGCGGGAAATAATATGTTTCAAACCTTGGGAAATTTACTGATCAATCCCCACGCAGGTTTATTATTTATCGATTTTTCAACAGGTAATATCTTGCAAATTACGGGAAGAGCAAAAGTGATTTGGGATGTCGAAAGATTAAATGAATTTACAGGAGCCGAGCGTTTAGTCGAGTTTGAAATTGAACAGGTATTAGAAACAACAAATTCTACTCCTTTACGTTGGCGATTTGGAGAATATTCCCCAGCTAACCCTGGATAAACTCTGGATCCACATTTCCCACAGATTCCCTGTAATCTTTACCCAATTTAAATCTGATTGATATATCGGTATATCATTTAATTGCAAGTCCCACAGCTTGACTGAAAGCCATATCTGGAATTTTTAGACCCAATCTCAGTATTTAAATGCAAACTTATTTACTAAAACTAAAAATAAAAACCCGCTTTTTTCTCAATGTAAATACGCAAATCCAAATATTTTAGTTTCCATAATCACCAAAGAGTTTCGCCCAATCTAGAAAGAAAAACTGACAATTCACATCAAAAAATCTACTCGAATGTAATTTGCATAAAAATACAGTTTTGTCAAGGTCACTTTTCAAATCCATCTCCACGGCAAAACTGATCTTTCAGGAGATAGGGCGATCGCACCATACTAGTAAACTAGCTAGTGGTTCATCTCACCTGTTCTGGTCAGTTTTCAATCATTTCTGTTTTTTAGAGTAATGGACTACTAGGAATGTCAATTCTGGTATGAAAAACATTATGTCTAAAATTATCTCGATACATTCCTTTCGGGGTGGAACTGGTAAATCAAACCTGATAGCCAATTTAGCAGTATTAATTGCAATCCAAGGAAAGCGAGTAGCAATAGTTGATACTGACTTACAATCACCCGGTATTCATGCTTTATTTAATATCAATGATAATAGAAAAACCTTAAACGACTACTTGTGGAGTCGTATTTCTATTACTGAGACTGCCTATGATATTAGTGATTATATTTTCAACCAGCAAAAAGGTCAGCTTTTCTTAATTCCTGCTAGTATCAACCCTGAAGATATCGCTAAAATTCTCAGTGATGGATACAAAGTTAGTTTGCTCAATAGTGGATTTCGGCGATTAATTCAAGAGCTTAATTTAGACTATTTATTTATAGATACTCATCCAGGTTTAAGTCGAGAGACTTTACTATCTATAGCCATATCTAACCTATTAATTATAATTTTACGTCCAGACAGCCAGGACTTTCAAGGAACTGATGTAACGGTGAATATCGCCCGTCAGTTACAACTGAAAAATATCATGATGGCTATCAATAAAACACCGATAAATCTGGACTGGGATGAACTCCAGCAAAAAGTCGAAAAAAACTATAATCTTCCAGTATCAGGTATTTTTCCACTTTCACTAGAAATGGCAGAACTGGGTAGTAAGGGGATTTTTTCTTTACAATACCCTGACCATTATTTTACCCATCTCTTAAACAAATTTGTCGAGAATATTATCCAAGAATCTTGGCTACATGAAGAAATTAGAATTTAAATTAATTACTTTTCTCAAAAATGGATAAATAGCTATGATAAAAATCATGAAAGAAGACGCGATCGCCTTTGAATTAGCTCTGAAAATAGTAGATGCAGCAGTCTTGAGCAAAATGCAAAGACACCTGAAAAATATTGAAATAGCTGTTCTCAAAGGGGCATTATCGGGACAAAAGTATGACAAAATTGCGGATGATTGTGGTTATGCCCATGAATATATTAAACATGACGTAGGCCCGAAATTATGGCAGATTCTTTCCGTTAGTTTAGGGGAAAAAGTTAGTAAAAATAATTTGATGGCAGTTTTAGCCCAACGAGCATTTGCAGAATCCCAAGGGGTGAAAGAAAAAGCAGTAATATCCTATTTACCATCTCCCATATCAAAGCAGACAGAATTAGGAGCATTAGAAGCACCAGTAGGGTTAATTGCTTTAGAATCACCCTTATACATCGAGCGTCCGGGGGTAGAATCACGCTGTTATGAAGAGATTACCAGACAAGGAGCCTTAATTCGCATTAAAGCACCTAGTCAAATGGGTAAAACATCCCTAATGGTGAGAATTTTAGCCCATGCTAAACAACAGCTTCAATTCAACACAGTTGCACTCAGTTTACAACGAGCAGAACGGCATATTTTTCATGACTTAGATAAATTTTTGCGGTGGTTTTGTACTTCTATTACCCGCAAATTACAACTACCCTATCGAGTCGAAGATTACTGGAGTGATACCTTTGGCAGCAAAACTAATTGTACCGCCTATTTTGAAGACTGTTTACTACCAAATCTACATGGGATTTTAGTCTTAGCATTAGATGATATTGACAAAGTATTTTTACATCCGGAAATTGCTGATGATTTCTTTACCTTACTCCGTTCATGGTATGAAGAAGCAGCCTACGGGGATAGCGGTAATCCTAATTGGCAAAATCTCCGACTAATTATCATCCATTCTACAGAAGTTTATATCCCCTTAGATATTAATAAATCCCCCTTTAATGTCGGTTTAGCAATTGAATTACAAGCATTTAATCACCAACAATTACTCGATTTGCAACAACGCTACGGACTGGATTTATCTGAAAATGAATTATCAGAACTGATGCAACTTGTCGCTGGACATCCATACTTAATACAACAAGCTTTATACCATCTCGCAGCTGCTAATTTGACCTTACAACAGTTAATTAAAACCGCTACAACAGACGCAGGTATTTATTGCAATCATCTACATCGACACTTACGAAATCTCCAAGAACATCCCCAGCTAGCAGCAGCCTATGAACAAGTTATCAAATCACCAATACCCGTAGAATTAGAACAATTGAGTGGATTTAAACTACATAGTATGGGTTTGGTGAAACTTGATGGGAACCAGGTTATCCCAAGTTGTGAGTTATATCGACGGTATTTTGAAACCCACCTAAAAACATGACACTTGGGATTATTTTCTTGCAAATCTACGGTTTCTGTTCCATATCTCCCCTCACTTCTTCAACTTGACCCACTTCAAAAATCAGCGTAAATTGTTGACCCATTTCTCGCTCTAAAAATTCTTCTAAAAGTTGGGCTTGTTTAGGTGTAATTGGTTCTTTTGTACGTACACTTAAGCGGATTTGGGGTGGATTTGCTAACCAATTTACACTGCTATTGAGCAACGTTACCCGTTGAAATGTAATAGTTCGATTTAATAAGGCTCGTCTGATACTAGCTTCTAATCTCACTTGTCGCACTAACTGAAAAAAACTGACACTTAGGGGAATAAAAAGTATGGCTGTGAACGCTAGTGTCCAAATTAAAGCTTGTCGCGCACGCTGCAAAGGTGTACAACCCGTAATTAAAAATGTCAACATACAAGACAAACTAATTCCCAGTAAATTAGTCAGATAAAGTAGGGTTGCACCCAGAGCCAAAGAAAAATTTGCCTGGGATAAACCCAAACCAATTACACATATAGGTGGCATTAATGCAACTGCGATCGCTGTCCCCGCTAAACTCTCGGAAATCCTGGGTTCTACTTTGGCATAAGCGCTAATTCCTCCAGCTGCGATCGCAATTCCTAAATCCAATAAAGTTGGTCGAGAACGGCTTAAAATTTCACTCCCAAATTCTGGTAATGCCACAAATAATCCGATTGACCAAGCTAAAATTGTAGATAAAATGGTTCCAAATATAATTGCTGTTAAAGCTTTACGAAATAGGGAAATATCCCCCTCTAAAGCACTAAAAGCTAGTCCCCGAATCGGTAACATTAAGGGTGCAATAATCATCGCTCCAATGATGACCGCCGCACTGTTGGACAATAATCCAAAAGTCGCAATTACACAGGAACCTATTAGTAATACTGTGTAATTTTGATTGATTGTTGATTCGGCTCTCAGACCGTTGTGCATCGCTTCTAACTGTTCCGGAGAAATACGTTTATTCTTGAAGTTATTAAAACGGTAACGAATATTATTGAAATTGAGCATTTTTATATACCTTGTATGTAATTAATCGTATTCTCAACTTGCCTTTCTATATGTATATTAAACCTGAATTGATATTTTTGTAATTTGACTAATTTATTATCTTGTTTGTCTACTAATATCTATTTTTATGGCTCTGCCTTCAATTCATCCATTGCAAACAAACTTATAATGACCCCTGCAATCGGAACTGCAAAGAAAACTCCTACTAAACCAGCAATTTTCGCCCCTACTAATAAGGCGAAAAACATGACTACCGGGTTAATATTCAATGAATCCTGCATAATTCGAGGCATTAATAAGTTTTCTTCTACCTGTTGTAACAAAATACAGCCAATTAATACCTTGACACTTAGCCATATTCCCTGGGGTAAAACAATTAAAGCCACAATACTAATTCCCAAGGTTGCACCAATTCCCGGAATGAGGTCAAATACTCCAGCAATTGTTGCTAAAATCAGGGCATAGGGTACTTGCATAATCACAAATACTACAAAAGCAGAAGCTCCAAAAAATACGGATAAAATTAACCTCCCCCAAAAAAATCCCAGAAAGTTTTTTTGGATAGCAACTGTCAGGTCATCTCGTAAATTTTCAGGTACTATTTTCAAGATAAAATGCCATAAATTTCCACCATTCAGTAGCATGAAAAAACTGACCACAGCAATCAAAATTATATCCACAAGACTAGCAAAAAGATTTTGAATCGTTTCTATTCCCACGCCGATTCCTGCTAAAGCTTGATTCCGCAGTTGTGCTTCAATCGCACTCAAATCTACTTGCAGATTGCGTTTTTGTAATAATGCCTCCAATTGATCTAAAGAAGAAATAATGAAGTTGATAAAATCTGGAAACTGATTAATTAATTGCTGTGCTTGTGCTAAAGCTGTAAAACCAATTGTGAATGTAAAGCCAATGACAATTAATAAACTCACTAAAAATACGATAACAACTGCAACTACATGGGGTAAGAATCTTTGCAATATTTTCACAGGATAATTCAGCATAAATGCAATTAATGCTGACAGTGTAAAAATAATAATTATATCTGCAAAATAATTGAGGATTTGTACAATTGCCCAACCTAAAGCAAAAAGTAGTAAATAACGAACTAATTTCGTAATAGTGATTTTCTGTAATAAGTTTATCACTGTTGGCTTACCCATTATGTATGTTTTGAAATTTGTCAATGGAAATTTTAAATATTTTCAAACAAAATGGTTGATATGTATTGTTTGGATTTAAAAATTCACAATATGATTGTATACAAATTTTGGTTCGTAAATCCGAATTATAACTATGTTCTGCGGAAAAAGTCTTTTGGTGAAGCCAATGCATTCCACTTTCCACAGGCGACAAAAATTACAAATGCCTGGTTTTTCAGCCTTACATACCTATTGGTTTACACTTTTGGCGACTAAAATACCCTCTATTACAAGCAAGATATAGAGACGCAACATATCGCGTCTTGACAATTTTTCAGAAAGCCCTACATCGCAGCACTGCGCACGGCTTTACAAATCATGCTTTTATCAACCCACAGTTCAAACCCTCACATGGAATTGCTTATTCCCAAGAATTTGCCAATCAAAAGCGCAATTTAAAATTCTATTTCTCGAGGGAGAATAGCTGTACCATCCAAATCCTGTTAATCTAGGGGGTCAAATCGGTTACAAAATGTGGCAACTAAAATCATCGGTAAACCAATGGCAAAACAAATCAACCATTGGGTTAAATTCAGGGGAGCGGTGGAAAATAGGAGATTCATGATATTCCATTGACTAAAGATAACTTGTAAGACAACGGTGGCAATAATACCCATGACAATGGCTGAAGTATCACTAACTGCTTCTTGAATTCCCCGTAGACGGTTAATCAGAGCAATTCCCAATTGGCTAATACTCAACAGGTAAAAAACTCGACCCGCTACCAAAGCTTGAATTGCCATTGTTCTGGCTAATTCCATACTTCCCCCGCTTTGACGTATCCATTCAAATACACCAAAAATCAAAATCCAATTGAAAATTGAAATCACACAAATCCGTTTCACCAAACTCCGGGAAAGTAAAGCTTCACGGGGGTTACGGGGTGGTCGCTGCATTACCCTGGAAGATTTTGGTTCAAAGGCTAATGGTACGGTCATGGCAATAGAGTTGACCATATTTAACCACAATACTTGCAAAGACAAAATTGGTAAATCCCTGGCCAACAAGACACTGATTAGTATGGTCATCGATTCACCCCCATTCACTGGTAAGATGAAGGCGATCGCTTTGAGCAAATTCCGATAAACGGTTCTCCCTTCCTCCACCGCAGCTTCGATGGAGGCAAAATTATCATCGGTTAAAATCATATCCGAGGCTTCTTTGGCAACTTCCGTACCTGCACCCCCCATCGCAATCCCAATATCTGCCTGTTTGAGAGCTGGTGCGTCATTCACCCCATCTCCAGTCATGGCCACAATTTCACCCTTCGATTGCAGAGCTTCGACGATGCGTAATTTTTGTTCTGGTGCAACCCGGGCAAATACGGAAGCGTCTTCGATGGCTGTGGCAAATTCCTCAGGTTCCATTTGGGCTAGTTGACTACCTGTAAATGCCAATACTTCCCGTTGATGATTAAAACCCATACTTTTAGCGATCGCAGCCGCAGTCACGGCATGGTCGCCAGTAATAATTTTTACCTGAATTCCGGCAGTTTGACAGGCTTGTACGGCTCTAATGGCTTCGGGTCGGGGTGGATCAATCATTCCCTGTAAGCCGAGGAAAATTAAATCGCTTTCGATATCTGCATGATCCAGGGTGGTTTGGGGTTCCAGAACTGGTTTTTGGGCAAAGGCTAATACCCGTAAACCCTGACTAGCCATTTTTTCTACCTGTTGATGGATTACTTCTGGTTCCAATGTAGTGAAATTTCCTGAGTTGTCTGCCATCTGCTGAGAACGTTGGAGAACCGCTTCCACCGAACCTTTCACATAGATGATTTCGGCTTTCCCTTCTCGATTACCATGCAGTGTGGCCATATACTGGAACTCGGATTCAAAGGGTATGACATCTAATCTCGGCTGTTCGGTTTCTAGCCAACTGCGTTCATACCCAGCTTTATTGGCAACAGTGATTAATGCTCCCTCCGTCGGGTCGCCAATTACCTGCCATTGTCCCGCTTTTGTTTCCAAACGCGAATCATTGCATAATAACCCAGCTTGTAAACATGCTGCTAAAGCGGGAGAATCATTCCGATCCACCGGTGTCTGCTCCCGGAAAATTTCTCCCTGGGGGTCATAACCCACCCCCGTAATGGTATAGTTAATCCCACCAGCATAAATCGCCTGTACAGTCATTTGATTTTCGGTGAGTGTGCCCGTTTTATCCGAACAGATGACCGTTGCTCCCCCTAAAGTCTCCACCGCCGGTAACTTGCGGACGATGGCATGACGACGGGCCATACGGGAAACACCGATAGCCAATGTCACCGTCACTACTGCGGGTAGACCCTCCGGAATCGCACTCACAGCAAAGGCGATCGCGGCTTCAAACATCTCTGTCCAGGTTTTTCCGTACCCTAAACCCACCGCAAACATGAAAGCGGCAATACCCAAAATAATGTAAAGTAAAGTCTTACTAAAGCGGTCAAACTTGCGGGTGAGGGGAGTTTTTAAGCTGGTACTCTGATTCATCAATTGGGAAATACGACCGGTTTCCGTTGCTTCCCCAATGGCCACCACAACCCCTTTCCCCGTACCAAAGGTGACAAAACTACCCGCGTAGGCCATGTTTTTGCGTTCCGCTAGGGGTGTATCACCATCAAGGGGTTGAGTATCTTTTTCAACCGCAATCGATTCCCCCGTCAGTGCAGATTCATTCACCTGTAAATTCCGCACTTGTACCAAACGCAAATCCGCAGGAACCTTATCCCCAGAAGCGAGTAAAACAACATCCCCTGGAACTAATTCTGTCGAGGGAACCTGGATTTTTTCCCCATCACGGATAATTGTCGCATTTGTTTTCACCGCAGAAGCTAAAGCTGCGATCGCGCTTTCTGCTTTTGATTCTTGCACAAAACCGATAATGGCGTTAATGAGGGTGACACCCCAAATCACCCCAGCATTTACCCACTGTCCCAAAAAAGCCTTCACAGCACCCGCAATTAGCAGGATATACAGCAATGGTTGGTGGAATTGCAACAAAAACCGGATAAATGGACTAGTTCCCGCTTTTCCCTTCAGTTCATTTGCACCAAATTGTTCCTGTCTTTGACGAATAACTTCAGAACTTAAACCCGTTTCTAAATTACTATCTAAATGTTGAGTTACTTCCCGAAAAGTAAGATGATGCCATTGATTGGAGTTAATTATTTCCTTTTCTATTGCTGCCATCTTCTTTACCTGTAGTATTATCTAAATTGTTTTCAGTCTCTAACTTTAGTTATGGGGTAATCATGAGAATTAGGAATTATTTGGGCTTTTGTATCTTATCGAACTGACGCAAGATATGATTGAAAAATTGATGATCGCTATTTTGTATTTTGCGTAATTTCATGATAATTCTTGTTCTGAATTTGACTCTCTTCAAGATTATGCCATTGATCTAAAACATCTTTAAATAAAACCTCTTCTAGCCAAGTTTTGGCAACTACCGTAAGTGGTATCGCCATGAATAAACCAAGAGCGCCAAAAAAAGTTGTAAACATAATTTGAGATGTTAACGTCACAGCAGGTAAAAGGGATACCTGTTTAGCCATCACAGTCGGTGTTAACCAGTAACTTTCAATATTTTGAATGACTACATATAAAATAAGTACGGGAATTGCTTTCCAAGGTGCATCCACTAAAGCCACCGTTATCGGAAATATTACACTTAACGTTGGTCCCACATTCGGGATAAAATTTAATATACCTGCTAAAACTGCATGGGCTAATGCTAAAGGTACTTGCAAGATAAATAATCCGATTCCCGTTAAAGTCGCAATAAAAACCATTTCGATTAAAGCACCGACAGTCCAACTTTCTAATCCCGTCGCACAATTAGCTAAAATTTCCCGCACTCGACGACGATAAAAAGCAGGAAAAAACCGCACAAATCCATCTCGATACATTGGTGGATTCGCCAACAGCATCAACATCAAAATTATCACGAATAAAGCTTGCAGGAGGACATTAATCGAAGTCGTGATGATTTCCCAAGTGCTTGTAATAAACTGTGTTACGAAGGGTTGTATTTGTTGAAACAAGCGATTAATATCGGGTAAATCGAGATAGTTTTGACCCAGAAAAGTTTCCAGATAATTGATGAATTCTTGTAATCGGGAAATACCAACTGGAAATAGTAATAAAAGCTCTTGTAGTTGCTGGTTAAAAGGGGGAATAATCAGCCACAAAAACACACTTAAAAATGTTAACAAAACGAGAAAACTCAGAATAATCGCACCCGCACGCACGATTTTGATTTTTTGAAACTGACGTACTAACTGGTTCAAAGCGGTAGCCAAAACCACCGCAGTAAAAAATAGCAGGATCAACTGACGAATTTGCCACAGTACATATCCAGAAGCGACCAAAACAAAAAGACCAACCCATTGACCAAATTTCATCTCAACAACCTAACCCCTATGAATACTTAACCGCAGCTACCCATCATCTCCATATCACCAGCGATCGCTTCTAATTAAGATTTTCCCTGTTTATCGATTTAATCCATACCTATTATTAATTATCGTCGCTGGGTATTATCCTGTATTCTGACTGAGGATAGATGTCAAAATTCCACAAAATATATCTAGCGATAATATCTACTCAATCGAAGAAGTAGTATCTTCGATGAAGATATTTAACTAATAATTTGAAAAATGAATATGTTTGCAAATTCACAAACCAAAATCTTATTGGATGGTGAGAATATCTGATTCGACTATTCACGCAGATACCTGACGGGGAGCTTTCGGAAGCAGGGTCAGAAAATGTATCAAAATTGGAGTGAAATTGGTTCCCGCTTTGCCGAAACACTCTTGGTGCAACTAAGCCAGGAAATCTCAAATTGGTATAATCCCGGATTTCTCACAAACTCCTCAAACATTCAGTGAGTAGTCCGTGATGGGAGTAGGGAGTGGCAAGAAAATCAACCCACAACTCAAGGCTTATCACTCCCTTGTGAGAAATGCATTCAATATACCACGGTCTCGTATTTTGGAATTATTTTCCTGAAGGTATTCGACTAAACTTGCATAAATAAATAAAATTATCGAAATTGACAAAGATAAATTATGTAGACGATCCGTCAGGTTGTCTCCCTAAATACAAGGGGTTGAATGGGGGTTTAGGGATTATTGAGGAACGCAGATGCTAGATTTGGGATTAAATTTGTCAAAAAAATTCAACCCAAAGTTATAAATAGGTTTGTATCCTGGAAGTGGCACAGCTAATATTGTGCCAGTTGGGTTTACCCTGTGTAAGAGTGTGTCCCTCTGTGTCTTCAAGATTGTGAAACACCATGACTAATTCTCCTAATTCCGAACATCGTTCTCAAACAACGGTTACCAAGAATCGGCTATCGTTGCTGATATTGTGTCGTGTGGGTGTTGGTTTTGCTGGTTTGTTGTTAGTTGGGTTAGGTTGGGGAGTTTGGCGATTAAATCGATTTATTCACGAAGATTTGGCTCCTTTAGCAGCAGAAGGTTTAACTAATAGCCTCAATCGTCCAGTGGAATTAGGACGGGTGAAGGGGTTCTCCTTGCAAGGGGTTGAGTTTGATACATCCCAAATTCCCGCAACTGCTACCGATCCAGATTTTGCTCAGGTGGAGTCGGTGGAGGTGGGTTTTGATTTGTGGAGTTTGCTGTGGAATCGTCGTTTGCTATTGGATGTCACCCTGGTTAATCCTTACCTATATCTTCAGCAAGATACCAACGGACGCTGGTTAACGACAAAAATTAGTCCTCCCGGTAAGGGTACTGCTTTGAGAACAGATTTACATCGGTTGTGGTTTCGCAATGGTAAATTAACATTATTGCCTTCTCCCCAGGGAAACCAAGCCATTCTCAAAAACCAATCACCCATAAAAAGCGCTGCAACTGGACAAAGTTTAAGTTTTGTGGATGTCAATGGTCATGTCCGCTTGTTTGATGATAATCAACGACTGCAATTGGATGTGACAGCGAAACCGGTGAATGGGGAAAGATTGACGGTGCAAGGGGAAATTGTTCCCAGAAACCTGGCTTCCCAACTGCAAATCCAAGGGGAAAATATTTCTGCTCAGGATGTATCGAATTTAATTCCTTTACCTTTTAAATTACCCCAGGGTCGAGCTTGGGGGAATCTACGGCTGGAATATGAACCAGGTGCTGCACCGTTATTATTTGGTAATGTCCGGGTAAAGGATTTACAGGTGGATATTCCCCGTGTTCCTCTCCCCTTTACCCAGGGTCAGGGTAATATCAAGTTTGATCAAACAGCAGTTATTCTCGAAAATGCTCGTTCTGTTTACGGTCAAACCGGGTTTACAGCTAGTGGAGTAATTGACCGAGAAACGGGTTTTCGTTTGCGAGGACTAACTGATGTCGTGAGTGCAGCCAATGTACAAAAAACCTTGGATTTGCAATTACCTGTACCCGTGGTGGGAAATTTGCAAGCGAATTTGCAGCTAGATGGAGCAATAGATAATCCGGTATTGCAGGGAAATGTAAAGACGGTCAAGGTCGCACTAGTGGATCGCTTGAAAGTGAAAACTGCCCAAACCGACTTTAATTTTAGTCCCGCGACGGGATTGGTGAAGTTTAGGCAAATTCAAGCAACACCGATGGTGGGGGGAAAAATTACTGGTAGTGGTGAGATTCAATTAGTTAATCATCCCCAAATCGGATTTAACTTGGTTGCAAGTAATATACCCGGAGATGCGATCGCTCGCCTATACGATGTGCCACCTGGTTTACGAGTTGGTACGGTTCAAGGAACTATTGGTATAACTGGGAAACCCAATTTGGTGACTACTAGGGTGAATTGGGAAGCACCGTCGGCTACCTATCCGGTGAGGGGAGAAACTATTATCAATCCCAATCGGCATATCGATTTGCGCAATATTGTGGCCAGTGTCGCTGGTGGTCAAGTTCGGGTGAATGGTAGTTGGCAAAATGACCGTTGGCAATTGGTTGCGAATACAAGTCGAGTCGGGGTTTTACCGTTTTTGAATCCTGAAAGTCTGCAAAATCAAAATATTAATATCAACCACCTACGTCAATCCAGTCTCAACGGTCAGTTTACCGTCACGGGAACTAGTACACCTTTCCAAATTGCCCAAATTACTGGTCAAGGGGGAGGAATCAATTTGGGGGGGGGAACCATCCAAATTCCGGCAATCCAGTTTACACCATCTGGAATGGTAGCTCGGTTGAATATCCAAGGGGTACGATTGGGGAGCGTGTTGCAAGAATCTCAGCAGGTGTTAGCCAATCCCTTAAGTGGGGAGTTATCCATAGCCGTACCCAGGGATAATGGTCGTTTACAAACTGTG
>CALJJQ010000075.1 GCA_937973965.1 uncultured Calothrix sp. | reverse complement strand
TTAACCACCATCACAGAAGATGAACAAGCAACAGAAGAAGCAAGGTATTTATTGACCAGAACTGAGCAGGAAGCACCTGCACCCGAAAACCGCGCCATAATAGAGTTACTGACAACCATCATGGTGTACAAGTTTGAAAATAAAAGTCAACGGGAGGTAGAACAGATGTTGGGAATTACCCTCAAGGAAACACGGGTATATCGGGAGATTAAGGAAGAAGGAAGGGAAGAAGGGATACAGGAAGGAGAACAGCGAGAAAAATCCCTGGTTTTGCGTCTATTAACCAAAAAGCTGGGAGAATTACCCCAAGAAGTGCGATCGCAAGTGGAATCTCTCTCCCTGGAACAATTGGAAAATCTGGGGGAAGCATTGCTTGATTTTAGCAGCATGGCTGATTTAGACGCTTGGTTGGCTGCACTTAAAGCTTAAGATCAATTAGTTTTTCCCAGGTAAGGACTTGTCAGTTTATCTAACTGTTGGGTAAGTAAACTTAAGAACAATCCTACATCAGTAACAACCCCAACAGATTCGACGGATCCTCTGTCGCTTAATTTGGTGACAACGGCGGGGTTTATATCCACGCAAACCATTTTCACTCCTGCTGGGGTCATATTACCAACACCAATGGAATGCAACATACTGGATAGCATAAGTATCATTTCTGCACCGCGAATATGTTGGGCATATTCCGTTTGGGCTTTAATTAAATCCATTTGGGTATCAGGTAAGGGACCATCATCGCGAATTGAACCAGCTAGGACAAAGGGGACATGATTTTTCACACATTCATACATGATCCCACTGGTAATTACCCCCGCTTCCACCGCTTGGGCGATGCTACCATAACGACGAATGGTGTTAATTACCTTCAGGTGATGTCGGTGTCCCCCACGAACGGCAACACCCCGCTTCATGTCTACACCCAGGGAGGTTCCCATTATCGACTGTTCCATATCGTGAACCGCGATCGCATTTCCACCTAGTAAAGCTTGAACGTATCCTTCTCGGATTAGTCTCGCTAGATGTTCACCTCCACCGGTATGGATGACCACTGGACCAGCCGAGACAATTACTTTACCACCCGTATCCCTAATTTTACGGAGTTCCCAGGCGACCTGTTCTACAATCAATTCGACTCGACGTTCACTGGAAACACCAGCTGACATAAAGCTAAATTCTTCAGAGTTACGTTTCTCGCGGGATTCGGGTTTCCGGATTGTGCGAATTCCGAACACGTCTACCACTACCTGTTCGCCAATTTCCAAATCCCGTAATAACTTACAACGAGCAGTAATCCCATTAGGGGTTTGTTTAACAGCGATCGCTCCATCCATGCGTTGATTTTCGACTTTGACCCACACACCGTCAATTCTGACTTCGGTAGGATAAATCGTCGTCACGTAGAAATCATCCGGTGCAACCCCATCTTTGGTCACGGGTTCTAATTTGGCATCCCGTTCATCTTCTGGTAAGTCTACCGCACCTAAATCAATCAGATGGGAAATAATTTCCTCCATCACTTGGTGAGATGGTGCAGAAACTCTCACCTCAGCGGTAGAGGTACTCTGACGTTGTTCTCCTAAATTAAAATTCAGGACTTGGAAACTACCACCATTGTCAACAATTAAATCCAAAGCTCGATTAATTATACCTGCGTCTAGTAGGTGTCCTCGCATTTGGATTACCCGACTTTCTACGTAGACACTGGCATGTACCTGTTCATCAATTGGTTCGGTGACACGTAGCGTTAGACACTTAGCCGCACCTCCAGCCTTGAGGAACTCCGTTAGGGGTGTTTCAATCACTTGAAAACCGACGGCATTTAATTTTGCTCGCAAATCGTCTGATGCCTTATTCATCACCACGATTTCTTCAATATTGACCGCATTACAAGCAAAATTGACCGCATCTGCTTCAGCGATCGCAATCCGCTTTTCCGGTGGGACACGCATTTCAATTAAGCGGTTAGAATAGGAGTCAAAAGCACCGGGGTAATAAATCAAATAGCCATTTGCTAAGGGACAAAAACAGGTATCGAGATGGTAGAATCGCTCATCAATTAGCCGCAGCGACAAAACTTCAATATCTAACCATTTCGCTAAGTAGGGGTGGGAATCGAGTTCGGAACGAAATCCATATCCAGCCCATAACCAACGTCCAGCCCGATCGAGTAGGGCATCACCCGCACCTTCAAAGGGTAAATCCTTGGGTAAATTGTAGACCGTAAATCCATTTTGTTCAAACCATTCCTGGAAATATGGCTCCTCCCCCTGCCGTTCTTTGTGTAAAAAACGACTTAAAACCACATTTGTCCCCAATACCAATCCCGCATTGGCGGTAAAAACCATATCTGGCCAACCTTTTTGCGGAGGTATTAAATCAACAGTTGCATGGTCTTTCAGCACCTGGTATAACTTTTGCCACTGTTCCACTGCGCGATCGCGGGAGGATTTATGAATATTCCCTTCCATCCACGGATTAATCACATAATCCACATCATAGTGGTCAGGGGCACACATTAAAAAACGAATATCAGAAGCCATAAAAAAAACTCGCACTCATCGAGATGCCATCAGCCTGGATTTGAAACTGACCCTTGAGTCGCTTCGTTTATCAGCATACCCCATTGATTACTTTGGGTTAGCCGTTAACTGTTAACTGTCAACTGGATTCCGGCTTAGTCAGCAGCACTCAAGGGTTCCACTGCCTATTTTATTACTGCTATGTCAGGAATAGTCCAGTATCTTGAAAGTGATTAGGGAGTAGTGGGTAATTAGGGCTTACTAACAAATCGTAGAGACGCGATATATTGCGTCTCTATATCTTGTAAGCTTTGGCAGGTATTTTAGTTGCCAAAAGTGCAACAAATAAACCTATATTGAAGCTCAAAAAACCTTAGTTCTGGTGTCAGCCTTACATAAAGGCTATTCCCTGTTTCCTACAGTATTCAACATTGAATTTGCAAACGTCGCTCAATGGCATTCAAAAAGCGATCGCTCATTTCCTCTAAACTGACCTCTACCAACACTTGCTCTTCAAGGCTAGTTATCCGCAAACCCCTATCCGCAGCCGTTACACGACCTAATTGTTGCCAGAACCCAGCCAAATTGGTACTTAAAAACTCCTCCCACACCCCTTGATATTCCTCCTTCACAGCCACAATAATTCTTGCTCCCCCCTCTGCAAATAATGCCTCATCAGTGCGATCGCCTGGTGACTCCGCAGGAATATCGCCATCTCTACCCAACCCAGGTAAATTAATCTCCGCACCCCAGTTTCCAGTAATACATGACTCTGCCAAGGCGACAGCTAAACCACCCTCAGCGCTATCATGGGCTGTAGTAATCCAACCTTGACGAATTCCTGTCCGACAGGCTGACTGTACCCGTCGTTCCAACTCAAAATCAATGCGGGGAGGTTTTCCTGCTACTGTTTGATGAATCACAGCTAAATACTCAGACCCACCTAAAGTTGGTTGGGCTATGGTCTCCCCATTAAGTTTATTTACTGACACTCCCAGCAAATAAATTACATCTCCACTATTTTGCCAACCCTGTCCACAGATATATTCTAAATCAGGAATTAACCCCACCATCCCCACGACAGGAGTAGGATAAATTGGTTGGGGATTTCCCTGGAAATCAAGGGTTTCGTTATATAAAGAAACATTTCCACCCGTTACCGGAGTTTCCATCTCTCGACAAGCTTCTGCCAAACCTTCACAAGCTTTGGCTAACTGCCAATATCCAATCGGTTTTTCCGGACTGCCAAAATTTAAATTATCAGTCACAGCAATGGGTTCTGCTCCCACACAGGATAAATTCCGTGCTGCTTCTACAACCACAGCCTTCGCACCTTCGTAGGGGTCTAGATACACATACCGGGAATTACAATCTACTGTTGCTGCAACCCCCCTTGTATGACTTACTCCTCCTGTGGTTATACCGCCTTCCAGAGGACGAACCCGTATAACTGCCGCATCCCCACCCCCCGGTAACATCACGGTGTTATTTTGCACCTGGTGGTCGTATTGACGGTAAACCCAGCGCTTAGAAGCAATGGTGGGGGTATCCAAAAGAGTTAAAAGTATATCTGACCAGGTATGGAATGTACCGTTAACTTCTATTCCCTGACTAGAACAGGGCGGTAAATACCGAGAATCCCATTGCCAAGCAGTTTGTGCGTACTCAGGCGGTTCTGCCAACACCTCCCGATAGTAAAGAGGTGTATTTTCTGACAAAGCCGTTGCCGGAATCTCGGCGGCAATCTCCCCTTGAAACCAAATCCTCACAATCGGCTCATCAATCACCCTCCCCGCAACAACTGCGTGTAAACCCCAACGCTGGAAAATATCAATTAACTCCTGTTCCCGTCCCTCCTGGGCTACAAACAACATTCTTTCCTGGGATTCCGATAATAAATACTCGTAGGGAACCATCTCCGTTTCCCGTGCCGGAACCTTGTCTAAGTCAAAATCAATACCAACTCCGCCCTTGGCAGCCATTTCTGCCGTAGAACAAGTAATACCCGCAGCCCCCATATCCTGAGCTGCCACCACTGCTCCGGTTTTAAAAGCCTCCAAACAAGCTTCAATCAGGGATTTTTCCAGAAACGGGTCTCCCACCTGTACTGCGGGACGGTTGTCAATGGAAGCATCCGAAAGTTCCGCACTGGCAAAGCTTGCACCTCCCATCCCATCCCGTCCGGTTGTTGAACCCACGTACAGTACGGGATTCCCGATTCCCGATGCTCCAGATTTGACGATTTCCGGGGTTTCCATTAATCCCAGTGCCATCACATTTACCAAGGGATTTCCTGAATAAGCTGGGTCAAAATATACCTCTCCCCCCACCGTAGGTACACCAACACAGTTGCCGTAATGACTAATACCAGCCACCACCCCTTGAAATAATCTTTGGGTTTTCCGATCCTCCAGGGAACCAAACCGCAGGGAATTCAAACAAGCAATGGGACGCGCACCCATTGTAAAAATATCCCGGAGAATACCTCCCACACCCGTTGCAGCACCTTGGAATGGTTCAACCGCACTGGGGTGATTATGGGATTCAATTTTAAATGCGAGTTTTTGTCCATTACCGATATCTACCACACCCGCATTTTCCCCCGGTCCAACTAGGACATATTTTCCAGTGGTAGGGAATTGTTTGAGTAAAGGACGGGAATTTTTATAGCAACAGTGTTCTGACCACATTACCCCAAACATTCCCAATTCCGCTTTGTTGGGGTGTCTTCCCAAACGGTTAACAATATCTGTGTATTCTTCTGGTTTAATCCCCTCCGCAGCGATTTGTTCCGGGGTGAAGGGGGAATTGGATGGGATGGTCATAGCTGTTGTCATGCACCAAGGGGACAGAATCCCATTTTATCGAGTTAGGTACATTTATTGTAGGAGATTAGGACTTCTATTTGATTTTTGAAAACATAATTTTCCGAGAAACCTGCTATGCAACAGTTTCTTTTTCAGTATACTAGGCAAGGTTGAGGTAGGATTCCGATACAAGAATCCAAGTATTGCTGAATTTGGGTATGAATTATAATGATTTACGTTTTGTATTGAAACCACAATCGTCTCTTCGAGAAGCTGCGCTACGCGCGTCTACGTAGAGACTTAGCGATGCTACATCTCTACACAACGTCAAATTTTCAACTCCTATTTGTATTCAGCAACACCCAAAAACCAAAATCGCCATGTCAAAACAACCTGTTCTCCTCGACCACGACGGTGCTGTGGATGATTTTTTAGCAACGATGTTGTTACTAACGATGGAACATGTGGAACCCATCGGTATCATCGTTACACCTGCTGATTGCTATCCCCAACCTGCGGTGAGTGCAACTCGCAAAATCTTGGATTTAATGGGAAAATCCCATATTCCGGTAGCTGAAAGTACGGTGCGGGGAATTAACCCTTTTCCCCAACTTTATCGTCGCGATTCCTTTGCGATTGATAATTTTCCCATTCTCAATCAAACCGAAACCTATACAACTTCCCTATTAACCCAACCTGGTCAAGATTATTTAATTCAAGCCTTACGTACAAACCCTACACCCGTCACTTTACTGATAACTGGTCCTTTAACCAATTTAGCCTATGCCCTAGATACAGCACCGGATATCGAAGCGAAAATTGAGCATTTGATTTGGATGGGAGGTGCTTTGGATGTACCGGGGAATGTGGAAAAAAATTGGGAACCGGGACAGGATGGAACAGCTGAGTGGAATGCTTATTGGGACCCCCTTGCAATTGCTAGGGTCTGGTCGAGTGGGTTGAATATTATTATGTGTTCCCTGGATATTACTGGTAATGTACCTGTGACATCGGAGTTTGTACAGAAAATCGGTAAACAGCGTCAGTATGATGTTTCTGATTTAGCTGGTCAGTGCTATGCTTTGGTGATTGCTCAAGATTATTATGCCTGGGATGTGTTAGCAACTGCCTATTTAGGGAAACCGGAGGCTTTTAAATTACGGGAAGTAGAAACGGAAATTATCACCACGGGAAAAAGCCAAGGACGGACAAAGGTTGTTGCCAATGGACGGAAAATTTGGGCAATGGCGGATGTGGATACTAGTTGGTTTTATGAGTATATTTTATCTCAGTGGCGCAGGTAGAGCGACCCGTCGGGTCGTCTTTAGTACTCGATCACGTAAGTTATGAGGCAATACAGTTCAGTTAGACTTAAAAGCCTGATTATTGGGTAGGTTGGGTTGAAGAATGTAGAGCCAGAGCCTAGGCTGTGTACCTTGTGCCTTTTTTGGGGTCGCAAATTCATGCACAAACCGTGACAACAAACTTGTTCCAAGACTCCGGCTGTTGATACATATTGGGAAGCTCTGCTTCCTGATTTGAGGTAGTAGCCCTCGTGGAATGCGTCCCCACGCGGAGCATCGGGACGAGATCATTACAAAAACTGTGTGAACTTATGGGTAAATTTCCACAAAATCAACAGTCTATGCAAAGCCTCAACCCAACCTACAGTTATCTTTAACTAAACCATATTGAGTTATGAGGGGTTCGTAGTAGTACTCTAGCATAGAAAAAGTGTTAAGGTAAGGGTGCTAAAGCGCTACTACGTGCCTTTTCTAACCCATCAAAATTAATGACATGAAGTACTAGTCACAATTTATTCCAATTTTAGAATATCCTGCGTGTTTTCCCGTCGTCTGGTATCTTGGGCTTTGTACTTCTCGATGCAACTATCCTTTTTGACAATGACACAGGAAAGATAATTGGAAGATTCAATCAGTGCTGCTCGCAGTGCTTTGCCAACGGGAGCTTGGTTTTTCTTCTCACTACCACCACCAATTCCGACACCGAAGATATTGAGACTACCACCCACTTCCTGAGCTTTAGAAGTTGCGCGACCTTCAACGGTGTGGGAATGTACCACTTCACCTGTTGTTGTATCTACAACACGCAGGTCAATGGCAATATAGGCTTTTTGTTCCTCGTTGGAACCACCACCACCGACTCTGATGCCACCGATATTGATACCACCAATACCTACACGGTTACGTTCCTGCTCCACACCTTCCTCGTAGGCTGTGACACGTCCGAGGACAACGTACCGCGCACCCGTGAGCTGACCTCTTTTCGCAGCAGTTTCTTGGCGCACCAGTCCTAATTCGGCCAATTCTTGTTCTGAGAGGACAGCACCCAATTTTTGCCGTTCTACAACATTGAAATTTCCTGTCGCTGATAATTCATTGCTCAAAGCATCGGCCAATTGACGATCTGTTCCTGTACGCCACCACCACCAATTCGTTTCATTCTTAAAATCGGGTACGGAGATTGTGGGTTTGGTCTGGGCTATGGCAGGAATTACACCCATACCCATACCCGAACTTACGATCGTGATCGCTGCTAGTGTTTGAATTCCAATCCGTGCAAACTGTGGGGCAATTTTCATAGAACCTAGTTGTCCGAGTCGTAGTTAAGAGTAGATTCTTATCATGCAATATTTTTGGGAAAATACCAAAGATTATCTCAATAAGTTGACATTTTTTTGACAATTTATCACCTTATATTTACGGAATGTAATTGAAAATTTCCAGATTGAGTATTTAGGCACAAATCAACCCTGTTGTGTAACAGATTGTAAACCTATTCCCTGTTGCCTACTCCCTAAAAGCATCCGGGTATTATTACTTTCACACTCTCGATGGAGCAGATACGGAGGAATTTGCGATCGCTACCACATAAAGTAAGTGAAAATGGTGGAAACAGGTTTATTTTTGGGGGGAATAAATTAATATTTAATTCCATCGCTAGTACAACATCAAATATCCAGAGGAGAGATAAATTGGGAAAATTAATATAGATTTTTTCTCATGAATTATATCATTTCACTAAAATTTTGCTCCCCGTCAGGTATCAACACCAAATTAAAACGGTATTCAAGGTAAGCGTTGAGTAGTGGCTTAATTTTTCCTACTCCCTACTACCCACTCCCTACTCCCAGAAATTTCTAGGGATAGGAAATGTGGAGCAATTTCCTCTGAGTTAGCCTTCCCCAGAATATTCACGTTATTTTTATCTGAAGAGAGATTCAAGATGTATAATGCAAAGATAACTCAACAGTTCAGATCAGATATTTTCTCACCTATTTAAACCCATCTATGAAACCGAAGGCATGTCTGATATTTAATCCTGTAGCTGGACAAGGTGATTCTGAACAGGATTTAGAAACGATAAAATCAATATTATCTCCAGAATTTGACTTACAAATCAAATTTACAACCCCAGAAACAGATGCTGATCAATTGGCAAAAGAAGCGATCGCATCAGGAATTGACTACTTGATTGCTTCTGGGGGTGATGGGACTTTATCTGCTGCTGCAACGGCTGTAATTGCTACTGACATCCCTTTGGGGATTATCTCCAGGGGAACCGCTAATGCTTTTGCCGCAGCCTTGGGTATACCGGATACAATTACCGCAGCTTGTAAAACCATTGTCCAAGGTTATGCCAAAAAAGTTGATGTGGCAACCTGTAATGGTAGACCAATGGTGTTATTAGCGGGAATTGGTTTTGAAGCGGAAACTGTGGAAAAAGCCAGTCGAGAGGCAAAAAATCGCTTTGGTGTGTTGGCCTACGTATTTGCAGGAATTAGTCAATTAAGGGAATTTCAAACCTTTGAGGTGGAAATCGAAACCGAAGACAAAATCATTAAGACTTCAGCCAGTGCGGTGACAGTTGCCAATGCAGCACCGAAAACTTCAGTTTTAGCCCAAGGACCCGCTGGTATTATACCTGATGATGGGTTACTTGATTTAACCATAGTTGCACCCCAAAATGTAGCTGGAGCAGTAGCAGCTAGTTATCATTTATTCCAAACGGCTTCATCTTCCGTACCAGTTGAACGGGATGATATTGGTTATTTAAGGGCGAAAAAGTTTAAAGTCACTACCGAACCGCCACAAAAAGTTGTAGTTGATGGTGAAATTATCGGGACAACACCGATTGAGGTGGAGTGTATTCCGGGGGGGTTAAATATATTGACACCGATAGTTGAGGAGGAAATTCCCACAGAAAAATTGGATGGTTTACCGAATTTAGTAGTGGAAATGAAGGAAGATTAGAAATTTTTGGTTTCTGTTGTATATTTAAACAAGAACAAAAATTCTCTTGGAATTACAGCACTTTTGAGGTATGCGAGGTACACTAATTTTTCGGTTAGCCTTTAAGCCTTTGAATTTTGATTAATTGCTGTACCTCGTAAACATCGAATCTGCTGTAAGCATACTTTGTACGCTGATATATTTTCCTTTTTGTTTGTTGACAGGTGACAGTTGACAGGTGATCCTTAAGCATTAATCATCTAGAGGAAAGTTCCCTTCCCATATGCCAGAACAACCACAACAGTGGATTCTCCCATCTCCAGTCGAAGTTCCCCAGGAATTTATCAAGCAAGTTAGCAAATACCTAACCTATTCTCCAGGACTATTTGCAGCCCAATTATTGTGGCAAAGGGGGATTCGCACTGCTGAGGAATTGGAAAAATTCGTCGATCCTCAAGTTTATCCAGTTGCAAGTGCGGAGGAATTCGGGGAAGAGATGGATTTAGCGGTACGTCGTTTGCAAATTGCCAGGGATAATCGGGAAAAGGTGATGATTTGGGGTGATTTTGACGCGGATGGGGTGACATCCACGGCTGTGTTGTGGGATGGGTTAGGGCAGTTTTTCACTCAGAATATTGATTTAGATTACTACATTCCCAATCGCTTTACCGAATCCCACGGTTTAAATTGTCCAGGGATTGAAAAAATCAGCCAAAGGGGTTATGGCCTCATCGTTACCTGTGATACTGGTAGCACCAACATTGAGGAAATTATTTACGCCAAATCCCTGGGTATAGATGTGATTGTTACAGACCATCATACCTTACTGAGCGATCGCCCACCTGTGACAGCTATTATTAATCCCCGTTATTTACCCTTAGAGCATCCTTTGTACCATTTATCGGGGGTTGCAGTAGCCTATAAGTTGGTGGAGGCTTTATACGCAAATTTACCAGAGGTTCCTCGCCAACCCTTATCAGATTTACTGGATTTAGTTGCCGTTGGTTTGATTGCTGATTTAGTCCAACTGAGCGGAGATTGTCGCTATTTAGCCCAAATGGGAATCCGACGCTTGCAAACGGACTTTCAACAACCAGCAGCGCAACGACGTAGACCGGGAATTGGCAAGTTACTAGAATTATGCCAGAGAAGTGGCGATCGCCCTACCGATGTATCTTTTGGGTTAGGACCACGGATTAATGCGGTGAGTCGGATTCATGGGGATGCCAGTTTTTGCGTAGAATTACTGACCACGCGGGATATGAATCGGGTCAATGAATTAGCAGAAGCGGCTGAGTTAGCCAATAGTCGGCGTAAATCTTTGCAGAAGGAAATCGTCCATCAGGTGGGACAGAAACTGACCCAGGTGGATCTATCGACAACTAGTGTGATTGTCCTAGAAGACCCCCAATGGAATCCGGGTGTCTTGGGTTTGGTGGCAGGGCAGGTAGCCCAGGAGACCGGAAGACCGACCATACTACTGAGTAGTGATATCCCAGATGAAACAACACCAGCACCCCAATTGGTTTTAGCTAGGGGTTCGGCACGGTCAATTAATAGTGTGGATTTATACCAATTAGTGAAAGACCAGTCCCATTTATTGCATCGATTTGGTGGCCATCCCTTTGCTGCGGGATTGAGTTTGCCAGTGGAAAATTTGCCCCTATTTCGGGAAGCGATTAATCAAAGATTACGGCAAACAGTGGATGTAAATACATTAGTACCGACGGTTACAGCTGATATCGTCGTTACGGTTGGCGATTTAGGGAAGGAATTATTTGCAGAATTAAAATTATTAGAACCCTGTGGGATGGGGAATCCGGTGCCGAAATTAATGATTAAAAACTGTTGGTTTACCAAAACTTGGCATCGGAATCAGGAAGATAGTAAAGGCAAGAAAATTCAATATATAAAAACCGAATTTGAAATTTGTGATCAATCTAGTTCTAATTCCTTTCCCGGAGTTTGGTGGGGACATTATAAAGATGAATTGCCGACGGAAAAGGCAGACTGTATTGTCGAGTTGGATTTTAATCCCTCTAAAAATCGTTATGAAATCCGTTTAATTGCAGTTCGTCCAGCACAGGAACATCGAGACTATTTTCATCAGCAATTAGACTTCATTATTGACCAGCGTCAGGGGATGGGTGGAACAGAAAAAAGAGGACTTACTAGTAGAAATAATACCCTGATTATCGAAAAATGTCCCACTAGTTGGGATGACTTACAAGCTTGGTTACGACGTGCCCAACATCAGCGACAACAACTAATCTTAGCGTGGTCAAAACCCCCATCTCGATCCTACTCAGAAACCTGGAAAATATTAGTAGGAATTGCCAAATATCTGAGTCGTACCCAACAACCAGTCACCCGTAACCAGTTATTAGAAAAACTGCAAATTAGTGACCAAACCCTATTTATTGGACTGAGGGCATTAAAACATCTCGGCTTTAAATTAACTCGCCATGATACCACCAGTAGTGGAAAAACCCGAATCCTCTTTTCCTTAACAGAAAAACCCAACCTTTCCCAAGCTAAAATAGCTGTCCAAGCCTTTTTTGCTGCCCTGCAAGAAGAACAATTTCAACAGCATTATTTTAGCCAAGTCCCCCTCGCTACCATTCAATCAATGGCAAGGCGAATTCAGTAGAAGATGGGGTAATCTCATCACCTGCGCACTGTGATTTAGCTCGCAAAGAGCGCTATGTACGCAACTACGAACAAACTCATGGATTAAATCTCACAGGTGATTGTGCGATCATCTTCGGGGAAACTAATTAAATCTAGCTGTTCGGGATGGTTGAGTAATTCGTAGGCTAGTAGGAATCCAGCAATTGTCCAGGTTTGGTATCTGTGAGCTTCCTTGCCGATTAAACGTCCCCGTCTGCCATCATAATATTCGGGATATTCATCATGTTGCAAACGTCCGTAGGCGATCGCTAGTGCGCGTTTCCCTAAATCGATGTGTTGGGTTTTGATACAAGCTGCAACTAAAACCCAGAGTAAAACTGGCCAACTACCACCGTTATGGTAGGACCAGGGGATATTTTTGGGGTCGAATCCAGTAATAATTTCCCAATCGCGGTTTTCTAAAGCGGGAAAGCAGATTTTCATGGGCATTTTGCCAATTAAATCGTCCCAGCGTGCAGCAATCAGGTTCATAATGCTCTCTGCTTGGTCATTCATCGCTAAGGAGGAAATAATGGCAACTAAATTTCCCAGGGAAAAAAAGCGAAAATCCATCAAACCCGGGCCAATATTCCCAGCGAAATATCCACCGACATCGGGAAGCCAATTAATAAACCAGGAAGGAATGGATGTTGCATAGATATTAAACTTGTTTTCGGCAGTAATACCAAATTCTTCACCCTTGTAGCGATAAATTTCATTTAAACGAGCCATATCTAGCCAGTAATAGGAGCGAATATGATAATTTAAATGGCCAATCCGTTCCTCAACCGCTTGACGCATGGGGTCAGAAGCCTGGGGTAATAATAATTCTTCCGCACAACGGAGGGCTGTGTAAAATAAAGCTTGAATTTCCAAGGGATAACCGTACACACCCATGCGTCGATCAATCATAAATGCCCCATCGGGAACCAATAGGGTGGGAAACATATCAAATCGACTTTCCAAACATAGGTGTAAAA
The DNA here is from genome assembly GCA_937973965.1 of uncultured Calothrix sp. GTDB lineage: Bacteria > Cyanobacteriota > Cyanobacteriia > Cyanobacteriales > Nostocaceae > NIES-3974. The sequence goes on along the minus strand of CALJJQ010000075.1, from coordinate 27,877 downwards.
TTAGACGCATACCCTGTTGGAATTCGGGTTGATGGGCAAAATCCATATCTCCCGTAGCCTTCACATAGGCACGTAGGAGAATAATCCACCAAAGAGAAGAATCGATGGGAGCAACTCGCGCGATCGCATGTTCACCAAAGTCAGCGATTATTTTTTCTTCTGTGTCCGTAGTCACGACTTTAAAACTGGCTGGCATTAATCCACAACCGGGTTTAAAGCAGTCCATTTTCGGTTCTTGACTTTGTAGGGTCAAGGTGACTTCCAGAAAGTTACGGACAATATCTGTTTTGCCTGTAATTAAAAACACTAAGCCGGAAGAAACAAAATCCCGGATAAAACACTGGTCGTAATTCAGGGTCTCAGATTTGCGATCGCAAGCTGCCACATTTCCGACTGGTCGTCCTTGATAATAAATTAAGGAATCCGCTAAGGTCTGATATGCTTTATCAATCGAGGCTTGATAATCTAGCATAGGGATAAGTATAGGTTAATCTCTGTAAGTAGGGAAAATGATTTTTGTCCATCCAGACGACGAAACACCCCGACCTATGCCACCATAAACCGGGGTACTACTGACAAATATCTGTGGAGGTAAAAGTATTTTTTGTAACTACCCTGACCCCAATCCTACTTTATCCTGATTACGGGTTTTCGTTTGTATCAAGCCTACGATTTACTGAGATTTCACAATTTTTTTGATGTAGAGGAATCAAATTTGGTTTATGCAAGCCATTAACCTTTCACCTTAATCTCCCTGACCGGAGGATACTGATAATTAACCACATTCCCAGGAGACTGGCAAAGGCAAATAAAATATTACTTAATAACGATAGTTGAACGGTTTGGGCTTTGGTGGAAATAATTGCTGCTCCCATAATCATGGAACCAACTAGGATACTGAAAGACAAACGATTAGCAGAGTCATCGACGGTGCGTCTGAGGGAATCGAGTCCCCGCAGGGAAAAGTTGAATTGGAGAGTTTCTGAGGTAATGCGGTCGAGGAGTAATTCGATTTGCCGAGGAGATTGCAGGGATAAACTTTTTAAATCCAGAGCGGTTCGTAGTAGGGAGCGTAGGGGTGCATCCCCCAACAATTGACGACGAAATAGGTCTGTGAGCAAAGGTTGGATTTCATCGACAAAATTCATCTCTGGATTAAAACCCCGTGCTACTCCTTCCAGGTTGGCAATGGTTTTGGCATAGAGTCCCATGTTACTGGGTAAACGCAGATTATTGTTACGCGCAACCTGAAGTAATTCGTAGATAATTTGGGCAAAATTCAATTGCTCAATACTCAGATTGTGGTATTTACGGAGAAGTCTGTCGTAATCGCTTTCTAATTCGGCGATTTTCACGGGTTTTTTTGCTGATGCCAATTGGAGGGTTAATTGGGCACATCTTTGAGCATCCACATCAACAATGGCTAGTAATAATTCACTTAATACCTGTTGAGTGCGGGGATCTAGTCTACCAACCATCCCACAATCGAGGAGGGCAACCCGTCCATCTTTGAGGTAAAACAAGTTACCTGGGTGGGGGTCAGCATGGAAAAAGCCATCAATGTATAACTGTTGGGAAAAAGCTCGGAAAAGTAGACTGGTAATAGCGTTGCGTTTGGCGATCGCCTCTTCACTGTTATTCTGAACGATATCGGCTTCCAGCAGGGGAACCCCATCCAACCATTCCATCACCAGTAACTTAGATGTGGTCAACTGCCAATCGATTTGAGCGATCGCAATTTGGGTGGGATCAAACCAACGACTACTAGCTAAATTGTGTCGTAACTGGTCGGTAAAACTAGCTTCGCGGGTGAAATCTAATTCTGCCTCTAGAGCGTTACAAAATTCATCCGCAATTGATTTAATTTCATAGGTTTGTCCAAATTCCGTCCGGTCAATTAAATCGGCAATTCCCTGAATAATCGTAATATCGGCAGCGATTTTACTATCGATCCCCGGACGTTGAATTTTCAGCGCCACTTCCCGACCATCTACAAGGGTAGCACGGTGAACCTGGGCAATCGAACCAGCCGCAACCGCCACCGGATCTATCTTGCTAAATACCTGATCCAGGGGAAGTTTTAACTCCTGGCGGATTTTCACCTCGATTTCCGACCACGGAATAGCCGGAACCTCATCCTGAAGGGTGGATAATTCATCAATATAGGCAGGAGCAAGGATATCTGGACGGGTAGATAATAATTGACCCAGTTTGACATAAACTGGACCTAAATCCACCAGAATCTTTTTTAAGACTGCAGGAGTCGGTAACTGGGGATTATCAGCTTGTCCACCAGTCAGGATATTCCGCATGTAATCCCAGCCATTGCGGAGAAGAACTTCAATAATTTCCCTTTGTCGGGGAGCTGTTTGGGTGAGAAACATTTGTTTAGAGAATACAGAATACAGAATTAATCAAATTGGCGGTGAATTTAAAACAATACCCGGATCTGGAGCCAACAGGGAGTAGGGAGAGACGCGTTAGCGTTCAGCTCCTCTGAAAGAGGCTATATCGCGTCTGTACGGGAGTAGTCGGAAAATCAATCACTCCCTTGTTCAAAATGCAGGATATAGATTGCAAATACCACGTAAATATTGAGAGTCATTAATCACCATAAATATGACTGCTTACGTATTTACTGATTCGGTACAAGTTAGAAGTTATGCTGGCAGAAGCACCCCCTGTATCAACAACTCGTAGACACCCGTAGCACGGCTTCTTTGTGAGTCGAATCTTCTCTACTCCCTACTCTCCATTTTTAAGCTTTCTATAGAGTTTGGACACAGCCACCCAGGAAAATATCCTCCTGTCTCCTGTTCCCGATTTTTAAGCTACCTTAGAGAAGGTGAGACAGCTTTTCGTCAGCCTGGAGGGTCTTGAGAACTTGCTTAATTTCTTGAGTACGTTCCTTTTTCACAATCAAAGTCACATTGCGATCGCGTACAATCACCACATCCTCTAACCCAATTGTCACAATCACATCTTCTTCATCACTAGCATAAATAATCGCACCTTGGGTATCCAATCCAACATGGGTCGCCAATTCCACATTGACATCCTTCTTAGTTTTTAATAACCGTTCGATGGCATTCCAATCACCTAAATCATCCCAACCAAAATCAGCTGGTAAAACATATGCTAACTTGGTTTTTTCCATGAGTGCATAATCAATGCTCTTTTTCGGTATGTCTGGATAAATATCTGCTCCGTATTTACTCAACGGCTCAATAATTTCCGGTGCATGGGTATATAATTCATCCAAAACCACACCCGCTCGGAAAATAAACATGCCACTATTCCAACTGTAACGCCCTGTGGCCAAAAAACTTGTCGCAGTTTCTAAATTAGGCTTTTCAGTAAAGCGGGAGACATGGTAAGCTGGCAAATCGTTAAAAATACCAATTTTTTCGCCTTGTTCAATGTAGCCGTAGCCAGTGGAAGCAAAAGTCGGTTTGATCCCCAGTGTCACAATCGCTGCATTCGTTGCAGCTAGTTGGGATGCTGCTCCAATTGTCCGTTGGAAGCCATCTAAATCCGCAATCCAATGGTCAGCCGGAAAAAAACCAATCAACGCATCTTCACCGTAACGTTGTTTGACTTCTAAGCAAGTCCAAGCAACAGCAGCAGCTGTATCCCGACCCTGTGACTCTACGAGTAAATTTGATGATGGTAGTTCTGGAAGTTGTTCGCGAACCCCGTCCGCAATTTGGCTAGAAGTAATTACCCATAAATTTTCCTGACCACCAAAGGGAATTAACCGATCTGCCGTTGCTTGTAACAGACTGCGAGAACTTCCATCTAAACACAAAAACTGCTTCGGTCGATGCAACCGGCTTAAAGGCCAAAACCGCTCACCCTTCCCACCAGCAAGGATTACCGAAACAAATTTCTCAGTCATGTTGTTATACCTAATCAAAATCAGAACACTATCAGTTTACTGTGTACGTCGAAACTCGCAAGTTGAAAAGCTTGGATTAACATAGCTTGTAGAGGGATTTACGTTTATGTGTTGAAGTATCTCTGACAAACAGTGTCCATATGTCACCTGTTAATCGTGAAATATACGCAAAAGCCTTGATCCAGATTTGCTTTAACACCTGTAATCTGGACAGAACAATTAAATATAATTGAATATTTTTAAACCGTATTGCCCTGGATTGATTTTGAGATTAATTATATTTACTGGTTGAGTGAGTGGGGGAAATAGCCGTGGTCAAACAAGTTGAGTGGAAAGACGAACAAGGTGCGTCAGCAGCAAACCCAGTCCCATCGGGTACGGAATTAGCAAATTCCCAGCAATCAAACCCAAAGACAAGTTCGATTTCCACCCAGATTTATAATCGTCTGGGTTTAACCATGCCCCGTTGGTTATTTTGGATACTAACTGTAGTAGTAGGGACAACAATGTCGGGGTTATTGGTCGCTGCATTGGCTTTGTGGACACCGTTATGGAGTACGATAGACCGCACGGAGGAAGAATTGCAGTGGTCGGGTAAAGATGAGCAAAACACTCCCCTTCCTGGTGATTTGTGGAGTAATCTTTCCCAGTATAAACTAAAACGACCCATGAACATTTTAGTCATGGGGATCGAACCAGTTCCAGGTGCAGTAGATGGTTCACCGGAAAGTTTTTCCGGTAGTAGCGACACAATTTTACTGGTACGCTTAAATCCAGAAACCGAAACAATTAACGTCCTCTCAATTCCCCGTGATACAATGATTTCCATTCCCGAAAAGGGTTTAACTAAAGTCTCCCAAGCCAATACGAAGGGAGGAGGGGTATTAGCAGTACGGACAATTAGTCGCACCTTGGGAAATGTAGCGATTGACCGTTATGTGAGAATTTCCAACAGTGGTTTGCGTCAATTAGTAGATCAATTGGGGGGGGTAGAAGTGTATGTTCCCTATCCCATGCAATATCAGGATACAACTCAGAGATTTGGAATTAACCTGGTGCAAGGTTGGCAAAACTTGAATGGGGAGCAAGCAGAGCAATTTGTTCGCTATCGTCAAAGCGATTTAGGTGATTTACCACGGGTTCAAAATCAACAAAGTCTACTGATGGCATTACGCGATCGCTTGGCTAGTCCCACGGTGGTTCCCCGTTTACCCCAGTTAATTCGGGTGATGCGTAAAAACGTCGATACAAATTTAAAGCTAGAGGAAATGATGGCTATTGTCAATTTCTCGGCAAATACGAAGCGGGATGGTGTGCGGATGACGATCTTACCCGGGATATTTAGTCGCTTGAGTGCAGATCCAAATAGTTACTGGTTAGATTTAACTGGACAAACCCAAATTCTCAGTGAGTATGCTGGTGTGAATCTTGGAGGGGTTGGTTCTGCAAGTAAGCCAATTACTAGTTTAAGAATTGCGGTACAAAATGCTTCCCAAAAAACTGGAAAAACTGAGCAAGTCGTTGGTTACTTGAAACAAAAAGGTTTTGCTAATGCTTTCGCTAGTCGAGATTGGGAAGACACTCAACGGGAAACACAAATTATTGTCCAACGAGGTAATCGTCAACTAGGTGAACAGTTGCGGGAAATTTTCGGCTTTGGCAATGTAGAGGTTTTATCTACGGGTGATATTCAATCTGATATCACGATTCGGGTCGGTAAAGATTGGCAATAATCTGATTAGATTCTTGAAAGTATCAATTATCACAATTTTGACTATCGTCCTAACTCTGAACATGGGGTTATAAAGCTGATTTTTCATTCGAGAGTACAGACGCGACATGTCGCGTCTCTCCCTATTGCTCCCCATTCCCCAAAAAAGATAATTCAAGTATTAAAAATGACTTTTTAAACAATTTCTGAGTGGAAGATGGGGGATTAACTGTAGGGGTGTGGGAAACTTGAATTTGACCACCTGGGACCTGCGGTTTTCCCTCCAGGAAAAGGGGTGGATGTGAGACCTCATCCCCATGTTAATTTAGCAACGGTGACTTATTTGTTTACCGGAGGTTTGCTACACCGGGATAGTTTGGGAACTATTCAAGAAATTCGTCCCGGTGCTGTGAATTGGATGACCGCAGGTCGAGGAATCTCCCATTCGGAACGTTCTCCAGAAAGCGATCGCCAAATCGAATCCACTATCCACGGTATCCAAACTTGGGTCGCACTCCCCGATGAAGATGAAGAAACCGAACCTTGGTTCCGTCACCACCCCCCGGAGGATATACCAACTTGGGAAGCTAATAATACTCAAATTAAATTAATTGCTGGAAAATCAAATGGTTATACCTCCCCAGTACAAGTATTTTCACCAATGCTCTACTTAGATGTGGTTTTTCATGGTGATGGTGAATATACCTTAAGCCGATTATGCGGAACGAGCTGTCTACACTGTCACCCCAGGAATTCACATTAATGGGAAAGCGATCGCTCAACATCGTTTAGCAATAATTAATCTGGGAGAAGTTGTAGAAATTACTGCTAGTACTTCTGCTCGCTGTATTATTATCGCTGGTGAACCTGTTGGTCCACGTCAAAAATGATGGAATTTTGTTTCTAGCCGTCCTGAAAGAATTGCACAAGCCAAAATAGACTGGAAAAATAATCGTTTTGGTCAAGTTCCTCAAGAAACAGAGTTTATCCCTTTACCGGAATGATGCTCAAAGTTAGCTAACTGTCTAGTAGCATTTACAGCGAATAAAACCCTTTTGACTTCGAGAAATCTGTCTTAAATTTATTGCCTTTCCCCGTTCCCATTCCCTACTCCCTTCATATCAAATTCAAATTCATTTCGGAATATCGATCCAAGCCTTTGTATTTAAATTTGCACGCAAATAACTCGATTTTTAGATCGAAGCGGGCATTGCGTAATGCAGAAAGCGTTTTTTATACAGCGTTTTCTGCTTCTTTCCCTAATTGTTTTTTAATGATTAATAACCAGATTAATATCTCTCACAAAATATTCTTGATTTTGTCCCGATATTTATCTTTAATTTTATAATTTTTCCTCTGTATTCTATCTCTTGTTTCCTATATTATGTCTCCTGTATTCTACATTCTGTATCCTCAAATATGCGATTAGAAAATATTACTTCCCCCTTAACGGAAGCACAAGTCAAGGCTGATAGGGAGTTAGTCACCCAAATTCAAGCTAACTTGCGGGGATTAGGATTATATCCCGGTGGTAAGTTTATCGATGGTGATTTTGGTCCTCGCAGTCGCAGTGCAGTTAAACAATTTTGTGATTTTTTGGGATTACCTTTTCCTGTATATGATAGAATTTTTGCGCAAAATCTTTTGAATTGTAAATGCTTACCAGAGGTACTTAGTAATAGCAATAATGAGCAAGTTTATCAAAAATTACTAGCTATTGGAAGGGCGACTAGCTTAAGTAGTAATGAAGATGCGGCATTTTTACATCGGGGAATTCAAAACTCTAAATACCTAGCGGAAATCAATCAATATCCTCAGCGTTTAGCTGTTAAACATGAGGCAAATTTCCTTCCTAGTAACTATGTAGCCTATCCCAATGTTGGCGTGATTCCCCATATTGATACCCAAAGTCTAGGTTTTTTAGATAATCAAATTACTGAGGCTTGTGTTTGTTTAGGTAAATTAGTTAATGGACAAATGCAAACCCGTTGGTTAGGGAAAAATGCCAGGAGTAAACGTCAATTTTGGAGTGTGACAAAAATTATTCCCTTGGTGAATACGGTTTGTGAGGCGAATCGAAAATTTCCTGATATTGATATTGAAACTTGTTATATCACTAATTCTAATTACCCATTTATTGATTTAGCTTTAGATGTAGTCACCTATCGTCACAAAATTGCTTCCTCTAACCAAGTTGCGGCGATGTTGAAAATGTTTCAAACACCTTACAATCTAGAAAATTGGTTGCAAAAAATTACTGGGAATCAAAACTTGGAATTTCGCAGTGGCTATGGTGAATCTCCCTTTTTAACTCAACCTAAATTAATCGATCGCAACACGGGAAGGGTTCTTCTGACAGCACCAGGAACCAGTTTAGAAGTGGATAAAAATTATGTTTCCGCTTACGATTTAACCCGATTGATGTCCATGTTAGCTGGGCATTTACATCTTAATCAAAATGCTCGTCTTCCTGGTGGACAATGGCATAGTTTGAGTAACCTAGTCCAGGTTTTAGGTCATGACCGAGCTAGATATATTGAAGTTGCAATCGAAACCCTCGGTTTAGAAAAAGCAGTGACTTCACTTGTAATTATTTCCAAACTTGGCAATGGTTACAGTCAAACCCGTAATCAAAACGAAATCACCTACGTTGGATACGTCCAATTTTTGGAAACGCGATCGCCAACTCACAATCCAGGTGATCAATGGCGTTCCCTTGCGATAACATTACGGGGAGTTACTAGTCCCGGTAGTTGGATAGAATTGGATGCACGTATGGCTGCAAGTGTCACCGAAATAATCCGTCGCGTCGTTACGGAAAATATTGTGTGAAATTATAGAATAGATATCTGTTGGCTGTTGATTGTTGACTGGTAATCTAAAATCCAAAATCCAAAATCACCGTCGGTGAAACTCGACCACCTTCTCCAAAATTTTCACATCGTAATCACCAAAAAAATCATGACCCAGTAAACCGATTTCCGCTTGAGGAGCGATCGCAACTTCTATATTTCTCGCAACTGCACCCCCCACTGCAACCGAACGAACAATCCCGGTTTTCAGTTCAATTTGGCTACCGTCGGCTATCCGTGCTTGAATTGTACTGGTTGGTTTTAATGATAGGGCATTTGCCATTCTCTGATTAATTAGTGTTGCGCTTGCACCTGTATCCACTATCATTTCAAATACCTGATTACCGTTAAATGTCACCTCGACCACCGGAGTACGATGGATTCGACGTTTGATCGGAATCCGAAAAACTCTCGTATTTTGTGCTGGTGTCGAAATGCCACACAAACTCCCTAGGCTAATGGTTCTTCCTGAAGAGTCCACCATAAAGCAACCACCAGGGTCTAGAGCTGCTACCTTTCCTATCCCAGTCAAGATTGCAATTGTTGGTAATATCAGTAAGATTGTTCGCCCAATTGCGTTCATTGTAGCATTCCTCCTAAATAACCACGGTTTGCCTATTTACCTAAGTTACCCATTTAGGAGAGAAAAATTTCTGGAGACAGAATATAGGAGACAGGAGGAATTAATTTCTATAACCTGCTATTTGCAAACCTAGTGAAACGCGATCGCAAATATTACCTGGATGGAAAAAATTATGGGGAATCAATATGTGGATAAAATTTTCGTTGTTCAAAAAGTTAGGTATGGAAGGGAGATATAAACAAACATGTGTCTATTATCGTATATTTTGCTACTGCATCCATCCCATATCTTATACTTTACATGACCAAAAAAGTGAGCTTTTCCTCCGGATGGTTAAGGCTTAATGTTCAACCATCACCTGTCAACTGTCAACAAAATAAAAGGGAAATATATTAGCGTGCGAAGTATAATTCTGATTTTTCAGGTCTATTCTCCCGATTTTAGGGGGGCGATATATTATTAGATGTTGAAACTAATCAATGTTTTTATGTGTCTTAATTATCGACGATACCATTTCTTGGTCATCCAGTTGAGTAAGATGCAAAAATGTTGAGAACTTTACCCCTGTAAGCTTTCTGCTGGCTTTACAGTTGCATTTGTCACACCTGTTGTCAATTCATCAAGATGACTTTCTTCATAAAAGTTAATATTTAGGCAAAGCGGGAAGAATATGGACTTTTCTGTAGGGAGAGCAAAGATGGAATTGGGGAAAGGGCGAAAAATTTTTGTCCTAGCTGAGTTAAAGACTGCATAAGTGGTGTTAGTCAAGACGTATTAAACCTGTGTGGATGTCGAAAGTGACAGGAAATCGGGTCGGGTGCAATTGCCAATGTAAACAACAATAGTGGAAAAACAGGGGGTTGTAATGCAAGCTTTAACACAGGGTTTCCAGGAGCGCAATCTCGTAATGGTATCGGAAGGAAAAAAAATTGTCGAATATTGGCGATCGCGACTTGCGAGCGAGTGTCCGCAGTATAGTGTTGTCAATCGTGAAAGTATTGTTAGTTGGTTGGTTGGTGATGATTGGAAGCGGTTTGAAGAATTAGCTCCCCGGGATTTGCAAATTGCCAAGCAAGCGATGGAATATCGGTTTCGGATTCTGCAACAGCGATATTTAGGTAAAGGTCGGGAAGTTGCTTACAAGAACTTAACCCAACGTTTAGGTAGTTTAGTCACCCTGCGGAATAAAATTAAAACATGGGTAGCCCTCAGTCGCGATCGCCAACGGACAGTATTGGATGTTTTGCAAGAAGTGATTCAAGAATTGCTGCACAGTGATAAATACATGCAGCAGCAAATGATATATATTGCCAAGTTGACCACCGAACCACGCTTACAAAACGCGCTGTTGTTCGCAAGCGTAGAAGAATACTGTTTGCGTCCGATTCGTAACCAACCCCTATTGGTGTACAGATTTGTCAACTATTTGCGACGCACCCAACGCGGTGGTTTGACCCAAGTACCCAGTAACGACCTGATTAAGCTCGTATCCGAAGAAATTGGAGGAGATGACGGGGAAAACAGCATTAGTTTGATCGATAATCAAGCGATTGATGACTATCAAGAGCAACAGGAACAGGAAGAACAGCAAAACCTGCGCAGACAAGTGCAAATCGAGTTTGAGGAATACCTCGAGGAAAACCTGGGAGCAGAAGCTGTCGAATGGTTACGTATGTACCTCCAAGGTAAAACCCAAGAGGCGATCGCCAAAAAACTAGGCAAACCAATTCGGGACATCTATCGTCTTCGGGAAAAAATCAGTTACCATGCAGTACGCGTTTTTGCACTCAAAGGTCAAACTGAACTCGTAAATGCTTGGTTAGGTACTTCCCTGGAAGAACATAATTTAGGTTTAACCCCCAACCAGTGGGAAAAACTGCGTCAACAACTCACCCCCACCCAAGCGCAAATCCTGGAAATGCGCAAACAGGGGATTGAATTTGAAGCGATCGCCCCACAACTCAAATTAAAACACCACCAAGTCATGGGTGAATGGACAAAAATCTACCTCGCTGCTCAATCTATCCGTACCCAATCATAAATAGTTCTGTATTTGGAGCAAATCCCTAAGATTTCTAGGGAGTAGGGAGTAGAGGAAAAACCAATCCGTCACCCAAGGTCTATAATTTACTCGCTCAAAATTCAGGATTAGGCGATCGCATGATTCATTCCCTCAAACATTAAATACCAATTTGAATCATGATTAGGTATAGATAGAAATGTAACCCAGTATACTGAAACCTTGATAAAAATTTCACCAATAAACAAAAAAGCTTGGCAAATGTTTAATATCCAGTCACAGGTGGGCACAATAGGATAGAAAGATACATCCGAGCGAAAAAATGGCTATGCTGTCTTCTCAGGACAATTCAGCGTATATACAAAACCAGGGACAGGACTCATCTCCGTTGAATTCCGAATTTGATTGGAACTCGCAAGAAAGGCGAGCGGAGATATTTCGCTTGATTGAAGTATACTTATGTTTTGAAGCTTGTCTATACCATCAGATTTTACCTTTAACCGTTGAAGATAAAACTCTGATATTGGGGATGGTAAATCCTCAAGATGGAGCAGCTTTGGAGTATGCTAGCCGCATTCTTGCCTATGTTAATCGCACGGTGTCTATCTACGTTATCACAGCTGAACAACATCGAGAACTGCTTTCTGCCTACTTAAATTTTAAGAATTCGGTTCAAGTTCCGCCAACATCCACGGAAGTATCCCCCCAAAACGAGTTGGAACCAGAACAGTCACCACCAACCACTCCTAGTACACTGATAGCAGAATACGAATTTCCCCAGCAACTTCCCGAACCATCACCCCCAACCGCAAATACCCATCCTTCCCTCAACACCCACATACCCCTGCAAACACTGACTAATTTAGAAGCAGCAATTAACACAAAAAAAATCGAAGATTTACCGATTTTATGTATTCCCCATCCGGATGACCTCAATCCACTAGGTCTGTTACCAACCCTTCCCCCCAAACAATTCTTAGCAGAATTAATCGCTCGTGTCATTAATCGGGGAATTGGTCGTCTTTATTTTGAACGTTTACCCTACAAAGGTCGAATCCTCTGGAGTGAAAATGGTGTTTTACAATCTGTGTTAGAAAAATTACCCTTATCAGTGTTTCAGGGTGGATTGAATGAATTGAAACGGTTTGCCAAATTACCACTACAAACGATTTCAGAACCGAAGCAAGTTGAACGAGAATACCTGTATCAACAACAACGTTTGATGGTGAGAATTCGAGTCATGCCAGGAATGTATGGAGAAGAGGCAACCCTACAAGTATTGCGTGGTGCGGCTTTGAAGTTTTATCAGCAACAACAACTGGCGAAATTAAGTCATAATGCTTTAGGTATTTCTCAGCAGTTAAGTCATAAATTACACGAACTCCAAGCTCGAATGTTAAAAAATCCGAATGTCAGTCCAGATCAAATTGAAGCTTTGGGTGTACTAAATCGCTTGTTGTATAACCTGGATAGTCAAATCGAAAATTTGACTGACTAATCGCAAAAATAGCAATCCAGGAGAACTTTCATTTACCCTCGAATGAGTATGTCAAATACAGTTTCTTGATTGTAAGCAATGTTCAGAGACAATTAAAACCTGTCGTGTGTCCGAACCCAAGCTAAAATTAACCTTTTTCTGCCATCCACACCAAGTAACCCAAAATCCGCTCGATTGGAGTAATCGCATAATCAGTGAGATCGATCGTCACTACCGTACCTTCCAACTTGAGAAATCGCCATAGTATCCCACTAGAAACACAACCATAAATTACGGGAAGCGGCTTTTCCCTCAATTGATTAAATCGTTGCGCTGCAACCATTTCCGCCATGCACTGTCCTAACCCCAACTTTAAATCTGCTTGTTTTGCTTCAACCAACACAACAACTGGTGCTTCGATTTCGAGTTGTTCTGCTGATCGGCTAATCAAAAAATCACAGCGTCCACTGAGTTTTGCTTCTACATCTACCGTAAAATCCTCACCGGAAAACAATCCAATTTTGCGATCGAGTTGTCGTCTAACTTCCACTAAAACGGGGCTAATTATTAACTCGGATCGGGCTTTCTCACTACTACTTGCTGTCGCTAATGGTAGATTTTCTGCTAAGATCGCCGTCAGGATTTCACTTGGTTTAACTGGAGCCACATTCGTTAAAAACTGCACGTTTTCAACTGTGGTCAGTCCAAAGGCAGATTTAACAGAGCCAACAGTTTTGAAATCACTATAAGCCATAGGTTTAATGATTGTCCTTCAGGGCAATGTTTGCGCCTTTGTGCCATTATAGTCCAATACGCTTGGTGTTAGAGCCGAAAACCCAACTTTGCGGTGAGCCATACCGAACCATTTTCAAGACTTTGTTGGGTTCCACTACAATTACCTTCTACAATTACCCTTAACTGAACTGTATTGCATTATAGTCCAAGCAGATAAATGTTCGTTGTTGAAGCTTACACTTAGATTTTTTATACTACAATACGGTTTATTTAGAGCCTTCAACCTTGAATTGTGTAGGTTGGGTGGAGGTGTACCGAATCAAACAAGAGGGATATGGTTATCTTCTGCACCGTAACCCAACAATCAATTTCTTGGGTAACGATTAATCAGGATATTTGAATTAATTTTCCGATTTCATTGAAGTTGAGGGTTTACTGGTTTTCTGTGTCAGAGAATTTGTTGGGTTCCACTGCGTTTCACCCAACCTACCTTGACCTCTGATGAATCGAAAAAATAGTGTAGAGTTGCATCGGTTGAGGAATCACTAGGTTTTTTGTGCAATTGGTAAGTGAGGACTTAAGTCCCCACTCCAAACCAAGGTAAATCACCTACAATTTAGTACCGCATTCTGGACAGAAGTTGTTGTGAGGAGAATTTTTGGCACCACAATTACCGCAATAAATTGGTTCGTCAATTGTTTTCGGTGCTTGCTTGGGTAAACCCAACATATTGGCGTTGCTCTTACCTGGTGCAACCATTGGATAACAGTTTTCATCCTTGGTGACACGCACATCAACCACAACTGGTCCATTAAAAGCGAGAACTTGAGCGATCGCATCTTTTAATTCTTCTCGCTTACTGACCACCATTCCCTTGATTCCATAGGCTTGACAAAGCAATTCCACATCAGGCATTCCCACTTCCATATTCGAGTTGGAATAACGCTCTCCGTAAAATGCTTGCTGCCATTGTCGCACCATCCCTTGCCAACCATTATTTAAAATAAATGTTTTGACATTAATTCCATATTGTGCAAGTGTGCCCAATTCCTGTAAACACATTTGGAAACTGGCATCACCGCTAATACAGATAACCTCTTTGTCTGGGAAAGCGACCTTTGCACCCATTGCTGCGGGGACACCAAAACCCATCGTTCCTAATCCCGCACTGGAAATCCAGCGTCGTGGGCCATTTTTCAAGAATTGGGCTGCCCACATTTGGTGTTGACCGACATCAGTGGTGTAATAGGCATGGGGAGCTTGATTTGCTAACTCCACAATTACTTCTTGGGGGGAAATACTATCGGGGTATCGGGGAACAATTAGGGGATACTCCTCCTTCCAGCGTCCGATTAGGCGCAACCATTCTTCCGTTTGGTGGGGTATGGGTTTCAGTTCCATATCCTGGATACGGCGTAACATATCCTGTAAAACCGTGCGGACATCCCCAACAATGGGCACATCTGGAATGCGGTTTTTACCGACTTCTGCGGGGTCAATATCGATATGGATAACTTTAGCACGGGAGGCAAACTCATCCAACTTACCAGTGACTCGGTCATCAAATCTTGCACCCACACAAATGAGTAAATCGCAATCAGTGACAGCAAAGTTAGCATAGGCAGTACCATGCATCCCTAGCATTCCCACAGACAAAGGATGGTGTTCATCGAAAGCACCAATTCCCATCAAAGTTGTAGTGACGGGGATATTAAACATCTCTGCCAACTGACGCACTTCTAAATGGGCATTAGATGCGATCGCGCCACCACCAACATACAATAAAGGACGACGGCTATCACGAATTAATTGAATTGCGGCGTTAATTTGTCGAGGATTACCTTTGACGGTGGGTCGATAACCAGGAAGTTTCACCGAACCCGGTTCTACAGGGACATAATCAAACTCTTCTAGGGCTACATCCTTGGGAACATCAATCAAAACAGGTCCAGGTCTACCTGTACTAGCAATATAAAAAGCCTCCGCAACAATTCGGGCAATATCTTTCGGGTCACGCACGACATAGGAATGTTTCACAATTGGTAAGGTGATACCATAGATATCAGTTTCCTGAAATGCATCCGTACCAATTGCCGCACGGGGAACCTGTCCCGTGACAACTATCATTGGCACTGAATCCATATAGGCAGTGGCAATCCCCGTCACCAAATTCGTCGCACCTGGACCTGAAGTTCCAAAGCAAACACCGACCTTCCCTGTAGCCCTTGCATAACCATCAGCCGCATGGGATGCACCTTGTTCATGTCGGACTAAAATATGCTTAATTCCAGCACCAGTTGCATCGACCTTGTAGAGATCATCGTAAATCGGTAGAATTGCTCCACCGGGATAGCCGAAAATGTACTCTACACCATGTCGTTGCAAACTATCAAGCAGAGCAAATCCACCCGAAACACGCTGAGGCTTGGAATTTGTACCAATCGGCACAACATTCGACGCAGAAGAGTTTTGAGTTTGGGGGGAAGGAACTTGAGAAGGCGAATGCACTAGCAAACCTCGGTTGATAGCTAAAGTAATGATTAAATTCTGTAGTTAATATTTCATTTTAGTAGAAAAGTTTCATTCAACCTAGATTTTTTGCGGAAAATTTGAGGATATATTGACATTTAGATGGCAATGGGTGTCGGGAAAAAATAAATTTTGACAAATTCCGTAGAGACGACCCGTCGGGTCGTCTCTACACATTCCCGTCCCAAACCTCTACAAACCGCCGATATAACCACATATTTTGGTGCTGAGAAAACTGATTTTCCTGGAATAACTTTTGTACTTGACGCTGTTGGAGGGATTTGAGGTAGGATAGGTCTTCAAATAGGGTGAGACAAGCAGCAAAGTGGAGGATAATTTGCAAAAATGGTCGGAACCATTGTAAATCGCTATAGATGTCAATAAAAAAGTAATGTTCTTTTTCTGTGAGGGGAAGAACGTTAAACATGACGGTGATGCGTTTGTGGTTGTAAACGGGGATACTTAATTCAACTGTGTAGGGATTGTGTAGGGTTAAATCCACTTCCACAATTGGTTGTCTCCAGATACGTAGAGGATTCCAGGGAGAATTCAAGACTGTGGTGAACTTGATTTTGCCACCCTGTCGGGTGGGTTGGGTATGGGTGACACTGACAATTTGCAGATGGTTTAAGCTAAATCGATGGATTGTTTCTAGATGTTTGAGGTTGAGTAAGTGGTAAATTTGGCAAAGATAGGAAAAGGGTAATATATATTCTTGGCTGATTAAATGAAATTTTTTCAGTTTGAGGGGAGAGGGTGAATAGTCCGAGCTAAGTTGCTGACTTTCATTTGTATGAATCAGGGGGAAATAAGTGGGAATTGGGGTTGGAGTTACTTCCGGTTTGAGGAATAACCAAGTCAATAAAAATAATATTGGTGGGAATAATTGGGTAAGACTAGCAAGATGTAAATAGGAAGTAGAAAAAATTGCGATCGCGCGTTCTAAACTAGCAAATATCCAAGCCGCAACCCCTAAGCACCAGACTCCTTGCTTCATTTGATTGGTAAATATCTCTATTTCTAATGCTCGGTTGGCTGCAATTTGGCTGTTATCTATAGACTTGTACATAGTTATTTGTTTGCAATGTTTTTTTGGCAAACGGAAGTTATCCCAAGATTGACTCACCCTTGTAGTCAAAAAATAATTATTTGCATTCCTCCAGACATTTCTCGATGATGAATAAATGCAAATGTCAAGAAAATATGTTCAAATTTTCAACATAGGTTGCTAGACAATCAAGCCTCAAGATATACAATTAGATAATTTATGATTTTCGCCTGCTAACAACATGTCCATCCTCAGTCAGTTATTCCGAAAACCGTTGCGCAATCAAATATTCTCGGTTTCCATTACAGGCATATTTTTGCTCACAGCTTGCTCACCCCCACAACCAGGTGCATCGAATAATCCACAATCTTCAAATGCGACTGCAAATAATACCCTTTTAAAGCTATTGTATTGGCAAGCACCAACTATCCTAAATCCCCATTTGTCTCCCGGTAGTAAGGATTTTGAAGGTAGTCGGATTACCTATGAACCATTAGCTAGTTTTGACGAGAATGCTCAATTAATTCCATTTTTAGCCGCAGAAATTCCTAGCATTGAAAATGGAGGATTAGCTAAAGATGGTAAATCTGTCACCTGGAAGTTAAAACAAGATGTGAAATGGTCGGATGGAACTCCTTTTACAGCCGATGATGTGGTGTTTACCTATCAATATCTTTCTAATCCAGCCGTTGCTGCAACCACCACTGGTAATTATGAAGCCGTCAAAAGTGTCGAAGCAGTCGATAAATATACAGTGAAAATCAATTTTCACGATAAAAATCCTGCTTGGTCCCTACCTTTTGTCGGTTTAAATGGGATGATTTTACCCCGTCATATTTTTGCTAAATATAATGGAGCCAATGCAAGGGAAGCACCAGCAAATCTCCAACCCATCGGAACTGGTCCCTATCGTGTTGTTCAATTTAAGCCCGGTGATATTATTATTTATGAGCCAAATCCCTTCTTTCGCGAAGCTGGTAAACCCTTCTTTAAACGGGTAGAACTCAAAGGTGGTGGAGATGCAACCTCCGCAGCAAGAGCAGTTTTGCAAACTCAAGATGCAGACTTTGCTTGGAATTTGTTGGTGGAAGCACCAATTCTCAAACAGTTGGAATCGGCTGGAAAAGGACAAGTAAGGGTAAGTAAGGGCAGTTTTGTCGAGCGAATTTTGCTGAATCAAACTGACCCGAATCAACAAACAAGTGAAGGTGAACGTTCAAGTTTAAAATTTCCCCATCCGTTTTTCCGCGATAAAAAAGTACGTCAAGCCTTTAATTATGCCATTGACCGCAAAACCATTGTCAAACAATTGTATGGGGTGACAGCCACTCCCACAGCAAATATTTTAGTTGCACCAGAAAGTTACGCTTCACCGAATAATAAATTGGAATTTAATTTAGAAAAGGCTGCTGCTTTATTGCAGGAAGCTGGATGGAAAGATAGTAATGGCAATGGTATTCTTGATAAAGGTGGTGTGGAATTGAGTATTTTGTTTCAGACTTCGGTGAATCCATTGAGACAAAAAATCCAGGAAATTGTCAAGCAAAATTTAACTTCTTTAGGGGTAAAAGTGGAATTAAAAAGTATTGACCCCAGTATATTATTTTCCGGCGACCCAGCTAATCCAGATACAATTAACCGCTTTCAAGCTGATATGCAAATGTTTTCTAGCGGTAATAGCAATCCCGACCCCGGTGCATACATGAAAAATTGGACTTGTGCAGAAATTCCCACCAAGCAAAATAATTGGTCTAAACAGAACTATGCCCGTTATTGTAACCCGGAATACGATAAACTCTGGAAACAGTCAACCACAGAATTAGATACCCAAAAACGACAGCAGTTGTTTATCAAAATGAATGATTTGTTAATTCAAGATGCGGTTGTTATTCCCTTGGTTGCCCGTGCAGAAGTAGATGGTATTAGTAATCGTTTAGTTGGGGTGGAATTGACCCCTTGGGATACCAAAACTTGGAATATTAAAGAGTGGAAAAGGGAATAGGGAATGGGTGAGGTCGCTGAATTGAGGAATGTCACGTCTCTACAAAACGCAAAATTTTCAATTCACACCCGAATTTTAACGTGAATTCGACGAACTTTAAACTCTATAATCTTTGCGAATCCAAGATTTTGTCAGTTCATGTTCAAACTAATCTCTGGGTTTAGTTGAGAACAAAGTCAATAACTAACGATTCCCATTTTACTGATTTTATTCTCCGTAGATTATGAGGTTTTTAAAAACTTTTACTTGACACGAATATTGCTGGACGAAAGTTTCATACTTTGTGATTCATCTAACTCACGTAATTTTAGGATATCAATCCCATTCAGGTAAAATCATGATAATCTCGGGTCTAGGGCATCCCTCAAAGCATCACCGATGTAATTAATACTTAAGACAGTGACAAATATGGCACTACCGGGGAAGATGACCATATGGGGAGCAATTTCTAAAAAATTTTGTGCGTCATAGAGCATTCTTCCCCAAGTGGGGATATCTGGAGGAAAACCTAAACCGAGGAAACTCAAAGTAGATTCAGTGATAATTGCAGCACTTACAGAAAGGGTTGCAGAGACCAACACCGGACTGATAACATTGGGGAGAATATGAATCCAGATTAAACGACTCGGTGAAGCTCCTATTGCACGAGCTGCAATCACAAATTCCATTTCCCGGACTGTTAAAAAACCCGCTCGAACCAACCTCGCAACAGACATCCAGTTTAATCCCCCAATCAGAAGAACAATTAAGATAAATATACCTAACTCCGCTCCTGCGATCGCTTTGAGGGAATCGCGAAACAAAAATATAATTAGTAATAGTAGGGGTAGTCGGGGAAGGGCTAAACACAAATCGGTAAATCGCATTAATATCATATCGATCCAACCACCATAAAATCCCGACATTGCACCAATTAATATCCCTAAAGATATGGCCACCAACATGGAAAAAATCCCCACAGCAATGGAGATTCTGCCACCATATAATATCCTTGCTAAAATATCTTGACCTAAATCATTAGTTCCAAAGGGATGTTGCCAACTCGGAGGAAGGGTTGATTTGGCAAAGTCAATTTGATTGACAGAATTACCATAAACCAGTGGTCCAAAAATTACACCCAAGACAATAATCACTAGGATAACTGTACCGAATATGGCTTGGGGATTGCGTCGAAATTTCCTCCATCCATCTTTACCTCTGTTTCCTAAATTATCAGATTTCTTTGCGGTAGTTAATCCAGATACGGGTTGGGAGTTGGCAATTTTTTTCAGTATTGTTTTGACCATAAAATATCATGTTTAAATTTAATAATCTAAAATTGCTAGTTCAGAAATCACGTAAAATCATCTAAAAAGTGGAGATATTTTACCTGTTACCAATTCCCATAGAGACGTAACATGTTACCCCTGTAGAGGCGTAACATGTTACGTCTTAGTATAATTAACACGAGGATCAAGAAAACTATAAAGAATATCCGCCACCAAATTAAATAAAACAATGAGAATCGCATAGATAAAGGTAATGGACATAATTACAGGCGTATCATTATGGTAAATTGAATCAATTAATAAGGCTCCAATTCCCGGAACTCGAAACACCTTTTCTGTCACTAAAGCTCCAGTAAACACACTGGGAATATCTAAAGCAACCAAAGTTACGACTGGAATCAAGGCATTGCGTAAAATATGATAAATAATCACTCGAAAATTAGATAATCCCTTGGCATAGGCAGTACGCACATAATCTTGGTGAATATTTTCTAATACCTCCGACCGCACAAAACGCATTAACATTGCAATTTGCCACAGGGCTAATACAGAAATTGGCATAATTGATTGTTTGATTTGTTCTACCAAACTACCCCAATCTTGGACTTCTAAAGTACTGTTATAAATAAAAGGAAACCACTTTAATTGCACACTAAAAATAATGATAAATAGTAAGCCCGTAAAAAAAGTCGGCAGAGAAAAACCAATAAATACTAACGTTGTCAAAATTGTATCAAAGATAGTATTGCGTTTGAGAGCAGAAATTACCCCCAAAGGAACAGCTAATAATGCACCAAAAAAGTAGGCAGAACCAACTACCCACAGCGTTGTTGGTAGACGCTGAAGAATTAAGTCACTCACTGGACTACGACTAGTAAATGAATAGCCCATATCGCCAGTAACAAAGGCTACAATCCATTTGAAATAGCGAATATATATTGGTTGATCTAAACCGAAAGATTTTCTAATATTTTCTCTGACTTCTGCTGTAATCGATGGATTCAGGGCAAACTCACCCATTGGGTCTCCGGGTGCTAATGCCAAAATTGTAAAAATCACCAGACTGATGGCGATTAATGTGGGAAGGGAGGTTAACAGACGCTGAAGCAGATATTT
Organism: uncultured Calothrix sp.; assembly: GCA_937973965.1. GTDB lineage: Bacteria > Cyanobacteriota > Cyanobacteriia > Cyanobacteriales > Nostocaceae > NIES-3974. The sequence continues at coordinate 6,638 of CALJJQ010000075.1, read as the reverse complement.
ATTCATAGGTAGATGACATCATGATGGTTGTGAAAATTAAGTGATAAAATATACTGTTTTTTTGAGTATTTGACTTTTGAGTGTTAACTGTTGATGGTTGACTGCTAATTGGATTTAGGTAATAAAATATACTATTTTTTCTGGGGTTTGGAGGAGGGGGGAAGAGGTATTATACCGTTTGACATTGGAAGTGATAGCTGAGGGGGGTAGGGGAAGAAAATGTATATGTCAAAATTTTAGTGAAATGGTACTACAAAAAAAGCTAGCGATCGCATCCACCAACAGGCAAATACGGGGAGACACAAATAAGTCAAGAATCATGGTTTATTAAAGCCTCAACCTGCAAGCCTTGAGTAATGCTTGATTTTCCTACCACTCCCTACTCCCTACTCCCTAAAAGTTTTTCCCTGTTTCTTCAAACCATCAACAAATTTTAACTAAATCGATACATTACCACCGTTTCCTCACCTATACTGATTGCAAAATGTTAAGAATTAAGTAGTCGCGTTCGGAGAAGATTATTTGTGGTTATCTATGCACCTCGTCCGCAGTCAACGCTTGCATCGACTACAGATAAAGGAGTTGAGGATAGGTTAGGGGGTTTTGTCAACCGCCATATTGGCCCATCCCCAGACCAAGTGGAAAAAATGCTGGAGGTTTTGGGGATTTCCAGTTTGGATGAATTAATTGCGCTCACGGTTCCAGCTAATATCCGTCGGGAACAGGTTTTAAATCTACCGGAGCCTTTAAGTGAAACTGCTGCATTGGCTACCCTGAAGCAAATTGCCGCTCAAAATCAGGTTTACCGTTCCTATATTGGCATGGGGTATTATAACTGTATTACTCCCCCTGTAATTTTACGGAATATTTTGGAAAATCCGGGTTGGTATACAGCCTATACTCCCTACCAACCGGAAATTGCTCAGGGTCGTTTGCAGGCTTTACTCAACTTCCAAACGATGGTAATTGATTTAACGGGGTTGGAAATTGCCAATGCATCCCTGTTAGATGAAGCAACTGCCGCCGCAGAGGCTATGAGTATGAGTTTTGCGGTGGCCAAAACCAAGGCGAATAGTTTTTTTGTGGCTCAGGATTGCCATCCCCAAACAATCGACGTGTTACAGACACGGGCTGAGGCGTTAGGGATTGAGGTAATTGTTGGCGACCACCAAGGGTTTGATTTTCAAACACCGATTTTTGGGGCGATTCTCCAATATCCAGCGACGGACGGGACGGTGTATGATTACCGGGAATTTATTGCCAGAGCCCATGGGGTTGGAGCGTTGGTAACGGTTGCGGCTGACCCGTTGAGTTTGTGTTTATTAACACCACCGGGAGAGTTGGGTGCGGATATTGCCGTTGGTAGTACCCAGCGTTTCGGTATTCCCCTGGGTTATGGTGGTCCCCATGCGGCGTATTTTGCGACTAGGGAGGAATATAAGCGTTTGGTTCCGGGGCGGATTGTTGGTGTATCGAAGGATGTACATGGTAAAACAGCCCTGAGATTGGCTTTACAAACCCGTGAACAGCATATCCGTCGGGAAAAGGCGACAAGTAATATTTGCACTGCCCAGGTGTTGTTGGCGGTGATGGCGAGTATGTATGCGGTATATCATGGTCCCCAGGGTTTACGGAAAATTGCGGAACGGGTACACAGATATACCAACCTATTGGCAGCTGGTTTAAAACGTCTGGGTTATGGTTTGGGGTCCGTAAGGTTCTTTGATACTGTGCGGGTGGAATTAGGCGATCGCGATTTGGCTGATATTCTCGATCGATGCGAAGCAAAGAAAATTAATTTGAGAATTTTCCCGTCGGATGGGGTGGGAATTTCTCTGGATGAAACCACCACGGAGGCGGATATAATTGACCTGTTGGCTATTTTTGCTGGTACGGATCAATTACCCTTTAATTTGGATGAGTTACAGGATGAAATTTCCCCGGCTATAGCTACTCGTCAAAGTCCCTATCTTACCTACCCAGTTTTTAATAGTTACCATTCGGAAACAGAATTATTACGGTATTTATCACGGTTGGAACGGCAGGATTTATCCCTAACTACTTCCATGATACCCCTGGGTTCCTGTACGATGAAATTGAATGCTACCGCCGAAATGATGCCGGTAACTTGGGCAGAGTTTGGCCAGATTCACCCCTTTGCACCCCCAAGCCAAACTAAAGGGTATCAAATTCTATTCCAGCAGTTGGAAACCTGGTTAGCAGAAATTACCGGATTTGCGGGTATATCCCTCCAACCCAACGCTGGTTCCCAGGGAGAATATACGGGATTACTGGTAATTAGGGAGTACCATCGCAGTCGGGGAGAAAGCGATCGCCGTATTTGTTTAATTCCCACTTCTGCTCACGGAACTAACCCCGCAAGTGCGGTGATGTGCGGGATGAAAGTAGTGGCTGTAAATTGCGATCGCGATGGTAATATCGATGTGGCAGACTTGAAGGCGAAGGCAGCTAAATATGCCGATCAATTAGCCGCGTTGATGGTTACCTATCCTTCCACCCACGGTGTATTTGAAGCGGCAATCCAAGAAATTTGCGCCATTGTCCATGAGTACGGTGGTCAGGTATACATGGATGGGGCAAACATGAATGCTCAGGTTGGTTTATGTCGTCCCGGTGACATCGGTGCAGATGTCTGCCATTTGAACCTGCATAAAACCTTCTGTATCCCTCACGGTGGTGGTGGTCCAGGGATGGGACCCATTGGGGTGGCGGCTCACTTAGTGCCGTTTTTACCCAGTCATCCCGTTGTACCTACGGGAGGAAATCAGGGAATTGGAGCAGTTTCGGCTGCACCCTGGGGAAGTGCGAGTATTTTGGTGATTTCCTGGATGTATATTGCGATGATGGGTGCTGCTGGGTTAACAGAAGCAACTAAGATCGCTATCCTCAACGCCAACTACATCGCCAAACGTTTAGAAAATTATTACCCGGTTCTGTATAAGGGTAGTAATGGTTACGTAGCCCATGAGTGTATTTTGGATTTGCGTAATCTGAAAAAAACTGCCAATATTGAAATTGACGATGTGGCCAAACGTTTGATGGACTATGGCTTCCATGCCCCCACTGTATCATGGCCCGTAGCGGGAACGATTATGGTGGAACCCACAGAAAGCGAGTCAAAACCAGAACTTGACCGTTTTTGTGATGCTTTAATTGCCATTCGCGCTGAAATTGCCGCCATTGAAGCAGGGAAAATGGATATCACCGACAATCCCCTCAAAAATGCTCCCCATACAGCCGCAAGCTTAATTACCGGGGAATGGAACCATCCCTACAGTCGCGAACAAGCAGCTTATCCTGCACCCTGGACACGGGATAGTAAGTTTTGGGTCAGTGTCGGTCGGATTGACGCTGCATTCGGTGATCGCAATTTTGTCTGTTCCTGCACACCGATGGAGGATTATACGGATTAAGTAGGGAGAAGTCTTGACCCGTAGCAGCTTGTAATCATTTTCTACTAATACCATTTCACAGAACTTATGGGGTGGACTAGTAGATGAGGCACACAAGCAAGTACAGCAGTCCGAGCAGGATTCGTGAAATCTTACATGTAGGGTTTTAACGGTTGACAGTTGAAGGTTAACAGTCACCAGTCATCAGTCAACGGTACACCATTTTTCACAACTTAAATCGGATTGCTGTATTATCTCATCTCCTAGAGAAGTTGCCCTGCTACCCGCATATAGCAAGATGGCTATCCCCTACTCCCTATTCACATTTAATAAAGTATTTTCATCAAAATTGACAAGTTAAAAATTCATATTTGATTGTGTATTAATTAGATGAAGATACTGTTTGGTAAAGTTATCTGCACTTTGACCAGAGAATTTCCGGATATAATCAAGATATGGGTGCATGAGTGAATATTCAGTTTATTTATTTATGTTTAAGATTCGGTGTGATAGGAGCCGGGTGTAATAATTCGTTAATGAGGAGCAAGGCTAATGCGGGAAAGACTTTTACAAGCTATAATTATAACTTTTTTGCTCCATTTGGTGTTTGTAATTAGTGTGAAAACAGGTGCATCTGGTAGCAGATATCCGGTGGCGGTAAATGAGGTCAATCCAATTGCATGGTTATTTGATTCTTCCGCATTACCAAAATAATTGTTTGGCAATACAGAATCAAGTATTTCGGAACGGCTGAAACAGATAAATTAGTAGATAAGAAAAATTATCATTTATTTTTGTTCCTTGAGGAGTAGCCTACATAAGCGAAAACTTGTATAAATCACATAACTACTTGATCTATTGTTGACGACTAACAGTCATCTATGATTAAAAGTAGTGAACATACAGCTTAAATACATAACAGATCATACTGCCTACACCATGACTCTAGATGCGCGTAGCACAGCTTCTCTTGGAGATGAAAGTGGTTTTCTCCATTCCCTACTCCCTACTCACTTTCAAGCTAGTGTAGACATATAGCAGCCATAATTCGTTAAACTGAGCGGTAAGGACGTAGCTATGGCTAATGGGGAATCATGACAAACCGTCTTGCTCAGGCTGAAAGTTTATATTTGCGCAAACATGCGGAAAACCCAATTGATTGGTGGATGTGGTGCGATGAAGCCTTAACCACTGCAAAGGCTGAAGATAAACCGATTTTTTTATCGATTGGATATTCTAGCTGTCACTGGTGTACGGTGATGGAGGGAGAAGCTTTTTCTGATCCTGCGATCGCCGAGTATCTGAATGCAAATTTTTTGCCGATCAAAGTAGATCGAGAAGAACGCCCAGATATTGATAGTATCTATATGCAGGCGTTACAAATGATGAGCGGTCAGGGGGGTTGGCCGTTAAATGTGTTTTTATCGCCGGATGATTTAGTACCTTTCTATGCAGGAACCTATTTTCCATTAGAACCTCGCTACGGTAGACCAGGTTTTTTACAGGTTTTACAAGCTCTGCGGAATTATTATGACCAGGAAAAGGCTGACTTGGCAAAGCGTAAGGGGATAATTCTGGAATCCCTGTTAAGTGCAGCAATGTTGCAAGTCGATGGTGTCAGCGAAGTGGAAGACCGGGATTTGTTAGCACGGGGTTGGCTGACGAGTGTGGGAATTATTACCCCGAATCAGTATGGTAACAGTTTTCCGATGATGCCCTATGGGGAATTGGCTGTGTCAGGATTACGCTTTGGTTGGGAAAGCCAGTACGATGCTGAAGAAGTTTGTAGACAACGGGGTTTAGATTTGACACTAGGTGGCATTTTTGACCACGTGGCAGGGGGATTCCACCGTTATACGGTTGATCCAACTTGGACTGTACCCCATTTTGAAAAGATGCTCTACGACAATGGACAAATTGTGGAGTATTTGGCAAATTTGTGGAGTGCGGGATTTACCGAACCTGCTTTTGTCCGAGCTATTAGCAAAACAGTATCCTGGTTAGCAAGGGAAATGACTGCACCCCAGGGTTATTTCTATGCAGCTCAGGATGCGGATAGTTTTGTGAGCAAGGAGGAACGGGAACCAGAGGAAGGAGCTTTTTATGTCTGGAGTTGGGAAGAATTGCGATCGCTGCTTTCTCCGGACGAATTAACGGAATTACAACAGCATTTTCATGTTAGCGTTAATGGTAATTTTGAAGGTAAAAACGTTTTGCAACGCCGACAAGCGGGGGAGTTGAGTCCGAGTTTGGAAGTCACCCTGGAAAAATTATTTGCTGGACGCTACGGTGATACTGCCGATAATTTACCCACATTTTCCCCAGCACGGAATAATCAGGAAGCAAAAACCGTCAATTGGTCAGGACGAATCCCCCCAGTCACCGACACCAAAATGATTGTGGCTTGGAATAGTTTGATGATTTCCGGTTTAGCACGAGCTTTTGCTGTGTATGGAGAGAGGAAATATCTCGAATTGGCCACAAAAGCAGCTAACTTTATTCTAGAATACCAATTTGTCGATGGTCGCTTTTATCGCCTAAACTACGACGGTAAACCCCATGTATTAGCCCAATCCGAGGATTACGCACTTTTCATCAAAGCCCTACTCGATTTACACCAAGCCGCATTAGCTGAGGAAAACAGCAGTAGCGATGAATGGTTAGAAAACGCGATCGCACTACAAGCCGAATTCGATCAATACCTCTGGAGTCAAGAGTTATCTGGATATTTTAACGCAGCTAGCGACAACAGCCAAGACCTAATTATCCGCGAACGCAACTACCAAGATAATGCCACACCATCAGCCAATGGAATTGCGATCGCTAATTTAGTCCGTTTAGCTTTGTTAACGGATGATTTACAGTATTTAGATCGAGCTGCTGCGGGTTTAAAAGCCTTTCGCAGTGTCATGCAACAAACACCCCAAGCATGTCCCAGCTTATTTACAGCCCTAGATTGGTATCGCAATTGTACCTTAGTTCGCGTTGACACACCTCAAATTTCCCCGCTCCTCGGTAAATATTTACACTGCACAGTTATAGCTAAAGTATCCCCACCCCCCGTCGATAGTATCGGTTTAGTTTGTCAGGGGTTAAAATGTTTACCCGCAGCCACTAATTGGCAAGAATTAATCCAACAAATTGCAACCAGTTATCGTCGCGTTGAGAATACAGAGCACAGCATTAAAAGGTAAAAATAGATGATGAATACCTTTTAAATTTTGC
>CALJJQ010000074.1 GCA_937973965.1 uncultured Calothrix sp. | reverse complement strand
AACTGGCACATTTTCAGTCAAACTATCACATTGGCTGAATTCAGACGTAAGGTTTATAAATTAAGGATTACACACATTAAACTCATATTCAAAGGTATGTGCCAGTTGACCTTATTTTGTGACGCTTGCGTAAGTCCTATTTAAGTAGCCTACATCGGGTTGGCAGTAAAAATATATCGCGTCTGTACGGGAGTAAGGCTTTGAGTCGAATGATCGGTTACATTGCGGTTTTATGTTTAATTGCACCTAACTACGTATCGATTCTCTTGTACCTTGAAATAAATGAAACTAGAATAATTAATCAACGGTTATAGCTCCTGATATGTAGCAACCATTAGCGTAAATGATATTACAATGATATTACAGAATTTACAGGATATAGAGATGCGATATATCGCGTCTTTACTATTTTTCCCCAACTCCCTATTTTTCAATTTACAGGTAACAAAACAGTAAAAGTTGTTCCCTGGTCGAGTTTGCTGTCAACACCGATTTGTCCCCCATGATTTTCCACAATGGCAGAAGCGATCGCTAATCCTAATCCCGTACCCTTGAGATTCTGATCCTTTCCTTGATGGGTACGAGCGGGGTCAACGCGGTAAAATCTGTCAAAAATGCGTGGTATGGCTTCCGAGGGAATACCGATACCAGTATCACTAACTTGAATTTTGAGATAGGCTGAAGAGCGCAAAGCGGAACGCCGTTGATGGTTTTCGATGCGGGAAAGGGTGACGGTGACACTCCCAGAAGGTTGGGTATAACGTAATGCATTCCCAATTAAATTAGTGAATAATCGTCCTAGCTGTTCCCAATTTCCCTGGACAGAAAACCAATCATCAGCCTGTTCCGAGGATGGATTTTCCGTTTCCGCTAATTTTAAACTTAAATTAATTTGCCGTTCCTGGGCGATAAGTTGCTGTTCCTCTACCACTTCCATTAACAGTGCATCCAGGGGACAGGGTGTAAAATCATCGTTCTCAATCCCGCTATCTTTGCGAGCAAGAAATAACAAATCGTTAACGAGTTTTCCCAATCGTTGGGTTAATCTTTCAATCACCTGGAGTTGGTGACGGTAATGGGTGATAGTATAACCGTTCGGTTGATAAATGGGATCCAAACTATCCAATTCCGCGATCGCTACTTGCACATTGGTTTGAATCAGAGCGATGGGACTACGTAATTCGTGGGATGCATCGGCTGTAAATTGTTTGAGACGCTGGTAAGATTCTCCCACCGGTTCCATTGCTTTCCCCGACAAAAACCATCCACTAACAGCGACGGAAACAATCATCAAGACAATCCCTAAACCCAAATCCACAATCAACTGACGACTGGGTTTTGTCACCTCAAACCAGGGATGACTAACCCGCAAATAACCTAATACTTGCCGTCCATACTCTATTCGTTGAGTAACTTGTCGTAACACCAAAGTTAAATCATCCGGGTTTTCACTGTCATGCCATGCATCTAAATTATCTGGTTGACGTTGGATACGCACAGTCTCACCGATATGATTACCACGTATGGGAATATCCAAAGGTTGGGAAAAAGTAGACCAGAGCAACTCCCCCGTCGGACTAAACCACTCAATATCAATGTGGTCATCCTCCACACTATCAGCATTATCCCGGAAACTGGCCTCGATATTAATATGGTAAGTATCCAAACTGGTTCGTTCAATCGCTAGCGATCGCTCCACTACCTCCACCACATGATTGAGGGTATCATCAATCCGTTCCACCAGAGTTTCCCGGACATATAGGTAAACTCCACAGGCAAGCACCAGTAGTAAAACTGCTGTAATTGCTGTGTACCAAATTGCCAAACGGCGACGCGTAGCCTGAAACATTTTTAGCTAAAACTTACATAAATCACATAACTACTTGATTTGCTGTTGACGGCTAACAGTTGACAGTTATAAAGTTAACAGTCATCCATCAAAAGTAGTGAATATGCAACTTAAATGCGCAACAGTTTACCCACCAATCATGTGCCGTATTATAACTAATTTTGGCTCAACAGGATCTGCAAAGCTTAATCTAGTCATCACAAATCCTACCGCAGCATCATTTGATTTTGTCCAGGGTTGAGATTTAACTGGCATCAGCACTTAAGTGATAACACTGACAAAAAAATATTTTGCAAGCATTATATTTCCATGTTATTACTGAAGTTAGATTTTGTGTAAAAGGGTTACATTCTTGATGTGAACAAATCAGGAAAGTATTAACAGAAATATGTTTTTCTTATTAATTCCAGTTTTTGATAATTTGGCGATCGCCAAAAAATGAGCAAAGTATATTTCTTGGGAAAAACTTATTAATCGCCCACTATCAGGACTTACTTAGCTAGCATATTAATTGAAGTTCGTAGGGAGGACTTTAGTTACTATTGCTTCAGCACAAAAGCGCGGAATTTGCAACTTGGGTAGGTCTTGATTAGATCAAAACTGATAATTACTGGTTATACCATTTCGCTCACAGTCCAAAAACACATCCAAGTTATAAAATCCTTTTTCAACCTGGATGAATTAACTGTGAATTGTGAATTGGCATTATTTGGTATTTACGTGAAATGAAAATTTTCCCATCCAGCGTCATGTAAATGTAAATGATTCAAATCGCTTCATCACCAAATCATGAAAATACATACGCAAAAGCCAAAGCAGATTTTTGAGTTATACACACAGGGGGTGATATCTAAGTCGAAAAATTATAATCCTACATAGTGATAAAAATGGTTTTCCCAAAGGCAGATTTCTCATTATAAGAGAAAAACTAGGGCTAACTGGGGAGTATCTGCAACTATCAATAGTAAAACCCATTTATCTGCACCAGCGAAAGCCAGAAATTGCACAAATTGAACGAATTCAAACTATTTACAAAATTAGCGAATTACGAAGACTGAGGAGACAGTTTTAGATGAATAAGAAAGTTTTAGGATTAATTGCAGCAAGTATCACCCTATTTGGTACAGCTATCAGTGCTACACCTGCTCGTGCTAATGCTCAAAGAGATGTTGATGTTGAAGTAAACGTTGCACCTGCATTATTTTTGCGGACATTTGACCGAGTAGTTATTAACGTGACTGCAAACGGTACAGAAGCAAGCACTGATACCGTTCCTGGTGGTGATGTTGACACCTTGACAGCACAACAGTTAACTCAAGGTGGTCCCGGTTCCTTAAGTTCAGTACAACAAATCACCAAGGAAATCCCCAATTTATTTGCAGTTTGGGGTAACGAAGGTACGGTGGAAGTGACCGTTAATCCTACTCCTGGCAACAATATTTTAGCATTACAGGGTACAGCACCGACTGGACTTGCAAACCGTGCTCGTATTAGTAATGCTTCAGTAACTTTTGCCAGTGCCAATAAAAACCTCGATCCAGAAGAAGCTGTTGTCGGTGGTGCAACAGTAGACATTGAATTCCTCCGCGCTGCAGCAGGAGGTAGTTTAACTTCTGCAAACGCTTCTGCTGGTCAATATACTGGTGGTAAGTTAACAGTACGTGCTGTACAAGCACCGTAGTCTATTTAGACATTAATCTGGTGCAGGAATTTCACCTGCATCCAGGTTTTTTATCAGCAGTAACACAGATAATTGATTGGAAAAAATTCATAATACTCCTACCTGGAAGTAAGCTACATAATAACTGGCATCAAAGCTGTACTGACGTAATTCAAAAGGGTTTAATTGATCTACCTCTAAGTTCTAAGTATTTAGATTCGAGCTAAAGTTCAACTAATTCATAATTACGAATTACGAATTACGAATTAACTTAAATCGAGTCTATGTTGAAATCTGAAGTTGCAGTCAAAACTCCTCTTTTCAAGATAGACAAGGTTTAATTAATTTTATCCAATTGACTTCTCTAAGAAAAGCTGCACTGCGTAAATTTACATCATGCATTCATGAACCAATGAATCAGAAAAGTCAAATCAAGTTCAAGGGTGAAAGATGAAAAATCGAAATCAAGTCTGGTTTTGGCTCCAGCTAAGTTATCTATTAACTACCTTATTTACACTATTTTTCCCCCTCACCCATGTAGGAGCAGAAGAATCAATTCCCATCGAAGCATTAGATGTTACAGGGAATAATTTTACCCAAACACAAACCCTTGACCCCATTAAACCAGAGGAAATTTTACCAGTGAATCAGGGAGTTGCAACTTCCCTACCAGAACTTCTTGCACCTGCACCATTTCAAAACAGTATAATTCGGAATTTTGTATGGACAAGACGAGTTCCCCTAGACCAATTATCCCAACCGATTAGAGTCACCTATTCCCTCAAGGGTTATAACAACCAGGAAAATTTATTTAGTAGTCAATCGAATCCTCGTTCTACGGTGAATGTGGTACTTAAAGATGAAAAATCGGAATTACTATTTCGGGACAATGAGCGCAATATTGCAGTGATTCAAGGTAGTGTACAATTTGTCCTTGACCCGTCACAAGCAAGAGCGGGAAAACACGGTGGAAAGTTATCGGTGTGTATATTGAGTCGTAGTGGTGGATGTTTGTAACTGCTTGAGAATAGGGGAGACAGAATACAGGAGAATATTTTTTTCCAGTAGGTTATATGGGAGATTTAAATATAATTTTCTGGTGTTAGAAATACTAATTATCAAAACTGGGGTGTTCAGATATTTTTGCCGCTGACGAATTTAAACAATTTAAACATTATTCAAAATTAAGTATTTTGCAGTGATTTAGGTGGGTGAGATGGTAAGAATTGAGATGTTAAAAAAATCAATTGGTATTGCCTTAAGTGTACTGAGTATGGTGGGATTGAGTGTACCATCCGTTGAAGCGATGGAAATTAGCGTTAGTCCACCTCGGCTTGAATTAGATATTAACAATAAAACGCGATCGCAATCGATTAGAATCACGAATTTGGCTAACGAACCGGTGGAAATGGAAGCTTTTGTCCGGACATGGACAACTGACCCCAAAACCAATGAGGTACAAGATATTCCCTCCACAGAAAATTCCTTTGACCGTTGGATTGTGTTTACACCTTCACGCTTTACCATTCCCCCAAGGCAAACCCAAACGGTTCGATTTGTGGTGCGTCCAAAAACCCAATTAGCAGCAGGGGAACATCGAGCTGTAATTTATTTTCAGGAAATCAAAAATTCACCTACCAATCGGGAAGCGGTTCAAGCGATTGGTTTAGTGGGAGTCATTGTCTACGGATATGCAGGGGAAATTAAGCGGATCGGAACTGTAAATTCAGTGAATGTCACTACTAATCCCCGTGGTACAAGTGCAGTGTTTGATATTTCCAGTAATGGTAATGCTCATGTCCGAATGAGAGGACAGTATGCAATTTACCCTGCTAGTCAATATCCCGGTGCAGAGAAAACTCAAAAAATCAATGATGTTGGTACAAGGGGAGCAAAACTACCAGCAAATGTTGTTCATGCTGGTGTAATTCAACTTTCTGGAGTCATACCCGGAACCCGTCGTCAACTCAGCTTACCCTTTAATAAACAATTACCTCCGGGAAATTATGTGCTTGACATTAAAGCTGATTTAAGTGGAATTCCCATTAATAAAGGTATTCCTTTTACAATTCCCGCGACAAATACAAATAACCAACCGGGAAAACAACCAGCTACAAGTTCCCAACTATAGACCAAAATCGACAATCCAACATCGAAAGTTCAAAATAGATGAAGATATGCTCTACCCAGCTTTACCACCAGCACCACCCCCAGTCATAATTACTCTTACACCTCAACAAATTGCAAGTACATCTCCAGGGAGAATTGCTTTAACTCAAGGGGTGGTTTCTTCTCGTCTCACTTCTAAAACAACCAATGCTGTATCTGGGGTAGGGAAGATGGAAACTGAAGATATTCCCCATAGTTCTGAACCAGGGGTATCAACAACTTGTGATATCCATCCTTCCCATTCCACCAAAACTAATTTGGTGAACCATCTTTTAACAAAATTTTTAGTTAATTTTGAAGTTGAACCAGAAAAAAAAGAATGTTCCAGAAGTTCGCAACCAGAGCGTCAATTGATTGCTTCTACAAATTTAGAACAATCTTCCCTCTCTGGGGGTGATAGTCAGGATAAAAATATTGATAATACCGTCAATAATTATCAAACTAATAATTCCCAGATTATTCAGCAAGAAATTACCTCAAAGACAGTTGCAGCTTCTGCTAGCAATCCAGATGGAAATCCCCTGGGGAAAATTTTGGCAACGGTACAGGAATTAGTTGCTGTTTCTTTGTATGCTTCTCTAAATCCGGCTTTAAATAGTAATTTTGAGGTTGCGACCCAACCAGGAGACACTGCTAGTAAGCATTCTGAAAATAATTCTGAAAATAACTCAGATAATCAATTAGAAAATAATTCCCATTTACAAAATAGTCATCTTATTGCTCGTTTAAATTCTCAAAATAATCAGAAATCACCAAATAATCAAAATTCTTCTTTAGCTAGTAATCCTAATTTAGACTCATCGCGCCTTATTGCCATTGTCCAAGGATTAATTAATGCTTCTATTTCGGCTTCCATAAATAAAAATATTGCATATCAAGTTACCCCTACAGATAAATCTCATCTAGTCGCTACAACAAATAATTCCAATTTATCCGATAATTCCTCCCCTAATGATGCCAAAGTTGAAATAATCAAAACAGAAGATAATCCACAAAAAGTTGCAGCAGTAGGTAATTCGTTAACAGAAAAACTCAAAAATGCTGCCGCTAACCTGAATAATTCCAATCCTTCCGCCAGCAACACCATTCAACTAGCGAGAATTCCTGGTGAACCCTTCCTGGTTGCAGTTACAATTAACGGACGAGAAATTGGCACAATAGATATTATTCAAGAAGGAAAATTATTATTAATTCCCATCGAAGCCTTTGCAGAAGTGACTGGATTTAGTGCGGAAAAATCTGGTTCTATTTATACTATCACTACCCCTCTAGGAGAAGTGAAATTAGACTCCCAATCCCTACGGGAAATTAATGGAGTCACCTATATTAGCAATACGGAATTAGCCAACACACTGCGAATTTCCCTCAATTTAAATACCGCTGATTTAACCTTATCAGCCGATTTACCTTGGCGTAATACAAATCAACAGGGAAGAAAAACTGAACTCCAACCAGAATTTTTAGCTCCCAAGAATGGCATTTCTAGTCTTCGTCAAGAATTAAATATTACCCGTGTTTATGGTAATACCAGATTGAGAAGTTCTACCCAACTGGGAGGGAGAATTGCTGGTGGTTCTTGGCGAATGAGATTGAATAATAACTTTGTCAATCAACCGGATATTTCTGAATACTTTTTCTACAAACGTAGCGGTCAATTTCGTTATCAACTCGGTCGTCAACAGGTGGGTTTACACCCATTAATCAACTCCATTGACTTAACAGGTTTGCAGCTTGGTTTTACAAACTTACCTGCTGAAAGCTTCCGGGGAAGTTATGGTGCTAGCGAATTATTACCACGACGTTCTCGACCTATGCAAACATTTACCGGGGAAGCACCTCCGGCTAGTATAGCCCAATTACGGGTAGCAGGAATTGCTGTTGCTCAACAGGTAGTTGGTTTTGATGGTAAATACGAATTTGTGGATGTCAATCTACCCCTTGGTCGTAATAATGAGGTGGAAGTGGCGATTTTTGATCGCAGTAATTTAAATGTACCGATTACCGTGCGTTCTGTGAGAATCAATGCTTCCGATTTGTTATTACCAGCAGGTGGTAATGTTCAACTTGGGGGTTTAGGATTTAGCGGAAATTTGGTGCAAAGTGCTTTTTTTGATGATTTGACTGCCGATTATAGTGGTAAATTTGTTGGTTTTTATCAACTACGTCAAGGTTTATCAAATAATTTAACCTTTGAAGGTTCCCTCCAAGCTGCACCAGATGCATTTCAATCTCAAGCGGGTTTAATTTGGCGTTTAGCTAATCCTGTGGTTTTATCTGCAAGTGTGGGAACTTCCGATGGAAAAATGGGATACGCGGCAGAATTAGATGTACAATTAGACCAGTTAGAAATTAGTGCAAATTCCCAATCCTTACCGGAAGGATTTAGTCGAACACGGGGACAGGGAGAAAAATTTAATCATAGTTTAGAAGTAGCCTATCGTCCCAGTAATAATTTAAATATTGGGTTTATTGCGCGTAGATTTAAAGACGAAATTACAGATTCTAATTATATTTTACCGACATTCACAATTCGTCCTTTTTCGAGTCTATCCCTGAATGGTAGACCAGATATTGAAGGACGCTATTTACTTAACGCTTTTTATCAACCAAATTGGCGAACTCGATTAGGATTTAGTTCCTTTGGAGGGGTGTATAATTCCAATTTGACCTATCGCTTTGCTAGGGATTATGAACTATCCTTGGGTAATGAATTTGGAGAAAACATCCCTGGAAGATATGCTCTAACCGTAGGACGCAACCCCAGTAACTTCCGCAGTTTATCTTGGAGTTTAGGATTAGCGCTACGGGATGGGGAAGTTGCACCCCTTGCAAGTGCAGGAATGCAAGTATTACCAGGACTACTCGCTAGGGTTGAATACCAGGGTATTCCTTCGCGATCGCGTGGTTTATTTGGTGGTTTTGGTGATGATCGATTCACCCTGTCCCTCGTATCCGATTTATCCTTTGCTAGAGGACGCGTTACCCCCGCAACCTATAGCGGAATTAGTAAGGAACGCGGTGCGATCGCGGGACGTTTACAACTTGCTGATTCCCCCAATAAAATCGATTTGGCTGGTTCCCGTGTGCGCGTGATTAATAATCGGAATCGGGTTGTTGGTAACGCAGTCACCGATAGAAGTGGTAATTTCTTTGTTGGTGGTCTATCGGAGGGGATATACACCGTCGAATTAGAACCTGACGAGTTACCCGTGGAAGTCAGCACACCCAAAACCAGCTTTGTGGTGGAAGTTGCTAATTCTGGGGTTACTAAACTGGATTTTCCCTTGCGAGTTGAATTCGGTTTAGCAGGACGAATTACAGATGTTTCCGGACAACCTGTCGGTCAAATTCGAGTCGAATTAGTTAATGCAAGTGGTGTACGGGTTCTTTCCGGTGTTACCGATGAACATGGTTTATATCGTTTAGATGGAGTCCCGGTTGGTAAATATATCCTGAGAATCCCTCCCCAAGAAAATTTAGATATCAGTGACGCATTACCCAAGCGTCCTGTGGAAATTAGCCGGGAATTTATTTATAATCAAAACCTCAAGCTACCTGTGTCTGCTGCGGTTTTAAAGCAAAAACAAGCACGGTAAGTAATAGGTGGGAAAAATCGTAATTGTGAGTAGAGACGACCCGTCGGGTCGTCTCCATGTGAGTGGGATAATGATTTTGAAGCTAGTTCTAACTAGGTTTTATATTTGATTGTGCATACCTACTGCATTAAAGATGGGGAACGAATATAATTACAGCAGAATTCCAGAATACAGGAAACAGTCGTAAAAACCCTTTGTCACAAGCCTTTGAAATATATGCATGTGTACCCCATTTACCTGCAATTCGCTGTATATATCTGGGTATTTATGTGTTATTGACGATTTCCCCTCGATTCGGGAATTAGGCGTATCATAGAATTTTGTCAATCCTCTATAGATGCATAGTAGTGGATTGATTTTTCATTTACTATAGATTATTGCCAGGCTGTTGTTACAGCTTAATAATTAACCGCCAATAATCATGCGGAAATTTATTCCAGTATTTATACCGTAAATTGTTGATAAAAGTAAATTTAGTCACCTAAAACCTAATGAAACATATACATATAAAACTAGAACGTGAGCAAGATGGTGCTCAATCAATGCTTTACTCTAGATGTATCCTAACGTACAGACAACCACAACGGTCATATCTCTTAAATAAACAATCCTAGTTCTACACTGAAACCTATCTACCGCAGTCCTAAATAATTTGTGAAATCTTACATGTAGGGTTGTTGACGGATGACAGTTGATGGTTAACAGTCATCTGTCAACGGCACGCTATTTTTCACTACTGAAATTGGATTGCTATATATATCTATATTCTGCTCCCTATTCAGTCCCCATAATTTGTCATGGCAAAAACAAAAAAAGGCACTAATTCCGTGAATTTATCAGATGCACAGTATTACTTTAATCGTGAGTTGAGTTGGTTAGAGTTTAATAACCGGGTGTTGAGTGAAGCAATGGATCAACGCACACCCTTACTGGAAAGACTAAAATTCCTGTCAATATTCAGTTCCAATTTAGATGAGTTTTTTATGGTTCGGGTTGCTGCACTCAAACAGCAAGTTGAAGCCAAGGTAAGTAAATTAACCTTTGATGGTCGTACCCCCCAACAACAGCTAGATGATATTTCTGCCGCTTTACGACCGATGGCTGCGCAACAACACCAGCACTTTGAAAAGGTTCTGCGACCCCTACTGACCAAAAATGATATCCATATCCTCGATTATATCGATTTAAATCCAGCCCAACGGGAATACTTAGATCAGTATTTCCACGAACAAATTTTCCCCGTCATTACACCCCTAGCTGTTGACCCTAGTCATCCCTTCCCCTACATTTCCAATTTGAGCTTAAACTTAGCCGTTGTCATCAAAAACCCGGAAACAGATGAGGAATTTTTTGCACGGGTGAAGGTTCCCAAGGTTCTACCCCGCTTTTTACCCCTACCGAGGGATTTAAGTATCCAAAATAACGGTAAACCTTCCCTGTGGACAGGAGTTCCCCTCGAACAAGCGATCGCCCACAATTTAGAAGCCCTGTTTCCAGGGATGACTATCCTCGAATATTATATCTTCCGCATTACCCGTGATGCCGATTTAGCCCTGGAAGAAGACGAAGCCGATGATTTACTCTTAGCAATTGAACAGGAATTACGTAAAAGGCGGGTTGGAGGTACACCTGTTCGGATCGAAATTCAATCCCAGACACCAGAGGATATTCGCTCCAGATTATTACAAGACCTGGATTTATGCGAAAATGACGTTTACGAAGTCGATGGGTTACTGGGACTGCGGGACGTGATATATTTCATGTCACTTCCGGCTCCAGAATTAAAGGATGTACCTTGGCAAGCAGTTGTCCCCAATCGTTTACAAAGACTACGAGACCCCCTAACAGCAGGTCTTCCCAGTGAGGTGGAGGATGGTAAGGACTTTTTTGCCGTAATTCGCGATCGCGATTTAATGGTACATCACCCCTATTACTCATTTTCCGCATCTGTAGTCAAATTTATCACCCTAGCTGCCCATGACCCGGATGTGTTGGCAATCAAAATGACCCTCTATCGGACTTCCGGGGATTCACCGATTGTCAATGCATTAATTGCGGCGGCTGAAAATGGGAAACAGGTTTCCGTATTAGTGGAACTTAAGGCCAGATTCGACGAAGAAAATAATATTTACTGGGCTAGAAGATTAGAAAGTGTCGGTGTTCACGTCGTCTACGGTTTAGTTGGACTCAAAACCCATTGTAAAACTATTATGGTCGTCCGCCGAGAAAAAGACCGGATTCGGCGTTACGTCCACATTGGTACAGGAAACTACAACCCAAAAACAGCCAGATTGTACACTGATTTAGGCTTATTTAGTTGTCGGGAAGAACTCGGTGCAGATTTAACCGACCTCTTCAATTATTTAACCGGATACTCTCGCCAAAAAATCTACCGCCAACTCCTCGTTGCACCGGTGAATATGCGCGATCGCTTTTTAGCATTAATCCAACGGGAAATCGAAAATGTTGAAAACGGTGCATCCGGTAGAATCGTTGCCAAGATGAACTCCCTTGTCGATCCGCAAATGATTGCGGCCTTGTATGATGCTTCCCGTGCTGGAGTTCAGATCGACTTGATTATTCGGGGAATTTGCTGTCTACGTCCCGGATTGAAAGGTATTAGCGAAAACATTCGCGTTATCAGTATTGTCGGTCGCTTCCTAGAACATTCCCGTATTTTCTACTTTTACAATCAAGGTAGCGAAGAAATCTTCATTGGTAGTGCTGATTGGATGCCTCGCAATTTAGACCGTCGCGTTGAAGCTATTACCCCCATCCAAGACCCAGATATCATCAAAGATTTACAGGAAATCCTGGGAATTATGTTAGCAGATAACCGCAACGCTTGGGAACTACAACCAGACGGCAAATATATACAACGCCGTCCCAGCGTGGATTCTCCAGAATCCAGTTCTCAAAACATTTTAATGCAGATGGCAATGGGTGTAGTTACAGATTTACCCCATCCCATCGAAGTCAAACAACCCCTACCAAGTGCATAACCTGCATTCCTCACAAAACCCGAAAACTGATAGGGAATAGGGAATGAACTACCGCAGTCCGAGCGGGATTTGTCAAATCTGACATGTAGGGTGGTTGACTGTTCATGGTTGACAGTAAACAGCCATAGACCTAGACACCCGTAGTGCGACTTCTCTACAGACTCCATTGCTAACAAGTTAATCTCATTGGCCCTTTGTCAATAAGTCAGGACTTACGCAACTGGCACATTTTCAGTCAAACTATCACATTGGCTGAATTCAGACGTAAGGTTTATAAATTAAGGATTACACACATTAAACTCATATTCAAAGGTATGTGCCAGTTGACCTTATTTTGTGACGCTTG
>CALJJQ010000073.1 GCA_937973965.1 uncultured Calothrix sp. | reverse complement strand
TAATTAAGTTTAGTAAATCTCATAAACCTACAGGATTGATTTTATGCATCCTCAGCTAATTTTCTCATGATTTGATGAATACTTAACACAGCCGATTACTGTTACTAATTTCATCAATTTCCTTTGGGTATGCCACTTTTACATAGTATCTATGTACTATGTAAATGCGATCGCACTGTGCCAGTTGCGTAAGTCCTGTTTTGATCTCTATTGGTCTGTCCCATTAATTTTGATGAGTCAAGAAAGGCATGTAGTAGCGCTAGTCTACGAAAACCCTGCGGGTATAGCACCTTTCTGGTAAAGCTTTTTCGAGGCTAAAGCCACTACTATAAACCCCTCAGAACTTATATCGTTTTCGCTAATGCTTGCTACATATCAGGGACTGTAACCGTTGATTATTTTATATCTTGCACCTTTACGTATACATACGTTGAATTTTAAAATATACACGATCAGCTATAGTACCTTTGTTTGTATTTAACGTTAAAATAATACTTTTAGCTTTATACTGAGTATTTTATTTTCATCAGATTTTCTTAGTGCAAGATATGAGATTATTCTAGTTTCATTTATTGCAAAGTACGAGAGAATGGATATTACTAGGTAGGAAGCTTGTTGCATAGCCGCGCTAGGTGCGTCTACGGTTCTCAAAAACTACAGATGCGAGGTTTTCTGAGCTTCTATACGCCTATTTGGAAAGTTCTTTTTGCGACTAAAAATATCCTCAAAGCTTCCTAGGTAAGAATTTTACCATTTATACCGTTTTACTTTGTTGTGAAATTTTGTTGGGGTTTGGGAAGAATCCAAGGTTAGGGGAAAAATAGACCCGTTGCATCCCATTATCGCTATTTTCCCCCTAGCGATTTTGGGGAAACTGCAATAGGCTGGAATTAATTGCTTGATGAATATGGGTACAGTGTCTTTACTGAATATTTCTTGACTAAATATTATCAGACTGTCACTGGACAAAACCCAGCAATTTCTCAGCAAGGTATAGATCCAGCCAAATTATGGTTGTTTCCCCAAAAAAGGGTGAATTTCTGTCCTAATTTGAGAAACTCAGGGTTTTAAGTGTCACAGGAATATATTGCGGAAATACCCGTACCAATTCAATCCGAGGGTAATAATTACAACCTTAGTTCTGATTCTCAACTCAGTGAGTTACCTCTATACAGTTTCCATGTGGAAACATCTTGTACTGGGTTAGATATGGCTAAGGTCTTTGAAAAATATCCCTTACTACCGGGGGTAATTTTATTAGAAGGGGGTAATTACTTTGGGATGCTTTCCCGGAGACAGCTACTGGAGTTTTTTATTCGTCCCTATGGGAAAGAATTATTTGTTCAGCAGCCGTTACATATTTTATACAGTTATGCGCGAACGGGAGTTTTAGTCTTAGCGGATACGACTCCGATTTTAACAGGAATGCAGTTAGCGATGCGGCGATCGCCGGAATGTTTGGCTGAACCGATTGTGGTAGATTGTGGGTTCGACACCTATAAGTTGCTGGATATACAGGAGTTACATCGAGCTTCTTGGCAAATTCGTGGGATTGAAACCCAAGTACGTTACGAGCGATCGCAAGCTCAGATTATTCAAAGTGATAAAATGGCTAGTCTGGGGAGATTGGTGGATGGGGTTGCCCACGAAATTCTGGATCCGGTAAATTTTATTTGGGGTAATTTGACCCATGTTTCCAGTTATTGTCAGGATATTCTCCGATTAGTGAATGCCTATGAGCGGGAATTACCCCAACCTTCGGCGAATTTAAAGAATTTTAAACAGGAAATTGAATATGAATTTTTAGAGGAGGATTTATTAAAATCCTTAGCAAGTATTCAAAGTGGTGCGGAACGCTTGAAAAAGCTGGTGACGAGTTTACAGAATTTTTGCCATATTGACGAAGTTTATCCCAAACCTGCTGATTTACATGCCTGTTTAGATAGTATCATTTTATTAATTAACAGCCGGATTAACGGGGAAATTGAAATTGTGAAAAATTATGGTCACTTACCACCAGTTTATTGCTTTTTAGGACAACTCAACCAAGTATTCATGAATATTTTTAGTCGGGTGATCGATGCCTTACTAGATGATGCTGTCCGTCAAGAGTTAAGTCAGGATGCTGCAAACACTTTGAAAAAAGCCCGTATTCAGGTAATCACCGAAGTCATCGGTTCAAATCATGCTAAACCAGATTATTCTCGTTGGGTATCGGTAAAAATTATAGACAATAGTAACGGTATGAGCGCAGCGGAATTAACCCAGATAGTTGAATCCTTTTCCCTGGAAAAACGTGCAGATAAAGAAACCAGTTTAGCAGTGAGCTATCGGATTATCACCGCACGACATGGAGGTAAATTTAATTTGCGATCGCAGTTAGGAATCGGTACGGAATTTGAGATTTTATTACCATTGGTTTGAGATATACCGCAGTCCGAGCGGGATTTGTGAAATCTTACATCTAGGGTTGTTGACGGTTGACAGTTAACACTCACCAGTCATTAGTCAACGGCACACTATTTTTCACTACTTAAATTCGGATTGCGATCAAATAGAGGAGACAGAATACAGGATGCAGGAGATAGATGCATTAAAAATCCCTTCCTTAGAACCCATGCTAGAAATTTGGCAACAAACCCTAAATTGGCAACCAAATCCGCAACAAATTAGCCAATTTCAACAGCTTTATACCCAAATTTTAGAGGGGAATCGCCAACAAAATTTAACTCGAATTACCTCACCTGATGAATTTTGGGAAAAACATCTTTGGGATTCCCTACGGGGAATTAGTTTTAGTTTTGGACAACCCCATCCCCAAATTAGTCCGATCCACGATGGTGCTAATATAATTGATATTGGTACAGGTGCAGGTTTTCCTGGCATTCCCATTGCGATCGCCCATCCCCAGGCTCATTTAACCCTAGTCGATTCTACCCAAAAAAAAATTACCTTTATTCAGGCGATCGCCACCGCTTTAAATCTGAGTCATATTCACGCGATCGCTGACCGCGCTGAAACTATTGGACAAAACCCCCAACACCGTCAACAGTACGATTTTGCCACCATTCGAGCCGTCAGTTCAATTACTGTCTGTGCTGAGTATTGCATACCATTACTAAAAATCAATGGAATAGCCTGTATTTATCGAGGTAAGTGGACAAGGGAAGAACAAATCCATTTAGAAAATGCAGTTGCAGAATTAGGTGCGGAAATTACCCAAATCGCAGAATTCACCACACCCCTCAGCCATAGTCAACGTACCTGCATTTACCTGAGAAAAATTAACCCCACCCCAGCAAAATACCCCCGTAACGTCGGTATTCCCAGCCAACGACCATTATCCTAGAGACGTAGCACTGCTACGTCTCTACTGCTAAATCTACACACTAGCTGCAAAACGCTTACCAATTTCCTCCCAATTTACAACATTCCACCAGGATTCTAAATAATCACCACGACGGTTTTGATATTTGAGATAATAAGCATGTTCCCAGACATCATTACCCATAATTGGATATTTCCCTTCACTGATGGGACTATCTTGATTCGCCGTTGTCATAATCCCTAATTCACCATTTTGGGTACGTGTCAACCAAACCCAACCACTACCAAAACGTTGACTACCAGCTTCATTAAATTGCTTTTTAAACTCCGCAAAACTACCAAATTCTTTTTTGATTGCAGCTGCCAATTCCCCAGTCGGTTCCCCACCACCATTGGGCTTCATAATTTGCCAAAACATACTATGATTCACATGACCACCACCATTATTGCGAAAAGTTGTACGGATATCTTCGGGAATTTTATTCAGGTCTCGTAACAAGACTTCTATACTTTGATTTTTTAACTCTGGATGTTTCTCTAGGGCTTTATTCAAATTATTCACATAGGCAGCATGATGTTTATCATGGTGGAACTTCATTGTGGCTGCATCAATATGGGGTTCCAGAGCATCATAGGCATAGGGTAAAGGAGGTAATTTAATTAGACCTGTATCACTGGGGGTTGTTCCTGGTGTTGTCGCAATTGGTGTTGTTTGTTCCCCCGCTAAAGCACACCCATCTAAACTAAACGCTCCTGCGCTTGCTCCCAATAAAATTAAAAATTGGCGACGATTTAAGCTCATAACCGAATTTTATCTCCCAAAATGAAGAATATTGCACCACATATATGAAGTTAAGCAATATTCTCCTATAAAAATACCCCCTGCGGGTTAAATTTAGTCTAACTAGGAGGGTCTGTGGAAAAAGTCTTTTCGTGAGGGTAGGGAACAAGGAGAGATGCGACATGTCGCGTCTGTACAGGAAATAGTTTTAGCGTGAGTACTCCTACGTCGTAGATCGCTACGACGAGTTATCAAGTCTGAAACTCTTGTCCAGCAATATTCTCGGAAAATAGAAGTTTTTAAAAACCTCCTAGTATTGCGAATACGTTCAATTATTGAAGAATTAATCTCACCAAATCGCCGATTTACCAGGCGTAAAGTATATTTTAATGCTTCTTACTGCTTTCCCTTCTGCAAAATATCTTGATAAATAACCGATTCCTGCATCATATCCTCCCTCAACAACTGACGAATCAAAAAAGAATGCTATTGATAAGTTATTAGGATGGAAATCAAGTGATTGAATGTCAAGGTGTATCTATATGGGTGCTTGATACTGACCATTCATCATGCTTTCGTTTTTTCCCAGTCTTCCAATGCTCCGATAACAAAATTAGCAACTGGATGACTGAGAAACTGCTCGAAGGCTTTAATACTGCCTGTCTTCAATGCACTGAGTATACGGGTTGCTAATTTGGAGTTGTTTTCAATCTGGGCGATCGCTTGTGTAGCCAATACCATCTTTTCTGTAGTTGTATTGGTGGGATAGGACTTTTCTAACTGTTCGAGTAAGGCTTGAATCTCTGCGGCTACATCAGCAAGGCTTTCATTTTCAGCAGCAGCATAGTAGTTACCTTGAATGTAATTACCCTCGATATGTTCGTTATAGTTACCACACCTGTGTTGATGTTGCG
The DNA here is from genome assembly GCA_937973965.1 of uncultured Calothrix sp. Classification (GTDB taxonomy): domain Bacteria; phylum Cyanobacteriota; class Cyanobacteriia; order Cyanobacteriales; family Nostocaceae; genus NIES-3974. The sequence goes on along the minus strand of CALJJQ010000073.1, from coordinate 4,813 downwards.
ATCGCCTGTCATATCAAGTTATCTCCTAATAATGAAAGTCTTTGACATATTGTAGTTATTTTTACGCAGATTATTTCAACAGATGAATACAACCTGATATTATCAAAGTTAGCCCTAAGATAGCAGTATAAATATTTATTGTTAATGTAATATGAACTAGCGCAATCAACAATGACAGAAAAAAAGGAATTACTATAACTCGCAGTAATTTGATGAATTTGATTAAATGTCTTCTTGAAGGAAACATTTATTTCGTTACTTGGTAGAGCAAATGTATTTATATTGATATATAGGAATCCGGTTTGGTTTTTGAATCCATCTATTGGGGTGAGGGAGTAGAGAGTAGAAATTGTACTGAGTTCTGTTCAATATTTAAATAGGAGTCCTATACTATTACCAAGTAATCACTGTCAAGGTATGTGACATGAATCACAATTCATGAGTGAATATCAATATTTTTACGTAAATATTATTTTTTAGAGGCTGAATTAATTACATTCATTGCTGTCACTATCTTCGCCTTTAGTATTTGTACCTTCCTCAACTGCTACAGGAAAGTGAGTATCGCAATCGTTTTGTGTAGGGTTTTGACGGCGATCGCATGATTGATTAATCCTGTGTTGATGAAAAGTCGGGTTTTGTAGACTTCTCCAAAAACCCGATTTCTGGGAAGATTTAAACCTTCATTGCCTTTTCTTCTATCTCCTGGTCAAGAACTGGGGATACATTAACGCTAATATCTGCACCATTAATAATTACCCCTAGTAAACCTAACTCCGCTTCCATTAACTGGTCGATGGCTTCGGTGAGGAGGTTTTCTTGGGTATAGTGGGGACGAGCGGTTAAAATCATCCCGTCACAAAATTGCTGCACTAATAAAGCATCGTTGGATAAACCAATGGGTTTTGTATCAACTATCACTATATCGTAGCGGATACGGGCATCGGCGAATAAACGCTTTAATTCGCTGGATTCGAGAATTGCCGCCGATTGTCCCACTGGACCAGCACTCGGTACAATGTATAAATTTTCTACATCAGGGACAATATGGATACATTCACTCAGACTACCATAGTAGCGTAGTGGTTCCATGTTGGCCTGTGGATTGGGTTTGACGTGGAGAGATTCAGCGAAAGAGGGCGATCGCAGGTCTGTTTCAATAATTAATGTCCGTTTACCAGCACGGGCACAGGCAATACCTAAATTATAGGCGGAAAGGGTTTTTCCTTCCCCACTGCCGGTACTAGTAATTAAAATGACTTTTATATCATTGCCACTAATCCGGCGAATATTGCTGCGGAATTTTTCGTAAAATTCCAGGTAGGGGGAGTTGGGTGATAAAATTGTGGGTAGGAGATGGGGAGGTAAATCATCGCTGGGAATTACGGGTAATTCGCCCAGAATAACGGCATCTCGTTGTTTGAGGGTCGCGCGAATGTCTTCGTGGGTTTTGTAAGTGCCTTCGAGGGAACCAAGTAAAAAGATGACTCCTCCGCCGACAATTATACCGAAAAATCCCCCTGCACCTAAAGTAATTGGGATGCTCTTCGGTGCTGTTTTCTCTACTGTTACAGCAGGAGGACGGGCAATATCTAAACTACCAACGGTTTCCGCTTCCGCAGTGCGTGCATCGGCTAGTTTAGCTTGCATCTGGTCAAATACGGCTTTTCTGAGGAGAACTTGTTGTTCCAGACGGTTGCGTTCCAGTTGTTTATTGGGTACGAGGGAATATTCCTGTCGTAGCTTTTCCTCTTGACGGATTTCGTTGGCTAATTGTTGTTGTAGGGTTTCCCGTTGAGTTTGTAATGCGACTAGTTGGTTTGCTAATTGTTGACGGGATGGGTCTAAATTGCTGCGCATCCGAATCCCCGATACACTTGGTGGTAGGGGTGCGGTAGTTCCCCCACCACCAATCACTTCATTTGCACGCTGACGTAATAGGGTTTCGGCTGATTCCTTTTGGCGAAATAGTTGTACCATCGTCGGATGTTGGGGACGTAAATCCCGACGTAGTAACTCGATTTGTGACTCCGCTTGAAAAATTTGCGATCGCAAACTAGCAATAATTGGATCGGCACTTAAAGCTGCTGCAACGTAGGCTTCCGAGGCTGATAGTCCTAATTTTTCCTCTAAACTGCGAATTTGCGCACTTAAACCAATGAGGGTTTGTTGTAGTTGACGTTGTTGATTTTGGCTGGAAGTTACTGCTGCTAATAAGCTACCATTTTCTGCAGCTAAAATTGCCGGACGTTCTACCTTATCATAACGCTCCAAGTTTTGCTCTGCCTGTTGCAGGTCTTTTTTCACCTCTGGTAAACGCTCGTTTATTTTATCAATAATACTTCTCACCCGCGAAGTATTGCGATCGCTACTATATTTTTTGGCTAATTCCATCAACAATGATAGGGTCTCTTTCACCCGCTTCTCATTGGAGTCCTTATACTTGAGTTCTATAATCGTTGATTCTAGCTTGCCATCACTACCCCGCTTGGGAAACCGAATCGCCAAATTATCAAATACCTTTTGTGGTTTCTGTCCTGTTTTCTGAGCTATAGCCATAATAATCGGTTCCGACTTTAAATCCTCCTGGCTGAGGGTTTGTCCACTTTGTTGTACCTCCCCCCCCAACTGGGAAAAAATTATCGGGGAACCCGTATAAGTTAATGCCGCATCGCCAATGTATTCCGGTGCTGGTTCCGGTTGTACCGCCACCACTACAGAACCAGCTACAACCAACACAAAACTAGCCAAGCCAATCAATTTATACTTTTCAAACGCGATCGCATAACGTTTCACAATTGGTGGGGTCATGTTCACAATCCCTCAAAACCGTAACAGCAAAATAGAAACACCAACTTAAAGTATTAAATAATACTTATTACTTTCATGAGCTACGTCATCAGTACCGAATAAAAAGTGTCTGATATTACGTTATAGCCCGAAAAAATACAGAATGAGTGAATTCCCTAGCGATTCAGATTATTCCCATCCCCCAGGGTTTCAAAGAAGCGGAGGAAGGACTGAACATCAAAAAACGGACGGGTAATAGTTGATAATAAATTTGTCACCTTACCTAAGAGACTGCGACCGACCACAATCACGTCATTATCCTGAAGAGCCACATTTTGCGATAAATCCCCAGCTAAAGCCCTTCTCGCATTGACACGGATAGTTACAGCCCTACCCCGTTCCGGATCAAAGCGGATCAAAGCGATATCACGGATGTTGGCATTCTCCGGATTAATCCCCGCGATCGCATCAATGAAGGTGCTACCGTTAGGTAAAGTTTGTGTCACTAATCCACCAGCAGCATAATTTAACACTCGTACCCGAATTTGTGCCACAGCCAAGGAAGAACGAGCAACTAAATTGCGATCGTAGCCATCATCCCCCCCTACTTCCCGACGCGTTACGACAATTGTATCCCCATCCTGTAACCGCAAACTGGGTATCATCCCCCCCTTCTGTAGGGAGGAGTACAAATCCACGTTTTGAGCAATAACAGTTCCATCCACCAACTTGCGACGTACCTGGACAATCCGCAAATCCGCCATCATGGTTGTTCCCCCCGCAGTTAACAACACATCCGTGATTCGAGGAGTGGGAGAATTAATTGGGTAAATACCTGGACGCAGGACTTCTCCATTCACCGTTACCTGTACCGGTCGTGGGGAAGAAAGGGTGACGGTGACTAAGGGGTCGGTAAAAATCTTACCCATCTCCAAACGAATTTTTTCTTGGGCTTCCTCCAAGGTCAACCCCTGGACGGAAATCATTCCTAACTGGGGAAGGGAAATATTTCCTTCTGGATTAACCACGGCGGGAATATTTAAGTTGGGTCGAGGACTGGCTAAAGCCACAATTACGGTTGGCTCCACTACATAGCGATTGAAAGCCGCTCGCAACCTTTGTTGGGCTTCCTCTAGGGTCAAATTCTGCAAGGGTACACTACCAATTAGGGGTGCAATCACGTTTCCTTCCGGATTGATTACCGCTTGAAACCCTAAATCGGGAAATCGCTGCACAATCACGGAAATCCCATCACCCCGACCCAAACGATATTTACCAAAGGGAGGCTGGATTTGGATATTGATGTTATCTCCAGGACCAAGGAAATAACGGGTAAACTGGGGTGACACCTGCAATGGATCAAAGGGAACAACGTCTGCATTCCCCGGTGGTGGTACTGGCTGTAAAGGTGACTCGTTCGGATTCAGGGTATTTACGGGTATATTGGCTGGAGGTTGAAAATCAAGGGTGGTATTATTGGGAGTTGAAGAATGTTGGGCAAAAACTGGCTTTAATCCCAGATTTATAAAACATCCCACCTGCATTAGTGCCAGGAAAAATCCCCTGGTTATTTTTCGGTTTATACTTATATTCTGATATTTATTGCGATACATTAGTGACAATTAGGTTTAAAAAATACAATAGTCTACAGATATGCTATTGTAATCTGTGAAACTATAACTGTCCCTAAATATTCAAAAAGTCAAAACTAAATAAGTTCTGAGGGGTTTGTAGTATTGGGTTTAGCCTTAAAAAAGCTTTAATAGACATCTCCAGAAATTCTATATTAGCCCTTACTAAACAAGGATTTGAGTTTCTTGGTTGGAGATGTCTAATGTCAGATTCTATACCCGCAGGGTCGTCGTAGACTAGCGCAACTACGTTAGGACTTACGCAAGCGTCACAAAATAAGGTCAACTGGCACATACCTTTGAATATGAGTTTAATGTGTGTAATCCTTAATTTATAAACCTTACGTCTGAATTCAGCCAATGTGATAGTTTGACTGAAAATGTGCCAGTTG
>CALJJQ010000072.1 GCA_937973965.1 uncultured Calothrix sp. | reverse complement strand
CAATGGATTGAAATAGATGCTTATTCTAGCTGGCAAACTTTTGTTACATCTCTAGAAAAAATCCTGAGAGAATTTGGTCAAAACTATGTAATTAATTTTGACTAGCTACTTAATAGCCTGAACGAATTTTTGGTGTAGCCGAGTCCGGAATGAAAGTGCAGCGATCGCAAATCTTAACTCAGAATCAAAAGGATTTTTCGTGGCGATATTGGTTTACGTTGCCAATTTACCCCTTTGGTCAACGACAAACTATTCGCACGGAAGTAATTAAGGATACTATCTGGACTTTTGACCAACTGCAAGGGATATTTTATGTGGTTGTCCCGGTGCGGATGACTGTGGTGAAGTTGAGTCAAGGTGGTTTGTTGGTTTATGCTCCCGTTGCACCTACACCTGAGTGTATACGCTTGGTGGAAGAACTGGTGAGGGAACATGGGGATGTTAAGTATATTATTTTGCCAACTATTTCCGGGTTGGAGCATAAGGTATTTGTTGGTCCGTTTGCACGTCATTTTCCCCAAGCTGTAGTCTATGTTGCTCCTAATCAATGGAGTTTTCCTGTTAATCTACCATTGAGTTGGTTAGGTCTACCGCGTCAACGCACCAAAATTCTACCTAGCGACAGCAAACAAGCACCCTTTAGCACAGATTTCGATTATCAGGTGCTAGGACCTATTTATTTAGGTCCAGGTCAATTTGAAGAGGTGGCTTTTTTCCATAAATCTTCCCGTACTTTACTTGTTACGGATACGATTGTTTCCATTCCTCCAGACCCCCCAGCTATTATCCAGCTTAATCCTTTTCCCCTTCTCTTCCATGCTAAGGATAAAGCTGCGGATATCATCATCGATAATCTTGCTAATCGTCGCAAAGGATGGCAACGTATTTGTTTATTTGCCATGTATTTTCGCGCTAGCACTCTGGAAATACCTAGTTGGGGTGAGGTGATTCAGGAAACATGGAAAGCCTGGAAAGCTAAACAATACAGTTATAAATCCTATTTTGGTTTATACCCGTTTAAATGGAAAAGTGATTGGCAACGCTCCTTTGAAGCTTTACGGGGAAATGGTAGGATTTTTGTTGCACCGATTTTACAAACTTTAATCTTAAATCGCGCTCCTTGGGAAACGTTAGTTTGGGCTGAAAGTGTTGCGCAGTGGGATTTTTATCGGATTATTCCCGCCCATTTTGATGCACCAATCACCGCCACACCCCAGGATTTTCGTCAAGCTTTTGCATTTTTGCAACGCCAACCCCTGTTAAATGGAAGTAGTGGTCATACCTATCCCCTCCCCGAAGAAGATTTTCAGGTGTTGAGGGAAATCGATGCAGGGTTAAACCGTTTAAGTATTGTCCCTCCGGCAGAGGATATTTCCGTAAATTCATCCCCACCCTACTAAGAGTTGAGGGTGGGGACTTTCGCACTATGTTAAAGACAATGTGTGAAAAATATCAAGCAGCCGTCAATGCTAATAATGCGATCGCCTATGGTAAGTTATATCGATTCTCTTGTACTTTGCAATAAATGAAACTAGAATAATTAAAGGTTGCAGCCCCTGATATGTAGCAAGCATTAGCGTAAACGATATTATTTGCTATCGATGCAATTTGGATTCCACCGGGTTCAGAACCTGAGTATGGTCGGGACAAGATTTACCGTAATGAGCAGAAGGATTATGATGCGGCGAAATGGACTGTTGAGGTGACACCTGGGGATGCTCTGGGAATCGATGATCAATGGGTATATGGAGTTGCTCAGGTTTAATTGCGATCGCCATGACTCCTATTTCCGGCACTAGTTGGTTCTCAGAGGATGTTTTAAAAGTTGATTTTAATACTTAACAAGAGACGCAACATGTCGTGTTTGTACAGGTTTATAACGACAAATATATTGTTTGAGCCTATTGAGTGTCTTCAATCAATGGTTGATAAAGTATTTATTAATACTTGAATAACATTCTCTACGGGTTCTTTCTAGAACACCTACAAAAAAATGTTCATCCCTCATACCCCGAATACCCTCCAAACACCGGGTAAAACCTATAGTCACTTTGCCTGAAACACCTACAGCAAGAAGTTTTTAGCTCTATAGCTGATTATCATTATCATGCTTTATGGTCTATCAACCCCTTGAAGCCTGACTCCTATACTAACAGAAACCCCCATCAAAAATCAACCCTTTTTCTCAAGTTTTTGGTTGAATTCAAAGCCGAGATAAATCAAGTTTGATCTAGATTGATATGGGGTGATAAATATCTGGATTGGACATAATTTTTGGCTGGCAAGTCTGAATTTGCCATAACAGAAATATTCAAACTGATTTCCTTGGTAATGCACCATCCCCAGGAATGGATTCTGGGCAAAGGGAGCAGCTAGGAGATAGCGAAGCTAACGGCTAAAGCTGTATCGCAAGGGGGACTGAAACATTTTTGAGGCAGAAATAAGCCTCAAACCCATACAGGGGAAGGAAAATAGACTATAGACTCAAAAATGCGTCAAATTCTTACCTATGTATACATTTGAGTCGTTTTTATGGCTAATTTTTGTCTAATACCATTTAACTCAAGTTTGGATACATTTGCTTCCCCTGTTCCCGAAAGCTCCCCGTCAGGCATCAACTCCAAAGTCAAACGGCATCAGTCCATCTATTAGAGTCAAGCGCAAGATTTAACCCAGGGAAATTTTGGCAATTTGGAAAGGGGGTATCACCTGATTCAATCCCCTCCTTCAGATTTCCAAGCAATTTCCTTTGTCGGTTGAGGGTCGGGTAATTTGATGGAAACTAAACCCGCAGCGAGAACAAAAGCCATCGAAGTCCACAGACAACCAATTAAACCAAACTTTTGGTAAACGATTCCTGATAATACCGTTCCTGCAAGTCGTCCACCGGAATTTGCCATATAGTAAAAGCCGACATTCAATGCCACTTTATCATCATCGGTAAAGGCCAGTACTAAATAGGAATGGACTGCGGAATTAAAGGCAAACACCAATCCGAACAGTAATAACCCAGTAATAATTACCCTGTTTGGTTCCAAACCAGATTGGAGCGCGATCGCGATTACAGCAGGAACCGCAGTGAGGGTAAATGTCCAAAATTGGATAGTTTTGGCTTGGGGTGGTTTACCGGAACCAAATCGTTTTAATAGGGTGGGTGCTGAGGATTGGACAATTCCGTAACCAATTACCCAAACTGCCAAAAATCCACCAACTTGCCAAAATGACCAGCCTAATTGGCTACGTAAAAATACGGGTAATCCCACGACAAACCACACATCCCGCGAGCCGAAGAGGAAAAATCTCGCGGCTGAGAGAATATTGATTTCTGAACTTTTGGAAAATAACTGACTGAATTTAACTTTGGTTTTAATTTTACCCATCCCTCCAGGTAACATCACTCCTGTAAACATTAACAGGAATAAACCTGCGGACATAATCCACAGGGTATTAATAAAACCAAACCAGGTTAGGAGTGCAGCACCCAGGAAAAAGCCAAATCCCTTCAAGGCATTTTTGGAACCTGTTAGGATTGCCACCCACTTAAACAAGGCTGATTGAGCATCCTGGGGGACAACTAAACGTATTGCACTTTTAGAACTCATTTTCGTCAAGTCTTTGGCAATCCCGGAAAAAGCCTGAGCTACCATCACAAATAGGACTGCAAACCATTGTGGCCAAGTATCATTCAGTCCAGACAACATTACCATTGAAAAGACTTGTAAACCAATTCCCAAATAAAGGGTCAATTTTAATCCAAATTGGGAACCAATCCAACCACCGAAAAAGTTGGTGACAACACCAAAGATTTCATAAAACAGAAATAAGGACGCAATTTGAATTGGGGTGTAACCAATATTATTAAAATACAGTAACACCAGCATCCTCAAAGCACCATCAGTAATTGTAAAACCCCAGTAGGCAATGGTGACAAGGATGTAATTTTTCAGATTAGCACTTGATGCTGTGGTAGACATAGGGGATTTTGGATTTTGGATTTTGGATTTTAGATTACTCTGCGGTCGATCCGCACTACGTGCGTCTATGGATTTTGGATTATTCGATTTTGGATTATTTAAACAGTTAATAGTTACCCGTTAACTGTCAATAGTCAACAATCAACTGAATTTCAATTCTTTTCTCAACAGTTACTTCAGCATAGTGGCTACTTTCCTTGCTAATTCCACCATCCGATTGGAATAACCCCATTCGTTGTCATACCAGGAGAGAATTTTCACCTGGGTTTCGTCTACCACCATCGTGGACAGAGCATCGATAATCGAGGAGCGGGGGTCGTCTTTGTAGTCAATTGAAACCAGTGGTAATTCTTCGTAACCTAAAATTCCTTTTAGTTCTCCTGCTGCTGCGGTTTTGAGTAAACTATTTACTTCCTCCACACTGGTAGGTCGAGCAACTTCAAATACGCAGTCTGTTAATGATGCGTTCAATAGGGGTACTCGCACTGCTAATCCATTTAACTTCCCATTCAGTTCCGGATAAATTAAACCAATCGCTGTTGCCGAACCGGTTGTCGTCGGAATGAGAGACATTCCAGTTGCTCTAGCTCGTCGTAAATCTTTGTGGGGTGCGTCCACTATTGTCTGGGTATTTGTATGGTCATGGACGGTGGTAATTAAACCATGTTTTATACCCAACCCTTCATGGATCACCTTGACGATGGGAGCTAAACAGTTAGTTGTACAGGAAGCTGCTGTTAGTAGGTGATGTTTGTCTGGTTCATATAAATGGTCGTTTACACCCATGACTATATTTAATGCTTCTTTTTTCACAGGTGCTGCGACAATTACTTTTTTGACTCCTTTCGCAAAATAGGGAGCTAGGTCTTCCGGGGTTTTGAATTTCCCGGAACATTCTAAAACTATATCTATACCTAAATCATCCCAGTTCACATCCCCCGGTTTCGCGTACTCACTAAAACTTAGGGATTTACCATCGATGAAAATTTGATTCTCTTTAGCTATTACTTCCTTGTCCCAACGTCCATGTACGGAGTCGTATTTGAGTAGATGAGCGGATGTGTGCGCTCCTCCCTTAATTTCATTAATGTGGACAAAATCGATTTCCGGACAACCCCAACCCGCTCGCAAATCTAACCGACCAATCCGACCAAATCCATTAATGGCAACTCTCTTACTCATTCCCCTCTCCTCAATTTTGCGATGTTTTGTTTATTCTGGTTTCCTTATCTACCTGTCAATCTCGTTGCGACATATCTGTAACATTATTTTTCTCGATACCCCTACAGAATATAACAGTATAAAAAATCAATCAAGTTTTCTTGATGTATATAATACCATTATTTCAAAAAAAGTTGATATGTAAAGTGCATAGAGATACATGGTGCTTGAGGGGAATTTGCGTGAATGATGAATAGCGATCGCGTTGCTTTATATACTTTGTGCGCTGAGATATTTCCCTTGGGGTTTGTTGACTGTTGACGGGTGACAGAGCTTCAAGTTAGGTAGGTGCAATTAAACATCAAACTGCAACGTAACCGATCATTTGGTTCAAAGCCTTACTCCCGTACAGACGCGATATATCGCGTCTCTCCCTACTCCCTGATCTCAACGACAATTTTCACCACCCACCTACTTATTGACTGTGTAAAGTATAATTTATTTATAACCATCATTGAGGGGACTTGGGGAGCATTTTACGCTTAATTCAGATTTTGTTACTAGCTCTAAGTTACCTGGGGTTAGGATTGGGCTATGTGCCTGGTTTACGGATGAATCGGGCTACCATCGCTCTAGTTAGTTCTGCGGGTTTAATTGCTTTAGGGACTCTGAGTTTACAGGAAGCTTGGGGAGCGATTGATGCAAATACCATCGTCTTTTTGTTGAGTATGATGGTGATTAATGCCTATTTATCCTATGCGGGATTTTTTAATTTGACATTGTCATATTTATTACGGTTAACCCGCAGTCCCCTGGGTTTGTTGGTGATATTGACTTGGGGAACTGGGTTATTATCGGCATTTTTTTTGAATGATACTTTAGCCTTAGTTAGCACACCTTTAACCGTACAATTAGGGCGATCGCTGAAATTAAATCCCGTACCCTATTTACTCGCGATCGCAGGTGCAACCAATATTGGTTCGGTAGCAACCTTGAGTGGAAATCCCCAAAATATCCTCGTGGGTTCCTTTTCCGGGATTGGTTATCTCACCTTTACCCAAGCTTTAGTACCGGTTGCGGTCATCGGATTAGTTTTGCAAATAGGTTGGTTATATCTGCTGTATCCAGAAGTGCGATCGCTCCAACCTTGTCCTGTCCTGGAGTTATCACGTCTACGGTTACATCGAGCTCTATTGCTTAAAACCTCGATTGTCACTGGATGTTTGCTGACAGGGTTTGTGATGGGATTACCCTTAGCGGAATCAGCATTTTTTGCAGCTGCGGTTTTATTGATCACCCGTCGGATTAAACCTCAAAGAATTCTCAAAGAAGTAGATTGGTCATTATTAGTGATGTTTTCCGGGTTATTTATACTTACCCGTTGTGTCAAATCTTTGCATATTGTAGACTTTTTCGCTGCTTGGGTGGCTAATTCCTCTGGTTTATTAGCGGTCACAGCGATTATGTCTAATTTAATTTCTAATGTACCGACTGTGATGCTGCTGCAATCATTTATTCCTAGGGATGCAACTCAAAGCTGGTTATTGTTAGCTGCTGGATCTACCCTTGCAGGTAATTTAACTTTATTTGGTTCGGTGGCAAATTTAATTATGGTAGAAGCTGCTGCTTCCCAAGGATATGGTTTATCCTTTTGGCAACATTTACGCTTTGGAATGCCATTAACTCTGGTGATGTTGGGAATTACCTATGGGATTTTAAAGATAGTTTGAAAAGTCATTTTTAACCCCTATTATCATCACCACGGATGGGTAGATATCCGCTATAATTTGATTCGGTTGATAAGACAAAAAAATTTTTGACTGTTGATAAATTAGAAAATGAAGGTGATAGATATTAACGCTTAAAAATAAAAATTAAAAGAGGTGTGGTATGACTAATATACCTCAAAGCCATGGTGATGAATTTGAGATACATCCGGAAAGCAATGATATATTAATGCAGTATGTGCAAACCTTAGATCCAGAGACGATTGCCTCTTTATCTAAACCTACTTCCCCGGAAGTACTTGATATTATTAGCCGCTCTGTAACAGCAATTCTCAATAATTTACCTTTTGATCCACAACATCAACTAATTATCACCGAACGCGACCAATTAGGAAGAATTTTAGGTGCAGTTATGGTCGATGGGTATTTTTTACGCAATGCAGAACAACGTTTACAACTGGAAACATTGTCACATATTTAGAAATCCGGTGTGGACATGGGAAGTTTAGTTAGTAGCGACCGATGGTTTTGCGCGATCGCAGAGTGACTTGTTTTGATACATTTACTCCCCCTGCATCCGAAAGCTCCCCGTCAGGTATCAACTGTCTTCTGTCTCCCTTGTATTCCCAATCCAAAACTGAAAATCTCCTGTCTCTTGAATTTTCTGTTAATTTTATGCAGTTTGGTGGATAGGAAATAGTATTTTTTTCCCATAATCTGGAATTGGCAGAATCTGACTTGTTGCTCAAATCGAAATATGCCAATTATGGTAAACGGGAGCAAAAAACATGAAGAAATATAAACTATTTTTAGCATCTTTTTTTATACCAAGTTTGATAATTACCTTAATAGTTGGAAGTGTCAATCCAGGAGTCACATCTGCCTCATATTTCCCTATTATTTCCCAGGAAATTAATCCTAGTATTCAGTTAAATAAGCTACCAGCTTCCCGATTAGATCCGAAATTTTTTTCCCAACTATTAGATAAAAAGGATATTAACGGTGCGGTTAAACATGTGGAGTTAGGTTGGAAGCAACAATACGAAGAATATATTCAAGGGGAACTACCGTCAAATCAAGTAGTGGAGGTGGAACAGATTCAACGTATCCTGAGACAGGTGGACATCATGTCGAGATTGCGTTTAGGGAAAAGTGGTCGCAAAACGGCTTTATTGTATGCAGTTCCGACACCAAACCATTTAGAGTTAATCTTGGTGACACTGGGAAATACTCCGATACACAGACGAATTACTAATGTCAAACGAGAAGAATTAATTCAGGTGATAAATAGATTTCGTCAGTCGATTACTAATAAATATTCCCCACCTCAGGAGTATCAAAAAACAGGAAAGCAGTTATATGATTGGTTGGTAGCTCCGGTGGAATCCCAGTTAGAGTCGGCGAAAATTAATAATATTATCTTTTGCCTAGGGGGAGGGTTGCGAAGTTTACCTTTAGCTGCGATGTATGATGGTCAAAAGTTTTTAATTGAAAAATATAGCTTAGGAATTATTCCTGCGTTTAATTTACTAGATTATCAACCAGATAAAATTCACCAGACACAAATTTTAGCAATGGGTGCGTCGGAATTTGCCAATCAATCACCCTTACCTGCTGTCCCTGTAGAATTATCAAGTATTACCAGTAATCCTTGGCAAGGAAAATCCTTATTGAATGAAGAATTTACCTTAGAAAACTTAAAAAAACAACGGAGTATATATCCATTTGGAATTGTTCATTTAGCTACCCATGCTGAATTTTCACCAGGTTCGATTGACAACTCCTACATTCAATTTTGGGGTCGGCAAATCAAATTAAATGAAATCAAAAAACTAGAGTTAGCCCAACCAACGGTGCAGTTATTAGTATTAAGTGCTTGCAAAACTGCATTAGGAGACCCGAAAGCCGAACTGGGATTTGCAGGTTTAGCAGTACAATCGGGAGCAAAAGCTGCGATCGCCAGTTTATGGTCTGTGGATGATGGCGGAACTTTGGCTTTGATGACCCAATTTTACCGTCAATTGAGTTCCATACCCATCAAAGCGGAAGCACTGCGACAAACCCAAATAGCTATGATTCAGCGTCAAATTAGCCTCAAAACCAACCCAGTCAATCGAGGTGAACCTTTACCACCGGAAATTTCCCCTTTAGATAGTTTAGCCCTATCCCATCCTTTTTATTGGGCTGGTTTTACCCTAATTGGTAATCCTTGGTAGCAGCTAAAATATATATTAAGGAAAGCACACCCAGCCTTATTTTAGTATTATGCCGCAAACCAAACCCTATCAACCCTTAATTAGACGATTGTTACATGGTGTCAATGCAATTTTAATTATTTTTGCGGCAATCACAGGATTTTTGGTGTATGACAGTTGGGATGGTCGATTTGGTGGTTTAGGTATAACCAGAGCAAATCGGGAGCTAATTGACTATCATGGCACCTTTGGGTTTCTAATTTTCTTTGTTGCCCTACCCCTATTTTTAATTTACTGTATTAGAGCCGGGCGATCGCGTCTAATTCAAAGGGATACCCTGAAAAATTGGCAACAAATTGGTAAACCGATTTGGTGGTTAGGACTGCAACGCATTACCAACACACTCATGTTGATATCTGCACTATTTGCAGCCATTTCTGGAAAGTTCATGGATGAAAATTGGCTACCATTAGGTGATTTAACGCAAATTCCCTATTACATACATTTACTAGCTTGGTTAACCCTAATTATCACCCTTGCTCTGCATATACTGATGAGTGCAAAGGTGGGAGGTTCTTTGCTCCTGTTATCCATGTTTGACCTGAAATATCGTCCCCAGGACAGTCCCAAACTCTG
>CALJJQ010000071.1 GCA_937973965.1 uncultured Calothrix sp. | reverse complement strand
AATTTTCTCATGATTTGATGAATACTTAACACAGCCGATTACTGTTACTAATTTCATCAATTTCCTTTGGGTATGCCACTTTTATATAGTATCTATGTACTATGTCAATGCGATCGCACTGTGCCAGTTGCGTAAGTCCTGAGTAATTTTTATTGATAAATATGCTAAATAATAGCACTACGCCCAGTGAAATCTAAATAATTGACGATAATAATCTATAGATTAAACGAAATAGTGATGTAACAGCGATCGCAATTAAAGCGCTGGTCAATGCAGAGAAAATCATTGAGGGTATACCCATTCCTGCTTGTAAAGCTGGAACAAACAACATCACCGCCAAGGTTAGCCCTGGAACTATCCCCAAATCCCATCCTTCCAACCAGCGACGATTTTGAGCATATACCAATATACCAGTAATCAGCACCGCACCAGCGATCGCAATTCCTGGACTTTGGAATAAACTAAATAACGCGATCGCCACTAACCCCCCTTCAAAACCACTAAATCCTGCACCCCGAAGAATTTCCCAGGTTGAAAATCGCGGTTGAGATGATGCTGGTACAGGTGCTACTGGTTGCGGTGAGACTGGTACAGGTGCTACCGGTTGCGGTGTCGCTGGTGCAGCTGTGACTGCTGGAGGAATCACCGTCGCTGGTACTGGTGTACTTGCAAGCGTACCCACGGCGGATAAATCATCCAAAACTTCTTGTGCCGATTGATACCTGTCTGCAACTGCTGGTTTGAGCATTTTGGTCAAAACTTGCGACAGTTGGGGGGAAATAGAAGTAAATTGTTCCCATTGCCACCGATTACTATAGGCATCAAATAATTCACTGGCATCTTTAGCTGTCAATAACACCAAAATTGTCACCGCCAAAGCGTATAAATCCGTTGCTGGATAAACATCCTGACCAGAGGTTTGTTCTAGGGGCGCGAATCCCGGTGAGTAAATTCCCGTAGAACCTTTGGAGGGAGAAGGAGAATTTGTGACTTGTTTAACTGCGCCGAAATCTAGTAAAAACAACTTGCCATCGCGACGACGCATAATATTGGAAGGTTTAATATCGCGATGAATAATATTTTGGTTGTGAACAAACTTGAGAATACTGAGAACTTCCCGTAACACTTCCAGGGCTTGAGTCTCCGTAAATCTACCTTGCCGAACTACTTCTTCCTCCAGATTCTGACCATCAATATATTCTTGAACAATGTAAAAAAATTGGTCTTGCTTACCACTAGTTAAACTATCGACAATAATTGGGAAATAGGCATACAAATTAGGTATTTGATCATGTTGATGACCAATATCTTCCAACACGACTGCTTCCCGCTCAAATAGCTGTTGGGCCAATTGTAGCTGCTCTGGATTCAGATTTCCCGCCGGTTGAAACTGCTTCACAACACAATAACGCATTCCCGGAGTATAGCGATCGCGAGCTAAAAAAGCTGCACCAAATCCACCACGACCCAATAATTTTACAGGCAAATAACGTCCTGCCAAAATCACAGGCATACCGCAGGCAGTACAGAACTTATGCGGTACTGTTCGCAATGTCGTCGTGTCGTCAAGTTCCGCAAAATGGTTTTGCGGACGAGGGCAGTGCGGACGAGTGCAGTAAAGTTCCATACAATTGATTCGAGGTTAAATTTTCTTGAGCCAGGTGATTTGAGGTAAGTCCGTAAATCAAACTTATTTAAGTATTATGCAATACCGAATAATTTTAACTACGGGCGCGGTGTGCAGAAAAACTTTACTCAAGAGATGAAAAAATAGCAAGTTAACTAGTGTCGGTTGGCGGAAATAGGCAAACTCTATCAATATTAGACATCTCCAGAAATTAAATATTAACCCTTACTACACAAGAATTTGAGTTCCTTTGTTGGAGATGTCTCTAAAAAATTTAGAACTCATGGGTGAGGACTTAGCGATGAAACAACAGTTTGCCAGGGTCAGCGATCGCGAAGGATGCTTAGAGTATGAATTTATACCTTGTCATCCTAGTATACTGGTAAGTTAACGAAAGTAAGGCTAATATTACTACTTCCATACGGACGTAAAATGTTACGTCTTTCCCTAATCCCTGAATCCAAGGGACATTTTCGGGTTGTTCGGGTAGTAGTGGCTCGAATCTATCAATCCCCAGAGATTTGCCATCAAGATTTAGACATCACCATCCAGGGTAGCTGGTGATGTGTCGTCAACATCAAAGCCGTTCACGACTACTGTATCGCGAATGGAATCGCGGTGTGGTGTTTTCAACAATTGAGGACTCCAACTGGGATTAGCGAACTGGGGGAGAATTTCCTGGCTAAAGGCTTCTGCGGCTTTAGAGCGGTAACGATTAGGGTTAAGAATCAACCAAAGGGTTCTTTTGACGACCACACCTTCAATGGCGGTGCAATTGAGGACACCCATTTGTAGCTCTTTTGCGATCGCCGAGGTCGAGACAAATGCCGCACCTAAACCCGACTGGACAGCATTTTTAATTGCTTCGATGGAATTAAGTTCCATTTCCACCTTAAACCTGCGGGTGTCTAAATCGCACCTGGTTAACACCTGATCAATGACCTTGCGAATAGTCGATTGTGAATCCAGGGCAATGAATTGTAGTTTATATAAATCTTCTTTTTGAATTGTTTCCTGTTTAGCAAAAGGATGGGATACTGGTAGAATCAGAGCTAGCTCATCCTCCGCATAGGGTAATATTTCCAAAGAATCAGCTAATTCCCCAGGAATTTCCCCACCAATAATTGCTAAATCCACCTGTCCATTGACGACACTCCACGCAGTCCGTCGAGTCGAGTGAACATGTAGCTGAACAGCAACATCAGGGTATTTTTGCCGAAACATGCCGATCATTTTGGGCAGTAGATATGTACCCGTAGTTTGGGAAGCACCAATAATCAGAGTACCACCCTGGAGATTTTGTAAATCCTCAATTGCCCGACAGGTTTCCTGACACAGGCTGAGAATTTTTTCGCCATAACTTAGCAATAGGTGTCCCGCTTCAGTTAACTGAGCGCGTCTTCCACCTCTGTCAAATAAGGGAACATCCAACTGTCGCTCTAAGTTTTGTACTTGTAAACTTACAGCTGGTTGAGAAACATACAGACTATCAGCAGCGCGTTTAAAGCTCCCTTCAGCAGCAATTGCTCTGAGGATGCGTAACTGATCTAAAGTAAAAGGAAGGTCAGACATATAAAGGCTCAACCCACAACGTTGAAAGGAGCAACACTAAGCAATAAACTAGCGAGTCAGTTTGATTCGGTGTTTGAGAACTTTTATTGCATCTTAAACTCCGAGAGATAACTCGAAAAAGACAGTATCACAACATCTGGATAAAAGTCTCATAATTGAATACTTTGCGGTATGGATTGTACTGAAATTAAGTTTTCTTTAAATTTATTTACCAATGGAATTTAGTTTTACCAGTTAGTCAACCCCCATTTATATAAGCGTATGTTGTACTACAAATGATTCGGAACAAATCTATTGATGGTATAGAACAACTAAATTTATCTGTGGCAGCAATTCCAAACCCTAAATTCCAGCTCTCAGATTTATCTACCAGTGCAATCCCAAATCCAAAATCCCAAATAGTTTGTAAACCAACTTTTGAGCCAGAACGGATAAAATATGATTTTGTATCCTGCCACATTAAATCTACTCGAAATTGCCGCAATACAAAAGCCCCAAATTAGTTTATCTAAATTGTGCAACCCATCAACAGGATTTACCATTGCCAGGAAAATCTCACCCCAGCACCAGTATATTGCCTCAAGCATAGCTTAAGACACAACATTTACCATCATCACATCCGTAAATCTAATTGCCCAGCCGATGACTGGATGCAGAGGGAGTGGGGAGAAACGCGACATGTCGCGTCTGTTGGAACAATGGTGAAAATGCGATCGCAATTACCAACCCCCACCTCCCTTGTCATCAGAGGAAAAGACCAAATTACCAGATAATTTATTTTTCAGAATCCACTAAAAAATGCTAAATTATCCCCTAGCAACCATTCCAGAACCGTTTTACGCCTATTGGCTAGCTTCATTTATCACCGAATCGATGTACGATGAATTGGAGTAGTTGCAAACAAGATTCGGGGCTGCCGATTTTAAATAATTGATAATTCGTAATTTATAATTCGTAATTATGATCTAAACCCACTTTGGCAAGCTCAGTTACCTCACCGGCAACAAGACTGCTTACAGAAGCAGGGGAATCATACCCTTTTGAATTACCTAGGCGCAGGTTTATTGCCGTAGGCAATTACGAATTAGTAATTATGAATTAGGTGGACATACCGATTACCATTGCTTGACCCTTGACAGCCTTCCATCCTGACCACTGTCATATGTCAACAGGATTTTGGTGTGCCCCTAATCCACACCTACCCAATTACCCACTTGGAAATTTGACTCCATCAAAACTACCAATCGTCAGTCAAGGTATATTTGATTGCTCATACGCAGGAGATACATGGTATTGTCAATTACCTAGGCTACTGCAAATAGCAAAATCTAAATAAAAATACATGGTATTGTAGATTACCTAGGCTACTGCAAATAGCAAAATCTAAATAAAAAAGAACTATTAATAACCTCTAGAGGCATCATGGTGTTGTCGGTTAGCGAAAGAACATTTAATCAAGAAGTATTAGAATCGCCAGTTCCAGTCCTAGTCAATTTTGAAGCCCCCTGGTGTGGTTTGTGTCGAATTATCCATCCCTTACTGCTGCAATTTAAATCCCAATTGGGAGAAGAAATCAAGTTGGTAGGGGTGAATGCGGATGAAAACTTTAAGCTGTCCACCAAGTATAGGCTCAAGTCTTTACCTACTCTGTTACTAATCGCTAATGGTAAAGTTCTGTATCGTGTAGAGGGGTTTCGTAGTCGCGATGACCTATGGCAAGCCCTAGAAGAAGTTCGTCAGCAATACTTAATTAAACCAGAATCCTGTTTGCCCCACAGTGGTAGCTGGGAGTATAGTTCCGTACAGAAGTAATATATTTTTACTTTCAAGTTGATACATTTAGGGATGCGGGGGGAGCTTTCGGGAGCAAAGGATGCTGGAGAGTTATCTACTAAGAACTTCTGTATATTAATCATGCTGTATTCTGTCTCCTGCTGTCCTCCTCCCTAATTCACTAATCGACATTTTTCTTAACAATTGCTTGTCCTTAAGCTCTATCATGAGTTAGAGGTTAAAATCTAAAACCAAACTTAACGACCCCATCGAAACCGTATCCGATGGGGTATTTTATGCTAAAAACTGTGTGTCACAATTATTAACAGTTGGGACAATTCAATCGAAAATACCATAGTAGGCGTTAGTGATGGAAATAATCTATCAGTATGCCTGGATGATTCCAGTTCTCCCGCTTTTAGGAGCAATGCTGGTTGGTCTAGGATTAATTTCGTTAAATCAGGTGACAAATCGCCTGCGGCAACTCAACGCGGTGCTAATTATCTCGTTAATGGGCACAGCGATGGGGTTATCGTTAGCTATTTTATGGAGTCAAATTCAAGGACACGCACCCTATACGCGTATCTTTGAATGGGCAGCAGCAGGTAATTTTCACCTCACAATGGGGTACACGATTGACCACCTGACTGCAATGATGTTAGTAGTCGTCACCACTGTTGCAATATTGGTGATGATTTATACGGATGGGTACATGTCCCACGACCCAGGCTATGTACGTTTTTATGCGTATTTGAGCCTATTTGGTTCATCAATGTTAGGTTTGGTGGTTAGCCCCAACTTGGTTCAGATATATATTTTCTGGGAATTAGTGGGGATGTGTTCCTACCTGCTGGTAGGGTTTTGGTACGACCGCAAAGCAGCCGCGGATGCTTGTCAAAAAGCATTTGTGACCAACCGGGTTGGTGACTTTGGTTTGTTGTTGGGTATTCTGGGGCTATTTTGGGCAACGGGTAGCTTTGATTTTGCGGTGATGGGGGAGAGACTAGGTGAGCTAGTGGAAAATGGTTCCCTGAGCAATTTCTTGGCATGTTTATTTGCCATTTTGGTATTTCTCGGGCCAGTGGCAAAATCAGCCCAGTTTCCCCTACATGTGTGGCTACCCGATGCAATGGAGGGTCCCACACCCATTAGTGCCTTGATTCACGCAGCAACGATGGTAGCAGCTGGGGTGTTCTTGATAGCCAGAATGTATCCGGTATTTGAACATGTACCGGCGGCGATGGGTGTGATTGCCTTTACAGGAGCATTTACAGCATTTTTGGGTGCAACCATTGCTATTACCCAAAATGACATCAAAAAAGGATTAGCCTACTCAACCATTTCCCAGTTAGGTTACATGGTGATGGCGATGGGAGTGGGGGCTTACTCTGCGGGATTATTTCACCTGATGACCCACGCCTACTTTAAGGCAATGCTATTCCTCGGGTCGGGTTCGGTAATTCACGGGATGGAAGGTGTTGTGGGACACAATCCGGTTCTTGCCCAAGATATGCGGGTGATGGGGGGATTGCGTAAATACATGCCTGTGACTGCGATTACATTTTTAATTGGTTGTTTAGCAATTTCCGGTATACCTCCCTTTGCTGGATTCTGGTCAAAGGATGAAATTTTGAGTGCGGCTTTTTCTGCTAACCCATTGTTGTGGTTTGTCGGTTATGTAACGGCGGGGATTACAGCCTTTTATATGTTCCGGATGTATTTTTCCACCTTTGAGGGTGGATTCCGGGGTACGGATCAAAAAATTATGCAAAAACTAAAGGATGCAGCAGCTTTTGCCGCAACACCGGCGGTCAATTTTGGACCAGGGGCGATGCGTCAAGGGGAATTAGCAGCAACCACTAGCCACGCTCATGATGATCATGGCCATGGAGATGGACACCACAGTGATACTCCCCATGAGTCACCTTGGACAATGACCTTACCGTTGGTCGTGTTGGCATTTCCATCGATGTTGATTGGACTTTTGGGTACACCTTTTGCCAATTATTTTGAGCAGTTCGTTTATTCTCCGAATGAAAGTTTGACGGAAGTCATGGAACATTTGGCGGAGTTTGAACCGAATGAGTTCTATGTGATGGCAGGTAGTTCGGTCGGTATTTCCCTAATTGGGATTACCTTGGCTGCGTTGATGTATTTAATCAAGAAAATCGATCCAGCCGCGATCGCATCTCAAATTAGACCACTTTACGAGTTATCTTTGAATAAGTGGTATTTCGACGATATTTACTACAAAGTCTTTGTATTGGGTTTACGTCGTTTAGCTCGTCAAGTCTTGGAAGTTGACTTCCGGGTTGTGGATGGAGCAGTAAATTTGACCGGATTCTTTACTTTGGTCAGTGGAGAAGGTCTCAAGTATCTGGAAAATGGTCGCGCTCAATTCTATGCGTTGATTGTTTTTGGTGCAGTGCTTGGTTTGGTGATTGTGTTTGGTGTCACATAATTCCACCTGTTTGAATTTTTGATCACAATTTTAGTGGGTGTTATGCCCACTTTTTCTTTTTCACTCAAATTTTGACGCATTTTCTTCCCCAGTTCCCGAAAGCTTCCCCCCTCTCCCCAATCCCTACTTCCCCAACCATTTCCCCTAGAGAGCAAAAAAGGCTGTAAATTATTGATTAGCATGGATATTAATTAGCCTTAATAAGGAAACACAAAACATGACAACTTATTATTACGTTGTGGCAAGTCAGCGTTTTCTGACAGAAGAAGAACCCTTAGACGAGGTATTAAAAGAAAGAACTCGTTATTATCACGAAAACGAAAAAGAAATAGATTTTTGGTTAGTCAAACAACCAGCGTTTTTAGAAGCACCTGAGTTAGTCAAGGTGAAAGCGCAATGTCCACAACCTGCTGCGGCAGTGATTTCTACCAATCCCCAATTTATTACCTGGTTAAAACTACGTCTGGAATACGTGGCGACAGGAGAATTTACGGCTCCCAGTGAAACAATTCCTGACCCCTTAGCATCTTTGGCTACCGTATCCTGATATACTCTTTTTTACTAGCAATTCTATTTGTGCGCATAAACTTTGCTGCTCAACAGCTAGGAATTTATGCGTATGCAAACAGTTATCAACTGGATTACAGGTTGCTATACGACCCTCGCAGCAGGGGAACAAAATAGCGTTCATATAATCTTTGAAGAGAAACCTATCTATGTATCCAACTGTTGTGCAGAGATTAAAAACTGTGCCACGTGTAATTCGTGAAGCATTGTGTCTCCCGCTTTTTGCCTTTGCGATCGCGACTACAATGGGTAGCATTCGTCCAGTAGTTGCCCAGCAAAATCCACAAACTTGTGAACCTCCAGCTGCGGGGGAGTATCTACTACTTGTAATTAGTCCAACCGCCGAAAACCAAAATCAGTTGCGACGAGTCCTACCTAATAGTACCAAAACCACGGTTTGTACCTATCTTAAAGATACGGTGACTAGAATTGGTGGATTCTCGAAAATTGATGACGCTAATCGCTGGGCTAGATTTATCAGAGATTCGGCGGGTTTATCGGCAATTATTACCACCCGTCCACCGGAACCAACCCCACCCCAAGCAAAATTTAACCCCCAAGCCCTTGGCTCTGGCTATGCAGTCCTTGTTGATTACTTTAATCGTCCAGAACTGGCAAAACAGGTCCAGCAGGTTGTTGGTGGTGATGTGGGCTTTGTTTCC
This sequence comes from uncultured Calothrix sp., assembly GCA_937973965.1. Lineage (GTDB taxonomy): Bacteria > Cyanobacteriota > Cyanobacteriia > Cyanobacteriales > Nostocaceae > NIES-3974. The sequence continues at coordinate 17,039 of CALJJQ010000071.1, read as the reverse complement.
TACGCCCAACGCCCCTATTTACTAGCTGTTTACACCACTAATTCGCGGGATGCTTACAGCACCCTCCAAAGTTTAAGCGAACGAGGTTTTTTTGCAATGGTTGTAGATAGTCGTCGGGTGATGCTTCTACGGCAAGTTGTGCGTTTGGAGTAATCAGGTATTTACTCAGCGTTGCATGTTTAATTGCGTTGAATACCCTCCAGAAAAACTGCGCCCATAACCTTTAACAGTCAACAGTCAACACTTTATCAGATGACTATACAATAAATGTGTATGTCCTAGCTGATTCATCACCGGATCAGCTTTTTTGATGGGAGCCTTGCAGCCACCCATAGTCGGACTCATTTCGGAAACAGGGGATGCAGGGAAAAAAATGTATCAAAATTTGAGTGGAATGATATCACTACTTTAAAATTGAAGGAAGACTTGTCTTGAGGGATAATTACCAATAGACCATAATAAACACCTAAGTAGGTGGACGCTAAAAAACACCACTAAATTTAAAAATGTAAATAACTTAAAAGCCCTATTGTACAAGGATTTCGAGCATTTTACAAAATTTTACATAGTTCAGTTTAATTTTGCCTACCTACTTATATCGATGTGATTTGAAACGGTACTAATGGGACTAGATCAAGTTCGAGATTGGCAACCCCCAAGATACATAATCCTCATAGCAGGATTATTAGTCTGTGTAATTGTAAATTTTATCGCTTTATTCGGTTTACCTGCACCAGTTTCTGCATTAACCACCAACCTGGTAAAACAGCCAGTGACCAAAATTGATGTCAGCTTAGGAAACGTTGACAATGAACTTAAATTTGTACCGAATCACCTTGAATTTGAAGCCGGAAAACGTTACCTATTACAACTCAAAAATCCCAGTCAGCTAAAACATTACTTTACCAGCAAAGACTTTGCCGACGCAATTTGGACACAAAAAATTGAAGCCGGAAAAGCCGAAATTAAAGGTGCAATTCACGATTTAGAACTAAAACCCAGTGGAGCAGCTGACTGGGTATTTATTCCTTTGAAACCGGGAACCTATTCATTACGCTGTACAATCCCTGGCCATGCAGAAGCAGGAATGGTGGGAGATATCACTGTACAGTAGGGGAGTTGGAAAAAAAAGTCGGGTGATTGAAAATCAATATTGAGGACAATAAAAACCCGACTTTTAAGAAAGTCGGCGAGAAACAACCATAAATGCGCAGTATCTTCCTGTATTTGGCTATTATTTATGTAAGGAGGGCGATACCCGCAGGGTTTACTTGCAGAGCGGGAAATAAGCTACGTATAATAGTGCAACTACAAACAAATGAACGAATTGAGATACAAAAATATGCCTATTTAAACATACACATGTAACTAATTTTACATATTAACCACCCAACAGTAGAAAGCCAACCAATGAAATCCAGCTTATACTTAACAGCAACAGTATCACCGGGTAATAAAATCGAAATTCAAAATCCCCATTTAGTAGAAGGACAGACCGTAGAAATTATCATTATCTTCCCCCAGCAAATACCTCCTAACTCCAACCAAAAACAATCAATTTCTTTAGAAGAGCGTCAAGCATTTCTTAAACTACCCCTAGCCGAACGTAGACGTATCTTAGAAAATCAAGCAGAAACAATGGTATCCTACCACCAACAAAACACCGATTGGCAAGAAATAATGACCGATGACATCATCGAATACTAATCTTAACAGACCAAAACAGGGGGAGATTTGGTTAGTTAATTTCGACCCGACTATTGGAGCAGAAATAAAGCAGAAATAAAAAAGACACGTCCAGCAATCATCATCAGTTCCGACTCTATTGGGAAACTACCAATTAAATCAATAGCTCCAATAATAGCTCCAATTACAGACTGGAAACCATATTTTGTTGATAACCTTTGGCATGTGAAAATTGAACCCGACACGGACAATAATTTGACAAAAAACTCGGTTATTGATGCATTGCAACTCAGAGGTGTAGACTTGCAAAGATTTATTCACAAACTTGGCATTGTCTCCGATACAACAATGTTAGAAATCAAAACTGCAATTGTGACAGTTATTGAAGCTGAATTTTAAATTATTCTCTGAATCAAGAAGTCAGGTTTCTATCAAGATCATCCCCACCAGAGATATGCATGTACAGAAATTTGACTTCCGTTCAACTACTGTAAACAAATCCCCTGACGACCGAAATCCGCTCTAATCGGTAACTGAGCAACCAAATGCACCTTCCCATCCGCACTCCTGATAAAACCCTGTGCTTCCACAATTTCCCCAGAGCGCTGAGGTTGCTGTCCCTGGGTTTGGATATGACCTGGTTTAACTTCAACATCCGAGTCCAGGGTTGCTAGGGGAGGAAGATTCGAGAAATCACCCGTTAATAAATCCGTTGAATTCAGGGGTATACTTCCACCCCTACCAACGTAGACAAACCGACTCATTTTTTGCCCTTCCTCAAAGGTTCGCGGACACATCCCACTGATTTGATCGCTTTTGTCCAAAACCTCGTATGCTAATTCAATCAGTCCTTTTTGGGGTGATGCGGGATGCTTCTGTTCCCAGGGTATTGTCAGGTGTGATTTGGGCTTGGGCTGGCATAATTATAGACATGGCAAAGCCTAGCCCTAACAGCTTGTGTAGGGGGTTGGAGAGGTTATACATGGTTTTTTAAATGGGGATGTTATTTAGATGGGTTAAGGTTGACGGTTGATCGTTAAGAATGGGTGAGATTTTTTTGCGATCGCATAACGCATAAAATAATTGGCGCGTTAGTAACATAACCTACAGTAATTTGCAGGCTAGAAGCCCGCACCACAACTAGTACAGTATTTATTTTTTGAGCTAAATAGTCAATTTTTTGCTTATATTTATATTTATCAGTATTTATGCGGAAAGGCAAATATTTTGATGAGGGGATGATGATTTGATTGCGATTTTGTTACAACGGTTCGGGTTTTGATATTTATTGTGAAAAGTTGTAGAGCATTGCGTTAGATATTATCAGAAATTTTGCATTCCTATTACTTCTATATTTATGTAAGCATCTGTCTGAGGAGATATTTTATATGAATGAGTATGAATTTTTGTATATAAAGATTAAGTTTGATGACGTGGTTTAAAAAAAAATAAATCTACGAAAAGTTTTTAGCCGCATGTATTAAAAGAATCTGGTGATATTTTTATCTGGGGCAAACTATATCTAAGAATGGATGTTTGTGGTAATGGTGGGAAGAATGTAGGAGTCAGAATACAGGAGGAGCGGAGGTGATGTAGTTTTATTTGCGGCTTACTATATACTGCACGGCGTAAATACGCCTACCATTTCCCTAGCTCCCATACTCCCGTGTGGGAACTCAAGGGTGCGAGGGCTAACACCTCGTAAATGAAGGCGGTAGCTTTCACGCGCTGGATAACCATGCAGAGTATAGTCAACAGATAAATGGTCTGGATATTTCTGCCAAGCTGTACTAGTAGTTTGTGCTATTGGTTCATAGGGGTTCTTCGTGGGGGATTTATCTCTCAAATTAAGTCTAGAGTAATAGTAGTCCATGTCTTTAAGTTTAAAGGCTTGTATTTGCGGTTCTAGCCCTAAACTTTTAGTATTAGGTGCTAGAATAAAGCGCTAAAGCTAAACTACGTGCCCTTCTTCACCCATCAAAATTAATTTGGTACTAGTTACTACTCCCTACTACTTACTTCCTGGTTCTAAATCAAACTAGATTCCTTTAAGTTCTCCTGTTTTAGTTCGGCTGATAGTTTAATTGTTTAATTAACTGTTTAAAAATTTGAAACTTACGAAAGGAGGGGATAAAGGGTGTTTTATCAACCTGGTTCCTTGTCTAGATTAACTATTTTATTGGCGACGACGGCTACTACTGTACCGATTTTTGTTTGGGGTGGGGTTGGTGTTGTTGCTCAATCTGCAAGTAATGAGCAGTCGGAGTTTCCTTTGTTGAAGGATGTTCCGCAGGGTACGCAGGTGCGGATTAATGCTTCAAGTAGTATGATGAGGATGAATCAGGCGCTTGGGCAGAAGTTCCAATCCCAGTATCCCCAGACGAGTGTGGTGACTAGTTATGATGGCACTGATGCGGGTTTGCAAGCGGTTTTAGATGGAAAGGCTGATTTGGCTGGAATCGGTCGGGTGCTTACCGATGGGGAGAAGGCTAAGGGTCTGAATGGGACTGCGGTGACTCGCCATAAGATTGCTGTTTTCGTGGGGAAGGATAACCCTTTCAATCAAAGTTTAACGATTAACCAGTTTGCGCAGATTTTTCGTGGTCAGGTGACTGATTGGTCGAAGTTGGGGGGAAAGGCTGGTAAAATCCGTTTGATTGACCGTCCGGAGAATAGTGATACTCGTACTGCTTTTGCTAGTTATCCAGTGTTTAAATCTGCACCTTTTGAAACTGGTAAGAATACGGTGAAATTGTCGGAGGACAGCACGGATGCGGTGGTGGCTGCCCTTGGAAAGGATGGAATTGGTTATGCGATCGCAGATCAAGTGGTGAATAATCCGAATGTGCGGATTTTAGCGATGCATAAGGTGCTACCAACCGACCCACGCTATCCTTTTTCCCAACCGTTGCTGTATGCTTATAAGGGGGATAAACCAAATCTTCCAGCTCAAGCTTTTCTGGGTTTAGCCACTGCACCCGCAACTCAAGCGGTGGTGGAACAGGCACGTTTAGAAACTGCTAAATCTGCGGATAGTCCGACTGCCGCCAATCTCCCTGCAACAACTCCAGATACGGCCGCAACTGTCACCAATCCCCCAGCCACAGGAACTGATAACGCTGCAACTGGTGCAGGTACGGATGGTAGTGTTACATCTGTCAAACCTGCTAATCCTGGTAATGTTGCCAATGCTCCTGGGGGGACAGCAACGGCGGAAAGTCAAACTAAATTCCCTTGGTGGTTATTGTTAATACCAGTTTTGGGGGGAATGTTATGGTGGCTGTTGAAAAATCTTAACGGCGCAAGTCCAGTTGCAGTAGCGCCTGCTGCTGCCGCCGCCGGAGCCGTAGCCGGGAAAAACCGCGAAAGTCGGATAGTTTTGACACCACGGGATGCCCGTAATGGTTATGCCTATTGGGAAATACCGCCAACGGTGGAGGAGGAGCTACGCCGTCAAGATAAACGGGGGATGAAATTACGTTTGTATGATGTCACCGATATTGACATGGATTTGCAAACACCCCACAGTGTTCAAGAATTTGATTGTCGTCCTGGGGAACAGGATTTACACATACCCATCCCTATGGATAACCGGGAATACCTCGCCGAAATCGGCTACCCGGAAAGTAATGGTAGTTGGTCACGAATTGCGCGATCGCAACCTGTGGGTTTTTCCTCCCCTACACCTGCTAGTACGATAAGTAGGATGGATAATGGGGTGGATACATCAATCCCTACCCCGACATCCACCGATACTGGTGGGGATGACCAAGCCGCAGCTGCTTCCCTTTGGGGTGATAGTCCAAGGGGGGATGAAACGGGGGACAATGGTGTAAATGTAAGCACGGGTGATAGTAGTAATAATACTGGGGGTAATTCCAACTTAGGAGCCGGAATCGCTGGAGTCGCAGCCGCCGGGGCGGGTGCAACCTTGGTAAATTTATTTTCCCAAAATAAGAATCGTGTTGCACCACCGGACCCCACTAGCAAAGCTGGCAAAATTGATACCAAAGGTCATCCCCGGGCCATAATGGTTCCCCGGACACCGGAAAGTGCCTATGTTTACTGGGAACTGCCGCCAGAGCATCAAGATCAGGGCAAACTAATGTTACGGTTGTATGATGCCACAGGTGTAGATAATTTTGATACGAGTACCGCCCGACCCTTTAGCACCTACGACTGTACAGGTCAAAATGATCTACATGTGCGGATTCCGGAATCAGAACGGGATTATGTCGGCGAGCTTGGCTATGAAAACCCAGATGGGACTTGGGTAAAATTGACACAAACGGAAAAGGTACGTATACCAGCAGCTATCCCCACTGACTCAGATAACTCTGCCACGGAAACTACCGCAACTAACAATAATCCAATTTCAGCCACCGTTGCAGCCGTTACCACCGCAGCTAGTAACGGGGCGAATACGGTGAGCCAGAATGTAGCTAATGTAGCCAACACCGCCAGAGAAACCGCCACCGGATGGATGTCCGGAGTTAGCCAATCGATGGGAAATGCGATCGCGGGAGGAACTGCGGCTGTTGCAGGGGTTGGGAGTGCAGCAAATGCTCTGTGGAACCAGCAAAACAACGAACAACCAGATATTCACCCCACCCCCAGACAGGGTAAAAACCCTTGTCAAATCATCCTTGTTCCTTTGAATTCCCAACAAGCCTATGCCTACTGGGAAATTTCCGACGAACACAAACAAGCTGCACGTAGTCAAGGGGGGAGTCGATTCATACTTCGAGTCCACGACTCGACCAACCTAGACATCGACTATCAACAACCTCACCAGACCCAAGAATATGACTGCAACGAACAGGAATGCGACCGACACGTAACCATTCCCCAAAGCGATCGCGATTATATCGCCGAAGTTGGTTACTATACTCACGACAATCGTTGGATACGGATAATTCGTTCCTTGCATGTTCATGTTGGCTAGGGGATTTGAAAATTCGATGGCAATTTTTGACGGTTGACGGTTGACTAGTCAACAAACAACTAAAAGCGCTAAAGCGGAACTACGTGCCTTTATTTACCAATCAAAGCGAGACGCTCCTACTACCACTCAATCTAATCTAAAATCCAAAATCCAAAATCACCATGAGTTTATTCTTCGATCTACTTAGCTCTATTAACAATCCCAACCAACAAGCAAGCGTTTCCCAACTTGCATCAGTCATGAGTTCGGTTCAATCCTTCGCCAATCAAAATAATATTCCACCGAATCAGCTAGAAAATATCATGTCTGTAGCGGGAAATCTGTTGCGTCCTGTTTTAAAGCAACAACAAGCAACAATCGGGGAAGGTCGTTTACAAAATCTCCTGGGACAAGTTGCTGGTTCCGGTGCTAGCGCGACTGTTTTACAATCCATTATCTCCCCTCAAATTATGCAACAAATGGCTGGAACAATTGCCCAAAAGACCGGTGTAAGTAGTAATATTATTCAGTCAGCCATGCCGACTATTGTCTCTGCTGCCATGAGCCTATTAAATATGGGTTCACCCAAATCCGGTGGATGGACTGGTTCTAATCCCCTCCTGTCATCCTTCCTAGATCAAGATGGGGATGGTGATGCAGACCTGGGAGACGTGATTAAGTTCGCCAATCGCTTCTTAAATCCTGCGTCATAGTTTTTGGCTGTGGAATCCTAAACCAGCAAAAAGAGAAGTGGCTTTGCCACTTCTCAGTAATTCCCAGGTAGAACCTAAAATGAGTATATTCGCTATACAATTTACAAATCGTATAAACTAACACTTTATTGTTTGGTTAAGGAAAAAAAATCTAGGGAATGGGAATAGGGAGTCGGTAGAAACGACCCGTCGGGTCGTCTGTACAGGGAATAGTTTTAACCCAACAATTCCACTTTTGACGGGCTGTAAAAATTACAAATGCCAGTATTTTAAGCCTTACACGCCTATTGGTTGGCAGTTTTTGCAGCTAAAATGCTCTCTAATTTTTGCATTTTTGCAAGATGTAGAGACAACCCGTCGGGTCGTCTCTACTGTCAATTCCCCAAACATTCAACAAAACCTTTAATTTGGTCGCGGGTATGGGTAGCCATGAGGGAAATACGGATGCGACTGGTGGGGACAGTGGGTGGACGGATTGCAGGTGCGAAAAAGCCTGAATCTGCTAAATATTGGCTCATTTCCAAAGCAGCTTGGGGGTAGGGAAGTTGAATGCAAATAATTGGTGAAGAGGAAGGTAGGACAGACAAACGATACAATTCTGGATTTGGAATTGCTCTTCGAGAAGACCCGCTACGTGCGTCTATGGATTTTGGATTGGAAATCCCTGTTTGTGTAACATTTCCGTATTGCCATTCGCCACATTCTTGATGATTTAGTAAATTTTTTTGTAGTAACTCTTGACAATAGTCGATATTTTGCCAGAGTTTTTGCCGACGATGGGGTTCCGATTGGATAATCTGAATAGCAGCCAAAGCAGCAGCAGTATCAGCAGGAGAAAGGGCTGTGGTATAGATCCAACTAGGAGCGCGGTTGCGGAGGAAATCGATTAATGCACTGCTACCAGCTACATAACCACCCGAACTGGCGATCGCTTTACTCAGGGTTCCCATCTGGATTAGCTCTCGTCCTCGACAACCGAAGTATTCGACACAACCAGCCCCATTTTCACCGAAAACACCTGTCCCGTGGGCTTCATCCACCAATACCATACACCCAAACTCATCCGCTAAATCTAAAATCTCCGGTAAAGGACACAAATCCCCATCCATACTAAAAACACTATCGGTGATAATTAGACATCTGCGGTAATGGTTACGATGTTCCTGTAATAAACCCCTCAAACCATCCATATCTACATGGGGATATTCCCGCACCTGCGCACCACTGAGAATTGCTCCATTTTTCAAACTCGAATGGTTATAAGCATCAGACAAAACTAAATCCCGTTTACCCACCACCGCCGTAATTGTACCGAGATTAGCCAAATACCCCGAACTAAATACAACCGCATCATCCGTCCCCTTGAGATATGCGATCGCATTTTCCAAATCACGATGTAATTTACGGTGTCCACTCAGTAACCGCGAACCAGTACTACCCGCTCCCAAAGTTTGAATAGCCTCCACCGCAGCAGCAATTAACCGCTCATCCCCAGCTAAACCCAAATAATCATTACTAGCAAAATTCACCATCTCCCGTCCATCCAAGCAAATTGTCGCACCTGGTAAACCATCAACAGTTTTTACTGCACGATACCAATTCGCACGACGGATAGTTGCAAGGGAATCATCTAACCAAGTGTAGGGATTTTGCATGTGAGAATACAGAATACGGTCGTTAGGAGAATACAGTTCGGATCAGAAAATTCGTAAACCCAAAATAATTGTATTGTAGAGACGCGGTTGCTTGGCAAACCCTATAATCAACTATCTGGGTTTTTCCCCAACAGTTGTAGGATATTTTCCAATTTTAAATCACTCCAATTTAAGACCGCGGAGCTTTTAATTTTTAACTCTCCTTGCTTCACATTTATTTCTAATGCTGAGTTATTTTCAAGAGTATGAAATAAAATATCAATTAACCGCAATTCCTGGCGGGGAAGTTGATAAAATACCCTATCTTTTTCGATTCTCACTTTTTCAGGTAAAACACCATTTGGTATTTTCCCCCCTAAAAATATTTGCCATCCACTAATAAGATAACGGTAGATAATCGATTCCGTCTCAAATTTAGGAGGATTCAACAGTCGTATTTCACCTTCCAAATAATCTTCATACAGAGTAATTTTCTCAGGCATGAAATGCAATTTAGCTTGAATCTTCTTATTCACTTCCAATAGGGCAATCAATCCCTCTTCTGCATCCGGTTGTAAGCTTTTTATTTGTTCAACCCGATATTCTGCTTTTTGGCAAAGAAATACAACTATTTTTTGCTTTAAAACTAATTCTTTTGATTCAGGAATGATAGCTATATAATCTTTCAGTAAGGTTTGAATTAGTTTACCTGATTGTTGTAGATTACCCGCAATTTTATTCAGTAAGCCCATAGGTATTAATTATCAATAGGATTTAATGGTCACAATTATAACTTTCCACCTACCGATTAAGCGTAAGTATAAAATATTACACTCAGATATATACCACAATGACGGTGTTTACGTTGTCCTGGTGTAAGTCCTGAATTAATCATCTCCCATCCATTCCCTACTTACCACTCCCTACTCCCAACCATCAAAAATACTCCCTTGGTTCTTTTGCTGCCCACCCTAGAACCGTATTTTCACGGACTTCAAAGTGTAAATGGGGTTCTTTACCAGTTGGTTCTCCACTTGTACCCACCAGACCAATTTGACTTCCGGCTTGAATTTGCTGTCCCTGGGTAACTTTAATTTTTCCTAAGTGAGCATAACGGGTTTGTAAACCATTACCATGATTAATAATAACTAGTTTGCCGTAGGAACCCTGTTCTCCGGCGTAAGCGACAACCCCATCTGCCACAGATTGGACGGGTGTATCCACCACAGCTAATAAATCAATACCACTGTGAAAGAAAACTTCTCTGGTGCGGGGATGGGTTTGCCAACCGTAGGCTAAAGCAATTGTCGCTGGTGTGCTGGTGACAAGGGGATAGTGGGAAAACTTGGTTGGGGTGGGTGCAGCTGCAACTGGGGTATCGGATTGGGTGCGTGTAGGTTTTTTGGCGGTAGGGATAAAAGCAATATCACTTGGTGCTTGACATCCATTTAGTTCAAACAATACATCTGCCCGAACTTGATACTTTTTCCCAATATCTCTCCAAGTTTGACCTCGCCCGACTTCCACAACAATACCATCGTAAGGAGGGATAAGTATTTCTTGCCCAGTGGAAATTTTCCCATTCCGTAACTTTGGATTCATTGCTATCACCGTTGCAGGTGATATTTTATATCTCTGGGCTATCTGGGCAACGGTTTCTCCTGTTGTGGCGGTATGCTTAACAAATCTGGTCAAGGCTGAATTAGGACAACTGACTGCGGGTGTTTGACTACGGACTACTCCAGTTCCAGTTATGAGGATGGCGAAGGGGGAAATTATGGTGGTGAGATTACGTAATAATTGAGAAATAGTCATGGTGGCAGCAGCAGGTTAAATACGTAAAATTACAGTCGGTGAAAATGCGGTGAGGATGATATTTTGGCTAAAAGGGAGTAGGGAATGGGGAGTAAGGGAAAACCACTTTCATTGGTTTTACTGTAGCAGTACATGCATACTAATTTCTATTATTCAAACAAGCCCTCCGCCCGATGAATTTTGATGGGTGAGAAAAAGTACGTAGTTGTGCTAGTCTACAACAACCCTGCGGGTATAGCGCTTTATCATAAAGCTTTTTCAGGGCTAGAGCAACAACTACAAACCCCTCATAACTTATATGGTGGATCACTAACCCTCCATTTTGTTTGCACATGGCTGTTCAGACCTTTGGTGAAGCTAAGTAGATAACTTTAGCTGGAAAAAAGAGTCTAAATAGTTCTGATTACCGTTCCCTATTCCCTGTTTTCTCGCAATTTTCCCACCTTGTTTGTAAACAATTAAAAATAAAAATAGCTCATTCCTACTCCCGTACAGACGCGATATATCGCGTCTCTCCCTATTCCCTACTCCCTCAAACTAGAAATTTACAATTAATTCCCAAAAATCGCTCAATTGTCATTGACAATACATTTATCCATTTACAAATACGTAAGTAATGGGGATAGCCAAAAATGAAAATAATTCGTCAACAAGCATGTCTGATGACTAAACTGAAATTTAGGTGTTAGTGCTAATATTGCGGCGATTCAATTTGAGATTTGAAATTACCTGAAATCATCTTGCGGGTACATCAGTCAGTAGAAATTAATGTAGCAGCCATGAAGTTATCCTGGAAACAATTATCTTTATATTTTATCCTAGTCACCCTTGGTGGTGTGTTTGGTGGTGGTGTAGTTTTAATTGCCAGTCAAATTGTTATTCCCCAACGAAGAGTATTTTTACCGCTAAATAATGTGACCTTTGCAACACCAAATCAATCCACACCTGTAAATTCGATGCGTGGAAAAATAGGCGCAGTTGACGGTAATAGCGTTAATTTTGTGGCGACAGCAGTCCAAAGAACTGGTCCAGCAGTGGTACGAATTAATGCTACCCGTAAGGTTGCTAACCCGATATCCCAAGTCTTTAAAAATCCGATGCTACGTCGATTTTTCGGCGAAGACGAGGAACCAATGCCCCAGGAAAGAATAGAGCGGGGAACCGGTTCAGGGTTTATTTTGAGTGAGGATGGTCGAGTTTTGACGAATGCCCATGTGGTCGCGGATACAGATGTTGTTCAAGTCACCCTTAAAGATGGACGTACCTATGAGGGGCGAGTAGTTGGAGTAGACTCGGTTACAGATGTTGCAGTTGTGCAGATCCAAGCCGATAAATTACCGACGGTGAAAATGGGTAACTCGCAAAATTTAATACCAGGACAGTGGGCGATCGCTATCGGCAATCCTTTAGGTTTAGATAATACGGTGACCATCGGTATTATTAGTGCTACTGACCGCACTAGTACCCAGGTCGGTGTACCAGAAAAACGGGTAAGTTTTATTCAGACGGATGCAGCTATTAATCCGGGTAATTCCGGAGGTCCATTGTTGAATGCTGAAGGTGAGGTCATCGGAGTCAATACCGCAATTCGTGCTGATGCCCAGGGTTTGGGATTCGCAATTCCCATTGAAACTGCCGCACGGATTGCCAATGAGTTATTTACTAAGGGAAAAGCAGAACATCCTTTCCTAGGTATTGAAATGGTAGATTTGACACCAAGCAAAAGAGAGCAAATCAATCGGGACAAAAACCTGAATATTCAGCAGGATACAGGAATTGCGATCAAAAGTGTGATTGAAAATTCTCCTGCTCAAAAAGGGGGATTACGTCCTGGCGATTTGATTCAAAAAATCAACCGTCAACCAGTGAAAATCGCCGCTCAAGTCCAAAAAATCGTTGAATCTAATTCGGTTGGTGATATTTTGGAAGTGGAAATTAACCGTAGCGGCAAAATTCAAGTTGTCAAAATTGAATCAGGAACCTATCCATCTCGGTGAATTAATTTTGGATTTTGGATTCTGTAGAGACGCAACATGTCACGTCTCTACAAGACGCGTCTGTACAAGAATAGTTTTTAAACCTTGCATACCTATTTGGAAAGCACTTTTCGCGACTAAAATCCCCTCAATCCCTTGCAAAATATAGAGACGCGATATATCGCGTCTTTACTATTTTTCAGCAAGCCCTACATATTATCGTTGATATTTTCCAGATGCATCCGTTGTTCCATTTGTCGCAGAAAATATCCGGTCATCATTGCCGATGCTAACAATCCAGCAAGGTTATCACGGTCTGTAGTAATTTGCACATTAAAACTCTCACCCGGTAGCATTCCCACTAGTCCTTGGACATTCTGGGAAATGATTTGTTTGATTTCCGGACTTGCTGATTGAGCAACACGAGCAAGGACTTCTGGTGGTTGGTGTTGCAGATATTTAAGTAATTGGTTTGTTTGTTCGTCAATATTGTCGCTTAACATCTGTTGTGGGTTTTCCCCAAAGTTATTGTTCAAAAATTCAGGATTAAACTCCATTGGCAATTTCTAGCTGGGTTGCTTATTCTACTCTAAACCATGATTGTGAGGTTGGCCATTATCCTTTTATAGTTTATTTGCTGTTAAATGGGTGGGGAAAAGGAAGGGAGGAAAGTTATATCCTTTTGCTTCCTATCTCTTGATTCCCCATTTCTTCTGGGTTCAACTTGCTTCTGGTTGCAGTTCTAATTCTAGTTGTTCGACTGGTTTTTCTGGACTGGTGGAAATTTGGTCATAGGGTTGGGGTAATTTGTCAATTTGAAAATACTGGTGAAATTTTGGTGTAATTTGTAAAGAATAGGAACGGGAATCACTGTTACGCCGTTTGCGAACAAACCCCTGCTCGACCAGTTCTTGAACATGTTGATATGCACCAGAACCGCGTACATTGATTAAATCACTCTGTAAAATGGGATTATGTAAGGCGATCGCAGCCAAAGTTCTCAATGCTCCTAATCCTAATTCAACGGGAATTAGGGTTTGCACTAAATTATGGTAATCCGGACGTAGCTGCAAACTATACCCGTCTGGGGTTTCGACTACTTCAAGGGCGCTATCGCGACGTGCATAATCGTCTATTAATTCGATAATACCTTCTTCCGCAGTAGCGCGATCGCATTGGGCATACTCGGCAATTTCAACTAAGGACAAGGGTTTTGCCTTTAAATACAAAATCGCTTCGATTTTTGTTGCTGCTATACTCATTGATAATTCGGTAATGAGTCTTGAGTTCAAGTCAAACAGTTTTAACGTTTGGATCTACCCCATAGATTAATTCAAGGGGTTTGAATTCAGGGTCCCTGATGAATTCGGCAATCAGTCGTTACACACACATGATCTATAGGTTTATTTCCTTTGTACCACCTGAGAACAATTTGTCAGTACGGGGAATATGGGGATATTGGGAATGGCAATTATTTAAATTTGTTTTAATAACTAGGTGGCACGCATTATATCAATACACACTACTTTTGTCAAATGAAGTTCCATTTCTCAAATGCTGGGTGTGTCTCAAAAATGAACAAAAGGCGAGGAAATACCTATTTAATATAATAATTATCCCGGATTTAGGCTATGGAAAACTATTTTAGACAAGATACCTGAACCAGCAGATTTGCAAATCAATCCAAAATCTAAAATCTCACATCCAAATTGCGGGTAGTGAGGATAAAATCAGCGATCGCTAAATCTTGGGGGGTAGTAACTTTCAAGTTGGTTTCTTCTCCAGGGACAATTTTCACTTGATAACCACAGCGTTCAAATAAAGCCGCATCATCGGTCACTTGCCAACCTTGACGCACCCCTTCATGATGGCAAGATTTGAGTAGATCGACATCAAAACCCTGGGGAGTTTGGGCAGCCCAAAGGAATTGACGTTCAGGTGTGCTTTGGATAAAGCCATTCCCATCCACTATCTTAATTGTATCTTTAACTGGAATAGCGGCAATCAGTCCTTGACAACTAGCCATCTCCGCAGCACAGCGATTAAATAGGGAAGGAGTCGCCAAACACCGCGCACCATCATGGATTAGCACATGTTTGGCATCTGGAGGTAATTTTTGCAAGCCATTATAAACCGACTCTTGACGGGTTTGTCCGCCAACAATCAAATCTATGGGCTTATTTACCTCTAGTCTTTGTAAAATATCCTGAATATCATCATAATCAATTGGTTGGTAGATAACACCGATCCAAGAGATTTTTTCCGCCATCAAAGCAGCCTGTAAAGTCCAACATAGCAGAGGTTGGGAGCGCAAAGTCAATAGTAACTTATTGCGATCGCTACCCATCCTCCGTCCCACACCAGCTGCTGGAATTAGTAAATGCACGAATAATTTTCCCTTAACCGAAAATTTTGGTTTCAAAGCCCCGATAGACGAGAACTTGATCGACTCGTGTGGAAATTATAATACCAATTGGAAACAAGAAGGCGACAGATAGAAATATGAAACCTTTAGAGAATCAGAGCTTTCCCATCTAATACAGCAGTCCGAGGGGGATTTGTGAAATCTTAGATGTAGGGTTGTTAACGGTTGACAGTTAACATTCACCAGTCAATGAGCGTTTTTGCGCCTTATAGTAAAGCTTTTTCGAGGCTAAAGCCACTACTTCCCTACTCCCTGAAGTTTTGAGAGATTTTCTGCAAATGCGGTTTTGAAGGCTTGGCTATATGTCCTATGCAATAAACTATAAAATAGGGAGCGAGTTAGCTTAAAAAAAGCGTAAAAAAAATACAATATGCGAGTAGTAGCCCTTGTTCCTGGTGGGATTGGAGAACAAATTCAGTTTTTCCCAACCCTTGAATCCCTCAAGCACCACTATCCCCAAGCACAGATTGATGTTTTTGTGGAACCCCGTGCAAAAGGAGCTTATCGAGTCAATAAATTTGTAGATCAGGTTTTTAGCTTTGATTTTCGAGACCGTAATAGTTTGGCTGATTGGGGTAACTTCGTCGGTATGTTGCGCGATCGCGAGTATGATGTCGCTATTTCCTACTGCTCCAATTGGTTTGTGGGGCTATTACTATGGCTAGCTGGTATCCCCAAACGGATTGGTTATAAAGGTAAAAGTAGTTCTTTCCTCACAGATACCATCGAACGGAATACTAACCAATATGCACCCCAGGTCTACCACGATGTCCTCAAACTCATTGGCATTAGTACACCTGCACCCGAATTAAGCCTGAACTTACCCAAGTCAGATATTGATTGGGTGAAAGCTCAGGAACAACGGCTTGGAATTAGCGATATCGGCTACGTACTTATTTATCCTGGTAATACTTCAACAACGGAAACGACAAATAATATCTATCCAGTTGCCAACTGGGTGCAAATCATGCGGGAATTCGCCCAAAAGCAGCCAGAAATGAGCATTATTGCCATCCAAGAACCGGATGATATCCCCCTGGTGCGGGAAATGAAGGAATATTTTCCCCAACTGAAAATAGTCATCACCGATAATGTTGGTCAACTAGCAGCGATGATTGCCAGTGCCAACCTCCTGCTTTGTACCGAAAGTGCTATTTTACAGATTGCGATCGCAGTCCAAACCTACACCATTGTTCTCACCGGTGCAGGTCGCTCCTCACTAATCGTCCCCAACAGCGAAAAATTCTTGGCCATTGAATCCTCCAGCAGTCAAATCGCTGATATTCCTCCCCAAACGGTTTCAGCCAAAATCTGGGGAGGCTAAGTTAATTTTTGGACATAACAAGAAAGCACATTTATCAGCCTAGGGAAGGCAAAACGCGGTATAGGCAAAAATTCATCCCACACTCCCGCTTCGCGGTGAGATGTGGGGCTTCTTTTTATTTAAACTAAAAGCTAATAGCTAATACCGTTTTCATGTGAAGTTGCGCATAACAAGTTGTCCGAAGCGAGGAGGAACAACAAAGCAATCTCATCATCTTGAATGTGAACGATTCGCTAAGATGGACACGCTCCACTTCCTTCCCCATAGTGCAATACGGTTCAGTTAAAGATAACTGTAGCGACTGTGTTAAAAGTCAAGCGATCGCAAAAAATAAAATGACGCGACAGGGGGAAAGGCTTCGCTGATTCGGTGGCACCAAGTGGGGGGATTAAAACTATTTGTGAGCATCACAAATCAACGTAGCCCGCACTTAGAACTCCGCTTCGCCACCGAATCTTCCCCGGTCGCGGTCTCAAGCGTCAGGGGAAAATATATCAATTACAATATTCTCAAGTCATAAATAACTGACTTGAAAGCATCGA
>CALJJQ010000070.1 GCA_937973965.1 uncultured Calothrix sp. | reverse complement strand
ATTCTCTGGCGATTTATTAAGTATCAATGGATTGAAATAGATGCTTATTCTAGCTGGCAAACTTTTGTTACATCTCTAGAAAAAATCCTGAGAGAATTTGGTCAAAACTATGTAATTAATTTTGACTAGCTACTTAATAGCATCTTTTCAACTTTTGCTTGATTTACTTTAATGTTAATCTCAACAAAGATTTTCTTTAATCCAATACGGTTGGTGTTAAAGATAACTGTAGGTTGGCTTGAGGCTTTGCATAGACTGTTGATTTTGTGGAAATTTAGCCATAAGTTCACACAGTTTTTCTGATGATCTCGTCCCGATGCTCCGCGTGGGGACGCATTCCACGAGGGCTACTCTTCAACCCAACCGACCCAATAATCAGGCTTTGAAGTCTAACTGAACTGTATTGTTCTTTAATCCCTATGTGAACCCATAAAAAGAAGGAACCCACCCCCATTCTCGCTGTTGCTCAAATGTTTAGGGTCGGGTTCTGACCATGCAATATAGATATTTGCGAAACTATTACAGGTTAGCGCAAATAAACCGAGTATTAATTTAGTCACAACTTTTATCTAGTGACCATGCTCTGGGTGGTTACTCAGTCAGCGAGGGCTATACTGCCTTCACGAGGTAGAACCTTCGTAGATTCCGCACCCACGCGGAGCATGGGTGCGAGGGAAAAGGTAGGTGTACGCTGCGTGGTACTAGGAGGGTAAGGGATGGAAAAATGTACCGTATTGCAAACCAGGGAATATGTAGTTCAAAACAATCATCACGACGGAAATTGCAATTACCAATATGGTTGCGACTACAGGGACTGTCGAAATATATTTCAGAAAATAACGGACTTCCATGTTTTTCCTTGAGATTTTGATTTGGTATTTTGAAAGACTTAACGCACGGAAATAGGAATTTCTTCATCCTTGGCTGTTAACTCACCTGTCATTAATTCCTTGAAAGCAAGTACAAACCAAAGTAGGGACATTAACACACAAGAAATAAACAATGGGATATCAATGAATATTTCTTTTTCTTCTGCCATACCTTGTTTTTTAATTGCTTGCAAATATGAGCGACCGCTCCATCCAATCAAACCAGCAGTGTAAATAAATATGGCGATGGGAATCAGCACATCAATTGTTAAACTTAAACGGTCAAGGGCTATTCTTGGTAAACCATCTTCTCCACAAAGTAGTTGGGAATAGGCTTGTAATGGTTTTGTGGTGTAATAACTATCAGGTGCATTTTTCACTCGCTCCACAAATGCGGGTGATTTATAACAAGGTACTAGGGTTGTGTTTTCGGCTAATGCAGTGGGGGTAATATGCAGCCAGATAGTAATGGCCAGAAATAGGGCAAATATGTATTTCATAGATTTATCTTTTTTTGAGGGAATAGAGAAGAGGAAACGGGCTAGAAAAAAGCCCGCACTACCAAACACACAAAATGGCAACCACAAACTTAAACTAATTGCTTTTTCCGGGTGCTAACATCACCAACTTTTTGGAAGACACCAAACTCAACTTGTTCTTCATCTAATTCAGGATCAATTCCCGCAAACACATCTCGGAATATGGTTCTTGCACCATGCCAAATATGACCAAAAAACCATAATAAACCCCAACAAGCATGGGCAAAGGCAAACCATCCCCGCGTACTGGTGCGGAAAATACCATCAGATTTGAAAGTTTGAGTGTCAAATGCAAATATTTCTCCTAGTTGAGCGCGACGGGCATATTTTTTGACTTCTACAGGGTCGCTAAAAGTTTGTCCATTGAGTGTTCCACCCAGAAAACTAACAGTAACTCCTGTTTGTTCAAAACTTAATTTAGAATCGGCTCTACGGAAAGGAATATCTGCACGAACAATGTTATCTTGATCCGTCAATACCACTGGAAATGTTTCAAAAAAGTTGGGCATTCGGCGTACAGTTAATTCCCGACCTTCCCTATCTTGAAAAACAGGATGACCTAGCCAAGATAGGGCTACTCCATCTCCTTTTACCATTGGACCAACCCGGAATAATCCACCTTTGGCTGGACTATTACCGACATAATCGTAAAAGGCTAATTTATCGGGGATATTTGACCAAGCTTCAGCAAGAGTTGTACCTTGATTTAAACTAGTTTGCACTCGACGGGATATTTCTGTTTGGAAATAGCTACTATCCCATTGATAGCGAGTTGGTCCAAATAGTTCAATGGGTGTTGTTGCTGTACCATACCACATGGTTCCTGAAACCACAAAAGCAGCAAAAAAGAAAGTAGCTAAAGCACTGGCTAAAACCGTTTCGATATTACCCATGCGCAGGGTTCGATACAAAACTTCTGGGGGTCGGACACTAATATGAAATATGCCGCCTATAATACCTACAATTCCCGCCGCAATATGGTGAGCAACAACACCACCCGGATTATAGGGATTAAAGCCATCTGGTCCCCATTCTGGTGCAACTCCTTGAATATGTCCAGTTAATCCATAGGGGTCAGAAACCCACATTCCTGGTCCAAAAATACCCGTTAAATGGAAAGCGCCAAACCCAAAACAAAGCAAACCAGCTAATAGTAAATGAATGCCAAAAATTTTCGGCAAATCGAGAAATGACTCGCCACTTTTAGGGTCTTGAAATAATTCTAAATCCCAGTATACCCAATGCCAACAGGCTGCTAGAAATAACAAACCTGCCAAAATAATATGGGCAGCTGCTACACTTTCAAAAGTCCACAGGGTGAAACCATTTACTGCTTCTCCAGTAATATTCCAACCAGCCCAGGATTGGGTAATTCCCAGTCGAGTCATGAAGGGTAAAACAAACATACCCTGTCGCCACATCGGGTTGAATACGGGGTCACTGGGGTCAAAGAGTGCCAATTCATACAGTGCCATTGAACCAGCCCAACCGGCGGTGAGGGCTGTATGCATGAGGTGAACGGCGATTAACCGACCTGGGTCATTGAGAACTACTGTGTGAACGCGATACCAAGGTAGTCCCATTAATTATGCTCCTGATTACGCCAATAAAAACAGATAGGTGTTTTGTAAGGAATGGGGGAAAAATGTTTTACAAAAGGCAGCGATCGCAATCATCGTTTTCACTGCCACATGAGCAATAATTAGGCTGATAATCCTGTTTGCCATGATTTTTTGTCCTAATCTAGTGGTTTCATGGATAAAACTGGCTCATCCTCCCTGTCTAGCCCCCTTTCAAATCCAGCCGCAGCAGCTCTAGCTCGACCTGCGTGCCACAGATGACCGACTAAGAATAGTAAAAAGAAGACAAAGTGAGCTGCTGCTAACCAGGTACGGGGGGAAACAAAATTAAAGGAATTAATCTCTGTGGCCACACCACCAACAGAATTGAGGGAACCTAAAGGTGCGTGGGTCATGTACTCAGCAGCACGACGGATTTGCCACGGCTGGATGTCGTTTTGAATTTTTTTGATATCTAATCCATTGGGTCCGCGTAGAGGTTCTAACCAAGGAGCGCGTACATCCCAAAAACGCATGGTTTCCCCACCAAAGATAATTTCCCCAGTCGGCGATCGCATGAGGTATTTCCCTAGTCCGGTTGGTCCTTGGGCTGATGCAACATTTGCCCCCAATTTCTGGTCACGAACGACAAAAATTAAGGCTTGAGCTTGGGATGCTTCCGGAGCCGTCGGACCGTAAAATTCACTGGGATAGGCGGTATTATTGAACCAGATGAACATGGTGGCAATAATTGCTTGTCCAGCAACATTACCTAAACTCTGGGAAAGATAGGCTTCACCTGACCAAATGAAGACCTTGTGAGTCCATTTAAACGGTTCGGTGACAATATGCCAAATTCCCCCCAAAATCAAAATACCACCAATCCAAATATGACCACCGACCAAATCCTCCAGGTTATTCACACTAACGATACTACCCTGTCCCCCCGTGAAGGGTTTGAGTAAATAACCAAAAATAATCCGTGGGTCTAAAGTTGGATTTGTCACCAGCCGCACATCTCCCCCACCCGGTGCCCAGGTGTCATATAAACCGCCCCAAATCATCGCTTTACCCACTAGTAAATAGGCCGCCACACCCAGGGCAATTAAGTGAAAACCGAGGATACTGGTGACTTTATTTTTATCCCTCCAATCAAAATCAAAAAAGCCCGCCAATTTTTCCGGACCCTTGAGGGAATGGTACAAACCACCAAAACCCAATACTGCTGAACCAATCAAATGAGCCACCGCGATCGCAAAAAATGGGAAAATATCCGTCACTTCTCCCCCATGTCCAACCCCAATCCCCAAGGTGGCGATGTGGGGCATTAGGATTAAACCCTGTTCATACATGGGTTTTTCTGGAGTATAATGGGCTACTTCAAACAGCAACATTGCTCCAGCCCAAAATGCCACTAATCCTGCATGGGCAACATGAGCGCCTAAAAATCGACCGGATTTATTTACAAAACGAGCATTTCCAGCCCACCATGCGTACCCAGTAGAGGGTTCATCTCGTCCTTCACTTGCGGGAGGACTGATTGTAGTTGTAATTGATACGTCTAAAGGTGTTTCCATCTTGCAAAATTTTGGATTTTAGATTTTAGATTTTGTATTTGAGGATTTACCTCAAAAAGCGTATTTTCCTGATAGCAGCTGATGTGTAGTTCAAGATATTTCTAGTAGTCTGGCAATCCCCAAGATGGGGGTTCGTAGTTGTAGCTCTAGCCCAAAAAGCGCAACTACGTACCAGACCACTCAAACACTGGACAACCCCCTACAAAGCATTACCACGGGGTAAAACTTCCTCTGGGAACTGAAAATGTTCATGGGGTTGGTCTTGGGGAGCCATCCAAGCTCTAGCCCCCTCATTCAGCAGAATATTCTTGGTATAAAAGGTTTCAAATTCCGGGTCTTCTGCGGCTCTCAGTTCCTGACTAATGAAGTCGTAGGCACGTAAATTGAAGGCCAGACCCACCATACCGATGGCACTCATCCACAGACCAGTAACGGGAACAAACAGCATAAAGAAATGTAACCAGCGTTTGTTAGAGAAGGCAATGCCAAAAATCTGTGACCAATAACGGTTGGCTGTGACGAAAGAGTAGGTTTCTTCCGCTTGGGTGGTACTGAATCCCCGGAAAGTATTAAAGCCAGTGGTGTCCTTGAATAGGGTATTTTCGACGGTGGCTCCATGTATTGCACATAACAAGGCACCTCCCAAAACACCCGCAACACCCATCATGTGGAAAGGATTGAGGGTGTAATTATGGAAAGCTTGGAAAAATAGTAAAAAGCGGAAAATTGCGGCAACTCCAAAACTGGGAGCAAAAAACCAACTAGATTGTCCCAGGGGATACATTAAAAATACGGAAACAAAAACAGCAATCGGTGCAGAAAAAGCGATCGCATTATAGGGACGAATACCGATAGTGCGTGCAATTTCAAATTGACGTAGCATGAAACCAATTAAACCAAAAGCACCATGAAAGGCTACAAAGTTCCATAAACCACCAATTTGAAACCACCGGGTGATATTTCCCTCCGCTTCTGGACCCCAGAGTAATAACAGGGAGTGACCCATACTATCTGCGGGGGTGGAAACCGCAGCAGTGAGGAAATTACAACCTTCCAGGTAAGAACTAACTACTCCGTGGGTATACCAAGAACTAACGAATGTGGTTCCGGTGAACCAACCCCCAATCGCTAAATATGCGCAGGGGAAAAGTAATAAACCTGACCAACCGACAAAAACAAAGCGATCGCGTTTTAGCCAGTCATCTAGAATATAAAACCATCTCCAATTGGATTGGGTCGGTCTAATTGCGATTGTCATGGATTTTCCCTGTATAATTTGTCAGCAATTCAAAATGAACAAAAATCACGGGATTAATCTGGATTATTAGAGGAGGTTTTTAAAGTATTAATAAATACATTAATCACTTTTTGAAAACAGGAAATAGGCTCAAACGGTATATTTGTTGTTATAAACAGACGCGACATGTCGCGTCTCTCCCGATTCCCTTTTCCCTGCTTCCGAAAGATCAACTTTGAAAACATCCTCTTACAGTTGAGTGGTAATACCATTTCACTAAAATTTTGATACATTTTCTTCCCCTGCTACCCCTGCTACCCCAAATGTATCAACTCCAAAGTAAAACGATATCAGGGTAAATTTTCTTTTACTCCCCACTCCCTATTCCCCATTCCCCATTACCACACATTAATACCATTCCACCTGACCATCATTGACAAAATAAGGTGGACCAGGTGTTGTTAAAGCTTTCAAAAGATAATCAAAATAGGGTGCAACTTCTGCTGCTTTTTCTTCCCCTAAAAGATTGCAAGCTTCTTCTTTAATACAGCGTATCGCTTCAACCCAATTAAACAAAGGAATCCCCAAAGATTGATACATTTCCTTCATTCCCAAGATACCAATTTCCAACAAAGGCTGTTCATTTCCAGCTAAAACACAGTAAGCAACTAAGCGAATATACCAACCCTGGTCTCGTTGACAGGATGCGGTTTTACGCATATTTCCACTATTACTAGGAGTAATAGGACAGCGTTTCCAAAATTTTTCACTTGCTGCTTCCACAATTCTTCTTTGGTTTTTAGCCAAAGTTGTTGCTATTTCAATGCGTCTTTTCCCAGAATCGCAAAAATTTTTAATCATACGAATTTCTCCGGGAGTTGGATAACGCATTTCTTCATCGGCATTTTCAATTACTTGTTTAACTACACTCATAGGATTTTAGATTTTAGATTTTGGATTGCTCTATTGCAATACCCTTGGTGTTAAAGATGACTGTAGGTTGGGTTGAGGCTTTGCATAGACTGTTGATTTTGTGGAAATTTACCCATCAGTTCACACAGTTTTTCTGATGATCTCGTCCCGATGCTCCGCGTGGGGACGGATTCCACGAGGGCTACTGCCTCAAATCAGAAAGCAGAGCTTTCCTATATGTATCAACAGCCGGAGTATTGGAACAAGTTTTTTGTCACGGTTTGTGCATGAATTTGCGACCCCAAAAAAGGCACAAGGTACACAGCCTAGGCTCTGCCTCTACATTCTTCAACCTAACCTACCCGATAATCAGGCTTTTAAGTCTAACTGAACTGTATTGTGCTCTATTGTTCTTAGTTGCGCTTTAGCGCTTTGACTTACCTATTAACTAACAATATTCCCCAAAAATTCTGTCTCCTTCTCACCAGATTTGACCTCATCAACTTTCGTTGCTAACTGTTCTAATTTCAATTCAGACTCAGACTTATTATCTTCATCACTGGAGGTGAATTCCTTTTCTTTTTTCCCGTTTAAATTTCCATTTTTATGGGGAATAAATCTGTCTAAAGCCAATTGAGAAGATAATACAGCCTTGGTGGGACTTTGCTCTGCATAGGCTGTTTTCGGATATCTCATGCTATATCCTTGGGGAGTAATATAGCGCTCGTAGGGTACTGTGTCCTCTGCAAATACTTCCAGATATTCTGTACTGTCAATTATGGCATCTATTAAGCCATAAAAACCCTGATTTGCACAGATATCATAGTAATAATTCATCTCCATCCGACCATAGGTAGGACGACCTAATAAACGTCGATGGATATATTCTATGGACTTGGTGACATAGAGAGATTCCCAGAACATTTTCCGGAATAATCTTGATTTTGCTAACTGACGAATAAATTCTCGGACTGTAATTTCACCACTGAGTAACATGGATTCAGCAGAACTTACACGCTGACCGTCTAAAAGTTCTCGTCCAAACACCTGACGATAAGCAGCATTAATAACGACTGTGGGATAGTTTCTATCGAGACTGGGAAAATAGCTGGAGTGCTGTTTTCCTTCCTTTCCGTTACTAGTTTCACCATTCACTGTAATCAGGTGTAATTTGTCCCTTTGATCTAACTTCATCACCCTGTCTATGTGACCTGGTACTTTCCCTAATCCCGTTGCACTAATTAAAATCCTTTGATGATCGTAACTAAAGGGTGCAGTAATTGATGGGTGAAACTTACCATCCGGACTAACAAAAATAGCACCAAATTGGATTTCCAAGGGGTCATTTCCCACACCGTAGGGATGTTGATTCGGTAATGGTCGAGTAGATTGGGCAAACAGGGTGACAAATTGGGGAACCTTATGAACCGAAGCATTCCATTTCAATAAATCTATTTGTGGACTCCAGTTTCGAGTTGCTTGTGCTTCCTGTCCTACACCTCGTAAATAGGGTACTGTTTCCTCACCAAAGTAATCGCTATATTCTTGGGAATCTACCAAAGTATCCACTAGTTTTCCTAGACCACCCTGAGTGACAATGGCAAAATATTCTTGGAACTCCCCAAGGGTATTGATTCCCCGTCCCAAAAAGTGACGTACTGCTAATTCAATAAAGCGACTGATGGTGTGAGGTTCCCAAAACAAGCGTCGATAGAGTCGGGATTTTCCTAAACTGCGGATAAACTCCTTCATGGAAATTTGACCGCTCTTGACCTGTGACTCCAACTTATCCACAGCTAAACCGTAGGTTCCCGTCACATCATGTTCAAAAACCTGACGATAAGCAGCTTTGATTACAACTTGCTTCTCCGTTTCCGGTAACACCGACTTCATGACAAACTTGGGTCGAGGTGAAGATGCGATCGCATAACTTTGGGGTAATACCAAACCCTGTTCATGGTTTGATAATCCCATTCTGAGTAACTCAGGAGGTTTTTCCACCAAATATTCGGCAATTAACACCTCAAAGTTATATTTAACCATCTCCTGAGCTTGTTTATCCTCCGGAAAATAACTCAAGGTTTGTCTTTGCATTTCCTTGAGTGCAACTACCGTCGCATCTGTCACATCTTCTGGTATTACCCCGCGCAAACCCCGCGCATTCACTGACAAAATACTCGTATCACCTGCAACAATTGCAAAAGTAATATAACGGAGAAACCAAGCCAAATCCCGCATTGACCGCTTCATTCTTGCAGAACCATAGCGAGAAATATTGATAAATCGAAAACCTCCAGGAAGGGGTTCCCGGTCAGAAAAGATAGTCTTGGTTTGTTCTATCAATCGTCGAAAAGGATTAAAAAATTTTGGTGTTGGAATTAACTTCAGTTTTTCTTGGACTAGTACAGCACCGTGTCTTTGAGCAGAAGAGAGAAAATCCTCTCCTATGTAGTAACCAGAACCAGGCATTCCTATGGGGTCTTGGGGTTTTTCTAGGTAGTCCATTGGAGAACCACCAAAGAAAATGCGATTTGCACCCGCGCTAATAATTTCATCAGCATGATTGGTGATAGTTTCAACTACTTCCAAGCGTTTATTTGCTGATGTAAAAAAATCCTGTAGTTGTTGTAATTCCGTTGGTTTCAAACATCTATCTTGTTGTTCTGCTTGGGAAATTAATGCCATCGGAACGGTTTGATATTCCTGGGGATGAGCAACTGGGGTGCTACCAATAACTTGACGACTCATGAATTTTTCGTCCTGTATTTTTTTTACTTACAACTTCAATCGGATAGAAATCGGATTGAAATAATGTGAATAACCCTTGACAAAATTGGAGATTAATTATCTTAGCTGTGGGAAAATAGGCACAATAAAATTTTGTTGCGAGACAATTTATGACCGAAGATGTTTCTCTCTTCATCTCAAAATATCAGTCGATGAAAATTGATGACAAGCTACTTATATAAAGTCCAATTTATCATGGCTAAGTAGTAACACTTCAGAAAATAAAAAATGTTGATCCTATTCCCGATTCCCTACTCCCTCACGGTATTAAATTTTGAATCAAATAATCAAAATATGGTGCAACCTCAAGAGAGTCATTCAAAGTAAAAAGTTCCAAAGCAGTATCCTTCAGACAAGTCATTGCCTTAACCAGATTTGCTAAAGGTATTTCCAGGGAATTATACATTTCTTGCACCCCAACAGTTCCGATTTCCTGTAGAGGTTCAATATCACCCACAACAATTGCATAGGAAATTAAGCGTATATACCAACTTTGGTCTCGTAAACAGGAAGCACGACGAACAGGATTCCCGCTATTACTGGGAGTATCGGGACAGATTTCCCAGAATTTCAGACTCGCTTTTTCGATAATTTCCCTTTCATTTTCAATCAAAGTACTAGCTAGTTGTAAACGATGATTACCCGTTGCATAATAATCTTGAATTGCATTCAATTCTGTAATATTTAAATAACGTGCTTCGCGGTCAGCATTAGTAATGGATGTGGTGATGACACTCATGAGATTTTGAATTTTGAATTTTAGATTGTCTATCAAGATATAGCTGTTTGCTACGTCTTCTCAGAGGTTGTGGGAAAAGTTGCTTTTAATACTTAGCAAGCTCGTTTTTTTGGGAGTGGGGAATCGGGAGAGACGCGACATGTCGCTTCTGTACAGTTTCTAACGACAAATATACTGTTTAAGCCTATTCCCTGTCTTCAAGAAGTGGTTGATCAAGTACTTCTTGACACTTTCCAAACATTCTCTTAGGAGTGGGAATTGGGAATCGGGAGTAGTCTACACCTGGATTTCTCACAGTTATAAACCTTGAGTCAGGGATTGATTTTCCTTATATTCCCTACTCCCTATTTCCTGTGAGTTTTCGGGTTTTGGGGGAAATCCGGGTATAAGGGTCTACATGTCCTTTTGACGCAACCAAACTATGCAAACAAATTATTCCTGCTCCCCACTCCCTACTCCCTATTTACAGGTGAGATAGTACTATCTTTGGTCGCAACTTCAGTATTAACTTAAACCGGAGACGATATAGTCGAAGTAAACACCCATTTCTCGACCTGCATCTGCACCAACAATACCAGCTGTTACTTCCTTCATTGCTTGTACTGCTCGGATAGTTGCACCAATGGGAACACCCAAGGAATTGTAGGTTTCTCTTAACCCATTCAAAATACGTTCATCCAAAATTGACGGGTCTGCAGCCAACATCGCATAGGTTGCGTAACGCAAAAAGTAATCCAAATCCCGTACACAAGCTGCGTAACGACGACAGGTGTACATATTGCCACCAGGACCTGTGATATCTGTATAGAGTAAAGATTGTGCGACTGTTTTGGTGACGATATTTTTTGCATTTGCACTGACAGCCGTTGCAGCACGCGATCGCATGTCCCCACTGTGAAAATAATTTTGTAATTTTTCTAAGGCATTATCATCTAAATATTTGCCTTGAACATCTGATTTATTAATTAAGCTAGTGATGGCATCTTGCATAGTTCTATCTCCGAACCCGAGTACATTTGTGATTGATAATTAAGAAAAAGATGAAAGTCTGAAATACTACTAAATTTGGTTATTATTGGAGATATTTCAGACTTTATCTGTCATGCAAACCTATGACAAATCTAAAATTTCCCAAATTAGGATAAAGCTTTGATAATATAATCAAAATAAGGACCCACTTCTACCGCATCCTCTTCACTCATCATTGCCACTGCTTCTTCCTTCACACAGCGCATTGCTTCGACTAAATTTCTCAGGGGAATTTCTAAATTATTGTACATTTCCTTAATGCCAATAGTCCCTATCTCTTCTAATGGTTTTTCACTTCCTGCCAAGATTGAATAAGCCACTAAACGTATATACCAACCTTGGTCACGTTGACAGGAAGCTGTTTTCCGCTCATTCCCACTATTACTTGGAGTATTTGGACAGCGTTCCCAGAATTTTTGACTACCCCGTTGTACGATTAATTGTTCGTTTTCCGCCAATATTTTCGCGATGCGAATTCTTTGGTCTCCGGTTTTTAGAAAGTCTTGAAAAATTCTCAATTCCTTGGGTGCAGGATAGCGAGATTCACTATCTGCACTCAAAATTAATTCTGTAACAACGCTCATTTCGTTACTCCTAATTATTGATGATGTTGGCTGATTATTTCGAGAACTTACGCACTCGTTTCGAGAAATTAGGTGTTTAGGATTACTACTTTGCAACCCTAGGGTCGTTCTGCTAAGAATCTGTTTCAATGACGGTGTTTACGGTTGTCCTTGCGTGAGTCCTGATTTCCGATGGGAAGAAGAGGAAATAGTCAGATATTAGGGGCAGAATTCAAACTAATAACTGACTATATTAACCTGGCTACATCGCAATAGAAGGTGCTGCCATTGCAACTGGAACTGGAATTGCTTCCCCACTGGCAAGGTCTAGGGGAAAATTATGAGCATTCCGTTCGTGCATGACTTCAAAACCTAAGTTGGCTCTGTTTAACACATCTGCCCAGGATGGTAGCACTCGACCTTGGGAATCGAGAATGGAGTTATTGAAGTTGAATCCATTCAGATTAAATGCCATCGTACTGATGCCAATTGCAGTTCCCCAAATACAAATTACTGGCCAAGCTGCTAAGAAAAAGTGCAAAGACCGACTATTGTTAAAGCTGGCATATTGGAAAATCAAGCGTCCAAAGTAACCATGAGCGGCGACAATATTGTAGGTTTCTTCTTCTTGACCAAACTTATAGCCGTAATTCTGGGATTCCGATTCTGTGGTTTCGCGAATAATACTCGATGTCACCAGAGAACCATGCATTGCACAAAATAGGGAACCACCTAAAACCCCTGCAACCCCTATCATGTGCAAGGGATGCATGAGAATATTGTGTTCTGCTTGGAAGACAAACATGAAGTTGAAAGTGCCACTGATACCCATTGGTAAACCATCAGAAAAGCTTCCTTGTCCGATGGGATAAATCAAAAATACGGAAGTGGTGGCTGCAAGGGGAGCGCTGTAGGCTACGGCAATCCAAGGACGCATTCCTAAACGATAGGATAATTCCCATTCCCTTCCCATGTAACAAGCAAGAGCAGGGATGTAATGGAAGGCAATCATCTGGTAGGGACCACCGTTATAGAGCCATTCATCCATTGAAGCGGCTTCCCAAATGGGGTAAAAGTGCAATCCAATCGCATTGGACATCGGGACAACTGCGGCGGTAATGATGTTATTACCGTAAAAAATTGATCCAGCTACTGGTTCGCGAATACCATCAATATCGACGGGTGGTGCTGCAATAAAAGCAATTACAAACACACAAATGGATACTCCCAATAGGGGAATCATTAAAACACCAAACCAGCCGATGTAAAGTCGATTCTCTGTGCTGGTAATCCAGTCACAAAATCGCTCCCAAGCGGGAAAACGAGTTGTTTTTGGTTGGGAAATAGTTGTCATACGAATAGATGAATAAGATGTTGGATTTTGGATTTTGGATGCAAGAAAGGTGATTTATATCCCCTTTTCTTCCTCCTTTGATTCAATGTATTGGGAATCGGATGTTAGTTCTTCTGGAAAACCACCTGAAAAATGATAAATCTGTGTTTGTCTCAGAGATTTTATTCCCAGATTAGCCCAATTAATTGCGTCAGCCCAAGTAGATATTACATGTCTGTCACTAAGAATTTGGGGTTGGGAAAATGTCAATTTTTCAAAGTTAAATGCAGCAATGTCAACACCTAAAGCAGCAGACCAGATTCCAGCAACGGGTAGTGCTGCTAAGAAGAAATGGAGTTTACGAGAGTCGGGAAAACTGGCACGTTGCCATAGTAAATGCCATAGATAGACTTGGCTTTTACCAAAATGATAGGTTGGTTTTGTTTGACCTAGTTTGTAGCCTTTGTTGATTGATTCATAGTTGTCTGGATGATGATTGTCTTCACTGCTCCGAAGCAGGGTTGATGTCACCAATGAACCATGCATCGCACAGGCAAATGCTCCTCCTAATACTCCGATGACTCCCAGTTGATGTAGGGGACTCATGAGAATATTATGGTCGGCTTGAAATTCGAGCATAAAATTAAATGTACCCGAAATTCCCAGTGGCATTCCCGCAGAAAAGCTCCCTTGACCGATGGGATAAATTAATAATACGGAAATTGTTGCAGCAACTGGCGCTGTGAAAGCAAGGGATATCCAGGGACGCATCCCTAAACGGTAACTTAATTCCCATTCCCGGTCTTGATAGGCAATAATTCCAATCAAGAAGTGTAGTACTATCATCTGGTAGGGACCGCCATTATACAGCCATTCCTGAATTGAAGCTGCTGCCCAAATGGGATAAAAATGTAGACCGATGGCTGATGAAGTCGGTACAACTGCAGCTGTGATAATGTTGTTCCCGGAAAGTAAAGAACCGTAAACAAGTCTGCCGATTCCATCCATGCTGACAGGAGGTGCAAAAATAATTGCAATGATAAAAACAATTGTTGCTGTCGATATGCATGGAATCATAATCACGCCAAACCAACCTATATACAGTCGATTGTCAGTACTTGTGATCCAAGTACAAAATTTCTCCCATGAACTAATTTCTTCATGTATTTCTGGCTGATTGATGACTGATGCTTGAGGAGAGCGATCGCTTTTTTTGATGGTTGCTACGCCCGAGTCTGACTTTGCTGTCATTTGATCTAGATTCCTCACTCAATATTCTGATGTTCCCCCATCGCAACTCCCCTTGGGGATATTTGTGATCAAACCGTTGAAGGTTGATGGAATGTAGAATAATCAAAAATCCTGAAGAACTAATGAAGATATCATTTTCTTTACAAAAGTTCATATAGTCGTGATTGATAGCCATTTAATTACATTTAGTGGTCTGATAATTCAAACAATGATTTGTGGTTTTAGGGAGTAGGGAGTAGTCCGTGATGGGAGAGACGCGATATATCGCGTCTGTACGGGAGTAGGGAGTGGGGAAAACTACTTTCATCTGTAAGCATTACATGGCAGCTACTCTCTACAACTAGCAGGTACGCGCAGTGTTGTTGAAGACTAGTGATCCATCACATGAGTTCTGCTTGATGATAAAGGTGCTAAAGCGCTACTAAGTGCCTTTCTTCACCCATCAACGTTGGTTAGTGTGGTGGAGTACTAGTCACTAGGTGCATCTACACTACTCCCTACTCCCTATTTTCAAAGGAGGAAGTAGTAAAAGTTGCCGTGGTAAATTACCAGGGTTACATGAGTTTTCATGAATAAAGATAAAGAAGCGTAAAGTTTATTAAAAGGATATAACTATTCGGTGCGGATTTTGTTAACAATAATCTTAAATTGGCAAATATCCTGATTTTTCCCAACCTCTAAGCCTAGTCAACTAATTAATTTTTATTACAGTATTTTGTTTGCCATTCAAGTGTAGTTAGTGGTCTGCAAAAGCAAGGTAGTAACCTGGATTTTTGATTTTTGTGGTCAAGGTTGAGTAAGGAATTGATTTTTCCCATACTCCTTACTTTCTCTAAATCTAATGAATTTTACTCCAAATAGGGGGTAAAGCTTTTGCTGATTATTCAAAGTCACTGACGCTAAATTTTGCTGTTTAGAGCAACCACGGGTGAAATTGCATGAGAATTTTACTAGTTGAAGATGATGAGTGCATTGCGAAAGCTGTAGAACAGATTTTAAAGAAGCAGCGTTATCTTGTCGATGTTGCTCATGATGGGGAAATTGGTTGGGAATTTGTGAAGACGTTTAGCTATGATTTGATTTTGTTGGATGTAATTTTGCCAAAACTTGATGGAATTCAACTTTGTCAAAGGTTGCGTGCCGATAGATACCAAACTCCGGTATTGCTATTAACAGCCCAGAATTCCCATACTGATAAAGTGCTGGGTTTAGATGCGGGTGCGGATGATTATGTGGTGAAACCGTTTGATTTTTCGGAATTATTAGCTCGAATTCGGGTATTATTACGGCGGAGAAATACACCGATTCAGATGGTTTTGAGTTGGGAGAATTTACGTCTTGACCCTCAAAATTGTGAGGTTGCCTATGATGGTCATGTTTTAAATTTAACTCCCAAGGAATATTATTTGTTGGAGCTTTTTTTACGCAATCCCCACAGTGTTTTTAGTCGCAGTGAGATTTTAGACCATTTGTGGTCAATGGATGAAGCTCCGAAGGAAGACACGGTGACAGCGCATATTAAAGGATTACGGCAAAAATTAATTCAAGTGGGTGCGCCAACAAATTTTATTGAAACGGTCTATGGTTTAGGTTATCGGTTGAACCCCTTTGAAGACGATAGTCGCAACAAGGTTCTAGATCAAAGTCATGAAGAAACCAAAAAAGCTTTGAAAATAGTTTGGGAAAAACTCAAACACAAAAATCGCGATCGCTTGACGATGATTAAGAAAGCGATCGCGTCTTTGCAAAAGGAGCAGATATCGCGGGAATTACGTCTTGCAGCAAGGGAAGCAGCTCATAAATTGGCTGGGTCTTTAGGAATTTTTGGATTTCATCAAGGTTCCCAGATAGCGAAGGAAATTGAAGAGATATTGGCATATTCCGGCAAAATCAACCATCAACAGGTTAACTATTTACAGCTTTTAGTGAAAACCCTGCAAGAAGAGATGCAACAACCGGCTTTTCGTGAACTAGATCAAGTTTTGTGTCGTTTGGTGTTAGATGAATATGACAAATCATCATAGACAAATATCCTCACTAGAGTCCCTGCTACACCGGATGATGAATCGTATCCGTCAATCTTTAGAGTTACCAGTAATCCTGTCAACAACGGTAGATGAGGTACGTAATTTTTTGGGTACTGACCGGGTAATGGTGTATCAATTTGATGGTGCTGGAAATGGGAAAGTAGCGGCTGAATCTGTGGATAAAAATTATCTACCATCCTTGTTAGGACAGCACTTTCCAGCTGATGATATTCCTCTGACAGCGAGGGAATTATTTCTCAAGGTGCGTCAGCGTTCCATTGTTGATGTGAGTTTACAAAAAATTGGCTTGAGTCCACTAATTTGTCCAGAAACGGTCGAACCATGTCCAGAAAATGAAATTTTTTTTCGACCCGTAGACCCTTGTCATGTAGAGTATCTGACTTCAATGGGAGTGAAGTCTTCTTTGGTGGTACCGATTTTGCATAGAGATAAGTTATGGGGGTTATTAGTTTCTCACCACAGTTCTCCTCGACAGGTGACTCCGAGGGAACTGGAAGTAGTGCAATTGGTGGCAGATCAATTATCAATTGCGATCGCCCAATCGACTTTGTGGGAGCAAACCCGTCTCCAAGCTCAACAGGAAGCCACTATTAACAAGGTGGCAAAATTATTACATTCCATGACGGAAATGCAGGTGCATAAGGCCTTGGAGTTGACTGTTTCTGCTTTACAAGCGGCGGGTGGAAGGCTCTATATTATACCTCGTATTGATGAGGGGAAGAATCAGTTATTCATCTGTGGAGAGCAGCCGATTTTTCACAAACAGCAACGACGCAACCGGGTCAAAGGTAGAGGGGTTAATTTCACTGCTACTCATTTTCCCTATGAACAGAATTCTACTTGGGGGGAATGGCTGCAAATGGAAAAGAGCGTGGGAAAGGGATATTCCACTTGGGTTTTTACTGATTTGTGTCAAGCAAGTTTACCGTCGGATATTTTACAAGGTTTTTTGGATGCAGGAATTCGTAGCCTATTGGTGATTCGCTTGCAATATCGACAGCAAATTTTAGGATATTTGAGTATTTTCCGTCGCGAGATAGATGTGGAAACAATTTGGGGCAGAAGAATCGCTCAAAATGACCCCAGACATCTAAAACCAATAAAATCCTTTGAAATTTGGCAAGAAATCCACAAAAATCAACCTCAAGGATGGGAAACCACAGAGATTGAACTAGCTCAAGCCCTAGCAAGTCACTTTGCGATCGCAGTTCATCAATATCAACTTTATCAACAGGTTCGCACTCTGAATCTGAGTTTACAACAAGACATTGAGGAGCGCAAACAAGTAGAAAAAAAAATCTCAGCTCTCAATGCGGAGTTAGAACAACGGGTACAGGAAAGAACAGCAGAATTACGACGGGCTAACAAAAGATTGGTGGAGGAGATTAAGGAAAGGGAAAGAGCTTTGCGAGAACGTCGGGTTGCGCAAACATCCTTAGAACGTCTAAGTCGCCAAAGTGAGTTAATTTTAAACTCTGCTGGTGAGGGAATTTACGGATTAAATGCCGTGGGAAAAATCACATTTGTCAATCCCGCAGCAGCAAGAATGTTGGGATATGAGGTGGAGGAATTAATTAATAGATTTATGCATGAGGTGGTGAAACATTCTCAAGCGGATGGTGTGCGCTATTTCTTTGAGGAAAATCCAATATATAAGACTTTACAAGATGGCACAGTTCAACATATTACGGATGATATTTTTTATCGTCGTGATGGCAAAAAAATTCCCGTGGAATATGTTTCCACTCCGATTCGGGAAAAATCTCTAATTGTAGGTGCAGTAGTGATTTTTAAAGATATTACGGAAAGACAAATTATTGAACGCATGAAGGATGAATTTATTTCCGTTGTCAGTCATGAATTACGCACACCTCTAACATCAATTCGTAGTGCTTTAGGTTTACTCGCACGGGGTTGTTTAAAAACAGAATTAGATAAAAGTCAGAGAATGCTGGAAATTGCTTTTGATAATACTAATCGGTTAGTACGTTTAATTAATGATATTCTCGATATTGAGCGCATTAATTCGGGTAAAGTGACAATGCAAAAGCAAGCTTGTAATGCAACTGAGTTAATGATGCAAGCCATTGATGAAATGGGAGCAATGGCAGAAAAATCGGAAATTAAACTCAATTTATTACCAACTCAGGACGAGTCAATTAACCTGTGGGTAGACCGAGATCGAATTATTCAAACTATTACTAATTTACTGAGTAATGCAATTAAATTTTCTCCCCCTGGTTCCCAAGTTAATTTAAGTGCAAAATTAGCATCTAACCCCATTAATAATGGTGCAAAATATCCCCAGTTAATCTTCAAAGTTCAAGACCAAGGGCGAGGTATTCCCGAAGATAAATTAGAGACAATTTTTGACCGTTTTCAACAAGTTGATGCCTCTAATTCCCGTCATCAAGGAGGTACAGGTTTAGGATTGGCAATCTGTCGCAGTATTGTAGAACAACATGGAGGAAAAATTTGGGTAGAAAGTCAAGTTGGTCAGGGTAGTATTTTCTATTTTACCTTGCCCATAGTCTTGAAAGAAGCAAGGGTATAAAGGATGATCAATCTATGGAAAAATTAGTTTTACTCATTGATGATGAAGAGGATATTCGCGAAGCAACTCAAGTCTGTTTGGAAGTAATTGGTAATTGGGAAGTAATTACAGCTGCTTCAGGTCAAGAAGGTTTAAATAAGGCTTTGCAACATCAACCAGATGTGATTCTCCTAGATGTAATGATGCCAGATATGGATGGATTAACAACATTAAAGCTATTACAGAAAACTAAAGAAACTTGCCAAATACCTGTAATTTTATTAACAGCTAAAACACAAGCAGCCGAACAAAGGCAGTTTACACAACTTAATATTGCCGCAGTTATTACTAAACCCTATGATCCGTTTATTCTCTCGAATCAGATTACCCAAGCTTTGGATAATTTCCGGAAATAGGGAATAGGTTGGGGGGAGTGGGGAGTAGGAGCGAAGTAAGTTGTTGTTTAGTTGCGATCGCACCCTTTCGAGAAGAGACTTTTCTCGCAGAGATAATCACCCGATTAAAACGAGTTTGTGTGATGCTTCCGGTCAATGGTTCGCTGATGATAGAAAATTACGGTTTTGCGCAAGTCAACCTCACCTGACTTAGGAATTAAGATATCAATTTTGATGGGTTCAATTGGTACTGCTGGACTAGCGAATAGGTTGACACCAATGAATAATCTGGTGATGAGGTAGATGGGTTGAAAATAAGGACAAAACGGGAATTTTTGGTTGGTTAAAAGTTGCCAAATTAATTTTGTTAAGCAATTATGATTCATTACCCCTCACTGACTACAACAAAGAACCATTTAGACATGTAATTAATACCCCATAGATAAATCTAGGGGTTTAATTAAAACCCAAATGAATTAATTATTAACTTGTAATTACGTACGCGAAGCGTTGCCGCAGGCTATTACGTAGCTTGCTTCCCGCGTAGCGGGTATTACGAATTACAAACGCAGAGTCAACTTAGCCGATGAATGAATTTTCAGGATGAGGGGTGTGATACCCAATTACAGTAACAGGGAAATATGATTATCGATTAAATTGGGAGTACCATCAGGTGCGATCGCACCATAGGCTTGAAAGTAGTTCTGGAGGTGGACAGGGGCTGTAAAGTCGGTAAATAGGGCATCTCCGTTGGCAATATTTGCCCAAAATTCTCGCAGAGAAGGCGCTAAGGCTTCCGCTTGGGAGATGGGTAGGTTCAGGGGAGGTAAGGTTAATAATTTGACGAGGAAGGGAAAACTGCGATCGCCCATCCATTTACGTGAATATGCTTGCAATCTAGGAAAATCTGGTGTCGATTCCACTCGGTAGGATTGTACCTGTAACCAGTGACGACCATAGTTGTCTTGACGATATTCCATTACCCGGTAGGGATGGGGATAACTGACTAAGGAACCAGTGGTAATGTCATAAATTCCATCTTCATAGGCAATATCTTGCACGTGTAAATGTCCAGTAAAAACTAGTTTGACACCGTAGCGACGTAATATTTCTAACAATTGCGGTGCATTTTCCAGCATGTAACGCTGGGCCATAGGATGGCGGGCTTGATGGGGAATGTGTTCAATGATATTATGGTGTATCATTAACAACACTAATTCATCAGAAATTGTCGCTAAAGTTGCTTCTAACCAGTGTAATTGTTCTGCATCCACCCGACCGATTTGCTGTCCCTGGTCGTTGAACATATTGGAGTTGAGAGCGATTAAGCACACTCCTGGTAATAGGGAACAGGTGTAGTACAGGTTTTGACTATTAGCATAACCAAATTTACGATAATAGTTCGGGAAATCACTGAAGGCAATCGATTGATTATTTGCTGCTAGAGTGGGTACATCATGGTTTCCGGGAATCACATAGGTAGGAAAGGGTAATTTACTCAGTCTTTTTTGCAACCACAAATGATTCTCAGGTTCTCCGTGTTGGGTTAAATCACCCGGTAACAACAGAAAATCCAAATCCAATTGGGTCAGGTGTTCAAACACACTTTCTAATGCAGGAATACTCACTTCCACTAAATGAAATCGGCTAGGATGATGCCAAATCGTTTCGGGAAGGGCTATGTGCAGGTCACTAACGACAGCGAAGCGAAAATTCGGAGCCATTACATCAAGTTTTTTTATAATTTCGTTAATAAAGCCTTTGTAAAAGTATATCGTTTATACAGTTTTTCTAGGAAGGATAGGGTAAGAGACAAAAGATAGTAATTATTCGATGCTTTACGCTTTGCTTGAATGCACCTTCGCATTTCTCAAGTTTCGGCACAAATTTATCCCATAAATTAAGATATGTAACAATACCTGGTAGGGAATTCCTTGGGGGAAAATGGGAGAAAGTATTTTTTTAGTGGGAGAGTTTAACTAATGGACACAAAAGCGTTTAAGCGATCGCTGCAACATTCCGAAAATTACCATCGTCGCGGTTTTGGTCATCAAGCGGAGGTAGCGACCCAGTTACAATCAGAGTATCAAAGTGGTTTAATACAGCAAATTCGCGATCGCAATTATACGTTAACCATCGGTGATGTGACGATTCGTCTGGCTGAGGCTTTCGGTTTTTGTTGGGGTGTGGAAAGGGCTGTGGCCATGGCCTATGAGACCCGTAAGCATTTTCCCACAGAACAGATTTGGATTACCAACGAAATTATTCATAATCCTTCGGTGAACCAAAGGTTACGGGAAATGGATGTGAAATTTATCCCTGTACAAACTGGAGAAAAGGATTTTTCCGGAATTGGTCAGGGTGATGTGGTGATTTTGCCTGCTTTTGGTGCTAGCGTCCAGGAAATGCAACTGCTAAATGATTTGGGTTGTAAAATTGTGGATACAACCTGTCCCTGGGTATCTAAGGTTTGGAATACGGTCGAAAAGCATAAAAAAGGCGATTATACTTCGATTATTCATGGTAAATATAATCACGAGGAAACGATTGCCACTAGTTCCTTTGCGGGTAAATATTTAATTGTGTTGAATATGGCTCAAGCCGAGTATGTGGCCAATTATATCCTCAATGGCGGGGATAAGGGCGAATTTATGGAAAAATTCGGTAAAGCTTGTTCAACGGGATTTGACCCTGATGTGGACTTGGAAAGGTTAGGAATTGCCAATCAAACCACCATGTTGAAGGGGGAAACGGAGTTAATTGGTAAGCTATTTGAGCGGACAATGATGCAAAAATATGGACCGCAATCCATTAATGAGCATTTTCAAAGTTTTAATACCATTTGTGATGCTACCCAAGAACGACAAGATGCCATGTTTGAGTTGGTGGAACAAAAGCTGGATTTAATGTTGGTGGTAGGTGGATTTAATTCTTCCAATACGGCCCATCTCCAGGAAATTGCGGAAGAAAAAGGTATTCCCTCTTACCATATTGATTCTGTGGAGCGGATTAAATCGGAACGGCAAATTGAACACCGTTTATTAGATGGTAGTTTACACATCACAGAAAATTGGCTACCTAGCGGAAAAATTACCCTGGGAGTAACTTCCGGAGCTTCCACCCCCGATAAAGTGGTAGAAGATGCGATCGCCAAAATTTTGGAATTGAAATCTGCTACTGCTGTTGTTTAAGGGACATTTTGCATCCCGTCTACCAGGGATTGTAAATCCCTGGCTAATGGGGTTAAATGCATGTAGCGTTTTCTCGTAGATTAGTTCATTTTCAGGACTACAAATAAGACATAAATAGGGCTTGCGGAAAAATAGTAAAACTCTTATCTTTTCAGCATTGGAGGGTATTTTATTCGCAAACAGTGCTTTCCAAATAGGTGTATAGAGATGAAAAAACCTTGCATCTGTAAGCAAAAGTGGAATTGTTGGCTTAAAACCATTCCTGTACAGACGTGACATATCCCGTCTCCCCACTCCCTCACCTCACTAAAAGACTTTTTCCACAAACCCTAAATAAAATAAATCAGGATAATTCCTGGTTATTAAAATTGTGATCGCTGGAATCTGTTGAAAACACACCTAGGTATAAAAAAACTGATGGTCAAAGTCGAAAATCTCTCTGTAGCCTTAGTTAACGTGAATACTCCTCGGTCGAAGCTCGCTACGACGGATTTTAAACACTACAATCCTTGTGAATCAATAATTTTGTCAGTTAAGGTTTAATAGTTGAGAACGAAATCAATAACTTGCTGATTCCAGGTTTACTGATTTTTTCTCAATATACTAGGAGGTTTTTAAAAACTTCTATTTCCCACGAATAATTCTGGACAAGAGTTTCAGCCTTTTCCCTCGCACCCATGCTCCGCGTGGGTGCGGAACCTAATGAAGGCAGTAACCCTCGCTGACTGAGTGACCACGCAGAGCATAGTCACTAGATATATATAATAAAGTTGTGACTAAATTAATACTCGGTTTATTTCCGCCAAACTGTACTAGGAAAAGTCAACATTCTAAATAATTATTTCACTTCAGAAAGGTTTTCATTTGACTAATGAGGTGGTCAAAATAGGGTGCGAGGACTGCTTGTTGTTCAGCTTCACACCTTTGTAAACTTGCTGTTTTAATTCCTTCCAAGCCAACAATCATCGCATCTAGGGGTACTTGTAATTCCTGGTATAATTGTTTCATATAATCGAGTCCAACGGAACTGGTATAGACAGTGTGTTGTCCAGCAATACCGTAGGTAATACAGCGCAAAAAATGCCAAAAATCTCGCCAACAAGCATCTGCGCGTGATGGTGGGTATAAACCACCACCTGGTTCCGTGATATTTGGGAATTGTTGAAGGACATGACCGCGAGCTTGATCGACAATTTCGGTGACGCGATCGCGCAACATCTGGATAACCGGAATGTATTTACTGTGACTGGGGACAGTGGTTTGGAGGAAAGACAATTCCTCGTCATTCAGGTAACGACGTTGATCATCCGCATTTTGAAAAATTGCGATCGCATCAGGGGGGTGGGTACTATCCCAAGTCGCAAAGCTAACGATTCGTGCTTTGACAATTAATTCTTTAACTTTTTCGCTTAGTTGGGTCATCGGTCGAGTTATGCTCAGATAGTGGGGAATTGGGAGTAGGCAAAAGTAATACTAATTTGAAACGAGAATGGGACAGATTGATGTTGACAAGACGTAACATTACCACGTCTCAATATCCTGGATGTGTTGCAAACGTTTTGGGAATTGCTATAAAAGGGGTACAAAAGGTATTCTATTGCTGGGCTGCGTGCAAATGAAATGTGGACGCAACAGCAACAAGACGAGTAGCCGAAACTAACTATTTAATAACACTTTACACCGAAATAGTTCTAATTCCCAATCCCCCACTCCCCATTTCCAACTCCCTAATTTAACAAAACATGGAACTTGAATCAATCAAATTAAACCTTCACCATCCAGACTTTCAATACCGTCTCAAAGCGATCGCCGCATTGAAAAATTATTCCCCGGAAATCGCTGTTCCCCTACTGCAAACCAAAATCCATGACCCGGAATTTTTGGTACGTTCCTTCGTCGCGATGGCTTTTGGAAAACAACAAACAGCCGAATCCTTTGCGTCTTTGTTGGAGATGATTCGCTTCGATGATACACCGAATGTGCGTGCAGAAGCAGCTAACTCCCTTTCCCTATTTGGAGCGATCGCAATTTCCCATTTAGTGAGTACCTTTTATCAAGATGACCATTGGTTAGTGCGTCGGAGCATCCTTGCAGCTTTAACAGAAATGGACTGTCCCGACGAATTATTTGATATTTGTCAGCAAGCGATCGCCCATACAGATGAAGATGAAACTGTCCAGGAATCTGCTGTAGACGCTTTAGCGACCTTAGCTAATTCCCAGATCCAGGAACAAGTAATAAATCAATTACTTGATTTAGTCAATCATCCCTCAGAAAGAATTCGTATCCGTGTTGCCTATGCACTCAAATTATTTGAACAGGAGACAGCAAAAGCAGCCTTACAAAAATTGCGTCAAGACCCCGACCACCAAGTCGTTGGTGCAGCACTGGAAAATTTGCTACCATCATAGCTGGAAAGGGAGTAGGGAGTAGTGAGTAGGGAAAAACACTTGCGTGGGTTTTTATAATACCTTTTTTACTTGGAAGTGTTGAACTTGGCTACACCTACATAATTTTTGGGGTTGACGATTAACAATCAACAGTTAAAGAATTGCAAATTACGTAGCTTGCTTCCCGCGTAGCGGGTATTACGTACGCGAAGCGTTGCCGTAGGCTATTACGTAGCTTGCTTCCCGCGTAGCGGGTATTACAAATTATTTTGAATCATAAACGCAGAGTAAATTGAGTTTCCCCATTTCCACTGGTGACAGAAATAGTTGCACCTAATAGCTCCACCATTTTTTTTACTAAAGCCAAACCTAAACCAGTTCCCCCATATTGCCAAGGGTCGTTATTGGGAATGCGGTAAAATTGGTCAAAAATACGCTCCTGTTCTGGGGGAGGTATTTCTATTCCCGAATTGCTAATTGTCATCAGAATCTGCTCCTGTTCCACTTGAGTAGAAATTGTAATTTTCTCCCCTGCAGGAGTATATTTACAGGCGTTAGTGAGTAATTCAGTGACAATTCGTTCTAAAATAGAGTTATCTGTGTACAATAGGGGCAATTCCGTAGGTAAATTTAGTACTAGTTCCTGTTGTTGGTTTTGAATTCTTTCGAGAAAATTTTGGGCAATTTCTGGTATCCAGACTTGTAAATTAATCCATTCCCAGTTTCGATTGCCAACTTTGGCATCAAGATAACAAAGTGTTAATAAATCATCGACTAAACGATTGTAGCGCTGACAATTACGGTAGAATATATCCACGACTCTCGTGAATTTTGGGGAACGATAGGAAATCCCCTCCATTTGCAACATTTTTTCAATGGTTTGAATAGATAGTTGCATGGTACTCAAGGGGGAACGGAGTTCGTGGGAAATACTTTTAAGAAAATTATCTTTAACTTGATTGAGTTTTTCCAACTCCTTAACCTGTTGCTGGGAAGCTTCGTATAAGCGAGCTTGACGAATGGCGATCGCGCACTGATTAGCTACCTG
The DNA here is from genome assembly GCA_937973965.1 of uncultured Calothrix sp. Lineage (GTDB taxonomy): Bacteria > Cyanobacteriota > Cyanobacteriia > Cyanobacteriales > Nostocaceae > NIES-3974. The sequence goes on along the minus strand of CALJJQ010000070.1, from coordinate 16,695 downwards.
TTGAGCAAGGTGTATTTCCATCTCTGCAAAGACTTCCCCTTGGTCTTTGAGTAACCATAAAGTACCCAGATAACGGTTAATACCGTGATTTTCGATAATTGGACAGCCAAGACGGGTATATTTTTGTTGATTTGGTAGTAATTGTAAACTGATATCGACAAATTGTATGGGTTTTTTCTGGGATAACTGCTGCTGTAACTCAGGAAAATCTGCAAGATTGCGATCGCTGTTTTTCAGTCCAGATGTATCAGGTCGATATACAAAGGCAATTTTGGCAATCTGTTGACTTTCATCATGTAATTCAATTTGACAACTATCAATTTGTAAAACTCGATAGAGTTCCTCGGTTGCAGTTTGTAAAATTTGATTTTCATCTAAACTATCACAGATTTTTTCCGTGATTCGACGCACTAAACCTTCAAAATCAACAGCTTGTTGTAATAAAAAAGTCTTCTCCCATAATCGCTTTTCTATCTGCTTGCGTACTTCAATTTCTGATTCCAGTTTTTGATTATGTAATTTCAAATTCTGACGCATTTTTTGCAAGCTCAAATGGGTTTGAATTCTGGCTAGAAGTTCCTGTTTTTCAATGGGTTTAGTGACATAATCCACACCCCCTAATTCAAAGCCTTTTAATTTATTTTCCGTTTCTGAAAGTGCAGTCAAAAAAATAATGGGGATACTACTAGTTGATGGTTTTGCTTGTAAACGCTGACAAACTTCAAATCCATCCATTCCCGGCATCAAAATATCTAATAAAATTAAATCTGGACGATTAGACTCAACTATTTGCAGCGCATTTTCACCATTTTGCACTGCCAAAACTCTGTAACCTGCTTCCTCTAAAAAGGTAAACAATACCCGTAAATTACTAGGGTAATCATCAACGATTAAAATTGTTTCAGTAGCATCAACTTCTAACCCAGCAGCTTCAGAGTTCATTTTTTACATCGTATCGTCTAAGATAAAATTATAAATTCCTCCTTCAATATATCAATAAATCGCCGAAAACTTAACTTTTTTTAACACTTCTAGTTTCCTCACCGGGTAGGGACTACCGGAAAGGTATTTTCTGAGAGATGGGATTTCAACTAGCTTGTAAGTACTGACGCAAAAAATCCTGTAACTGATTTATCTGAAAAGCATCAGCGAAATTACGTACCTGTTGACAGAATAAATGGTATTGGCTATCCAAACTTTCTAAATAGTTAACCTGTTGTAAAATACGACGAATGTCACCCTGGATAGCTAATTGTAAAAGGGTATTTAGTTCTTCTGATTTAGGAGCAATAATCGGTTGAGAAATAGATGTAAAAGTTTCATCTAACAAGTTATTTCCTAATTCATCCGCAAATAGATTAATTGAAGTATCTTGAAATATCCATTCGATATTTAAGTGGGTTCTGACTAAATCTAGTAGCTGTTGAAATTGAATTGGTTTAGGAATAAATGCATGACAACCAGCTTGTAGATATAATGATTCTTCTTGTAGACTACTACTAGCAGAAGTGGCAATAATAATTGTTTTTTGTAGTTGGGGATGATGGCGAATAGCATGGATAATATCTATACCTTTAATTCCTGGCATTAACCAATCTAAAATAATCAAGTCAGGCTGGTTTTCTTCAGCCTTTTTTATTACCATTTCACCCCTCTCGGCTTCTAACACTTCAAACCCTAAAGAAGTAAGTAAATTGACAGCAAACTTGCGATTACTATCGTGGTCATCTGCAACCAAAATTTTGCGTCTTTCTCCAGCATAGGCAATAATTTGTTGCTGATGAATAGCATGGCTTGATTCACTGTAGTTGGAGACCTCCGGTAAATCTAAATCAAACCAAAACACACTTCCTTGATGAGGAGTACTCCTAACTTGGATTTCTCCTCCCATTTGTCGGATAATATTTTGACTAATGGTTAATCCTAAACCTGTTCCTTCATTGAGGGATTGATGATTATCTAACTTTAACTGGTGAAATGGGAGGAAAATTTCTGTAATTTTATCCTCCGGAATACCAATACCAGTATCTTCAATTTGAAAGCGAATTTTATTGCTGCGAATAGAAGATATCGCATCACCAGAGTCTAGTTGATTTTGAAAATCTTCAACATAACCTACCCGCAGGGACACACAACCTTGAAAGGTGAATTTAATTGCATTACTCAGCAGATTTAACAACACTTGTCTTAATCTGGTTTCATCACAATGAATTGCGACTGGTAAGGTGGATACTTTTTCGTATTTTAACTGTATCTGTTTCTGTTCAGCGCGAATGCGGATAATGGCAATTAAATTATCCAGAAAATTAGCAAATTGAAAATCATTGGCGTGAAGTTCTAGTTTACCCGCTTCAATTTTTGCAAGATACAAAATATCATTAATTAGTGTCAGTAAATGTTGTCCAGAACGATGGATAATTTCAATTCCTTGGCGTTGTTCATTGATACTTAAATCAGCTTTAGTTTGCAAAATTTGTGTAAACCCTAAAATCGCATTTAAAGGAGTTCGTAATTCATGGCTAATATGGGCGATAAAAGCACTTTTCGCTTGGTTTGCCGCTTCAGCTGCTTCCTTCGCCTGAGCAAGTTCTGCGGTGCGTTCGCTAACTCGTTTTTCCAGGTCTTCATTTGCTAAACGTAATGCTGCTTCTACCTTCAATAAACGTTGTTGAACTTGCTTGATTTCATCAATATCAACAAAGGTTAAAACAATTCCGTCCAGGGTTTGATCTTCTTGTAAATAGGGGTTTACCCTCATCAGTAAATTAAAGCCACTACTGACTACTTGTACCTCTTGATCTAGGGGGATTTTAGTTGTAATTACCTGTTGTAATAATCCTAGCAGGTCATCACAATTGAGATTGTGGGTAATATGCCGTAGTGGTCTACCGATATCAGCATCAACTAAGTTGATCGCAATTGTTGCCGCAGGAGTAAACTTACGAATTTTTAACTCTTTATCGAGGAAGACAACACCAATATCCGTGCTGCGTAATAAATTGTCAATATCGTTATTGAGTTCGGTTAATTCTTCGATTTTCGACTGATACTCTGCATTCACAGTGTAAAGTTCTTCATTCACCGAATGTAATTCTTCGTTGGTACTTTGTAGTTCTTCATTAGAAGCAGTTAACTCTTCATTTGTCGCTTGTTGTTCTTCATTGGTGGTTTCTAATTCTTCAATGACTGCTTGGAGATTTTCACGGGTTTGTTGCAGTTCGTATTCTAATTCAATAATGCGCTGGGACGCTTCCGAATCTGCTTGAAAATGCTCTACAGGTAAACTTAGGGGTTGGGTATCTTGTTGAATAATTACGATGAAAAAATCCCCTGCTAATTTATTATTTTCGTGATAGCTCACTTTCAAACTAACTGTTAAACCCGGATGATGCTGGGTCAAGTTAATCCCTGAATAAGCGACTGGACGGTGTTCCCGTTTGGCGCGATGTAAAGCCGTAATTAGAGGTAACTGTAAGGCCGGAATAATCAATTTTGCCACATCCTTACTGGTTCTACCCGTTGAGAATTTCAGGATATCTAAGGAATTATTAAAAACGTGAAACAGTTGGTTATCTTTATCGACTAATAAACAGGTAGCATTTTGTTCTGCTAAAAACTCACTAAAAACATCATCTAAAATCGGCTCTAAGCGCGACTCTTGAATTACCTGTTTGGGTTTGAGTCTAGTTGGTAAGTAACGAGGGTTTTTATCGAGGCTTTTGCTGGTGATTGGTAGACGGATATCTCGACGCTTACAATATATTTTGGCCCTTTTATTCAAAGTTGTAAATTCGTCTTCAATTTCTCCTAAAGTTTCCGCTTCCCCTAAAAATAATATGCCTTGACTTGTCAGGGAAAAGTGTAAATTGCGCAGAACCTGTTGTTGCAATTCCGGTTGCATATAAATCAACACATTCCGACAATTAATCATATTCATGCGCGTAAAACCCGCATCTTTGGTCAAATCGTGGGGTGCAAATAATAGCTTTTCCCGCAGTTTCCGAATCACCTGATAGGATTGCTCTTTGCGAATGAAATATTTTTGTAATCTTTCTGGATGCACGTCGTTAATTATTGTTTCTGGATATATGCCTTGAGTTGCTTTTTCTAAAGCTTCTTTATCAATATCGGTGGCAAAAATCTTGAATTTGATACTGGGATTGAGATTCTCCACCGCTTCATCGACTAAAATTGCCAGGGAATAGGCTTCTTCTCCCGTTGCACATGCTGTCACCCAAAACCTTAATTCGTCCCCTGGTTTTGCTTCCATAATCATGGAGGGAATCACGCTGTTTTCCAGATATTTCCATGCTTCTGGGTCGCGAAAAAATTGGGTGACACTAATTAATAAATCGTGACGTAATGTATTTCTTTCTTCCCCAGAAACTTCTAATAAATGGATATAATCTTCCAAATTATTACAACCACTAATTAAACAACGACGATGGATTCTCCGCGATAGGGTGCTAGTTTTGTAATGGGAAAAATCCGTATGCTCGTACTTCGCCAAAATGCTGGCAATTCTTTGTAACTTTAACGAATCCGAATTACGTAAACGGTGCTTATGAGCTTGCTGATTTTCAATTGGCGATCGCATTAATTGACTAACTGCTTGGGCTAACTCCTGGGGTGATAAAACCCGATCCACTACCCCTGTCGCGATCGCAGTTCGTGGCATTCCGTCAAATTCCGCCGTCGCTGGGTCTTGTACCATTGTAAACCCTCCCGCTTCATTGATCGCCCGTAACCCTTTAGTACCGTCGCTACCCGTACCCGATAAAATCACCCCAATCGCTCTTTCCGCAAAGTTTTTGGCTAAGGATTCCAAAAATATATCAATGGGAAAATTCAATCCATGACGATTTCTTTCTTCCTGCTCCAGCAATCGTAAACAATTATTTTCTAAAATTAAGTTTTTACCCGGTGAAATCAAATAAATCGAATTAGGTTCCAACTCCATTCGATCCGTCACCCGATAAATTGCCATCCGGGTCTTCCGTCCCAGCAATTCTTTCATCAAACTTTTAAAATCCGGTGATAGGTGCTGAATCACCACAAATGCAGCACCACTATCCACAGGCATATTTTCAAAAAACTCTTCTAAAGCACGCAACCCCCCCGCAGAAGCCCCAACTCCAACTACAAACAGATTATCAGCTTTGTGATGAGGATTCGTCATTTCATCGGACTTATTTGTCATACCAAAAAATCAAGAATTAAATCTTAAAATATTCTTAAAAAATACATATAAATGATTTAGTTTCTGAACTATTTTAATCCCTATTACTGAGAAAAATCGAATTTGTTATAAATTAATTTGTAATCAACACCATTGACCATACCAGTGATCAAAAATGCGATAACATCTAAGGGAGTTGGGGGAGTAGGGAATAGGGAGAGACGCGACATATCACATCTGTACGGGAGTGGGAAAAAATCACTTTCATCATCGAAGAAACTTCTCTCAGGTTAGGCTTTTCTAGGGATTAACAACTGTCAGATTGCGTTACCAGCAGACCTCACTTTTTAGTTTCTTTTATGAGTGTTGAGGGGGAGAAAACCCCCTTATAAACCGTTCCCCAGAGAAACTGCACTACGCACATCTTACCTGGGTTTCTCAGGAGTAAGTTGTAAGCCTTGAGTAACGGATTGATTTTCCTTCTACTCCCATCACGGACTACTCCCTGTAAGTTTTACGGCTATGTGAGAAATGCGGGATGGGTACGGTTATCGTCACCTAAACCAGGGCACATACTAGGGTCATAAAGTAACCAGACGCGTTAAATTAATGAAAGAGGTAGCGAATAATCCTGTCGATAGCGAAACAATCACAGATAAACATCATTAACTCCCAGATGCTCTTGAATTAACCAGACTTATAGAAATAAAAACTTTTTCAAAAATGTTCCTAGGTGAGTGCGTTATGAGCAAAAAACTCAAACAAATTTTCCAACCCCTATTTAAAACCCTTCTCATCCTCTCTCTCGTGTTAGGAATAACACTAGGTCACATGGACAGCGCTGCCGCCGCACGCACCGGAGGACGCATTGGTGGAGGCTCTTTCCGCGCACCCTCCTCTCGCACCTATGCTCCGCGAACCTACGCACCTGGTGGTGGTGGATATTACGCCCCATCTCCCGGTGGTTTCGGCTTTCCTTTCTTAATCCCGTTCTTCGGCTTTGGTGGATTTAGCGGTATCCTTGGTTTGTTCGTGATGATTGCGATCGCCAATTTCCTGTTGCGGACATTCCGCAGTATCGGTAATGGTGAGGATGATGGGGAAGTGACCTATACAGCTAATCCCAGTGTTTCCGTCAACCGTCTCCAGGTCGGCTTACTAGCCAATGCTCGCTCCTTACAGCCAGAGTTAAACCGGATTGCCGAATTTGCCGATACCGAAACCAGTCAAGGACGCACCCAAATCCTCCAGGAAGTTAGTTTAGCCCTTCTCCGTCATCCCGAATACTGGGTATACGCGGCAACTAATAACCAACAAGTCAAACTTAATACCGCAGAAGCCGAATTTAACCGTTTATCCCTAGCCGAACGCAGTCAGTTTACTCAGGAAACCCTGACAAACGTCCACAACCAACTGAATGCAGCTGCCAATAACCAAGCTCTCCCAAGTGACAGTGATAGTGCGATCGCCACTGCGCCAGGAGAATACATAGTTGTGACAATTATTACGGCAAGCTTAGGTAAATACACTCTGTCGACAATCAACAGTAGCGAAGATTTACAAGCAGCACTGAAACAAATTGGTAGTCTCGGTAGTGATAATTTGCTTGCAGTAGAGGTAATTTGGACACCACAAGCTGAAGGTGACACCCTGACATCCGATGATTTGTTAGCTAACTACCCTGATTTGAAATTGGTGTAAATTAGACTTCCCAGGTTTGAGATATTTTCCTATAGGTTCGGTGACAGTTGATAGATGAAAGACAGTAGAGACGTAGCAACGCTACGTCTCATTGTTTTCGTCGGTGTAAAACTAACTAGGGATTGATAGCAGTTGATCAATCCCTAGTTATAGTTATGCCGGTTAACAGTTAACGGGTAAGACAAAAAAAACATCAAAACTTATATCCCCGTCCTAACCAATAATACCAATCCGCAAGAGCTTCCATTGTTTCCTCATCTGTTTCCAAAACCTGAAGCTCACTCAACTTAGCGGTAAACACATCTTCATCCGAACCATCAACTTCAACCACCTCAACAATCATATCCCGCAAACATTCTTCCTCTGTAGCCATTCCCAAAACTTCCACCACTTTTTCTTTCGGTGTTGTTCCCTTGCGACCTTTTTTTGTCCATTTGGCATTAAAAGGGAAATTTAAACACTCATCTAAATAATAGTACCAGCCCATTGCCCGGTCTTCTTTATCCATAGCATCAACGATGATTTCGTTTTTAATCCGGTTTTCACGAATTTCATCCAACTCCATATCTGACATGATCAACCCCTACAATCGACGGCTGGAATTTGAATTTACGCTCAATATTACCCAAGGGCGCATAAATACTCAACCCCATTGGCAGCAAAATTCATGTTTATTTCCAGCAGTTTACCCTACCATCTCCTATACCCTCTCTTCAGTTCTATCCATAGATAAATATCGATAATATTTTCATCATCAATAGACTGAATGCGCACACGCTTAGACAAGTGTCACTGAAATTAAACAAAGTATCAGTAGAAATATATACAATTTAGTTGTCAATAATTAAATGATTTAGTAAGTATAAGTTATGCAACAACCCACACGTGATAGTAATGCTTGGATTATTCAAACTTGGGCTGCATTTGTAATTTCTATATCCATGACAACCATTGGTATTATTAATTTACCCGTAGACAATTGGGTGAAAGGATTCATGGGAATGGGGACAGCATTTTCCGTTGGTTCCACATTTACCTTGTCAAAAACAATGCGTGATTTACATGAATCACGTAAATTAATTGCTCGTATCGATGAAGCTAAAGTCGAACGTTTGCTGTCTCAACATGATTCCAGTTTGTAAGTAGGGAGTATACTAATGATCTGTCCCATAAGTTCTGAGGGGTTTGCAATCATGATTTTAGCCTCGAAAAAGCTTTAATAAATATAAGGCGCTATACCCGCAGGGTTATCCTAGACTAGCGCTACTACGTGCCTTTATTTACTTATCAAAATTAACGGGACAGACCACTACCTACTTCCAATTCCTAATTTTTTTATGTATAGATAAACACTAGATGCTTTTTAGCATCTATTTTGCTAGTTGTATGGGAGCTAGGAATCCTCAATTTTCCTGTTTAGCTGATTTTTACAATTTTTTGCACTTCTATGTATCACGAAGCTGCTGTAAATTTTTATATTAATTAAAATTAACAGTGAACGCAAAATAAATCAAAATAAATTAATATACACACTGTGAAAATTGCATTTATCATTACACAAGACACAAGAGAATCTTGCCAAACGCCTAATACAAGTTGGCGGAAATATCCAGACCATTTATCTGGTGACTATGCTCTGCGTAGTCATCCAGTGCGTGAAGGTTCCACCTTCATTCACGAGGCATTAGCCTCACACCCTTGAGTTCCCACGCGGAGCATGGGAGCTAGGGAAATGGTAGGCCTATTTATGCAGTGCGGTACTAGCGTTCTGTCAACCCAGTCTGGACAGGTAAAGGCAGGAAGAGGGAGTAGGTTAATCTATGGTAATAAGGGAGGAAAGAATTTTCTTTTCTAATCTCAACATAAAACCAAATTAATTCCATTTCAAAGATTCCTAAATCTAAATTACCAATTACACGCTCATAAATATTAAATATTCTCAATACCTGGAAGAGTATCGGTGATATTCGTCACTCAGCAAAAATCTAGATTTACAATCCAACATCCAAAATCCGATGGCTAAAATTACGATTAATGGCGTATCTATAGATACTGAATCCCAGTTAGCAGCGATGGGCTTTAATAACTTGCTGAGTGCAGATAGCTCATCATCAAATTATATTTTGATTCAAACAAATCAACCTTTGAATCGGGAACAGAAAGCAGAATTAACTAATTTAGGTGTGGAGATTTTAGAATATGTACCAGAAAATACTTATGTTTGCCATTACACACCGGCAAATTTGGAAAATATTCGCCGTTTAGATTTTATTAATTGGGCAAACATATATCTGGAGGGGTTTAAAATTGCACCAGAATTACGGAATACAAGTCGCGATCGCAATTCTGTAAATCTCCTGAATTTAGCTCCGATTGATCAGCTTTCCCACCAACCCCAACCAGTGCAAGTAGTCTTCCACAATCAGGTTGTGATCGATGACGATTTGCGCAATCGGATTGCAGCAGCAGCACGGTTAAATGTGGAGGAATTGGAGTTTAGTGGGAATTCGATCCGTTTGCAGGTGCAACCCCAGTATTTGCCAGACTTAGCTGCGATTGATCAGGTTCGCCATATTGAGGAATATGTACCTCCCCAGTTGTTAAATAATGTGGCTTTAGGGGTAATTAATGCCGATAAAACCCATGAAATTAGTGAATTGCAGGGTGAAGGACAAATAATTGCGATCGCAGATAGTGGTTTTGACCGGGGTTCTACAGAAGATGTCCATCCAGCTTTTTCCGGTAGGGTATTGAAATTATATGCTTTAGGACAAGCTCGTGCTGCGGATCCGGATGGTCATGGAACCCATGTTGCAGGTTCAGTATTAGGTGATGGTTTTTCGGAAACAATGGGAGGAGCAATTCGGGGAACTGCACCGAAGGCCAAATTAGTTTTACAATCGGTTTTGGATATGCGGGGTGGATTAGGTGGTCTTCCCGATAACTTGATGGATTTATTTACACCTCCCTACCACCATGATAATGCCCGTGTCCACACCAATTCCTGGGGTGCTGCTGTTTCCGGTCGATATGATGCTAATTGCCAACAGGTAGACCAATTTGTCTGGGAACACCGAGATATGGTCATTTGTTTTGCTGCTGGTAATAGTGGACGCGATCGCGATAATAATGGTGTGATTGATAATGGTTCGATTAGTTCTCCCGGTAGTGCCAAAAATTGTATTACAGTTGGTGCATCGGAAAATAATCGACCGGATTTATCCAAACCCTACAGCAGTCTATCTCGCTACCAAAGTGAACCCATTGCGTCCGATGGTTGGTCAGATAATCCAGAGGGAATTGCAGCTTTTAGCAGTCGCGGTCCTACCCGCAATGAGCGCATTAAACCCGATATTGTTGCACCGGGAACCGTAATTCTATCAACTTGTTCGCGGGATGCAAATATTAATCCATTCTACGGTAAATCATCAGACCCCCTCTACGCTTTCCTATCGGGTACAAGTATGGCTACACCCCTAGTAGCCGGGTGTGCCGCAATTGTGAGAGAATATTTCCTGAAGCAGCACCAACACCAACCCAGTGCAGCCCTCGTGAAAGCAATGCTGATCAATGGAGCCAAGGATATTGTTGGTCAGTACGTACCATCCGAAGCTGGAGAAATCCCCAATTATAGTGAGGGATATGGTCGAGTCGATTTAGCTGCAACCGTCGGACCAAGACCAGAAAAAGAGCGAGTGACTTTCCTAGACGAAAATACAGCCTTAGAAACTGGAGAAACGGAAATCACCGAACTGGAAATGACTGACACCGATACCCAGGTAAAAGTGACCTTAGTTTGGACAGATTTCCCTGGAGAAGCACTCCAAAACGACCTAGACTTAATTCTGCGTACCGCAGATGGTCAAGAACGACATGGTAACATGCCAGCCAACTCCACCGAATGCGATCGCTACAATAATGTAGAACAAGTAATCTGGCAAAATCCGCCAACAGGTAAATTAGAAATTATTGTTCGCGCTTTTAGGATTCTCCAACCCCAATCCTATGCTTTAGTTGTACGGGTCAGTTAAAATGATTTGATACCGTCAACAACCTCAAAGGGAAATATATCAGCAAAGTATACTACCTATCACCAATTTGGGTAAATTCCGGATTCCCAAAAATTGCTTCCCGATGGGCATAATATTTAAACTCCATCAAATTATAAAAAGGGTCTTCTAAAAAGAAAGTATGATGCTCTAAGGGAGTTCCCACAAATCTCGCTTTCGCTGATTCCCGAAACCGCAAATTATTGTTTTCAGCTTTACTAAGCAATTCTCGCCAATCAGTTAAAGCAGTAAAAATTAACCCAAAATGTCGCGGATAAATCCCCCGTTGAGGTGTTAATATTTCCTTGGTTGTATGGGCAACTAATTGATGACCATACAAATTTAAAATCAATGCATGTTGATTTTCCCGACCAGGAACACAACCGAGTCCATCAACATAATATTTCTTCGCTTCTGCGATATTTGTCACCGGAAATGCAATGTGAAATATTGTTGGATTCATATTTTATAAATCGAGACAAATCTAAATTGAAAATTTCATTTTACGTAGAGACATAGCATCGCTATGTCTCTAAGATAATTTTGGTTTCAAAACAAAATATAAATAATAAATAATAATTCATTTCTCAATTCAGAAATACCGAACTGGAAATACCCATAACGTCAGAGTTACTTTCTTCAAAAAAAGCAGTGTAAACCATAACTCTATGATGAAAATGTTTTTTCCAATCCCTACTCCCTATATTTTACTCAATAAATACTTTATCAACCACTTATTGAAGATAGTAAATAGGCTCAAAGGTGATATTCGTTGTCATCAACTACTCCCAAATACCGACTCCCTACTCCCAAAAAAAGATTATATTCGTCATCATCAACAACTCCCCACTCCCAAAAAAAGATAGGTTAAGCTTGAGTATTCGACGACTTAGGAGCGATACCCAAACCTCCAATTCCCCTCGCATCCAAAGCTTGATATATTCCTTGTGTGGGAGCTAACCAAACCTTCCCCGTCCCGCGAAAAGTTTGTAATAACATCTCCCCACTAGTTAAAGTTCCAAACACATTCTTTGCTGATTTTTCCACGCTAAATTCAATTCTTCCAGTCCGCATTAAGGCAAAATTTCCATCCACACTTAAAGTTTCATTATCCAAGTGAATACACCGCACATCCTCCACTGGAACAGGTAATTCAAACACACAAACACCTGTTCCTTTCACCTTCGTTTGAAATAATCCCTCCCCCCCAAATAAAGCCGATGAAACATTTTTTTGCATTGCCACACCAACTTCTAAAGCACCATCTGCACAATAAAATAAACCCTTATCAGCAATAATTTCCTCGTTGTTGAGATCATAAACTAAAAAATGACTAAAGGAAGGTTCTAAATACATACTTCCCGTTCCCCGATAACGAGGAATAAACAGCGACTCATTGACCAAGAATTTATTTAACATTGCTTTACCAAAACCAGCGACACCACCAACTCTTGTTTCCCCTTGAATATGGCCATGCATATATTGTAAAGAACCAGCTTCAATCTGTACTTCCCCAGCATTTAAAGTAATTTTTACCTGCTTCAGTTGCATTCCCGTCTGATTCGCATAAAATATAGCTTCTGCAACCTGGGGGTTTTTAATTCCAGTCAAACCCTGATATCCGAGAATTTCCACCTTCAAAGTGTCACTAGCAACACAATTTAAAACCTCTAAGCGCGAGTTTTTTGATCGCGTTTTCTCCAGAAACCCGTCTCCAGAATTAACCACAATAGCCCCCTTTGATGATTTTCGCTGGTAGGTGTAAAATTAGATGCAGACAACTTCAGATTCAGTTTAGCTAAATATAACTATTAGTGTTCATAAATTTTACAAATAATTAATATTAAATCAAAGGAGACGGGAGACAGGAGAAAGCTATGAACATCTAAAAGTCAAAATCAAGAGTTTAAATCATCAAAAATTCCCAATCAATCTAAAATCGAAAATCCAAAATCGAAAATCCCATGACTTTGATAGTAGCCACATTTTATAAATTTGTCCGATTACCCGATTTTGTACAAATGCAAGCACCCTTACAACAGCTTTGTGTCAAAAACGGAATTAAAGGCACAATATTATTAGCGGAAGAAGGAATTAACGGTACAATTACTGGAAATCGTCCGGGTATCGATGCGGTTTTCAATTATTTGCGTCAAGATACCAGATTTCATGATTTAGAATCTAAAGAATCCACCGCAACAGAATATCCATTTGCACGGATGAAAGTGCGGTTAAAAAAAGAAATTGTCACCATTGGTTTACCAGAAGTTGACCCCAATCAACATGTTGGCAAATACGTCACCCCTCAAGAATGGAATCAATTAATTTCTGACCCAGAGGTGACTTTAATTGATACACGTAATGATTACGAAGTTGAGATTGGTACATTTCGAGGTGCGCAAAATCCCCAAACAAAATCCTTTCGAGAATTTCCTGATTTTGTCAGCAAAAATCTTGACCCCAAACTGCATAAAAAAGTAGCTATGTTTTGTACTGGAGGAATTCGTTGCGAAAAGGCTTCCTCATATTTAATTTCCCAAGGTTTTACCGAGGTTTATCACCTCAAGGGTGGAATTTTAAAGTATTTAGAAGAAATCCCACCAGAACAAAGTTTATGGGAAGGTGAGTGTTTTGTATTTGATGAACGTGTTGCGGTTAAAGACGGTTTAGAAACAGGTTCTCACCAGATGTGTGTCGGTTGTGGTCATCCGATTAGCGAAGCAGATAAACAATCTCCCCACTATGAAGAGGGTATTTGTTGTCCCTATTGTGTTGATAATTTGACAGCCGAAAAACGCGCTCGATTGATGGAGAAAAAACGACAATTAGAGTTAGCTAAACAACGGCAAATGGACAAGGGTCAAGTAAAGACTGGTAAACCTTGAATTAAATTACAGGTATTAGTCACTAAATTTTGCGTGGGGTGATATTGTTTTACTTTCCCCGCATTTCTCACAAAACTCTAAAACTCATAGGGAGTAGGGAGTAGAAGGAAAATCAATCCGTTACTCAAGGCTTACAACTGACTCGTGAGAAATCCAGGTTTCGGGTTAATACCTGACGGGGAGTAGGGAAAGCATGGGGAGAAAATGTATCAAATTTTTTGCGAAATGGTATGAGAAGTTGGTTTTTGAAAATAGATATCTCTCACCGCATGTTGGGAAAGTGTCAATAAATAATTTATTAACAACTTATCGGAGATAAAAATTAATCTCAAACATTATATTTGTCGTTCTCAACAGACGCGACATGTAGCTATAAATTCCCTACTCCCAAATTACGATAGGTTAAGTATCAAAACCAGATTTATGAGATAAAAATCTACTTTTTCATTGCCAAAGTTAGACCATCAGCAATGGGTACTAAACTCAAATTAATGCGGTTATCTGTATGTAGCTTTTGATTTAAATCTCGAATTTTCTGAGTGCGATTGTCCTGAATTTCCGAGTTAGCAACTCGACCTGACCACAACACATTATCAATGGCGATTAAACCACCCTTCCTTACTAATTTTAAAGCTCTTTCATAGTAATTATCATAATTACTTTTATCCGCATCAATAAAAGCAAAATCAAAACTTCCACTTTCCCCTTGATTTATCAAATCATCAAGGGTTTCCAAAGCCGGAGCAATCCGCAAATCGATTTTATCAGCGACCCCTGCTAATTGCCAGTAATGAAGAGCCATACTTGTATATTCTTCGCTGACATCACAGGCAATGATTTTGCCATCATCAGGTAAAGCTAAAGCAACAGCCAAAGAACTATACCCCGTAAATACACCTATTTCCAAAGTCTTTTTTGCTCCGATTAACTGTACCAATAAAGCCATAAACTGTCCCTGTTCAGGAGCAATTTGCATTTGTCCCATTGGATGGTTGGCAGTTGATTGACGAAGTTGGGTGAGGATTTCTGGTTCCCGTAAAGATACCGCAAGTAGATAATTGTATAGATTTTCTCCCAATCCCAGAGTTTGATTCGCCATGCTGCTCACTACTTATACAGATTCGTGGATCATCCCTATAAAGATTGTAGGCGATCGCATTACCAAAAATACTCGCTTAATGCTGAGGGAGTAGAGACTGTCAGAAGCAAAAAATGATGACATGACACGGGGATTTACCCAACTCGCAGTTGAATTAATTGCGATCGCCGAAATTGAAGTTGGTGAGATTTTGTACGGTGCAGTGACCATTCCCGGATTTCTCACGAGTAGGTTATAAGTCTTGGGTGAAGGATTGATTTTCCTTCTACGGACTATCGCTACTCCCTACTCCCTGTAAGTTTTAGGAATTTGTGAGAAATGCAGACATTGGTGATACCTAGTGTTTTGGTCGGCTGGAAAAAATACTCAGCACATTTATCAGGATATTTCCCTTTACGGTATTCCCGATAACTTGGAAGATTGAATGCATATCTTGCTGGGAATTTTGGAGTAAATGGGAAACTTGGATATTTTGCCTGCATTTTGAGCAAGGGTGTGTTCAGCCTTAAGGAATAAGTTGCGATTACTCCCGTCACAGACTAATCACTGAAAGTTTTAGGTGTTTGTGATAAATCCGAACTATATATTATCTCAATACCTAACCGTATTTAGTTATAAATTTATTCACAGAAACTTCCCATCAATATCCGTAAATTTACACTATTCAATTTATAGCAACAACAAAGAATTTTTGGTAAATCTACTATCTTCATTTTGCTGTATATTCAGTTAATTTATATCTATCTTAAGTATGTTTTCCCCTACTCATTTCTCGATAGGATATAAATTAATGAGATTAACTTATAAGTAATATTAAGCTATATTTTCAAAAACAAATATTTTTAAAAAGAATGAGTAATAGCATTCTAAATTATTAGTGCATAGCTACTATTTTGACTACAAACAAATATATCACCAGTAATTTTGTATAACAAAAAACATTATCAAAAATCGATGAACTCAAAGGATTAAATAATAGTAATATCAAAATAAGTAAGATGTTGATGAGTTAGGGACTATGATTTTATCATTGATGGAAACAATCAACGAAATAATTAAGCCAAATCGTTCATATGGAGGTGTGATTGAGCGTGGGCGTAACCAAAATTACGAATATGAGATTTGGTCAGGAATTCATGGACGTGGTTACTATCTAAAAGTCCGTTCCCTCAACACAAAAATCATCTTCGACGCACCAAAAGTAATTGGTAGCTTTCAATCGACTGAAGATGCAATTAAATATTTTCAACAAGAATATATCTAGAGGTGATACTTTCCACACAGATTTGATTTGTTGCCAGTTAACAGTTGCTTTCTTCTCTCTATCCTCCGCGTGGGGATGTATTACACAAGGCTTCATCTCGAATGAGAAAGTATAAAAGTAGCTCAACCTGGATTTCTCACAAATCCCTCAAAAAACCTACAGAGAGTGGCCAACATGTAATGCTGACAACGACACCAGAACACATGAAAAAAGCTATTAGCCTTCCCCTAGAGGAAGGCTTACACCTATAGACTTTAGCTTTATTTTATACATACGTTGAATTTCAAAATATACGCGATATAGCTTTGTTTGCTTTTAACGCTATAATACTACTTTTAGATTTATGCTGAGTATTTTATTTCCATCAGCTTTTCTTGGTGCAAGATGTGAGTAAAGGTATTTTAGTCTTGCGGAAGAATAGGGTAAGATTCAATACATCCCAACAATTTGTGTCGCTTTCAACAATGCTATACTGTCGATTTTTCAAAATCATTCTCTGCATAGGGTTGAGCTTAATT
>CALJJQ010000069.1 GCA_937973965.1 uncultured Calothrix sp. | reverse complement strand
GCTTTAGTGGTGATATTCACATTACCTCCGCGACCACGTACAGCATTCGCACGGATATCGCTATTTTCTCTGGGAATAGCCGCGATCGCTTTGGCTTGAATATTGATATTACCACCGTTTCCCCCCTCCCCAGCAGTAGCAGAAATTTGACTACCCTGTCGTAGTAAAACGAAATTAGCATTATCGATAGTCATATTCCCACCATCTTGGGAAAGGCTTTCAGCAGAGATGAGTGAATTGTCGAATAGCTGTAGTGAGGGGGTGCTAATTTGGATATTGCCAGCAAGACTTTGGCTACGACTTTCCACGGTAATTCGGGAGCGATCGCCTTCTAACCGAACTTGATTTTTCCCATTGAGCAAAATAGTACCAGCTTGACCGTTACCAAGGCTGGAAGTGCTGATATATGCTCCATTCAGGAGGTTTAGCTGATTCGCTGTAATTTGCAGATCACCACCGTTAGCTTTTCCAGTCGTTCCCACAGAGGAAGTAATAAAAGTTAATTCTCCCTGCATGGAAATGGTATCTGCATTCATGATTAAATTACCTGCATTTCCCTGACCCAAGGTTGCTGAGGTAATGAACCCACCAGCTTGCAGGTTTAAACTTTGTGTATCAATGCGAATCACACCGGAATTACCGACTGCATTGGAAGAAATCTGATTGGAAATTAGGGTATATTCCCCCCGCATATTAATTTGGTTTGCACGAATCAAAATATTTCCCATATTTCCTTGGGCAAAACTAGCAGCAGAAATCTGACCTTTGTCACTCATCCCCAAGCGATTAGTCACAACTTCAATATCACCTCCCACCCCAATCCCATTCGTTTGCACTTCCGCAAATAAACCGGAAGAAAGTGGTAATAATCAAACCTCTGAAATATTTTCTCTCATGGTATCAAACCACCCTGCACCCTTCTTTATGGGAACGGGGACTCACTTTTCACTGAGTATTCTTCACAACTGATTCAGCATTTTGTGAGTTTGGGGAACCACCCGCACATCCTTGACAATTTTCTTTAACATTGCCTGCCATTGAAGAACTTGAGTTGGTGAAGGTTCGGTTTGTGGAGTCATTGTATCCATGGGGATCGATGGTAATGGTGTCACGGGTTGTAAAAAAATCGGTATGGTGGGGTTTACCTGTTGCACTAATTCACCAGCATAAATTAATTCATCAAAGTCGGTGGTCGCGGAAATGATAATTTTCACAAATACCTGCACATGAGCTTGATCGCAAATTTGCATAAATTCCCGATGTTGTTGCCAACGGGTTTCCCCACTCACACTAGGTAGCTTAATATCCATTCCCACCAAATCCAGGTAAGATATAAGCATTTTTAATTGTTGGGGACGATGACCACCCGTCTCCAAGTAAATCGGTAAACCAGTGATAGCCCGAATTTCTGGTAAAAAATGCTGTAGAAAAGATGATGAAAGGAGTGGTTCTCCGCCAGTAATCGAGATACTATCATGAAGGTCAGGTATATTTTGCCGCGAGACCCATTTAGTTAATATAGGTAGAGGCACTGGATTCGAGTGTGTTTCAAAATTACGCATCCCTGGAGTTTGTTCGATTCGGCATGTAGGGGGTGTTTCCCAGGTGTGGGCGCTATCACAAAAATGACAGCGTAAATCACACCGGGCAAATCTGATAAAGATTTGCCGCGTGCCTACATTTAGCCCTTCCCCTTGAATTGCGGAAAAAACTTCAATCAGGTGTGCTGTCGGTGTCACTTGAGTTGGCAAAGTCATGAAATGGTAACAATTATGTTGAAACCGTAATGGTTTTGTGTGGATTTGATGAACAGGGGATTTAGGTGACTAATTGCGACCTAAATTATCTTCTATGTTCTATTGTGGAGGGTGCTGATACATATTTGCCATTAAATTATGACTTGCGTCAATTTCTGGTTTCATCAATGACCGGATGGGGTTAAGGTGTTCGTGAGAACAAAATCATCACAGGGTGGAGAATTTTATACAAGATCAACTAACGTGCAAAGTCCCATGACAAGCCAACCGAAAGAGGCTGATTTCCCCATTACTTTTACTAACGACACAGCTATTGTCCAAGTACCTGTTCGTTTGAGTGTCATTGAAGCAGTAGCGTTTAAGCAGACTTGTCAAGACTTGATTTTGACAAATGAGTCCCTCAAACGTGTGGCGATCGCATTTACTCAAACAACATTCATGGATAGTAGTGGACTTGGTGCGTTAATCAGTTCCTATCGAACTGCTCAAACAAAACAAGTCGAATTTACGCTATTTGATACCACTCCCCAGGTAATGGCAGTGTTAAAGTTGACAGGTTTAGATGGGGTTTTACCCATAGAAACGAACTTGGAGAAACTCCCAGTTACCAGTCAAAAGTTGGATGAGGTCTTACCAGAGACCCACCCATCGATTAAATCCTGGATGAAAAGGATAATTGATATTGTTGGTGCAATCGTCGGCCTAGTGATTACGGGAATTTTATTTATTCCCATCGCGATCGCTATTTATCTAGATGACCCCGGTCCAATTTTGTTTGGACAAACTCGCTGTGGGTGGATGGGTAAGCAATTTCGGATGTGGAAGTTTCGTTCCATGTGCGTTGATGCAGAAGCCAAAAAGGCTGAGTTAATTGCTCAAAACCAAGTGAAAGGGGCATTTTTTAAAATCGATAATGACCCCCGTGTCACCCGTGTGGGTCGATTTTTACGTCGCACCAGTTTAGATGAACTACCCCAATTCTGGAATGTACTTATTGGTGAAATGAGTTTGGTGGGAACCCGTCCCCCGACCCCCGATGAGGTTTCGAGTTACGAAGTTCCAGAATGGCAAAGACTTGATGTCAAACCCGGTATGACCGGAGAATGGCAAGTCAGTGGTCGTTCCAGTATTCGTAGTTTTGAGGATGTAATCCGTCTAGATTTGCAATATCAGCAAAACTGGACTCTTGTTTATGATTTAAAACTGATCCTCAGAACTATCACAATTTTATTTAATAAAAATAGCGGTGCTGTTTAAATCTGAGTCCAATCACAGCATAAGCATAATTTTTAACCAAAGCTCACAAAATTTCATCCAAATCTGTAGAGACGACCCGACAAGTCGTCTCTACTTGTTTACGAACTATATTGGGTGTCTAATTTGTTTGTTTTTGCGGGGTGTTGAAAACCACGAAATTTGAGGCAATGATTTAGGAATTTATCATTCCTATTTCCATACAATTACCACCCCGATTTGACGGAGGTAGTTATTTAATTGTTACCGAGACAATCCTCGTAATACTGATAATCCGAATCTGAATTTTCTCTTCATATCACTATCAATGGATTGATTAATTCGAGATTATCGAACAAAAATAGCGATCGCGATCCACATGTCATTTGTGATTAGGTTTAATTACTACCGTAAAAACCACGACACTTTGCCTCACCATAGGCTAAATCAATGTATCAAAAATTGCCAATGTATAAGTTGTGAGCAAAGTTAATTTTTACTTAATCTTCAAGGAAAAATAACGGACATGAATCGTTTCTAAAGAGAAAATCAGTATTAGGGGTGAAAAATCATGCCTAATGATTGCCCAAAAGAGACTTTGATTTAGGTTTGAAGCTACCGACGCGCTGATTGTCCACAAACCAGATTAATAAATAAATTTTTATGCGGATTTTAATTTACTCATATAACTACCATCCGGAACCGATTGGGATTGCACCCTTGATGACAGAACTTGCGGAAGGATTAGTGAATCGCGGTCATCAAGTGCGAGTTGTCACCGCAATGCCAAACTATCCCCAACGTCAGGTATACGAAGACTACCGGGGTAAGTTTTTTGTCACAGAGTACAAAAACGGTGTGAAAATTCAACGCAGTTGTGTGTGGATTCGTCCCCAACCAAATTTACTAGATCGCATCATGTTAGATGGAAGCTTTGTGATGACAAGCCTATTTCCAGCTTTAAATGGTTGGCGACCTGATATTATTTTTACCACCTCTCCCTCCTTACCTGGTTGCATACCCGCATCTTTCCTGGGTTCGTTTTTTGGTTGTCCTGTAGTTTTAAATTTGCAAGATATTCTCCCGGATGCAGCGATTCATGTCGGCTTACTCAAAAATAAGCTGTTAATTAAGATATTTAGTGCTTTAGAAAAATTCGCTTATCGTGCTGCTACCAAAATTAGTGTGATTGCCGACGGATTTGTCGATAATCTTCGGGAAAAAGGCGTAGACCCGGAGAAAATTGTCCAAATACCCAATTGGGTGGATGTGAATTTTATTCGTCCGGGAGCAAAACAAGGAAACCCTTTCCGAATCACCCATAACCTGGAAGATAAATTTGTGGTCATGTATTCGGGTAATATTGCCTTGACCCAAGGTTTGGAAACCGTCGTCAAAGCTGCTAGTAAACTGCGCCATATCCCGGAAATTGCCTTTGTAATAGTCGGTGAAGCGAAAGGACTGGAGCGTTTACAACAGGAATGTCTCGCTTGTGGTGCAGATAATGTGTTATTGCTACCCTTCCAACCCCGGGAAAAATTACCAGAAATGCTTAATGCAGCCAATGTGGGTTTGGTGGTGCAAAAGAAAAACGTGATTTCTTTTAATATGCCTTCCAAAATCCAGGTTTTACTTGCTAGTGGTAGTGCCATTGTGGCATCTGTTCCCGATAATGGTACTGCGGCTAAGGCTATTCGCCAAAGTGGAGGTGGGATAGTCGTTGCACCAGAAAACCCAGAAGCCCTAGCTCAAGCAATTATTAATTTATACGAAAATCCCGAACTAGTAAATTCCTTGGGTTACAACAGTCGGAAGTTTGCTGTGGAAAATTACTCCTTCGATGCAGCCTTGAATCAATACGAAGCGTTATTTGAGGAGTTGACCAGTTCTGTCCACAAACAGTTATCCCAACCACTGCAACCAGTGTATGAACCTGTGTTTTATTCTTTACCAGATTCTGGTAACGCCATGAATTCGGGGATTGTCTCGAAAAAGTAAACCTTTCCCTCGCACCCACGCGGAGCATGGGTGCGAGGGAAACCAGAAATTGTCCCATGAAATTGCTTTGTAGTCAGGGCTACTCGCTTTCATGTTCAAATTAGTAGTTTTTATCTAGTGACTACGCTCTGCGTGGTCACTTAGTCGGCGAGGGCTACTGCCTTCATTTCACGAGGCAGTAAGCCCTCGTGGATTCCGCACCCACGCAGAGCATGGGTGCGAGGGGAAAGGTAGGCGTATTTACGCCGTGTGGTATTGGTTTCGTAGTATGTTCTTCAAGCCTAAATCAAGAATTAACAACATAGGCGACCATTTTTTTGTTAGTATTCAAGAAAAACCTAATACCTGGATTTCTCACGAGTAAGTTGTAAGCCTTGAGTAACGGACTGATTTTCCTTCTACGGACTATCCCTGTGAGTTTTAGGGTTTTGTGAGAAATGTGGGAATAGTATTTGCCAATAGTTTGACTATTTTGTCAGTTGGCTGTGTCAATTTGGAAGGCGTGTATTAGCTGTTCCATAATATTTTGTGGGGAGTTCAATTAGGGGTTAACAGAATTTACACACCGACAAGTTGCCAAATGGTTAAGTATGATTACAACTTTAATTTTAGTCGTTGAGGTTTAATGGCTGATTCTATTCCAACTCATTCTTCCATACAATCATTAGCAAGAACCGATTTAGCAATGGCGGATGTAGATGAGAGCGAACAACTAGCGAAAGCGATCGCCCTTGCAGCTTCGGAGAAAAAAGCTGGCGACATCAAGATTTTGAAAGTCGCCGATATTTCCTATTTGGCGGATTATTTTGTGATTTTGACAGGTTATTCGCGGGTACAGGTGCGAGCGATCGCATCCGCAATTGAAACAGCAGTAGAGGAGCAATACCAACGCCGTCCTTTACAGGTAGAAGGAAAGGCAGAAGGAAGTTGGATATTACATGACTATGGCGAGGTGATTGTTCACTCCATGATGCCAGCAGAACGGGAATTCTACAATTTAGAGGCTTTTTGGGGACATGCAGAGTCTATTGAGTTTTCCGTCTTTGAAGACCAAGGGAGCAAATAACCGATGATTGAATCCTCAGTCAGCAATTGTCCGGTACCGAGGGAACAGCAGCCTGTCAACGAGTATGAAGCCCTCAAGGTTGCATGGCTATATCGTGACTGCACCCTCAGTTGGCGTAGTTATATTGGCAAAATACTGTGGATTTACTCGATTTCCTGGTTGATTGCTGGACCTGTTGCCGCAGCAAGTTTTCCCCTACATAAATATTTTGCCAAATTTCTCCTTGGTGGGTCAGCTGGTGCAAGTATCGGAGTTTTACTGATTTTGGTCAGGTTATACTCTGGTTGGTTGTATGTTCGCAACCGCCTACGGAGTCCAGTAATTTTCTACGAAGAATCCGGTTGGTACGATGGACAAACCTGGACAAAACCAGAAGATGTATTAGCCCGCGATCGCCTAATTGTTTTATACCAAATTCAACCAATTCTACGCCGTTTAGAGCTAACTTTTGCCGTTTTAGCCGGTTTATATCTGCTCGGAATTGTCATTTGGCAATTTCTATAAGATAGGGTCTGCGGAACAAGTCTTGGAGTGAAGTTAGGGAAGAGGGAGGGGGTTGTCTCCAGGGAAGCAAGGGCAACAAACAACTTTTTCACCGGCAATTGAGACTGCCCCTGTCACCCTCTCAAGGGATGAAAAACGTTATATAATATCTATCCGCCCAAATATTTAGCTCGAATCATCTACCAACTACATGATGGGAAAACGCACGCAAACAAACCCCCTTGAAGTTCGCCTACTACGGGAGGGTATTATCGAGTCCAAGCACATCGTTGAAGCTGTAGTTACAGATGAACGAGGCAGGGTGTTATCTGTGGCGGGAAATGCTCAAACAGCAACCTTTGTCCGTTCGGCACTCAAACCATTTCAAGCCCTAGCCGTAACAGCTACAGGTACTCTTGAACGCTATGATTTGAGCGATCGCGATTTAGCAATTATCACTAGTTCCCATCAAGGCAGTATTGAACAGGTTCGTCAAGTTTTTAATATTCTTTGGCGTGCTGATATCGATCCATCCGCTCTCCAGTGTCCAATCCCCGATGGTAAGCGTAGTCGGCTAGAATACAATTGTTCCGGCAAACATGCGGGAATGCTAGCTGTTTGTCAACAACGGAATTTCCCCCTAAATACCTATTTGGAGCGTAAACACCCTGTCCAACAACTAATCTTAACAAAAGTCGCCGAAATGCTGCGGATGCCAGCCGAAGAATTTATCAGTGTCCACGATGACTGTGGTGTCCCAACCTATCTCATGCAACTCACCCAAATTGCCCATTTGTACGCCCAACTTGCAGCCAGACACAACCTAGATTTAGAAAGGATTGTACGCGCAATGACTCACCATCCAGCAATGGTTGCAGGGGATGGCAAATTTGACACAGAATTAATGCGTTTGACTCCTGGGGAAATCGTCAGCAAATCGGGAGCGGAGGGAATTCAATGTATTAGTCGCTTAGGTGAGGGCATGGGATTAGCCATTAAGGTCATCGATGGAGCCAAACGAGCTAAATATGCCGCCGCCATTCACATCCTACAACAGTTGGGTTGGATTTCCCCCAGCACCGCAGACGCTCTTGGAGAGCGGTTCTTGAACATCGGCAAGTACAACCGTTTAGAAATAATTGGCGAATTATCAATTTAGGGTTGTCAAATTCTCGAACTTCAGGGTATACTATAGAAGTTAAAGCGACGCGGGATAGAGCAGCCTGGTAGCTCGTCGGGCTCATAACCCGAAGGTCAGTGGTTCAAATCCACTTCCCGCCACCAAATTGATTCAAAAGATAAAAGCTCGTATTCTTGTGGATTGCGAGCTTTTATTTTTTATTGTTATAGTTAAATACGGTTTTCACTCTTGACTTACCCATTTTTTACCCATCTATAAAAATACCAAAAAGAAAAATGGGTAACAACTCATACACTTTTACTACGTCATTGCCTAGCAGAACTGGAAATCATACCACAAGAAAATCCCCATTGAAATCCCTATTACCACGCAGCGTAAATACGCCTAGCTTTTCCCTCACACCCATGCTCTACCTGGATGCGGAATCTACGATACTTCTCTCCTGCATTGTGACTGAAGGCAGTAGCCCTCGTTGACTGAGTGACCACGCAGAGCATAGTCACTAGATAAAAGTTCGGACTAATTAATTTTATTTCCGCCAACCTGTACTAGGGTTAAAACTACTCCCTATTCCCTGTTCCCTACCTTCATGAAGGTATAAGACAGGGAACATGGAGGCAAAAAATAATAATCGGGATGACTGGATTCGAACCAGCGGCCCCTTCGTCCCGAACGAAGTGCGCTACCAAGCTGCGCTACATCCCGTTAATAAACGCCAACTCCCATCATAGCATAAATTTTCGATGTAAATACAACAATTCATAAAATGGAAGTACTCCTGTGTGTAGGCAAACGATAGAAAACAAAGAAAAGGATTAATCTCATAATTTTCACCTACCCTTGGGTGATAGCATCAATTAATTCCTGGGGGTGATGAATCAGATAATCAGGTTTTTGTTGAGCTAGAACTTCACGGGAGTTGAATCCCCAGGTGACGGCGATGATTTTGATGTTGGCTTTTTTCGACGCTTCAATATCCCTAGTTTCATCGCCAACATATATCACATTTTCGGGTTTAATTTGTTTTTGTCTGAGGACATTATTGATAATTGTCGTTTTGCCAAAAATTGTCACTCCTGAATGAATAAATTCAAACAGGTGATCAAGTTGGTTGATTTTTAAGAATTCCAGGACATTTTCCTGGGAATTAGAGGTAATAATCCCCAATCTAAAACCTTGATTTTTCAGTTCATACAGGGCTTCCTGCATCCCCGGAATTGGCTTCAGTTCAGGTATTTTTGTTTTCAATTCGGACTTGACTTTTTTGACCAAAAAGGGAATTTTCAGCACAGATATACCTGAATATCGAATGACATCACGGGCACTTAGCTTCTGCAATATCGACAATTCTTCCGGGGAGATTTGTGCATAACCAAATTCGACAGCGAGACGATTCACAGCTGCCACCATTGCATCCAGCGTATCCGCAATTGTACCGTCAAAATCAAAAATAATTACTTTTTTCATGTTGTCGCCGGCAATGCATCAAGGTTTGCGCGGGCATTTCGTCGTAACATGGCGGGTTTAATCCGTCGTAACGCCGATGCTGTAAATCTTTTGTCCCATTCTGGGTCAGAGATTGTCGCCAATTCTACCAGCTTTGGCGCGAGATTACTAGGATAGGGTTGAAACTCTGCTACCGTTGTTGGTTGGGCAAATCGTTGATTCCAAGGACATACATCCTGACAGATATCACATCCTGCTACCCATCCTTGCAATTGCGATCGCATTTCTGGAGGTAATTCCTGGTGCCGATTTTCGATTGTATGATATGCAATACATCGGTTAGCATCGACGGTTCCGGGACTGGTAATAGCATTAGTTGGACACATATCAATACAAAGGGTACATGTTCCACAATGGGGTGTATGGGGTTTGTCGGGAACTAAATCCATGTTGGTTAGGATTTCACCGAGAAACACCCAAGAGCCATATTCACGGGTAATCACATTGGCGTTTTTGGCAATCCAACCGATACCTGCACGTTGGGCCCATATTTTATCTTGAATTGGTCCGGTATCTGCATAATACCGCACCTGAATTCCCTCGATTTTTGCCTCTAGCCAACTACTCAAAGCCTTCAACTTTTTGTGCATGACTTTGTGATAATCCCGTCCCCAAGCATAGCGGGATATTTTCCCGTACTCTGGTTCCGTGGGTCGTTGGTGAGGTGTGTAATAATTTAAGGCCACGCAAATCAGCGATCGCACTTCCGGCATCACTTGACGGATATTTTGCCTTTTGGGATTTTCCATCCATGCCATATCGGCATGATAACCACTTTTTAACCATTCCTGTAACCGCAAATCTACAGAATCTACTTCATCAACCTTGGCAATCCCCACCTTACTAAATCCCAATTCCAAGGCTTGCGCTTTTATTTCCTGACTTATAACTGCTGAGGATTGATACATTACTTGAGGAAATTGAGCAACTAACTGCAAGTTGATAATATCATTCCCCGGAATAACTTGTAGGGAGTCGGGAATAGGGAGTAGAGAGTTGAAAAAAAACACTTTCATCCCTGTTAGTATCAGCAATACATGTAGGCTACTCCATACTCCACAGCAATAATTTTAATTTTCCCTACATGATTACTTGGTCATGATTGTCTGTACTTTTGATTACAATGTGAGAAGAATCTCATGAAATTTTCATCTCAAGTTCATATACTCTTGTCAAAATACCAGTAGAAAAGGCTACAAATAAAGCCAATCTTTGATTTCAGGCCGAATCTACCAATAACAATATTTTCAAATCAAGAATTACGGAATTTATAGATATGGCTGGCTATATTTTCCATCTGCTTATACGCAAAAAACCAGAATTAAATCGGAGGATTTTATGAGCAATAATCGTTGGTTAGCGGTAGCTGGTATCAGCTTACTTGGAGTCGTATTTAGCTACTCAGTTGCACTTGCAGAAGAAACGGTATGTCGAGGAAGTTTAGGCGCTGTAACCTTAGATAATGTTAAAGTCCCCAGTGGTGCTAATTGTCAGATGAATGGTACAACTGTCAAGGGTAATATTAAAGTTGAATCTAATGCTAGTTTTAACGGTTCTGGCATTAAAGTCAATGGTAATATCCAAGCCGAAAATGCAGCACAGGTAATTGTGCGGTCAAATTCATCTGTAGGTGGTAGCATTCAGATTAAACAATCCCAAAGTGCAAACA
This sequence comes from uncultured Calothrix sp., assembly GCA_937973965.1. Lineage (GTDB taxonomy): Bacteria > Cyanobacteriota > Cyanobacteriia > Cyanobacteriales > Nostocaceae > NIES-3974. The sequence continues at coordinate 26,853 of CALJJQ010000069.1, read as the reverse complement.
TTACAGGTAATCGGATTAGTCAAGATTTACAGTTTGATGAAAACAACAAAAAACTTGTCGCTAACAACAATACAATTAATGGCAATTTGCAAGCCTTTAAAAATACCGGTGGACTAGAGATTAGACAAAACCGTATTAATGGAAATCTTCAGTGTAAAGAAAATTCTCCTGCTCCCGTTGGAGATGCAAATGTTGTCCAAGGTAATAAGGAAGATCAATGTTCCAGATTATAGTTTCCTATCAAGTTTAGTTGATAACACCTAAATTCTGGAATTGGTAAATTAAGTAAGCTCCTAATCACGAGTATTAGGAGCTTATTTTGCAAAAATTAGCAAGAGGCTAGCTACTTCCTCAATTCTCAATTGCCGACTCAAATTAGAGCAAATAAATTTACTAAAAGTTAGAAATTCAGTAATATTTCTTAACCCAACGGGAATACTCCGATGAGAAATCAATGTCAATGTTTGTCGCTAATTAAATAAGAATCCAACTGCTGCAAACCTTCTGGTTCTGAGTCTCTAGTTTTATTGCGCCAGGTTTTTAACTCTATCCCCAAAGTTACACTCCCCTACTTCAAGCATAAATCCATGCGATCGCGTCCAATAGCATATTCCCGTTCCAGAGTTCTACCTCCATATGATGACACGGTTTCGCTAGGGCATTAAGTTAACAGTCAACAACCCTACATGTAAGATTTTATAAATCATCTCGGATTGCTATATAAGCGTATATAAGCAATTACTTCCCCTGTATCCTGTGTCCTGTATCCCGTATTCTGTGATTTACTAAGCGTAAACAAGCTTGTCCCCCCAAATATTCCGGTTCAACACAATCCAATTGAAAATCCTGACAGGGATAGGAATGAAGATTTTCTAGTTCCCTTAAGGACGCAAGCAGAACTGTTTGGGCTATGGTAATTTTTGCTTGATTATTTAGCAGAAAAGTCCAGACAACATTGATATCTTGTCGCTGGCTTCTCAGTTTACCAAATACGTCTATTTTTGTTCGGTGATTATAAAAAGGAGAAATATGACGCTCCTTCACCTCTAAATACAGTCCGGGTGGTTGACGCTGAAAATACTGGTATATTTGCTTTCTACCAATTACTTGCGGTTGAAATGGTGGAGCCAAAATCCCTTCATTTGTAAATAAGGATACAGTGCGCCGATATAACCCCTGATTAATCGAATCAAAGTAACTTCCGACTACATAATCCAATGCAATACGCGGAGCCTCAAGTTTTTGACTGATTGCAGCACCACTATTGGTAATTAGCTGATTCTTATTTTCTGGAGGCTTCTCTAGCTTGACGACTACTTCTGTTGGTGAATTTTTGATTGCTGATATCATCCTATTCCTATTTGGTTTGATTTGAGATTGGGTATTTTGAACTTGGTCAACCTCTGACGGAGGTTCCTGTCTTTACTTATCTAGTGGGTATTTTTATATACCCATCACAACTCTCTGTTTTTGCCTACTTTCTAGTAAATTGGTTTTTATGTACTACCGAACTAGAATGATATATAAGTAATGTAAATGTTTTTGAAGAAATGTTGAGATTCTAGTCAAGTACGTAATGATTATAGGGTAAATTAGATGGTTGTCAAAATACTTTTGCGGCAAAAGATTCAAAAATAAAGGAAACTGGGCCACAGAAAAGGGGTAAAATCGGTGTTTCCTAGGCAAAGATGATTTACACTCAAACAGAGAACGCATTTAGTGATTGATCATGTCCTCGATTATTGAAACTTTGCCCCCTGCTTTAGCAAAAATAGTCCAACGCTTCCAGCATGCGACGGAACCGAAACGACGCTATGAGCAGTTAATCTGGTATGGTACAAAGCTAAAAGAGTTTCCAGAGACTGACAAAATACCCGAAAATAAGGTGATGGGTTGTGTTTCCCAGGTTTATATTACAGCCGAGTTCAGGGATGGGGGAGTATTTTTTCAAGGGGATTCCGACTCACAGTTAACGAAGGGGTTGGTAGGCTTGTTGATTGAAGGTTTAAATGGATTACCAGCCCAGGAAATTGTCAATCTTGCTCCCGATTTTATTCAAGAGACAGGATTAAACGTGAGTTTAACGCCTTCACGGGCTAACGGTTTTTATAACATTTTTAAAACGATGCAGGCTAAAGCTGCTGAGTATCTTTAAAGACCAATCCAGGATACAGGGGTATCCTTTCTCCTACTTATGAGTACCCAATTAGTTGCAAATCCAATCTATAAACAGATTGGTGGTATTATCAGTGAATACATTTGGTGTTGGCAAAGCCGAGAAATTCGCGTTGTCTACGAAACCTTGGGTGATGGTGCGCCATTATTGCTATTACCAGCTTTGAGTACGGTGTCAATGCGTTCGGAAATGGCGGGGATTGCCCAAATTCTCTCTTCCCATTTTCAAACTGTAACTGTTGATTTTCCGGGTTTTGGGGATTCATCTCGTTTCGCAGTGGATTATCAAGCTGGTTTATATGAGCAGTTTTTGGCGGATTTTATCACTGCTACATTTTCGGTTCCTATAGGTGTCGTTGCAGCTGGTCATAGTGCGACCTACATCCTCAAGCTAGCAAATCAACAGCCGGAGTTATTTTCCCGATTAGTATTTGTGGCTCCAACTTGGCGTGGTCCTTTGCCGACGATGGGTGTAAATCGGGAGGTGGCGAAGTTGGTTAAGGATGTGATTCGTTTACCGATTTTAGGGCAACTTTTATACAAGTTGAATACCTTACCATCCTTTCTCAAATGGATGTATAGTCGTCATGTGTATGCAGATAGCTGCAAATTGACCCCGGATTTGCTTGAGCATAAATGGCACAACACCCAACAACCGGGAGCGCGCTATGCACCGGGAGCATTTGTGACGGGAACATTAGATGGGGTAAGTAGTACGGAAGAATTTTTGCTACTAGGGAAAAATTTATCAATTCCCTTAATGGTGGTGATTGGAGATTCGTCACCACCGAAATCGCGATCGCAAATGGATGCTCTGGCACAATTAAATCAGGTTGAGAGTATAATTCTACCCGGAACCTTGGGGATGCATGAAGAATATGCTGTGGAAGTGGCTACAAGTATAGCTCCCTTTTTGAAAGTCTCTGCTAGGTAATTTAGTATCATGACAAGTACACTCGAAACTGGTTTTTCCGTCCCCGTCACCGTCCTCACTGGTTATTTAGGTGCTGGTAAAACCACATTGCTCAATCGCATTCTCACCCACGAACATGGCAAAAAAGTCGCGGTGATTGTGAATGAGTTTGGGGAAGTGGGAATTGATAATCAATTGGTGATTGATGCGGATGAAGAAATCTTTGAAATGAATAACGGTTGCATTTGCTGCACTGTGCGTGGGGATTTAATCCGGATTATCGGTAATTTGATGAAGCGCCGTCACAAATTTGACCACTTAGTGATTGAAACTACAGGATTAGCCGACCCTGGACCTGTGATTCAAACTTTCTTTGTGGATGAAGATATGCGGGAACAATTGGAATTGGATGCAGTGGTAACGGTTGTTGATGCCAAGCATATTTTACAACATTGGGATGCGGATGAAGCCCAGGAACAAATTGCCTTTGCAGATGTGATTTTATTGAATAAAACCGACTTAGTTACACCCGAAGAATTGGATGTACTGGAAAAACGTATTCGGAGTATGAATGCGATCGCCAAAATTTATCGCACTCAAAATGCTAATTTGGCAATGGATGCACTGTTGGGTATCAAGGCTTTTGATTTGGAACGCGCTCTGGAAATCGAACCGGATTTTTTGACGGAAGAACATGACCATGAACACGATGATACCGTCACATCCATTGCGTTAGTGGAAACCGGAGAACTAGACGGCGAAAAATTAAATCAATGGTTAGGTAAATTACTTCAGACCCAAGGTCCTGATATCTTCCGCATGAAGGGGATTTTAAATATTGCTGGTGAAGATAATCGCTTTGTTTTCCAAGGTGTCCACATGTTATTTGAAGGGAAACCTGACCGTCCCTGGAAAGATGGGGAAACCCGTAAAAATGAATTAGTTTTTATCGGTCGAAATCTTGATGAGGTTCAACTGAAGGCTGATTTTTTGGCTTGTAGGGTTGGTTGAGGGGACAGGATAAAAAATAGTTAATCATATTTAGGGTTTGCTGTAAAATTTCCCGAAAACCCATAGAAGTCGGGTTTCTTTGAGAAATCTGACTTCTGACCCCACGAAAATTTGAGTTTTGCCTATTTTCCCCAATTAATATTTGATCAACTTCCAAAAATATGCCAACCTCTGCTAACAAAAAAGAATTTATCCTTAAAAGCTCCCATCAATTAACAGATTATGTCACCGTTGTCACTTGGTCTCCTTGTGGGGAAAGACTTGCTGCAACTTCATCTGCGGGAGAAGTTATCCTGTGGGAAAATGGGGATATACTATCGCTACAATTAGTCACGGATACATCGATTGATTGTGCAGCTTTTTCTGCTGATGGTCAGTTTTTGGCAACAGGGGGACAGGATGGACAAGTAAAAATTTGGCGAGGACAGGAATTAATCGCTACTTTGGCAAATGCTCCCGCTTGGGTTGATAAATTGGCTTGGAGTCCAACTACTAACCATCTTGCATTTAGTATCGGCACATATGTACAGATTTGGGATGCCAATCAACAACAGGTAGTCACAACCCTCAATTTTGCTGATTCTTCACCCTTGGGGATTGGTTGGCGTTGTGATGGCAAATACTTAGCTGTTGGGGGAAATCGGGGTATTAAGGTGTGGGAGAGTGCAGCATGGGATGATGGAGCCTTTGAGTTGGAAATGCCCACCGTTAGTTTAACATTGGCTTGGTCTGGGGATGGTAAATTTTTGGCTAGTGGTAATATGGACAGGACAATAAGTGTCTACGAATCTGAATTAATTCCCACCTCTGACCCCCAACCCTGGATTATGCGCGGTTTTCCCGGTAAGATTCGTTCCTGCTGTTGGTCGGATATTTCCACCCCCATCGGTGCGCCATTGTTAGCCACATCGAGTGTGGAAGGGGTGGTAGTATGGGAAAAATCCCCCGATGAGTCGATTGGTTGGGAAGCACGAGTATTGACCAATCACGTAGATGTGATTCAAGCAATTGGTTTTGCACCCCAGAGTTTTTTGTTAGCTTCTGCTGCGAATGATGGGTGGTTATGTTTATGGAATGAAGCCAAACAGGTATCCCAAGTTTTAACGGGAGCAGAAAAAGGTTTTGCTAGTCTGGCTTGGCATCCCCAAGGTAAACTATTAGCAGCAGGTGGCGATCGCGGTGAAGTGTTAATTTGGTCTCAATCCAGTCGCGCTCAAGGCTTTGGTAAATAAACCTCGTCCGTAATTACCGAACGAGGTGAAGTAATAGATTAAGTGCAATTTGTGAAAAGCTTACGGACGACGCGATGGGAAGTGTTTACAGGTCAGGGGGTAAAATCACTTGGTTAATAACGTGAATTACGCCGTTACTAGCTTTCACATCTGGTTGTACCACTTGGGCATCGTTAACCATCACTTTAGCACCATCTTCAACACGGACGTTAATAGGACCGCCTTCGATACTCTTAACTTCGCCAGATTTTAAATCGGTTGATAATACCCGTCCACTAACGACGTGGTAGGTGAGGATTTTTTTGAGAACTTCTTTGTTTTGGGGTTGGAGTAGCTCCTGTAGTGCATCCGGAGGTAACTTGGCAAATGCTTCATCAGTGGGAGCAAAGACTGTGAAGGGTCCGTTTCCTTGTAAGGTTTCAACTAATCCCGCAGCTTTTAGGGCTTTAGTTAAAGTGTTGAAGGAACCATTTGCTTGTGCAACCGCAACAATGTTTTTACCTTCTGTTGTACCGGAGGGAGCACCAGCACCAGGTGCAGGAGTTTCCAGTGGAGGAGTTACAGGTGCTGGTAGGGGTTGGGGTGCAGGTCTTTCTGCGGGTGTTGAAGTTGTAGAACCAGAACCAGGACAAGCACTACGGTTGTAGGGACATTCTTGGAAAATACTAGGACTGGGGTTAATTCCTCCCCGTGTACCTTGAGAAACTGTTGTTTTTTTGGTTTTTTTGTTGGTTTCTACAACTGGTTGGGGAGTGTACTGACTGTTGGACAGTACGCGTTGACTGCGGTTGTAGGGAGCTTCACTGAAAATACCCGGAGTTGGGTTCAGTGTTTCTTGTGCTCCAACGGATAGACTAGCAAGAAGACTAACACCCGTTACTCCCACAATACTCGCCAATTTTGTCAGCAGATAGCTGTTGTTTACCTTCATAGGAATATGGTTGGCTGAATTTTCCACACATTACATAAATTTTTTATAACATTTTTTAATGCACAATTTCTCACCCCTTTGGTCTAACCTGGAAATCAGAATTATAACTATATCGTTTGTATATAAATATCTTATCAATACTCGTATACGGACAAAAATATGTGTTCAAAATTATCTGTATTCAATAGACACGAAGTCGATTCTGTTGGCGATCGCATTCATGTTGTGATTGATTTGTTCGGCAACGATTTTGCCATGTTTTAGTCCTGAGCATAGGCGGTTATAACCTATTTCCAATCAGCGATTTAACCGCTTGTCTGGATGCTTACTTCTTGCTGACTGCTTGGGACACATTTGAGTCAAATCCGCCTCGGAGATGAAATCCTGTTTAGTGTTGAATATTGAATTATATAGTTTATTTTATACTCTTAACCCCTGTTGAAATGGCACAAAGTAACACTAATAAGTGACGAGCAACCATTGACAGAATTTTGGTCAAAAGCACCGAAAAATAGGGTTTTGCAGTGTTTTTATTTACACAAAAAACAAGTAAGGGCGAAATCAAGAATATGTTTGTTCCTTCTAAATTGGATATTTAGATTTCGATTTAAATTTAATTATGTATTACCTTTCCTATGATTTAATTGCTTGATAAGTAGGGTCTGGGGAAAAAGTCGTTTCGTGAGGGTAGGGAATAGGGAGAAACACGACGTGTCCCGTCTGTACAGGAATAGTTTTCACCCCACAATTCCACTTTTGATCGGCTTTAAAAAATTACAGATGCAAGCTTTTTGGGGTTTATACACAACCAGACAACAGTTCATTCCCATTCCCAACTCCCTACTCCCTCCACATTCAGACGACAAAATAGTTAGGAATTATAAATCAAAATCGACGACATCATCAATAAAAGTTGTAAAATCTACAAGTGAACCAATGGCAGGAAAACCTCAATGCTGGAACTGTACCAATTTGAACTTTCTCAATACTCAGAGAAAGTGCGTCTCATCTTAGATTATAAACAGCTAAACTATCGAAAAATCGAAGTTACACCGGGAATAGGTCAACTAGAACTACTACGTTTAACAGGGCAAAAACAAGTACCAGTTCTCAAAGATGGTGACCGCTACATAGTAGATTCTACGGAAATAGCTAAGTATTTAGATGAACATTATCCCGAAAGACCAATTATCCCCAAGGAGGGAATCAAACGGGGTTTATGTTTGATGATGGAAGAATGGGCTGACGAATCAATTGGTTTAAAGGGACGCAAAGCCTTATTTTCAGCCATTAGTCAAGACCAGTATTTCCGTCGTTCCCTCTTACCAACAACGACCCCTGACATTCTCAGAACCTTGGTAGAGGGGGTTCCCAGCGATGTATTCAAAGCTTTAGGATTTGGGGTTGGTTATAGTCCAGAGGCAATTAATCAAGCGATCGCGCAGTTAAAGCAAGATTTGGAAGCGTTATGCTTAATATTGGCAGAGCGTCCCTATTTAACTGGGGATGAGCCAACTTTAGCAGATTTAGCGGTAGCAGGACTATCGATTTTATTAAAATTTCCAGAGGGTGATTATTTAGATTTACCAGCTAGTATCAAGGGTAAGGGAGTGGCAGAATTAGTTAATGATCCAGCCTATGAAAGATTTTTCACTTGGCGTGAGCAAATCTACACCGATTTTCGCCGACCCATCAGTGGATTTAATCCCCCAGCAGACACAAATGCACCGACATCGATTCAAATTGATTAGGGAATAGGGAGTAGGGAGTAGGTGGTATGTGTTAAATTTACGGCGTTGCTGAATTTGGGTATGAATTATAATTGTTTACATTTTGTATTCAACCAAAATTATTCGCAGAGACCTAGCAATGCTATGTCTCTACTACACAATGGATAATTTTCAATTCATATTGAAAATCAACAATGCCAAATTTACAAATCAACCTAGTTGATTCTTCTGTTAAGTGTCTGTCACCAACTGGTACAAAACACACCAGAACAGATAAAAAGAATTTTTCCCTACTCCCTTGTAGACAACCCGACGGGTCGTCTCTACCTGGTTTATCAATTTCCAACAGTCATTTTCTTGGTTAACGCATGAATTTTGACCAGCAACCGTTAGGTTCGATTACTCAAGGTTCCCTTACAGGTGGACTCGAAGTCAGACTACATCCCCATGTATCTGTGGAAGATATGCGCGTCGGTAAATTTTTAGTTGTACAAGGGATGCGATCGCGTTTTTTTTGTATGCTCACAGATGTGGCTTTAGGTACTGCAAATCAACGGATTATTTCTAACCCCCCTGCTTGGGAAGATACTTTTTTACGGGAAGTTTTGGCTGGAAGTGGAACCTACGGAACTATCGAGTTAGCTCCGATGTTGATGTTTACCCCGGAGGAGGTGACTGATGAATATTCTCCCAAAAAAGACGCAGGGAGTAAAGCCCTCACTGGTTTAGCTTCCTTTCAACCCCAAACCAGCACCAATATGGAATTGTTACCCGTGAAAACAATTCCTAGCCATTTCAGTCAGGTGTATGAAGCATCGGAAGAAGATTTTCGTCGGGTTTTTGGTTGGGAAGATGATATCCATCGCAAAAACTTTTCCATCGGCAAACCGTTAGATATGGATGTCCCTGTTTGTATTGATTTAGACAGGTTTGTGGAACGGAGTAATGGTGTATTTGGGAAATCGGGAACAGGAAAGTCTTTTTTAACCAGGTTATTATTAGCCGGAATTATTCGCAAAAATGCCGGTGTCAATTTAATTTTTGACATGCACTCCGAGTATGGATGGCAAGCAGTTTGTGAAGGTAAAACCTACAGTACCGTCAAAGGCTTAAAACAACTGTTTCCCGGTCGAGTGGAGGTATATACCCTAGACCCAGCTTCCACCAAGCGTCGAGGTGTCAAAGACGCTCAGGATTTATACTTGAGTTACGACCAAATAGAGGTGGAAGATATTCGTCTATGTGCGCGAGATTTAGGGTTATCGGAAGCAAGTTTGGATAATGCCAATATTTTACATTCGGAATTTGGTAAATCCTGGATTCTTCAATTATTAAACATGACCAATGAAGAAATCAAGCTGTTTTGCGAAGAAAAGCGCGGACATCAAGGTTCAATTACAGCTCTACAACGTAAATTATTACGCCTTGATAACCTGAAATACATGCGTTCTGCCTGTCCCCAAAACTACGTCCAACAAATCATCAAATCCCTCGAAGCAGGTAAAAATGTCGTCATCGAATTTGGTTCCCAATCAGATATGCTTTCCTACATGTTGGTAACAAATATGATTACCCGACGCATTCACCAACACTATGTCAGCAAAGCCGAAAAATTTCTCCAAAGCGGTAACGTCAGCGACAAACCCAATCAATTAGTCATTACGATTGAGGAAGCTCACCGTTTCCTTGACCCAGCCATTGTTGCGAGTACAATTTTTGGTACAATTGCTAGGGAAATGCGCAAATATTTCGTCACCCTGCTGGTGGTAGATCAACGTCCATCAGGAATTGACAACGAAGTCATGTCTCAAATTGGGACACGGGTGACAGCATTATTAAACGATGAAAAAGACATCGATGCAATTTTTACTGGTGTATCGGGAGGAAGTGCGTTAAGGTCTGTTTTGGCTAAATTAGATTCCAAACAGCAAGCTTTAATTTTAGGACATGCTGTACCAATGCCGGTAGTCGTGAGAACACGACCCTACGATACTCAATTTTATACCGAAATCGGTGACCCTGCTTGGGATGAAAAACCCGACGAGGAAGTGTTTGCAGCAGCAGAGTTAGCCAAAGCAGATTTGGGATTTTAACCCCAACCCAAAAATCCCACGATTGAACAGTTGGGTGTGCCCTTCTTTCCACACCATCCAACTACGACGGGGGTAGTTTTCACATCCTTTAACAACAAAAAAATCGGAACCGCGAAAATCACGGGTTGTAATTTGATCCTCGCTGTAATCAATCGTGATGTTACCACTAGCGTAGAAATCACTGCGGTTTTGCCAATACCATTTTAAACAAGCTAGTAACAATTCAATTTGGTCAAGGTGTAGATCGCTTTCCAAGGGTGGTTCGTCGCTCCAGAGGTCGCATGGGGGTATGATAATATCCACCCCTGACTCTTGCAAGCAGACTGATGCGGAAGGGTTCCCTGAGTTCGGGTTACTTTCCATCACGCTTTCAGGGGTTTTTGGTGAGTGAGGTTTTGCGACAGCCATTTGATTTCCTGTATTTCTCGCTTGTAAATGGGGAGTGGGGAGGTGGGAGTACAAACGCGACATGTCACGTCTGTAGGGGGAGTAGGAATGAGCTAATGAGATTAACTGTTAACAGTCAACGCTCAACAACCCTAGCAAATAATTATGCAATATACATATGTTTCATTTCCTATAGGAGCAAGCGATCGCTAATTGGCTATGGTGGAGTAAGGTCTCTTGGGACAAGCATTGAACGTCATATTGGGGTGTTTGCTCAACCAATTTTTGGATGCGATCGCTTGCTGCTGTAACTACCTCTGCTGATAGGGTTCCGTTTTCGATGGAATCAACAAAATCCTCGGCGATCGCATAGGTTCTTGCGATTGCTGATGCGGGTAAGTTCCGCGATACCATCAATAAATCACAACCTGCATGGAAAGTACGCGCTACAGTCCCCGGAACACCATACATTTTGGCAACGGCGTTCATATCTAAGTCATCGGAAACAATTACTCCTTGATATCCTAATTCTGACCGCAGCAAATCTGTTAAAATCAACTTTGATAAGGTTGCGGGAACGTCCGGGTCTATTTGCGGAAATAAAATATGGGCTGTCATTACCATCGGTACTTCAGCCGCAATCAAGGTTTGAAAGGGTATCAATTCCCGTTGCCTTAATTTTTCCAAGGTCAAATCCAATACAGGTAATTCTAAGTGGGAATCCGTGGTTGTATCTCCATGACCAGGGAAATGTTTAGCGCAACCAATTATACCTGCTTTCTTTAACCCTTCTAAGTAATCCCGCGCTCTCACCCCTGCTAATTCTGGCTCTGCGGCAAAAGCACGCGCTCCAATAATTGGATTTTTCGGGTTAGAAAAAATATCCGCATCGGGAGACCAGGAGACATTAATACCAATGGATTTTAATTCGATACCAGTCGCTTTTGCCACTTCTTGGGAGTGAGTACCATAGAGCAAAGCATGGGGAAATCGGGTTAAAGGTGGTGGTGTCCGCAGAACCCTACCCCCCTCATGGTCTAGGGTCATTAACATTGCCGACCGTTGACTATATTCCCGCACCTGGGTTAATAAATTTCCGAAGTTTTCCACCCAATCCTCGTAGGGTAAATCATAGCGGAAATTTTTCTGATAAAACACAATTCCGATCGGACTCAGGTCACTGAGAATACGTTTATCTTCGTCACTCAACTCCGTACCCGACAGTCCGATTAAGAGATGCTGTCCAAACTGTTTGATTTTCTCTGGAGTCGCCATACCAAGTTACCTCACCCCCATAATTGTACAGATATATCTTGGGGGTAGTCATGCAGAAAATCAACCTATATCTTTGGCAAAAGGTGGGGGATAGAACCAAAGCATTTAAATTGCTTTTTTCTATCTCGGTTACAAAAATTGTTACGAGTGCAAAAATTTATTCTTTCTACCCTAGGATATTGGGTAAGTTATGCTTCTCACATTCTACTGAAACCGTGACCCCCTCCAATTTATTTAGTCACGGTTTTTTATTTTTTGGGATTGAATGACAGAAATGTTCATAATCCTCTTACCAAGTAGGATCTGCTGTTGGTGTGCAAGCACCCTAGCGGTAAAAGTTTTTATATTGAGGGTAGGGAACAGGGAGTAGCCTACATGTATGCTGACACCAGAACCTATGAAAGCGATTTTTTCCCACACCCGATTCCCTGCTCCCGACTCCCCACTCTCTCTGCACTTTGGGGACTATTTTGGTTCATTCTCAATACTTAACCGGAGATAAAGGAAAAAGAATTTTGTTACCAAAACTGTTACAGAGAACATATTTAGGCAGGTAAGGCTTTATCATAGATTACAGTTAAGCTCCTCACACCACACTTGAAAGCCGTGCATTGACTCACGGCTTTTTTCTTCACTGGGAAACCTTTCGGGTCTACATCTGCTCAGTAACCCTACGTGAATTCGACAGATATAAAGAATCCCTCTCCAAAGCTCTCTTTCTTGGGAACAGAAGGGGTTGGGGTGAGGTTCATCGAACTCACGTTAACCCTGCATAATTAGTTACATTCTTTTATTACGTAGCTTGGCTTTCCAAAGGATTGTGCAGCGTTAGTTTCCCTATACGACTCAAACCCTCAGATTGTCACGAAAGTGACTCAGGGAAACAAAGTAATCGCCAGCATTTGAGATTAGTTCGTAATGACACCGCACAAGTAATTTTGCCTACCCACTTCCAGAACTGTGTACGTAAACTGCCCACGGCTAAAAGCCTGTAAGCTCTAGCCCAGTTCACAATGAATATCAAAAAAGCTCTCCCTGGATTTGAAGCCAAAGGTTCCAAATTTATCTAGCGACAAAGCTTTTGAGTATCCTCCAAAAAATGTTGATACATTTTCTCCCCCTGCTCTCCTACATATACTAACTTCAAAGTAAAACGGTATAAAGCCCCGTCCTTGGGGAACGGCTTTTGTATTATGATGAAGTCAGGGGTAAATAGCATAAATTAAAAAACAACCCCGTCGGATAGTCGGTGTTTACTTGTATTGGGTAAAGTAGTCTGGGTGATTGCCGTCTGGATTCTTCCTTCCCGGTGAGGTAAGAATCTTCGTGGCTATAGCCCGGAGAGCGTCAAGCTATAAAAGTGAACGACTTTTATTCAAGTTGATGTCACCAGAACTCATACGTGCCTCGTAGTATTCTCAATCACATGTAGAAACAGGAGGAATCTCGCTCATGACTAATAACCCGGAATCATCCTCTCCAATCACAATTAGCCCAGAAACCGATGCTCTGGTGGAGCAAGAAATGGCAGGGCAAAATGCAGACATCAAACAGGAAACCAAAGCCCTGATCGAAGCAATCAAAAAACGTGCCCAATCGGAAATTCAAACGGCACAAGACCTAACTCGCGAAGCCTATTTAGCTGCTGTGCGACGCGCTCGCGAAGCTATTGAGGAAGCAAAGCTGATTGACCCGGATCGGATTGAACAGTCAGTGCAACTAATCCAGCAGGAAGCTCAAAAAAATTGGCAATCCATCGCTGATGAGATTCAGCGATTAGGCGATCGCCTAGCTGATGCTGCTAAGGCTGCTTGGACTGTTCTCACGCAACCCAAGTCCTCATCGGATGATTCTGATTCTTGAACAGTCATACCATTTTCGATTTTGGATTATCCTATGGGAAGCCGCACTACGTGCGTCTATGGATTTTGGATTTTAAAAAATTTTACACTACACTACTTTCCGATATCTTGCTTGATGCAGAGGGTGTGGAGAGTTGAGAGTATACATAGGCTATTTAGGTGCTTTGCACCAAGTTCAAGTGAGATGTTTAGTTGTGTAGAAATTTTATCTACCAGAAAGCTGCGCCTACACTTAGAGACTATCCATCATATCCGTTTATTTTTCCATATCTTGGATTACTCTCGCCAGAAGCCGCACTACATGGGTCTATGGATTAGAAAGAAAGTTCCGACACAGCACCATTTTCTCATATTTATAATATCTATCTGTCATATCTATTTTTCCTGTTGGTGTTAGTTTTGCGTCAAATTACATGAGTTGTCAATTTCCCCACTGTAGCACCAACCCCCCATCTGCAAAACGCTCACTAGATGTGTGGTCTTTAGCTACACTTTTGGTTTGTACCCATTACGGTTTGGGATTCATTTTGGGAACCGCAGAGCAGTCAGTTGCAGTCGGTGCAGCAGGGAGTCTGTATGCTGTTTCCCTCAGTATCGGGTTTTTGGTGCTATTGTTCTTTGTCAAATTTTACTGGCAATCCGTCGAGCAAATTTGGACTTTACTGGGCGATCGCTATGGCAATCCGGTCAAAGTCGTTATCGCTTTGATGTCCTGGATGTCTCTGATTGGCATCGCCGCCGTTCAAATGATAGCAGCTGTGGCAATTTTAAATCTTGTTGGTTTGCCCAGGGAACCAACAATGGTAGGACTGACAATCCTCCTTTGCTTCCTATCTCTGCTTCCTGTGGAACGCGCTAGTCATGTGTTTCGGGGGTTGTTGCTGCTGAATATCGGAGCTTTAGTCTTTGCCCTTTGGCGACTACATAGTTTATCAGAACTAGAGTTAACCGTACGGCAATTTTTCCCCGACCTTTACCAGGTCAGCTGGTGTCATGAACTGGGCATTTCCATTGCTACCATTCTCATGGTTACAGTTGATATGAAGTGTCAACAGTTCATTGTGAGGGCAAAAACCGTTCGCATTGCCTATGGGGGATGTATTTTGGCTGCGATCGCCCTGTTTGCACTGGCATTTTTACCAACCGCCGTGGTATTGGCTGGACAGCATCAGGCAATTCTACCAGAAGCACTACCGAGCAAGGAAATTCTTCCCTATATTTTGTCTTGGATCGGTGGAGGAGTGCAACATTGGCAGGGTATATTATTAATCCTCTCCCTCGCTGTTCCGGCTTTAGGAATTGGTAGCAATATTCTCCGGATTCAAACGAAAACTATTTTTGATTTCAAAATATTTCCCCATCTACCCCAGCGTCAAGTTTGGATTACGATTGTCAACGCCTTATTCGCCCTTGCTGTCGCTCTCAGGGGGGGGGAAATTGTGAATTTAATCCTTGATTTCTATGCTGCCTATTTATCTAGCGTTTGGCTACCTTTTATTGCCTATTTTCTCGCACAAACAAATTTTTATATCTTCTTTCGCAGTAGTGTTCAATTAGCCCTCATCGCAAATGCGATCGCTTCTGTTGTCACCCTCGGAATTACGTTGTTAAATCCTCTAGCTATTTTATTTGACAGTAGCGAATTGACAATTATGTCCATCGGTATGGGAACTGGTTGTGTCACTCTAATACTTTCTCAAGTCGTTGTCGCCTACCGCATCATGTTGCTTTCCCAGAAGGAGGTGTAGTCATGATTACAGAAATTGGCAAAACGTTAGTGGCGCTCGGTGCAGGTATTATCCTGCTAGGGGGTTTATTATGGTTAAGTGGCGGGACTTTGAGACATTTTCCCATTGGTCGCCTACCAGGAGATATTCTCATCCAAAATGAAAATTTTACCTTTTATTTTCCCCTGGCAACTTCCATTTTGTTGAGTTTGGGTTTGACTTTAATCATATGGATCTGGCAGTCCTTTGTGCGTTAAAAATTTTGGGAATTTGACGAGATTTACATGACCATTTTATTTTGACTAGGATATATTTGAGGTGGTCAGACAACAAATATTGCAGGTTATTTATGAAGGGGAAACCAGCCGAAGAACTCCTACATTTGGAGAGTAGTCACAATCAGAATGATTCAGCACCCGATAGATTCGGACAATACTGGTTTCACCGAGAAACCGTTGTCCGTAATTTAGAGATTTTTCAGAACTTTATCGTGGTTTCTCTCTGTATTGGCATCTTTTTTGTGATGCTAATTCGATTGGGTGAGATGTTTCTTTCTTTATTAGAGCCGATTAATTTTCAGGACATTACATCCGATATTTTATTTATTTTGATTTTGGTGGAAATCTTCCGTTTGTTAATTATTTATCTGCAAGAACAAAGAATTTCTATTGGTGCTGCTGTTGAAGTTTCTTTGGTTTCCGCATTACGAGAAGTTATCCTACAAGGAATTTTGGAAATTCCCATTTACCAATTGCTGGGTGTCTGTATGTTTCTAATTGTCTTAGGTGGATTATTGGCTTTGCGGGTCTGGATGTTCCAACGTTTTGATCTCATCAAACAACAGTCCCATACCGACGAATCTCCTCAAGGTCGCAACTTTGGTCTGCGTCGTTTCACAACTCTCGAACAGTACCCTTTCTGATCAGCTGTTGCGCATTTAAGTTGTATATTCATTGCAGGAAAGCTTTACCTATAACCGTTAACTGTCAACCGTTAGCCCTCAACAACAAATCAAGTAGTTATCTATTACGGAGGCTTTACCAATGTTTAATATCATTCGTCGCAGTCAAATAGTTGGTTTAATGGCGATGGATAGCAGTACCGCAACTCGTCTTGGTGGTGTTGAGGAAGTTTGGGTCGATAATCAGGGTCGGGTTGTGTATTTTGCTAGCAGTGCTGGTTATACCCCCATAGAACAAGTTTCAATTGTGGGTCCAGATGCTGTTCTTACCTATTCTGGTCTTGCAATGGAACCACAAATTACCCTACGTCGCTTACACCGTATGGCAGTGCGCACTCCCTCGATTTCCGATACCCTGGGTTGGGTGGAGGATTTTCTGTTTGATTGGGAAACAGGAGATATCGCAGCCTATATTTTGGCTGGAGATATTGCTGCACCCTTTGGTGGAAGAGCTGTTCTGTTCCCAGAGGATGTGGAGGTCATTGATGCGGAGGTAGTTGTCATTAAAGAGGATGCGAAAAATCGACTTCAGAGTGAATCAGAAGGGTTAAAGGGATTTTTGAGTGAGAAATCCCAACAGGTCAAAAGCGTAGTTAGACAAATGGGCGATCGCCTTAAGTCTCTAGTTTCCCCTCAAGATAAACCTGATGTTGTGCGGGTCAAAATTAAAGAAATTCGGGATGAACTGGAAACTTCTGGACGACATGATCAAAATACACTCCAAGAAGCAGCTGAATTTTTACAAGAAAAATGGCATGATTTCCAGCAAAGTTTCAATCGGACTGGGAAACGGATGAAGGAAGCTGTTGATTCTGCTTGGAGAAGGTTGACTCACAAGTCTTAGAGGGTGTTTTTTCCTTTATCTCTCTCCCTGGATTTTGAGTGCGCAATCATTTGTTTAGTAACGGCTTTATTTTTTCCTCACGAGAAAACAGGGAGTTAGTAGTAGTGAGCTAGGGACAAAAGTACAGGGAATAGTTTTAACCTCAAAATTCCACTTTTGCTTGGAGGTTTTTGAACTCCATAGGCTTATTTGGAAAGTCCTTTTTGCAACTAACATCCCTTCTAAATAAAGACGCGATATATCGCGTCTTTACTCGCGTCTTTACTATTTTTCAGAAAGCCCTGTATACTTTTTTGGTGTCATACCATTTCACTCAAATTTTGATACATTTTCTGACCCTGCTCCCGAAAGCTCTACGTCAGGTATCAACTCCAAAGTAAAACGGTATCAGCTGTAAATCTAGGCTACTCCCTATTCCCTGTTCCCGATCCCCATGAAAAAACTTTGACAGTTTGTGCGTTTGTGTGGGAATGGTAGAATCTAAATTAGAACCAATTACCCATCAATACTGATTGCGACTTTCCCCCGTACTTGACGCTGTTCTAATTGGTGAATTGCCACAGGAACTTCCCCTAAAGGATAAACTCGATCGACGTAGGGACGAATTTTACCAGCCTCAATCATGTCTTTTAAAATAATTAAATCACTTTGGTTTGGTTTGCATACCAGACTTTTTATCTTTCGACCACCGATTTTAGTAGTCACAAAATCGAGAAACATGGCTTGAAATAATCGCCCCATCGAACCACCAACCACGACGTAAGTACCTGGAGTTTTTAAGAACGGGAAATAATTAAAAGGCGAATTGTAGACCGCATTATCAAGGATCAAATCGTAGTCGTGTTGTTTTAGTTTTGACTTGACTTGGGTATAATCCCATACGTAATCCGCACCAATCGATTTCACCATTTTGATTTTACCCTCACTGCATACAGCTGTCACCTCAGCCCCAAAAGCCTTAGCTATCTGGACTGCAAACGACCCCACCCCACCAGAAGCCCCATTGATCAATACCTTGTATCCTGGTTGAATTTGTCCCGCATCTCGCAACCCCTGAAGGGCTGTCAGAGCAGAAACGGGAACCGTTGCCGCTTCCTCAAAGCTCAAATTACTGGGAGCGATCGCAAAGGCTGTTTCGGGAGCGCAGACATATTCGGCAAATGCACCAAAACCAGATTCTGATAAATCACCAAAAACCACATCGCCTGGTTTAAACTGTGTTACATTCCTCCCCACCGCTTCCACCACCCCCGCAACATCGCAACCCAGGATTTGAGTTTGAGGCTTGCTTAACCCTCCGTAAATAAAGCGGATAAAAAACGGTTGACCCCGCATCAAATGCCAGTCACCAGCATGAAGCGCAGTTCCACGAACTTTCACCAGTACGCCCTTATCGAATATAACGGGTCGATCGACCTCCTTCATTTTCAATATATCGGGGGAACCATATTCATACTGGACAATCGCTTTCATTTTGGGGACTGTTTGCTTGAGATTATTCATTGGTTCTGATAATTTTTACTTACATTGTAAGTTTAACTTACGATGTAAGTTTGTCAAGCTAAAATTATCTGGAAAAATTGATTCCAGGGAAAATGGAAGAAAGGAGTAGCTCAAAATCGATGTCCCCATTGCCTTTAAGTCGGGAGCGGGTATTGCAAGTGGCGCTGCGAATAGCTGATAAAGATGGGATTGAAGCAGTATCGATGCGGAAAATTGCCCAGGAACTGGGTGTCCAGGCAATGTCACTGTACAATCATGTTGTTAATAAGGATGATATATTGGATGGGATTATCGACATGGTGGTGGCTGAAATAGAATTACCCGATCCGAAAATTGATTGGAAAACAGCCATGCGACGACGGGCGATTTCAGCACACACAGTATTGTTGCGTCATCCTTGGGCTGCAATGACGATGATGTCGCGGGTGAATGTGGGGTCAGCCATGTTGCGCTATATCGATGCAACTTTGGGATGTTTGCGGGAAGCTGGTTTTTCCTTCGAGACTGCCGATCATGCTTGGAATGCAATTGATAACCACATTTATGGATTTACACTCCAGGAGCTAAATTTTCCCTTCAAACCGGGGGAGTATGCACAACAAGCAGAAAAGTTTATTTCGCACATTTCGCCGGAGAAATATCCCTACATGAATCGACTTGCCTACCATATCATTGAAGGTCGATATGATGGCTTGCATGATTTTGAATTTGGGTTGAATTTGATTCTCGATGGTTTGGAAAGGTTGCAGGAAAAGCAACAGAACGATAAATAGAAAACATAGAAAATACGGTCAAATTGATTGAGTCGGTGGGTGGTGAAAATTGTCGTTCAGATTAGGGAGTAGGGAGAGACGCGATATATCGCGTCCGTAGGGGGGTAAGCCTTTTCGCCGAATGATTGGTTACATTATGGTTTCATGTTTAATGGCACCTACCTACTTATTTCCCTTAATCAAGGGAAATGTTTGATTTATGCTTTCTGTGACTACCAATTCCACATCACCGGATTTGCATCTAGGTAATCAGTCACCGAACGTCCAATGATATCAATTTGAGCTAAATCCGCAGGATCAAGATGAATACTTGCAGCAGCCGCATTAGAAATTGCTTGCTCTGCATATCTTGCACCTGCGATCGCCTGGGTATTTGGTTGCGCAATTAACCAAGCTAAGGCTAACTGGGCTAAGGTACAGTTATATTTGGCAGCAATCGGACGCAGTTTATCTACTGCTGTATACGCTCGCGAGAAATTTTCACCCTGGAATAGTTTATTTTGAGAACGGTTATCCCCTGCATCAAATTTATGTCCAGGAGCAAACTTTCCAGTTAATAAACCCTGAGCTAGGGGAGAATAGGCAAGAATGGAAATATTATTTTCAATACAGTATGGCATGGCATCCGTTTCCACATACCGCCAAAATAGAGAGTAGGGAGGTTGCAAACTATCAATGCGTCCATATTGACAAGCTTCCTCTAGTTGGGATTTGGAAAAATTTGATACACCAATTGCCCGAATTTTTCCCTGTTTTTTTAAAGTATTCAAAGCCTCCATTGTTTCACCAATCGGAACAAAATCCGAACCAAAGGAACCACTAGGCCAATGAATTTGATACAAGTCGATATAATCTGTTTGGAGATTTTGGAGAGAGCGATCGCAGGCGGCAATTACCTCATCATACTGCAAGTGGTTAGCAAATACCTTCGTTGCATACTCTATCCTTTCCCGGATATCAGCTACCGCTTGCGCAACAACCCGTTCTGAATGACCATCACCATACACCTCAGCCGTATCAATGGTGGTGATTCCCGCATCCACAGCAGCACGGATCGCTTGAATTGAATCATTATCTTCAATACCCGTCCACCCCCGCTTACCTGCTTGCCAAGTTCCCATCAGAATCGGACTAATCTGAACTTCGGAAGTTCCTAATCTGCGTTTTTCCATAGCTGCGACTATAAAGTTTATTAACGTTTTTGTCTCAGTATTAACGGACAGTTATATATTTAATTAACAAGTGTTAATCATCGTTGTTTCTACCTGTACACCCCCATTTCTCACAAAACCCTAAAACTTAAAGGGAGTAGGGAGTAGGGAGTAGGAAGTAGAAGGAAAATCAATCTGTCACCCAAGACTCACTCGTGAGAAATCCGGTTACAGTCTCCTCAGAGATGTTAAGAAAATGTCAATAAATACTTTATCAAACACTCCTTGAAGACAGTAAATAGGCTCAAACGGTATATTTGTGCAGACGCGACATGTTGCGTCTTCCGATTCTCTACTCCCAAAAAACGAGCTTGTTCAGTATTAAAATCGACTTTTAAAACCATCCTCTGAGATGAGGGAAAATAATTTATTGAAAATACAAATAGACCTAGTATACAGCCATGAAACTCAGCGTCATCATCCCTTGTTTTAACGCCGGTCAAACCATCAGCCAGCAACTAGAAGCATTAACAAAACAAGAATGGTCTCAACCCTGGGAAATAATTATAGCTGATAACGGTTCCACAGATAATAGTCGAGAAATCATTCAAGCCTACCAAGACAAACTACCCCATTTACGGTTAATAGACGCATCGGCGAAACGAGGAGCAGCCTATGCAAGGAATGCAGGAGTAAAAGCAGCCCAAGCAGACATGTTAGCATTTTGTGACGCTGACGACGAAGTTGCTCCCGGATGGGTTGCAGCGATGGGAACAGCACTAAGGGAACATGATTTAGTTGGGGGAAGGGATGAACACTGGAAATTAAACCCAGAATGGTTAGTCAAGGTATACGGTTGTGAAGAGGGGAACGGTATTTATTTTGATCATCCCTTTTTACCATTGTTAAGTGGCAACAACATCGCCGTCAAGCGATCGCTCCATGAAGCAGTGGGTGGTTTTGATGAAAATTTGACCATACTCGAAGACGTAGATTATTGTTGGCGAATTCAACAACTAGGAATCAAACCCTACGAAGCCAAAGATGCACTAGTTCATTTTCGACTACGCGATCGCATTCCCCAAATTTGTCAACGTGCTTGGAAAATGGGAGTTGATGAAGGAAGGTTATATAGAAAACATCGCTCCCAAGGAATGACCCAACCAATTACCTGGAAAACGGTAATCAAGACTACAGGTCTATTTGCTATCCGTCTAGTCACCCTCAAAATTCGCGATAAAATCAGCTTGACACAGAATTTAATGGATTTAGCTTGGCGTGGGGGTCAATTACAAGGTTTAATCAAATCATCCACCTGAGTAAAATTGCCAACAGCAATTAGAGAGAAAATCGCCAATCAAAAGTAGGAATTATTGTTCACTGACAACATGACTAAAGTCACAATTAAAACATGACTTTTTGCAATCGTAAAGTCACGCCCAAGGTAGGTATAGTATACATAACTGATGGATAGGAACCATTTTCACCTTTGGTACTATCAAATAACAGGTCAGTGGTTTTAGATAGTCTTTTCGCAATTGCAACAACTGAGGATATGGTCTCAAGGCGGTTTTTAATCGCCTTTTTTCATGCTTGTAAAATTTAACTGAATGTTCGGAAAAATCGCCGAAACAATTGCCATTTCTTCCGGGAAAACTTGCTCATCATAAAACCCCTCAACCCATTCCAAAATCGTCACCTTTTGGGAAATAGGATCAACAATCGAATACTCGGCAATCCCCCGTGCTGCATACTCCGAACGCTTGTAGCGATAATCCCGATTTTCCTGATTCGGACTGACCATCTCAACCACTAACAATGGTGGTGGCATATCCATTGTGGAGTATCGCGTAGCTCCTTTCATCACCGTCGCTAATTCTTCGGAATATATGGTCAAATCCGGCACTCTCATCCCGACTTGCAGACTATTGACAGCAACTTCCGCCTTCATTTTTACCGCAGACCCTAATTATAAAATATAAACCTAATCATCAAAAAAAACATCTATATAATCAGCAGCAGCAAAACCAGTTTGACCATTAGTTTTGAGAAAGTATTCCCACTCTTGATAATAATGAGTATCCTCAAAATCAGTTACATCGATAGGTTGCGCAGAGATAGGAAACCTTTTGATTTGACGACCAGCATATCTAGATAAATCCGGAGATGAAAACTTACCAACAGCACCATCCGCTAACAACTGAGAATAACTTTGTCCCGAAAAACTCCAACACACACCTTGAAACTTGACATAAAAACGACGTGGCAAAACTTTTTACTCCCCCCACCAATCTCAACATTTTCAAATTAGAAAATAAAAAAACCTCACTGAAATAAATCATTTGATTCAGTATTTATTAACTATAGGAATCCCACTTGAATCTTGTTAGGAATACCGGGAAATAAAGCTTTTTATGATAAGCTTCGGGATAATTGGTATCTTCAAAAATCAAATATGATTCCTAAATAGCAGTCAAAGTACAGAGTAGAACAGAGATGGGTCTCAAGCCTCCCCAATCTAAAATATATATCAATCCGCAACCATTCGTCAGAAAACACTTATACGGTTTTCATACCTAACGGGGAGCTTTCGGTAGCAGGGTCAGAAAAAGTATCAAAATTTTCGTGAAATCGTTTTGATAAAAATCATTCATTTACAAGCATTCTAGCTTTGATTCATTACCACGTATCATTTAGGACTAATATATAAATTTGGCATTCATATTTTAGAAGCAGTCTATTCTTCAATTTCCCCTGTTGCTCCTCATTCCCAACCTTTCCCTTGACTAGGTATCATAATTAATGACCAGTAAGTGACTTCACTGGATGTAATTTCCTGGATGGGAACGATACGCTGATTCGGCATGGTAGCGCGTTCGATATACAAAGCCCGCTCAAATAATCCTGTATTAATTAAAACTTGACGTACCTTAGCAAAGTGACGACCGAGCTTAATAATCACCGCAGCATCAGCGACAGTAAGGCGAGCTGATAGTATTTCGGTGGGTAGGGTTGCAGGCATAATACTTAATACATCATTGCGGTAGGTGAGGGGAACACCTAAAGCGGAAGCACTACCGAGGGTGGAGGAAATACCGGGGACAACTTCGGTGGGATATTTATCCTGGAGACGACTGTATATATACATAAATGAGCCGTATAAAAAAGGGTCTCCTTCACACAATACTGCCACATCCCGTCCAGCATCCAGATGTTCGGCAATTTTGGCTGCACCGATGTCATAATAGGGTTGGGATGAGCGTTCCACACTGAAAGGCAACGGCATCGGGATTTCAATTTTGTCTGGACTAATGTATTCGCTGACAATAGCCCTAGCCAAAAATTTGCCATTTTCTAGGGTAGGATAGGCAATCACGGGAACCGCTTTGAGGATACGAACCGCTTTCATGGTTAATAATTCCGGGTCTCCAGGTCCAATTCCTAAACCGTATAACCGACCGCAATTGTGTGCCATACTTAAATTTCTTCCTCTTGAGCGATCGCATTCACAGCCGCAGAGGTAATTGCACTACCACCCCGTCGGCCATGAAGTGTAATATAAGGTATACCGTGACTATTGGCTGCAAGTGCTGCCTTGCTTTCGGCTGCACCAACGAAACCGACGGGAAATCCTAAAATTAAAGCCGGTTTTGCTGCGCCATGATCTAACATCTCCAATAAATAAAATAACGCAGTTGGTGCATTGCCGATTGCTACTACCGCACCTTCTAAATGCGATCGCCATAATTCTAATGCAGCAGCTGAACGGGTATTTTGCAGTTTTTGTGCTAATTCTTCCACCTGTGGTTCACCCAGGGTACAAATCACTTGATTATTCGCTGGTAAGCGTTTACGAGTGATTCCTTCTGCTACCATACGACTATCACATAAAATCGGCGCACCCCCCACAAGGGCATCATACCCTGCACCAACTGCATTCGGTGAGGCTTCTAAATCCTCCACCACGTCCACCATTCCACAAGCATGGATAATTCTGACCGCAACTCGTTCTAGGTCTGTTGGCAAGCCTTTTAAATTGGCTTCTGCACGGATAATTGCAAAGGATTTACGGTAGATTTCGTTACCATCTCGAATGTAAGTAGTCATGGAATTTTGGATTTTAGATTTTGGATTAATTAACTGTCATGTAAAAATTACAGATGAATCTCGTAGAGACGCGATATATCGCGTCTTATATTGAGTATGTGTTGCAAAAATTTTTTGAATCGGTATTTAGAAGTAGTGGCAGGTATTTTTGATAAATCATACAATACATACCTATGGAAGACCGTATTTTTGCCCCTCTGCACTTCTATTCTTCCTCTTCTTCCTATCTCCCAATCAATTGCCGTAATTGTTCTATTCCATAACAGCTAAGGAATTTTTGAATGCTTTCCTGGTCATGGTGCTGGGTTTGGTAAGTTTGAATAATTTGGGTCAGGACTTGGGGAATTTCTGTAGGAGTCAGGTTTGTGTATAACTCTTGACCAAATTTTCCCTGATAGCTATCCTTGCCAATGAAAATTTTATACTTATCCTTGGCGACACCAACTATGGTAATATCACTAACACCTTGACTAGCACAGCCTTTTTCACAACCACTAATATGGATTTTCAAGGGATAATTCAGTTTGGGTAAGGTTTGAGCGATATTTTCGGCTTGGGTTTGGGTGTCAATATGGGATGATGCACACCCTTGAGTTCCCGAACAAGCGATTAAACTATGCCAAGGATTTTCTAAATGCCAATCCAATTCCAGTTTTTCCAGCTTTGCTAACACTTCCGAAATTTGCGATCGCATAATATGGGGAATAATCAGATTTTGCCAAGGTGTGAACCGTAGGGTTTCATCCCCATACAAACGAGCGATCGCTGTGACACCCCGAATCTGTTTAGTTGTGAGTTTTCCCAGGGGTAGGATTAAACCAACGTAAACATGTTCTGGTTGTAATTGGTTGTGAATCCCGATATGGTCATAATTATTAGTCTTTTGACCATATTCTCCTTGGGCTAAATTCAATTTATCTACAGCAATCAAGGAAAATCCTAAATAGGCTGTAACTTTTTGCAAGTATCCATCCATACCCCAATCTGCTAAAACCTGACGTAAACGGTGAGGACGTTGGTTTTGAGTGGGGTTTTCTTGACAATATTGGCGATACACTTGGGTACAAGCTGTGATGACAGGTAAAACCTGGTGGGGGGTAATACACAACTGGGTATCTTGATTATTTAAATAAACCTGTAAATACCTGCTTTGATCTGCAAGGGATTGACGTGCCACCAAAAGAATATCATTATGGCGATCGCGGATTGTCACCCTTTCACCCCCATCCAAACCAATACTAAATTTCGGGGATAACATATCCAATTCCTGATGGCTTTTCAGGTAATCGTCAATCTCCCTCACCCATATACGGGTATCCATCAAAGTCTGTGGATCAATTCCCGCAGTCGGACTAGCCATAATATTTCGCAAAGCGTCTAATTCAATTAGTTCCGCACCCAATCCCCCAATTTGCAACCTTTGCAAATCATCCAGGGAAATTTCACCACGAATCCCACGAATTTGTACATTCCCACGGTTGGTAATTTGCAACCAACCCTGACCATACCTATCAGCAATTTCCGCCAATAAATAACACTGATGGTAATTTACCATACCACCTGGAATCCGAATTCGTGCCAGCATTCCATCCCGTGCCGACACACCGTAAAATAAACCTGGACAAGCCGTAGACGCGCTTGGCGCAACTTCTCGTCGAGATGCAGCAGTCAGATTCAGCAATTTTCCCCTATCCTCCCCGTGCAACGCAGGGATTATTGATGGTGTGTTAGTAACTGTCCCAAAACAGCAATACTAACCCCTAAAATCTGGTGTTCTGACTTCCATCGGTCAATTGCTAGTTGATTCTTCCCACTGACTCTTTGGTTACAGTTGCGGCACAGTCCCGGAATTTCACCGGAGTTTCCCAATCTTAGGTATGTTGACAATACCACAAATATGAAAGCGTGAAAATTAAATTTTTGGTATTTCCTCACTTGAAAATAGGTGGGTAGGGAGTAGGGAGTAGATATGAACTATAAGTATTTAGGTGAGTAGGGAGTGGGGAGTAGATATGAACTATAAATCAATACGGTGGTTTTGTTTTACTCAAAAAACGTTGGCTGGTAGAGACCACTTTTGGTTGGTTGATGGGGTGTCGCCGTTTGGTCAGAGATTATGAGTTATTACCGGAAACATCCGAGACTTTTATTTATCTTGCCATGATCCGCATTATGGTG
>CALJJQ010000068.1 GCA_937973965.1 uncultured Calothrix sp. | reverse complement strand
CGTGGAATGCGTCCCCACGCGGAGCATCGGGACGAGATCATCAGAAAAACTGTGTGAACTTATGGGTAAATTTCCACAAAATCAACAGTCTACGCAAAGCCTCAACCCAACCTACAGTTATCTTTAACACCAACCGTATTGGTTCATAAGTGACATTGAAGTCATGTCATGACTCGCTTCCAGGTTCTGTTCCTCAAATCAGGAAGTAGAGCTTCCTTACCTGTGTTCCAAGACTCTTGTTTGAAAATAAGGAGTTGGAAGTGGGAATGAGCTATTTTCTTGTTTGGCTGTGTCCCGGGGACATGAGGGACTTGCTTGAAGTCAGTTATATTATGTCTGTTTGAGTAGTTATAAGAAACACGGAGAAGGTGCAGAGCATGAAAATGTAGGTTTAATGTCGGAGAGAATAGCGATCGCTAATCAATCTTTAATGATTTCCTTCCCTCACAAAATCCTCAAGTTTTTTTCCTATCTTCAGAATGTATCTGCTAACTCTCAAATTGAATGGGGGGTTTCGTGGTTCAAGCAATACATACCAGTGTCAGGGGTAGAGGTAGGTATAAATTAAATGAACTTTATCAGCAAGAAGGTTTTAAGGATTATTTAGAATTATCCCTTATCCAAGTTCCAGAGATAATTTCTGTGCGTGCGAATACATTGACTAGCAATGTTTTGATTTTTTTTAATCCAAACATTAGTCATACACGGATTCAGAATATTATTGATTTGATTGTTAGGGAGTATAAACAAAAAAAATATCAGCATAAATTGCCGAATGTTTCTCCACTAGGCAGAAATTCTGGGAAAATTATCAATCAAGCGGATATCAGTGAACCATGCGGTGCTTTTGTTGAAGAAGATTGGCATTTGCTGGAAACAGATGCGGTGATTGAAACTTTGCAAACTTCCCCAGCATATGGTCTATCTGATGAATTAGCTTTAGCAAAGCTAGAGCAATACGGACAAAATCTTTTACCGGAGTCTCCATCCCGTTCCCAACTCAGGGTTTTTATGGAGCAATTCCAGTCTTTACCGGTAGCTTTATTAACAGGTGCTGCTGTACTTTCAACTGTAACAGGTGGCTGGATTGATGCTTTAGTCATTATGGGGGTAGTGGGAATTAATGCGGTGATTGGTTATTTTACAGAGAGTCAGTCAGAAAAAATTATTCAGTCTCTCAAAAAACGCGATCGCCCTTTTACTTGTGTCCTGAGAAATGGCCAAATTCGGGAAATAAATACGGCTGATGTTGTTCTGGGAGATATTTTGATTCTCAGACCAGGTAGCTATGTGGCCGCAGATGCGAGATTGGTGGAAGCGGAAAATTTAAGTGTGGATGAGTCGGCGTTAACAGGGGAAAGTATACCAGTAAATAAAATTACTAAGCCTTTGTATAGCAAGGAAACTTGTCTCTCAGACCGAGTAAATATGGTGTATAAGGGTACTCTGGTGACGGGGGGACAGGGTTTAGCAGTAGTAACGGGTACGGGTAAATATACGGAACTAGGTCAAATTCAACAACTGGTTGGGTCAGCAAATGCTACAGATACTCCCCTAGCTAAACAATTGGATCGGGTTGGTAGCCAATTAGTGATGCTCAGTAGTGGTATTTGCGGGGTTGTGTTTTTGATTGGATTGTTGCGGGGTTATCCCTGGTTGGTAATGTTAACTACATCCATATCCTTAGCAGTAGCAGCAGTTCCGGAGGGTTTACCAACGGTTGCAACTACGACTTTGGCATTGGGGATTCGCGATATGCGCAAGCATCAAGTTCTGGTGAGGAGTTTGAATGCGGTGGAAGCTTTAGGTTCGGTGCAGAAAATTTGTTTGGATAAAACCGGGACAATTACGGAAAACCGCATGTCCGTGGTGGAAATTCAGACTGATGCTCAACGAATTGAGGTGCGTGATAGTGAATTCGTAAATGGCGATCGCATTATTAATCCCTATAGTTGTCAGCAATTGGTGCAGATGCTGCATGTATCGGTTTTATGTAATGAAAGTGAGGTGGTGCAACAGGAGGGTAAATATATCGTCAATGGTTCGGCAACGGAAAATGCTTTAATTGATATTGCGATCGCTGCTGGGGTGGATGTAATCGGCTTGCGGCAGAGTTATCCTCTCCAGGAGATTAATCAACGCTCTGAAAATCGTAATCTGATGAGTACCCTACATGGAACTAAGGAAGGGGAAACCTTAGTTGCAGTCAAAGGGAGACCAATGGAGGTGTTGCAACGGTGTAATCGACGTATGAAAGGGGGAGAAATAGTTCCCTTAACCGCAGATGATAAATTGGCCATTGAGCTAGAAAATGAGCGGATGGCAGGTAAAGCTTTGCGGGTACTAGCAGTAGCTTATACTTACATAGAAGGGGAAAAAGACAGGGAAAACCCAGAGGAAAATCTGATTTGGCTCGGTTTAATTGCCATGAAAGACCCCATTCGAGCCGGAGTCAAAGATTTGATTGCACAATTTCATCAAGCGGGAATTGATACCGTCATGATTACCGGTGATCAAACACTCACCGCATTTGCGATCGCCAAGGAATTGGAATTAGCTAACCATGATCAACTACAAATTCTTGATTCCACTGATATGCTTAGTATTAATGCTGAGGCTAAGAGTGTGATTTTTGACAGAGTAAATGTTTTTGCTCGCATTAGCCCAGCCAATAAACTCCAAATTGTGCAAACTTTGCAGTCGGCTGGACGGGTGGTGGCAATGACGGGAGATGGTATAAATGATGCGCCAGCCCTGAAGGCAGCTCAGGTGGGTGTAGCGATGGGTCATAGTGGTACGGATGCAGCGCGAGAGGTTGCAGATATCATCATTGCCGATGATAATTTGGAAACGATGATGATTGCGGTGAGTCGGGGACGAACAATTTACAATAATATCCGTAAATCGGTGCATTTTTTGCTAGCAACCAATATGAGTGAAATTATGGTAATGTTAGCAGCTACAACCCTGGGTTTGGGACAACCTTTAAATGCAATTCAACTTTTGTGGTTGAATTTAGTCACAGATATCTTTCCTGGTTTAGCACTTGCGTTAGAACCAACGGAACCGGATGTATTAAAAAAACCACCCCGCAATCCGGAGGAAGCTATTATTCAAAAATCCGATTTTGGCAATATTTTGTTTGAATCCGGTAGTATTTCTTTGAGTAGTTTAGCAGCCTATGGTTACGGTATCAGTAAGTATGGGATGGGTTCACAAGCTAGTACAATTGCCTTTATGAGTTTGACGGTCGGACAACTACTTCATGCCTTAAGTTGTCGTTCCCAAACATACACTATTTTTGACTCTGGAAAGTTATCACAAAATAAATATTTAAATGTTGCGTTGTTTGGTTCCATTGGATTACAGCTATTATCTTTGGGTGTTCCCGGATTAAGAATGTTATTAAGTTTATCACCGATTAATCTCACCGATGGATTGGTAATTAGTAGTAGTGCCTTTTTGCCATTGGTAGTTAATGAAACAAGGAAAAAATTCACCGACTCCGGTCGTTCATATGGGGGGATTGATTTAGAGAAGTAAATATATAGCTTTAGCTTGACGCTTAGACCTGTATAGTGCAGTTTCTCACGGAGAAGCGTCTAAAATAGCTTATTTCTACTTCCTAATCCCTATTCCCTCGCTACGAGTCTACACTCTATTTACAAGCTAGTTGGGTGGAAAATAGGTGACAATAATGAAAAAAGATTTTTTGTTTACTTCCGAATCTGTAACAGCAGGTCATCCAGATAAACTTTGTGATCAAATTAGCGATGCTATTGTTGATCGCTTTTTACTCCATGACCCCTATGCGAGAGTTATTACCGAATGTGCCGTATCTACAGGAATTGTTTTTTTAGCAGCTAGGTTTGAACAAAATGATAATGTCGATTTTACGGATATAGCGAGACAAGTAATTGAAAAAGTTGGCTATGACCAACCAGATTTTAATGGTAAAACCTGTAGTATTTTAACAACCTTCAAGCAGCTACCGACAGCTAGGATTCATCGTTTTGCAGAAATTGACGAAAGGAAATTATCTGATGCGGAAATTGAACAAATTACGGTGAGAGACCAAGTGACAGTTTTTGGTTTTGCTTGCAATCAGACTCCGATTTTAATGCCTTTACCAATATATTTAGCCCATAAATTGGCTCGACAACTAAGCAAAGTTAAATTAAATCAAAAACTTGATTATTTATCTCCCGATGGAAAAGTGCAAGTAGGTGTGGAATTTCGAGATTGTAAACCCTACAGAATTCACAGTATTTCAATTATTGCTAGTCAAAATAGGTGGGAAAAATCGAATTTGCATATACTTGCAGAGGATATTCGGGAAACAGTAATTAAACCTGTATTTTTAGATGAATCCATTAAACCTGACAGTAAAACGAGAATATTTATTGACTTTGATGAACCATTTAGTGTCGGTGGACCTTCGGTTCATTCGGGTTTAACAGGTAGGAAAAATGCTATTGATACCTATGGCGAATATTCCCGACACAGTGGTGCGGCTTTAAGTGGTAAAGACCCAACCCGAATTG
Source organism: uncultured Calothrix sp. (assembly GCA_937973965.1). Classification (GTDB taxonomy): domain Bacteria; phylum Cyanobacteriota; class Cyanobacteriia; order Cyanobacteriales; family Nostocaceae; genus NIES-3974. The sequence goes on along the minus strand of CALJJQ010000068.1, from coordinate 3,787 downwards.
ATAGAATCGGTGCTTATGTCGCTCGCTATGCAGCCAAAAATATTGTTGCAGCAAAAATTGCCGATGAGTGCGAAGTCCAACTAAGTTATTCAATTGGTTATGCGCGACCCTTGAGTATCCAAGTGGAAACCTTTGGAACCGGAAAAATTGCCGATGGCGAAATTGCAAAAATTCTCGCACAAAATTTTGATTTTCGTTTAGCAGGTATTATTAAACAATTTAACTTGAGATTTTTACCTTCCCAATTAAAAGGTGGTTTTTATGAAAAATTAGCAGCCTACGGTCATGTGGGTAGAACTGATATACGTTTACCCTGGGAAATGACGGATAAAATAGATGTTTTTGACCACATTAAGACATAATAATCAGGAGTGGAGATAGGTAGTAATAACTGCAAGTTAATTTATCGTTAATGCCTAGACTTTCTCCACTATGATTATACTTTATTTATTTCTCTGTTAACTCGTGGTAAGTTAACTCGTGGTAAATTACTGCCTTCACAGATTGCCAAAGGGGTATCGTTAATATTCCAACTATAATCAAACCAATAAAGCTGATAATCAATAATGGAATTAGACTACTGAGAACTACCAAAAAACTGCTCAAGTCGGATGCAATTGTTGGTATCTTTGCAAGTGCAGAAAATAATCCGAATAAAAAAGGTAGGAGGGGAATAATATATACGGGGAGAAGGATAAGGTAAATACAGATGACGATGATAGTAATTTGCCAGAAAAAACCTTGTGATAGTTGGAAACTATACTTCAGCGAATCTAATGCAGTCGTATTTCTCAACGCGATCGCAATGTCAGCAAACAGGAATTTTACCGTCATCCAGATATTGATCAACAGCCCGATTAGCGATATAATCGCTGCTAAAAACTCAGGAAATATGTTACTCAATACTTCGGCAAGTAACGAGAAAGCTAAACTGATTAAGAAAATATAAAATTGAGCCAGTAAAAACGCCCAAAATCTTTTCACTTGTCTGTTAGCGGTTTGTAGTGTTTCCCTTTCATTCCTCAATTCTTTAGATGCTATCCAAGCAATTAAGGCTTGTATTCTTAAACCTTTGCTCGCAGTGAAAACAGTTAAACATGTAAATATGATTCCTCCCACGAGGGAAAGTAAGATAATTAATAAATTATTACCGGAAGAATCAGTAGCAGATAAGTTAGCGACAAAAAGCAACAGGGGTAAATAAATCAAACAGGAATATGCTCCTATCAATCCCAGATTCGATAATAACAACCACAAATGACTATAAAAGGAAGTTTTGATAAATGTTCCCAGTCTCAATCGATAAATCTGAAATGCGGTAGATATCGTTTTCTGGATACTTAGTTGGGTCATTGTTCTCACTTGCAATTAAATTTAATTGAATATTTACACAGCATCAAAAATACTTATTTACAAACTTCATGTAGATGCACTACAGATGATTACAGAGATATTTTTCATCATGAAAATGCACAGTAAACTGGCAATCATATTTGACTGTAATTCAAATAAAGGATACCGCAGTCCGAGCAGGATTGGTGAAATCTTATATGTAGAGTTGTTAAGGGTTGACAGTTAACAGTCACCAGTCAACGACACGCTATTTTTCACTACTTAAATCGGATTGCTATAGATATCGATAGTTGTTTAATTATTTTGATGCCTTCCTGTAGATGTCCTCTGTCTACAACATCATGTTATGTAGAAATTGAAATTGGGGTTTCAGTATCCCAAAATGCTATATGATAAATAATAATTTATCGATAAATCAGCATTCCGATATCCTCTGATTTTTATCCCCAATGGAACCGTTTTATATTCAAAGTATAGTGTATGAAATTAGGAACTAAAGTATTATCAAATACCTTCAATCATGGCTTTATTCTATTTTTTTGTATTTCCCGATCATCTTCTCTGAAAGTATTAATTAATAATTGCTTATTTATGAGTTTACTATCTAAAAATTTCAGCTAAGGACACCCATTTCAAAGCCCTTGCTCGTACTACGGAAAAATCACAAGCTGCCGTTACATAAGCCTTAAATAAATCATTTCTACTCCCTAATCCCTACTCCCCACTCCCTAATTTACAAACCGGGTCTTCCCTGAATTGGCATATTGATGGTATAAGAAAGGAATGATGGCGATAAAGTTTGCCGAAACCGCCCAGCCTTTCCAGGATATTCACAACGTGTTAGGCTGATGGCTCCTACTGTTCCTACTTGTAGCGGAAGGGTAGGGGTACGCTGATTCTGGCTCCCACTAAGCTGACCGCAACAAGTCACGTTAATTACTTAACTCAACCTCACTCAATTGCAACGTGACGGTATGTTAGAGAAGGTGATTTGGATTTTGTTGATGGGCTTTTTCGTGAGGCAAATTGCTCGGCGAATGGGAGTAGTAAAATTGGTCGGCATAATCGGTCTCTACATCAGCAATGTAGCAGACTTGCCAAGAGCGATCGCGCAAACAATGGGAGAATATGATCATGCTTAAACAGCATACGGTGCGAACTGTTATGGCTATTTCATTAGGCGCGATCGCAGGATCTTTATGCCGTTACTACCTGGGACTCGTTATTAGTCACTTGTTTGGCACAGCTATCCCCTACAGTACCCTAGTAGTAAATATTACTGGATGTTTTGTGATGGGTCTTTTAGCAACACTGTCTTTAGGGGAAGTTATCAGCTTTCATCCTGATTTGCGACTACTACTTTTGACTGGATTTTTAGGCTCATACACCACGTTTTCAAGTTATGAACTCGATAGCGCCAAACTTCTGTTGCAAAGGAATTTACAAACGGACTTGATTTACTGGATAGGAAGTGTGTTGCTGGGATTTATTAGCTTACAAACAGGGATTGCGATCGCAGAATGGATACTTAATAAACTTGATCGGGATTGGCCAAGCTGATGGAACTTTCTAATTTTCTCCCTGTATGGATTGCGTTAGGTGCAATTCCTGGAGCGCTAATCCGTTATTATCTGACCCTGTTTTGTACTCAAAAATTTGGTGGAAATTTCCCCTTTGCGACCTTCTTGATTAACCTTTCTGGTGCTTTCTTGATCGGATTCTTGACAACCCTACTTCAGAAGATGAGTACAGAGCAATGGCTCTACGGATTTGCCACAATCGGCTTTTTAGGGTCTTACACAACGTTTTCAACCTACGTGTTAGATGTCTCAATCCTCCTGAAGCTCGGTAACTATCAACGGGTGCTGCTTTACGGTTTAGGTAGTCCGCTTGCAGGGTTATTAGCGGTTGAAGGAGGTATCACCCTCGCACAGCACCTCTAGTGTCTTGCAGGAAAATAGCCTCTGCAAATATTCCCGATTGTAAATAGGGTTGACGGAAAAATCTTAAATAGCACGCTTGTACGCGAACAGCAAACCCTAAAATCGTTTTCCCCACTTCCTTAGCCAGAGCATTTACCAACCAAGGTTGTCCTTGAGTTAAATCAAAGGCTGTTGCTTGTCTAATCCAATACTTGATGAGTGGAAACCACAATAATTTCACGCACAGACTACCGATTACTAAAAATCTTGGATCTTGCGTACCTAACGTGCTAAATTAATATTATAATGCCAAAAAAGTAAAGCTCTAATTTCAAAATTGCGAAAATTTCTCAAGCCAAATCCATTTCGTTTTATTAGCTTCAATTTATTATTAATCCCTTCTACTACCCCATTAGTAGTTTTTCTTTCAAAATATCCAGCTATTTCTCCAAACCATCGCTTAATCGTCTTCACACTTTTCTGATAATAAGGTTCAGCTTTTTTTAACCAAT